>NZ_JBQEPB010000004.1:0-605860 GCF_052045455.1 Pedobacter sp. 22226 | reverse complement strand
TGTTTGATCATAATATAATGCTATAAAATGATATTATGCGGTATTAATCCGGATTTCTCCGGGCTATCCCCCTGATAAAGGTAGGTTGCATACGCGTTACGCACCCGTGCGCCACTTTCGATGAGAGCAAGCTCTCATCTATCGTTCGACTTGCATGTATTAGGCCTGCCGCTAGCGTTCATCCTGAGCCAGGATCAAACTCTCCATTGTAAAATGTTTTGTTCAATTCTGACCAGTTTTAACTATTGTTAAAAATAGTCTTCTTTTTTTTATGTTGTCTGTTAGACACCACCTTTAAAATAAAGCAAAATAATCATGTACTTTGATCAGTACTCCATTACCCCGCTACGCTACATTGACATCTCTTTTAAGAACTTATCGATCTATAAACCTCGCGGCAGATCTTTATATATCTTCGGTTTCAGTTTCGATTGGTCTTATTCGTCCAACCTGTGTTTCACCCGTTTCAATCTTGTTTTGTTGTTTGCGCAACATCCGCTGCTCCAACTTTTTTCCTTCCCTTTCGGTTGGGAGTGCAAAGGTAAGGATCTTTTTTAAACTTCCAAATAAAATAAATTTTATTTTTTAATCTCTTTTTCTCCTCTTTCCTTTATTTCAATAGGCCAGCTTTAACCGGCTTTCCGTTCTTCCGAACCGGGCTGCAAAGGTAGCAATCTTTTCCTCTCCTGCAATATTTATTTTAAAATAATTATCGCTTTCCGTATCACCAGGCCATCCTTTCAACTAAAACCCTTCCTCCGAAGCGGGATGCAAAAGTAGGAAAAATTAATACACCTGCAAAGGGATTGTGTAGATTATTGAAAGGTTTATTGTAAGTGGATGGTTTACAGCAATAAAAAGTTTTACCCAAAGCAAAACTTTTTGAAGGATTGCGTGTTTAGGGCAGGTTTGGGCTGAAGACTTGCGAAGCTTTCAGTTGCACAGGCCCTTTGGAAACTTCGTATTTAACCTCTGCCCCGCCCCAACTAAACCCGATTGAAACGGAAAGCCCACATCCCGATTTTTTCAATCGGGAGAGGACTTGTAGTGAAAAGCGGGGACAAACTTATATAGCAGCACAACACCCGCTTTACTGGAAAAAATGAGTTATATGCCTAACTAAAGGCTATGTATAGAGATTTTGAACAATAATTAATACTTTTATAGCTTCAAAATGCCCTATAAATGAAATTGATGCTCAGATTATACGTTACACTGCTGTTTATTGGCCTTGCAGAAATTGGTTATGCTCAAAATTTTAAAAATGAGCTTGTTATTATCTCTGAAAACGACGCTTATATCGATATCACCAGCGACCGCTATTATACGAACGGGGCTTTTATTAAATTCAGGCATGCTTTAAATGGAGAAAATCTGAAAGCAGGGAGAAGTAAAGAGATTATCGGCTTTGAACTTGGCCAAAAAATATACAATCCGTATTATAGTTTCGTACCTAACCCGGCTCTACACGACAGGCCTTTTACGGCATACTTATATGGAGAGGCAAATTACAGCCGGTTTTACAAAAACGAACAAATGCTAAAGGTTTCGGCACAGATTGGGGTTACGGGAAAAGATGCGCTGGGCGAAAAATTTCAGAAAGCTTTTCATAAACTGGTTGGCCAAAACCAGATTGAAGGTTGGGAATACGGCTTAAACAGCGAACCGACATTGAACCTGGGCGCAGAATACAACAAAATTTTGATAACCACCAACAATAAGGTATTTGATGTTACGGGCACTGCATCTGCAGCCGTTGGTAACGTAATTACTAAAGCTAACCTTGGCGCAATGTTGCGTTTGGGCAGATTTAATGATATGGAAGGATCTGCGGCATTTAACAGTTTGGTAAGCAATAATAATACTTATAAAGCTACCCGCAAATACGAACTTTTTCTCTCTGTTATCCCGCAGGTACATGCGGTAGCTTTTGATTCGAGTTTGCAGGGTGGTTTATTCCTGAATGATAAAGGACCGATTACTTTTAAACCAAAACCTTTTGTTTTTACCACACAGGTGGGTTTAACTTTTGCCATTGCAAGGTGGACAGCCAATTATACGGCTACTTTTACCTCGAACGAAGTTAAAAACAGTGCTACCGGATACCGTTATGCTTTTTATAGCCTTGCTTACCGTTTTAGTAAAAATTGATGAAAAAATTATCCCTATCCCTGATCATCCTTATTTCGTGTATCGTTTTTGCGAAGGCACAAATTGCACCGGAAAATCATTCGATTATTTTTAAACCTATTTTCGGTACGCATGTAAATAGTGACCAGGGCCATTTGTTTCAGGATCAGATTACAGGCTTTGATGCGGCCTATTTTAAAGATATCAGTCAGAATGCGGATAAATGGATTGGGGTTAGCGGTGCTAAATCTTACGGGATTGGTTTTATTTTCAGGGACCTGAGCAAATTAAAAGGAACGAAAGATACCTCTGCCCACGCTTTCGGGCAGGTATATGGTTTAGTGGCACAGATGGATTTCCAGTTGTTTAAAATTGGGAAGGCCAAAATTAATTTCACCCCGGGTGTAGGTTTGGGCTATACGAATAAATATTACTACAATAATACCAAAAACAGGTTTTTAGGCAATCCGGTTAATGAAACCATAAAAGCAGACCTGGGAATGGAGCTACCATTGAGTAAATACACTGATTTATTGGTGGGTTTTGGATTTCTACATGTATCAAACGGTGGAGCAACGGTACCTAATGGAGGTTTAAATACGGGAAATGTTTATATCGGGTTGAAGCTGAATAACCAGAAACCATTAACCGCGGAGCGGAAAAGCACCTATACAACTTTACAGCGAAATTCAATCGAGCTTAGTGCAGGCTTAGGTGCAAGAGGCGTATTTGCGAATAGAAATAAAAGTTTGTATAAAAGCGGACTATATGCAGGCTATAATTTTTACCTGAATGACGTAATGTCGCTTAAGGCTGGTGCAGATGCAGTTTATTATTATACTGTTTATGATCCGAATAATGCTAACGATACTTTCCAGAATTACGGAACTTCTTACGATAGGTGGCGTACAGGGATTAGTGTTGGTGCCGACATTAATTTATGGCGGATAACTGTTGCGGCACAAATTGGAAAATATATTCACTACAACAGGTTTATGGAGAAAGCAACCTGGTACTGGACATTTGGCCCTACCTTTAACATTACTCCGCACCTGGGCCTACAGGCAAAAACCTATATGCACTTTGCACAGGCCGATTACGTAAACTGGGGCGTAGTGTACCGGTTTTAATATTGCCCGGTACTTAATAATACTAATGTACAGGCCTCAACAGGTTCAATATCATGCTGATCCAGTAATTTTTCCAGCTCATAATTTTCTGTCCCGGGATTAAAAATTACCCTTTTGGGTTTTGTAGCCAGAATATAATCGTGGTATTGTAGCTGTAGTGCCGGCCCGATATACAAGGTAATGGTATCGATATCGTTGTGGATTTCGCCAGGTTTTTCAATTTCAACACCGGCCACTTCTCCTTTTTTTATGCCCACGTTAACAATTTCGTGGTTGAAACGCTTAAGCATATTGGCTGCTTTGTAAGCATACCTTGATGGATCGGGCGATGCGCCTATAATTAATGTCTTTTTCATTTTAAAATTGATTACACAGATGGAAAGATTACACGAATTAATTAAAATTTAGAAAGCAAGGCGATCTGTCCGGAATGGTAAGCATGATGTTGGGCTAAACCACTCACCAGCTCCACATTGGTTACGCCCGTACCTAAAGCAGGGTTTCGCTCACTTTTTACTTCATCATTCCATTGGTTATCTTTCAGGCTTTCGCACAGGCGGATAAGTTCTTCGTTTGCAATTTTAAAATCAAAAATGATCCGTTCCCAGGCCTGAGGTGTTCTTGCATCGGGTTCGGGCCAATCGCCTCTTTCAGGCTCACCAGTTGGTTTACCAGTTAATCTCGAAGTAACTTCTTCTGTCCATGCGGTTAAATGCAAGGCAATTTCTGCAACTGAATGTGCGCCTGGTACAAAATGGCTAAATGCTTTTTCCGGATTCACATTATTTAATGTTTGCATGACATGGTTACCGTGCCAGGCATCGCCGTTAAAGGCTTTTTTTATCTCGTTCGTGATATTAAACATACCAAAATAACAATTGGTACAATATAAAGTTTGTTATGATGCGTTCAATATTGCATTTGCACAGTTGATTCCGTCTATCGCAGCCGATACAATGCCACCTGCATAACCCGCCCCTTCAGCACATGGATATAAACCTTTAACCTGTGGGTGCTGATAGGTTTCTTTATCCCTCGGAATCCTTACCGGAGAGGAAGTTCTGCTCTCTACCCCTACTAAAATGGCTTCATTGGTATAGTAACCCCTTATTTTTTTTCCAAATAAAGGCAAGGCTGCACGCAAACTATCAGATACAAATTCGGGAAGGATATTATCGAGCATCGAACTTTTGGTACCTGGCAGATAAGAATTCTTTGGCAGATCGAGTGATAATTTATTGTTTACAAAATCGACCATACGCTGCGCAGGCGCAACAAGGTTTCCGCCACCAGCTTCGAAAGCGGCTTTTTCAATTTCGGACTGAAAATTTAACATCCTCAGCGGATCGTAACCCTGAACATCGTTTAAAGTAACCTGAACCACCGTGCCTGAATTGGCGTAAGGATTATTCCGCTTGGATGGCGACCAGCCGTTTACTACAATTTCATTTTCGCCGGTAGAACAGGGTGCGATAATGCCGCCAGGGCACATACAGAACGAAAATACACCCCTGGCGCCAACCTGCTCTACTAAACTATAATATGCCGGCGGCAAAAATTCCGACCGGATATCGCAATGGTACTGTGCCGAATCGATAATTTCCTGTGGATGCTCAATCCGCACACCCAAAGCAAAAGGTTTTGCTTCGATCAGGATGTTTTTACTGTTCAGCAATTCGTACACATCTCTGGCGGAGTGACCTGTTGCCAAGATAATATCATCAGCCAGCAGTTTTTCTTCAAAATTAATCTCAATTCCCTTTATCTTTCCAAATTCGATTAAAATATCGGTCATCCGGCTATCGAACATTACTTCTCCACCGGCATTCAAAATTGTATCTTTTATAGAAGTAATGATATGCGGAAGTTTATTGGTGCCAATATGCGGACGGGCATCAATGGCAATATCAGGCTCAGCGCCATGGTTTACAAAAACCTGCAGCACTTTATTAATATCACCACGTTTATTGGAGCGGGTATATAATTTACCATCAGAATAGGTTCCGGCACCGCCTTCGCCATAACAATAGTTAGACTCGGTGTTGACCAAACCCTGCTTATTAATCGCGGCTAAATCTCTTCTCCGCTGTTTAACATCTTTGCCACGTTCGATAATAATCGGCTTTAATCCATTTTCGATGCATTGCAAAGCGGCAAATAACCCTGCCGGGCCAGCGCCGATAATGATAACAGGTTTAGCTTCGCTTACGTTTGGATAATTGATGGTATAAAATTCGGGTATGGCTTCTTCATCCACAAAGACCTTTACCTGCAGACGAAAAATCACCTTTCTGGAGCGCGCATCAATCGATCTTTTTAGAATTTCGTAACCTTTAATACGCGATTCTGAGAGTTTTAACCCTTCTGCAAGTTTCTGTTTAATAACTTCAGTTTGCTCAACCTGGTGCGGAAGCAAAGTAATTTCGATGTCTTTTTGCATATCTGGTCGGGTTTTTATCCCGAATGGTACAAAGATAAACATCTGATAGCATATTTGATGAGTTCAGCATATGAATAAAAACTATTAGCGGACTAATGTAAGGCCTCTATGTTTTTTTTGGAAAGCAATTGCAGTATTCTATAGGTCACTTTCTTCCCGCTCTCCCTCCTGCCCCGATGAAAAATCGGGGGCATACGTTCGATCGGGTTTAATGGGGTTATTTTTCTGCAACTATGCCGGTTTTTCTGTGCAACAGCCCAAAGTTTTTAGCCCCGATCGGAGCGGACACGAAGTAAAGCGGAGAGCGGGAACAAAAGTTAAAAAAAGCGAATGACCTTGCGCTTCAAAACCAAATTTAACCTTGTTAAAATCAACGCCTCGCTCGTCAACCTGACAGAGAAATTCCCAAATTGTAACAAAGGCATGCAATTTGATATCTAATTCGTAAATTGAATCATAATTCAGTTTGACTAAAAAGACAAAAACCATAAAAATGAAAAGATTAATATTTGGAATTTTAGCTGCAGTAATTGCAGTAAGCACTTTAAGTTCATGCGGGTATAACAGCATGGTTAAACTTGATGAGAACGTTAAATCTAAATGGGGAACGGTACAAACCCAGTATCAGAGAAGAGCAGATTTAATTCCGAACCTGGTAGCAACTGTAAAAGGTGCGGCCAAATTTGAGCAAGGTACCTTAACAGCGGTGACTGAAGCACGCGCAAAAGCAACCCAGATGACGGTGAGTACGGATGATTTATCGCCGGAAAACATCAAAAAATTCCAGGCGGCGCAGGGAGAATTATCTCAGGCTTTGGGTAAATTATTATCGATTACAGAAAATTATCCTGAATTAAGGGCGACACAACAATTCAGCGATTTATCGGCACAGCTCGAAAGCACCGAAAACCGGATTACAGTTGCACGTAAAGATTTTAATGATGCGGTGCAGGAATATAATGGCAAAATCAGGTCGTTCCCTACCAATTTAACAGCCGGAATGTTCGGTTTTAAACCAAAAGGATATTTCGAGGCTGATGCATCTGCAAAAAATGCGCCTAAAGTAGAGTTTTAATACTCCAACAATAACATTTGAGGGTAATGGATGTTTATAAATTAAACGTTTATTACCCTTTTTACTTCTTATAAAATAAGCACATGCCGTTATTTTCAGATATTGAACAAGAAAAAATCGCAAATGCGATAGCTGATGCGGAGAAAGCCACTTCGGGAGAGATCAGGATTGCTATTGACAAGCTTTGCGAAGGCGATCCTTACGAAAAAGCCATTGAATATTTCACCAAACTGGACATGGATAAAACGGCCAGAAGAAATGGTGTACTGATTTACCTTGCACATGCCGACCATAAATTTGCCATTATCGGCGATGTAGGCATTAATCAGCGGGTACCGGAAAACTTCTGGGAAACGACCAAAATTGCCATGACCGCCCATTTCGCCAAAGGAAATTTAGCCGATGGTATTATTGCGGGTGTTGCCCTGGCAGGAGAAAAACTGGCCTTGTTCTTCCCCCCGCAAAAAGGCGATATTAACGAACTGCCGAATGATATTGTTTTTATGGATAATTTAGAAAATAAATAAGCGATGAAGAAAATATTCCTGTTATCGCTCTTTAGCCTGTTGTTTAATTTTGCATTTGCACAGGATTTTCCCGAAAAACCAAATACCCTGGTTAATGATTATGCCAATGTTTTATCAGCCGGTCAAAAACAGGCGCTCGAAAGCAAACTGGTAACTTTTAACGATTCATCTTCCACCCAAATTGCCATTGCCATTTTAAAATCGGTTGGTGATTATGATATTAACGAATATGGAGTAGAGCTGGGCAGAAAATGGGGGGTTGGGCAAAATGGCAAAAACAACGGTATTATGATTGTTGTAGCGGTTGGTGATAGAAAAATCTCGATACAAACCGGCTATGGCTTAGAAGGTGTTCTGCCTGATATTTACACCAAGCGGATTATTGATAATGATATTAAACCCAACTTTAAGGCAGGTAATTATTATGCCGGACTGGATGAGGCAACAACCTCTATTATTAAATATACCCGCGGTGAATACAAGAACGACAACCCAAAAGCTTCTCAAAGCAATGGTGGCTCGGGAAGCATTATCATCATCATTATTATTATCATTGTCATCATTATTATCATGTTAAAAGGAGGTGGCGGCGGCAGCCAGGTAATTGGTGGTCGTGGTGCATCTAACGCTTTATTCTGGGCGATGCTTTTTGGCAGTGGTGGCGGTGGCCGAGGCGGCAATAGTGGCTGGGGAGGCGGTTCATCTGGCGGTGGCGGAGGAGGATTCGGTGGTTTCGGCGGCGGAAGCTTTGGAGGCGGTGGATCAAGCGGAAGCTGGTAGTCTGGTTTATTAGGCATTAGGTGATTGGTTAACTGGTTAATTGTTTAAACCGGTTAACTGTAAATTAATCGATGCAGTACATCAAACTTGTCATTGGTTTATTGGCCATTGGCTAAACCGGCTCAGAGCCAAACCCTGCAACCCCAGACAGAACAACATTTTAACCTTAAAACAACATTTCAACTTTACAACAACATCCATGTACAGAAGAGATTTAATTACAGCAGAAATACAGAAACTTGCCCAGGTTTTGGCGCGGATAATGGGATTGAAATTAGAAGGTAAATTGGCTGAGGCCAGTCAGCTTTTTGATGAAACGATGGAAAGCGGTTTTCATTTGCCCAAAGAAATTCTGGAGAGTGCGGATTTGTCTGTTTTCGAAAACTGGTTAAAAGAAAATATCCTTCCGCCAGAAAAACTCGATTCTTTAAGCGAATTTTTATATTATGAGCTTGGGATCAGTGCTGAAAGAAACCTGTTGATTGCCCCAAAACTTAATTTGGTTTACCAATATTTGTCAGATCAGCATAAGATTGTACATTTGGTAAATCTGCACCGCCAGAAAACAATACAGCAATACCTGCGCTAAGCGCTTATCGCCCAGCGCCAAACAAAACAGAGTAGATAAATGATTATAGAAAAGTGGCAAAAACTTGCCTCTAAATATTTGGTAAGAGAAAAGTGGGCTACCTTAAGGGTAGATGAAGTTAAACTTCCGGATGGGATTGTAAAGGATGATTATTACGTGCTGGAATACCCGAACTGGGTAAATGCCATTGCGTTAACTGCCGAAGGAAAAATAATTATGGTCCGCCAGTATCGCCATGCGGCAGATATTGTTTCGCTCGAAGTGCCGGGTGGTGTAATGGATGGAGATGAATCACCAGAATTTGCGGTTAAACGCGAGCTTTTAGAAGAAACCGGCTACAGTTTTAAAACCTGCAAATTTATAGCAGAACTATATCCCAATCCGGCAACATCGAACAACAGAACATTTACCTATTTTTTAACGGGTGGTGTAAAAACACATGAGCAGCATTTAGATGAACACGAAATTTTAAATGTGGAAGAATATACTGTTGAGGAAGTGAAACAGTTTATTAAAGATAATAAAATTGCACAGGCACTCCATGTTGCAGCTTTATTATATGGCCTTGCCGAAATAGAAAAACTTTAATATTGCAGCAAATTAATATACAATAAAGGCCCGATAAAATATCGGGCCTTTATTGTTATTGCTTCAACTTTCGAACATGAAGGAAAGATTTTAATTTAAACCCTTCTATCTTTCTGCTCCTGAACTTAAGTTTAGCTCATTTTTAATTTCTTTTGGATATCGTGTACGTAAGCTTTAAACTTTTTATCGGTATCGATTAAATCTTCAACGGTTTGGCAAGCGTAGATTACAGTACTGTGATCGCGGCCACCGAAGAAAGCTCCAATTGTTTTTAATGATGATTTGGTATGGCTTTTTGAAAGGTACATCGAAATCTGACGGGCCTGAACAATTTCGCGTTTACGTGTTTGCGATTTAACCATATCAACCGGAACCTCGAAATACTCGCAAACCAATTTCTGGATGTACTCCATTGAAATTTCTTTAGAAGTATTTTTGATGAAGTTTTTCAGCATCTGTTTAGCCAAGGCTAAATCAATTTCTTTTTTATTCAAAGTAGCCTGCGCTAAAAGCGATACCATTGCACCTTCAAGCTCACGCACGTTGTTATCAATGTTGTGTGCAACATATTCTACAACTTCGCCTGGTAATTCAATACCATCGGCATACATTTTCTTTCTTAAAATGGCAATACGCGTTTCAAGATCAGGGATCTGCAGATCAGCAGATAAACCCCATTTAAAACGGCTTAACAAACGTTCTTCCAAACCTGCCAAATCTTTAGGTGCTTTATCAGAGGTTAAAATTACCTGTTTGCCCGATTGGTGTAAGTGGTTAAAAATATGGAAGAAAATATCCTGTGTTTTTTCTTTGCCCGCAAAGTTGTGCACATCATCCATGATGATTACATCCATTGCCTGGTAAAAGTTAACGAAATCGTTAATGGTGTTGTTTTTTAATGAGTCTACAAATTGCTGACAGAATTTCTCGCAACTTACGTAGATCACCAGTTTATCTGGCATGCTGCGTTTAATCTCATTACCGATTGCCTGCGCCAGGTGGGTTTTACCCAAACCTACTCCACCGTAAATCATTAATGGGTTGAAAGACGTACCTCCTGGTTTAGCAGCCACAGCGTAACCTGCAGAACGCGCCAATCGGTTGCAATCTCCCTCAATATAATTTTCGAAAGTATAGTTAGAGTTTAATTGTGGATCAACATTTAATTTCTTTAATCCGGGAATAATAAAAGGGTTTTTAATATCCTTATTAATGGAAACCGGAATCGGCATCGATTGTACCTTTGCCTCCGCTCCATTTCCATTTGAGGGCATATTGGTAGTATAAGGATTACCGCTGTTCGATGATTTATCTACAACGATGTTATATTCCAACCTGCCATCCTCTCCAAGTTGCTTTTTTACAGTCTTACGTAGCAAGCCTACATAATGTTCTTCAAGCCATTCGTAAAAGAACAAACTTGGCACCTGTATGGTTAAAACCTTGCCTTCCAATTTAAGGGCCGTTATCGGCTCGAACCAGGTTTTGAAACTTTGGTTCGGAATATTATCCTTAATAATTTGAAGACAGTTCTTCCACACTTCTGTACAAGTTTTTTCCATTGCGATTTCTATAATTTATTGGTTTACAGTGCCTATTCGAATTAAAGGGATGGTCCGTTTAGGGACTACGAATATTGACAAAATTATCAACATTTTAAACAAAAATTTCAAATAAATCGTAACGTACTGATAAGGAATATGGTAGCCTGCTTAACCTCAATTTTTTATGTTGATAACTATTTATTAACACCGGTTATCCACATTACAATTATTTAACACGATTCTTTCCTTTTAATTTCAAATCGCTTTTAAAAAGCAAATTCTGAGCCATTTTAGCCTCTACATAAGCATTTTAGCAGGATTCAATTCCGAATGAACTGAAAATCAAACCCATAATTAAAATAATTGCACATCTTTTTAATTGTACTATTGATTAACCATATCAACACACACAATATCTTGTGTATTTGTATGAATTTTACGACGGCTTACGGCCTGTTATATGAAATTATCATTAAAAGACTTATTTAACATGTTTAACAAGTTTCAGCAGGCAAATTTTGCTGTTTCCTTTTAAACCATAACTATTGGTACACGCCAAAACTTGCCCTGAACACATCGGCTATTTCGCCAAGCGTGGCATATTTTTCTACAGCATCTATAATCAAAGGCATCAGGTTGGTTTCGCCCCTGGCAGCTTCGTCCAATTGTTGTAAAGCTTTTTCTACCGCTACCTGATCGCGGGTTGATTTTAAATGATCAAGTTTTTCGGATTGCAGTTTACGGATCGAATCGTCGATATTGAAAACTTCGGTCAAGCCTTCTTCTTCCTGTGTAAATTTATTTACCCCGACTGAGATCCGTTCGCCACTTTCAATCTCCTTTTGGTATTGATAAGATGCGCCGGCAATTTCATTTTGCATGTAATCGCTTTCGATGGCATTAACCGAACCGCCCATTGCATCTATCCTGTCGATATAAGCCCAGGCAGCTGCCTCAACCTCATCGGTAAGGTTTTCTATAAAGAATGATCCTGCCAAAGGGTCTACGGTATCGGTAACCCCACTCTCGAAAGCAATAATCTGTTGCGTACGTAAAGCAATCTTCGCGGCCGATTCTGTTGGCAGTGAAAGTGCTTCATCATATCCGTTGGTATGCAAAGATTGGGTACCGCCTAAAACCGCAGCCATGGCCTGGTTACTTACCCTGATTACGTTATTTAAGGGTTGTTGTGCAGTTAATGTTGAGCCGCCGGTTTGTGTATGGAATCGCAGCATCTGGGCTTTTTCGTCTGTTGCACCCAAATCTTTGGTAATTTTTGCCCACATCCGCCTCGCAGCCCTAAATTTGGCAATCTCCTCGAAAAAATTATTGTGGCAGTTAAAAAAGAAAGATAAACGTTTGGCAAATACATTAATATCTAAACCTTTATCCAACGCAGCTTTTAAGTAGGTTTTACCATTGGCTAGCGTAAAAGCAAGTTCCTGCACCGCTGTTGAACCTGCCTCCCGGATGTGGTAGCCTGAAATGGAAATGGTATTCCACTTGGGCACTTCTTTGCTGCAGAACTCAAAAATATCGGTAATTAACCGCATGGATTGCTTGGGCGGGTAAATATAGGTCCCCCGGGCGGCGTATTCTTTTAAGATATCATTCTGGATAGTGCCCGAAATTTGTTTCAAATCTGCCCCCTGCTTTTTTGCGAGAGCAATATACATGGCCAATAAAATGGAAGCAGTAGCATTGATGGTCATCGAGGTGGTGATATCCTTCAACTGAATACCATCAAACAGAATCTCAATATCTTTTAACGAATCGATGGCTACCCCAACTTTCCCTACTTCCCCATCGGCCATTTCATGATCGGAATCATAACCAATCTGTGTAGGGAGATCGAACGCAACCGACAAACCTGTGGTTCCCTGAGCCAATAAATAATGATAACGCTTATTTGATTCTTCAGCGGTAGAAAAACCGGCATACTGCCTCATGGTCCACAAACGGCCACGGTACATATCTTTTTGGATCCCCCTGGTAAAAGGAAATTCGCCAGGGCGCTCATCCATCGGCTTTGCCTCGGTGTACAGCGGCTTAATTTCAATGCCCGAAGTGGTGGTATGTTTTTTATCGCTCATATATTTGGTTTATTGGTTCATTAGCCATTGGTCCATTGGGACGGACATGTTGTATATATGGTTAACTGTTGGAACTGGTTAATTGGTTAACTGCAACCATTGGTTAATTGTTGGAACTGTTTAATTGGTTAACTGCCGCCATTGGTTAATTGCTGAAACTGGTTAATTGGTTAACTGCAACCACTGGTTAATTGGTTAACTGTAAATTAGCTATGGAACGGATTTCAATTAACCGATTTAAACAATTTACCAGTTAACCTTTCTTAAAACAATTAACCGATTAACCCTAAAATAGCTTATGGATATCCTTCTTAATTAACTCAATGGTTAAATCGTATGGGTTTTCATCTATGCTGGCCATGTGCTGTAAAATGGCTTTACTCAGTTCAATTCCGTTTGCATCAGCAGGTAAACCCTGCACCGCGTTATTGATCATCGCAATGGTATCGTCTTTTAATTTACGCACTACATTCCAGGTTACGCTATCTAGATATAACTGCTGGGTAACGTTATGCTGATACTCTGAACGAACCTCATTTAAGATGCCTGCCTGTAAAACAGCGATGCTGATGCCCTGCTGATGTAAACGTACAAGCAGGTTTGGCGGGTTAATGCGATCGATAAATATAATTAAACGCTCGTGTGCCTGCAACCTTAAAGGTAAAATTTGCGCCCTGCTTTCTTTATTCAGTTCGATGGTTTTGAGATCGAAAAAACGTTGAATATCGCGCTTTAAAATATAATAAACGGCCATTAGCGCCGCGAAAATGCCTGCAAATAAGATCACTACATCAATTAAAATCTGTTGGGTATTCATAAGTATTGTTTAAATACGGTAATATTAACGGACCGTTAAAAGCAAAAATGTGCATTATTATTTATATTTGTAACAGATAAAATTTAAATAACATGAGCACAACAGTTGATACAGCATTTGCACCGGTTACTTTTTCGGAAGGAGCAGCTAAAGAGTTATATAAATTAAAGGATCAGCAGGAGATCGGTGAGGATTACGGATTACGCGTTGGCGTAGAGGGCGGTGGTTGCGCTGGTATGAACTACGTTTTAGGTTTCGACCAGAAAAAAGATGGCGACCAGGAATATTTCATTGATGGCATTAAAGTTTTCATGAACAAAGCACACCAGATGTACTTAATGGGCATGATGATCGATTGGCAGGATGGCTTAAACTCTCGTGGTTTTACCTTTGTTAACCCGAATGCAACCAGCACCTGTGGCTGCGGCACGAGTTTCTCGGCATAAATAAAATATTATTGTAACATATAGTGTGGTCCCCTTGTCTAAACATCGGGACTTTTTTTATTTTTACACATAAAGGTTTAAGGCAAAAGGTGTAGGGTGTAAGGTTTAATCCCATCTTCAATACTTGACTTGGTACTTAATATAAATGAATTACAGAGAAAACATCAGACTGGCATTAGAATCTATTAAAGCTAACCGCTTGCGTACCATGCTAACCGCTTTAATTATTGCCATCGGTTTGATGGCCTTAGTTGGGATTTTAACCACGCTTGATGCTGTAAAGAAAAGTATGACAGATGCTTTTAGTAGCATGGGTGCCAATTCATTCACGATCAGGAACCGGGGTACGGGAATCAGGATTGGAAATGGTAAAAGGCCAAAACCTTTCAAGGCGATCCGTTATGAGGATGCGGTGAAGTTTAAAGATAGCCTGAATACTCCGGCTACTGTTGCGGTAAGTGTTTTTGCCAGTGGTGGTTCTACCGTGAAATACGGCAGTTTAAAAACCAATCCCAATATCAATGTACAGGGGATTGATGAAAATGGATTGGCCTCGCAGGGTTTAAATCTTTCACAGGGAAGAAATTTTAGTGTTTCTGAAATACAGTTGGGAAGCAATGTTTGTATTGTTGGTGGAGAAGTAGTTGAAAAACTGTTTAAAGATGCCGACCCGTTGGATAAACTAATTAATGTTGGTAACAACCGTTTTAAAATTGTAGGCATACTGGAGAAAAAAGGATCGAGTATGGGCTTTAGTGGCGATAGGGCTGTTTATGTTCCGTTGCTGAAAGCAAAACAGATTAACGCCAATGCCAATCCTTCTTATACGATAACGGTGATGGTTCCGAGCAATGAAATGCAGGAAAATATCATTGGTGAGTCGACCGCTTTGTTCAGGAATATCCGTAAGGTAAAAGTGAACGAAACCAATAATTTCGAAATCACCAAGAGTGATGCGATTGCACAAACCTTATTCGAAAACCTGGCTTTTGTTGCCATCGGCGGTGTAGCGATTGGTATTATCACCTTAATCGGTGCTTCCATCGGCTTAATGAATATCATGCTGGTATCGGTAACGGAACGTACCCGCGAAATTGGGATCCGTAAAGCCATTGGTGCCAATCCAAAAGTAATCCGTCGCCAGTTTTTAATTGAGGCAGTAGTAATCTGTTTAATGGGTGGAGTATTTGGTATTTTCCTCGGGATTGTTTTAGGTAACCTGATTTCACTTGCCATGGGGGGTTCATTCTTAATCCCCTGGTTGTTTATTATCGGCGGCTTTGTACTTTGCGTGCTGGTAGGCATCTTATCGGGATACTATCCTGCTAAAAAAGCTTCGAGACTGGATCCGGTTGAGGCGTTGAGGTACGAATAACCCCCACCCCCTAAAGGGGAGAAGTAAGCTTGGAATTAAAAGCTGAGACAGGTAAGTCCCCTTTAGAGGATTTAGGGGTCTATAGCAATGCATTATTAAGCTGATGTTGCGTAAGCAACTGCTGCATTAAGGGTGTACTGAGGCTATCTTCCAAAGCGGTAGCATGTTTTAAGTGGTGCATATCACTGCCCAAAAAATCGACCAGGTGGTTCTCTACCATTTCTTCAGCTGTTTTTTTCGCTCCTGAACCGTAATAACCGGTTAAAGCAATAGAATTTAACTGCAACAAACAGCCTGTTTCTCTGATCTGGTGGTAACTTTCGAAAGAACTATAATAGTATGGATACCTTTCGGGATGGGCCAAAACGGGTTTATAGCCGGCATCCTGTATGGTTTTAATAAAATCGGGCAGGTTTTGGGGCGGATTGATGTAAGACAATTCGAACAACAGGTAATTTTCCCCAAAAGTAAGCACTTCCTTTTGTCTGATTTTCTTTTCTAAAGTTTCATCCAGGTAATATTCTGCAGCCGCATCAACTGCTAAAGCAATTTCATTTTCTTCGAGGCCTTTTCTCAAAATATCCAATCCACGGTTAATCGTATCGGGCGTATTGCGGAAATAATCGGCCATAATGTGTGGCGTAGCAATCAGTTTCTGATAACCTAAAGCTTTAAACTTTTTGGCAAGCAGCAAGGCATCTTTAAGGTTTTGTGCACCATCATCAATCCCCGGAATGATGTGCGAGTGCATATCGGTTTTAATACCGGAGAAATTAAATTCGGGCGCTATTTTTTTCTTTTTAAATAATCCGAACATAATGATGGGTTATAATTTTAACTGATCTCCTTTGGTAAATTACTGGCTTCGGCAGCACCTGCTAATTTAGAGGAATATATTTTGAGGAGCAGGTAATTCAGATCTTCACTTAAATCGA
This sequence comes from Pedobacter sp. 22226, assembly GCF_052045455.1. NCBI lineage: Bacteria > Pseudomonadati > Bacteroidota > Sphingobacteriia > Sphingobacteriales > Sphingobacteriaceae > Pedobacter > Pedobacter sp. 22226. The sequence goes on along the minus strand of NZ_JBQEPB010000004.1, from coordinate 589,391 downwards.
ACTGCAGGTCTTCGTGCAGTTTTTTGAATTTATTAATGGTTACCGCAACCGTTTTGATGTAGTATATACTAAAAAGCATCATAAAATCGCGGTAGCCAAAAATTGATTTTTTATAATCAAAAGGAATAGCATTGAGGATAAACAGTTTCAGTTCTACCTCTCCAACAGGATCTTTGGTAACTTTATAAAAGTGGTTAACCGAAGTAATCATCTTTCTTACTTTCACCAATGCCTCTTTGGCATTTAGTTTTTTCAGTTCAGCAATCTGTTCATCCACATCGGCTTTAATTCTTTCTTTCCGGTCTTCCAGATCGGTTTCGTCCTCTAATAATTTATAATGAAGGTGTTCGGTAAGCACTTTATCTTTGGCCACCAAACGCAGCAACAGCTTGTCTTTTTCTTTAACAGGCAGTTCTGTAATGGCGGTTTTTAAATCTTTGTGCTCCGATAACTTCATTTAAAAAGGGTTAGCCTTAATGTATTTTTCCCACTCCCAAGCCGAGCGCATCATTTCATTGATATCGAGGTTGGCTTTCCAGCCCAGTTCGTTGTTCGATTTCTGTACATCGCCATAAATCTGAACAATATCTCCTGCCCTCCTCGGACCAATTTTATAATCCAGTTTCTCACCGTTCACTTTTTCGAAGGCAGCAATAATTTCTAAAACTGAAGATCCTTTACCGGTACCGATATTAAAAACATCATAATTACCGTTCGGGTTTCCGTCTTCTAATTTTTTAATGGCAGCAACGTGCGCCTTTGCAAGGTCTACCACGTGGATATAATCGCGGATGGCCGAACCATCAGGGGTATTGTAATCATCACCATAAACCGTAATCGGGCCTCGTTTACCAATGGCCGACTGGGTAATAAAAGGAACCAGGTTTGCAGGCACACCATTTGGCAACTCGCCAATCAAAGCAGTTTCGTGTGCACCAACCGGGTTAAAGTAACGCAAAGCGATTACATTTAAATCAGGGGTTACCGCAGCGGTTTCAGCCAAAATTTCTTCGGCAATCTGTTTGGTATTGCCATAAGGCGATTCGGCTTTCTGTACAGGTGCAGCTTCGGTTACCGGCAAAGTTTCTGGCTGGCCATAAACGGTACATGAAGAAGAAAACACGAAATTAATTTTCCTGTTAAACGAGGTTAACAGGTTAATTAAACTGTAGAAATTATTCCGATAGTATTTTAAAGGTTGTTCTACCGATTCGCCAACCGCTTTATAGGCAGCAAAATGAATAATTCCATCGATATCGTTGTGGCTTTCTGCAAATTCCTGCACGGCTTTATCATCCTGAAGATCGATTTCATGAAAATCGAACCATTTGCCGGTGATGGCATGCAGCTGGGTTAAAATCTTGATATTCGAGTTAGAAAGGTTATCAATAATTACAACTTCGTATCCTGCGTTATGTAACTCTACAGCTGTGTGCGAACCAATATATCCTGTTCCACCAGTAACTAATATTTTTGCCATTTTAACGGTTAAATGTGGTAAAATCTTTATGTTCTATTTTCTCCAAAGCCTCTGCAGGCAATGATTTAAAATATTCGTATGTAATCTTTAATCCTTCCGCACGTCCTATTTTAGGTTCCCAGCCCAGTATCTCTCTTGCCTTTGTAATATCCGGCCTACGCTGTTTCGGGTCATCCTGTGGAAGCTCCCTGTACACAATTTTCTGTGTGGTACCCGTAAGTTTGATAATTTCTTCGCAAAACTGCCTGATGGTAATTTCATCCGGGTTACCAATGTTTACCGGCTGGGCATAATCGCTCATCAATAAACGGTAAATCCCTTCAATCAGGTCGTCAACATAACAGAAAGAACGGGTCTGGCTTCCATCGCCAAAGATAGTTAAATCTTCTCCTCTTAGCGCCTGCCCGATAAAGGCTGGTAAAACCCGACCATCATTCAGGCGCATTCTTGGTCCGTAAGTATTAAAAATCCTCACAATCCTCGTTTCTACCCCATGGAAAGTGTGGTAGGCCATGGTAATCGCCTCCTGAAAGCGTTTTGCTTCATCGTAAACACCACGCGGACCAACAGGATTTACATTGCCCCAGTATTCTTCGGGCTGTGGGTTTACACTTGGATCGCCATAAACTTCAGAAGTGGAAGCAATCAGCATCCTTGCTTTTTTACTGCGGGCCAAACCTAAGAGGTTATGTGTACCTAATGAACCAACTTTAAGGGTCTGGATCGGGATTTTAAGGTAATCGATCGGACTTGCAGGAGAGGCAAAATGTAAGATATAATCGAGTGTACCTGGAATGTGCACAAATTTGGAAACATCGTGGTTATAAAACTCGAAATTCTCCAGTTTGAACAGGTGTTCGATATTTGCCATATCACCCGTAATCAGGTTATCCATGCCGATAACGTGATAGCCTTCTTTTATAAAGCGGTCGCAAAGATGCGAACCCAAAAAGCCAGCTGCACCTGTAATCAATATCCGACCCCTACTCCCCAAAGGGGTATTTGTATTTATCTCGTTCATTCTTCCTTCTTTTAAAGTTGGCTTACAACTCACCCGCTGTGGGGTTATGGGGTTAATAATTTTCTACCGATACTGTTATAATAATAGCCAAGATCGATCATTTTTTGCAGATCGTATAAATTCCGGCCATCAAAAACCACTTTATTTTTTAAGATATGATCTATTTTATCAAAATCAGGGTTGCGGAACACCGACCATTCTGTTGCAATCAGCAGGGCATCAGCACCTTCTAAAGCTTCGTACTGGTTTCTGGCATAATTTACCTGATCGCCGATTACACCTTTCACATTGCCCATCGCCTCCGGATCGAACACGGTAACCGTTGCGCCATTTTTTACCAGCGCATCGATAATGTATAAAGCCGGTGCTTCGCGGATATCATCCGTTTCCGGTTTAAAAGCCAGTCCCCATAAAGCAAAATGCTTGCCTTTAATATCGTCTTTGTAATATTTAAGTACTTTATCAACCAGGATTGTTTTTTGTCTTTCGTTAACCTCCATTACCGATTTCAGAATCTGGAAATCGTAGGCATAATCATCAGATGATTTTACCAGCGCCTGTACATCTTTCGGGAAACATGAACCGCCATAACCTACACCCGGAAAAAGAAAACGTTTACCGATACGCTCATCAGAGCCAATGCCTTTTCTCACCGCATCAACATCGGCACCCACCAGTTCGCAAAGGTTGGCGATTTCGTTCATGAAGGTAATTTTGGTGGCCAGGAAAGAGTTTGCTGCATATTTGGTTAGCTCAGAAGAACGCTCATCCATAAAAAGGATCGGGTTTCCCTGGCGCACATAAGGTGCATACAACTCGGTCATTAATTTTTTAGCCTTTTCGCTTTTGGTACCTAGAACTACGCGGTCGGGTTTCATAAAGTCGTCAACCGCTACACCTTCCCTTAAAAACTCAGGGTTCGAAACCACATCCACCTCAACCGAAGTATTTTCGGCAAAAACAGCTTTTACCTTATCGGCAGTGCCTACCGGAACGGTTGATTTATTTACGATGACCTTATATTCGGTAATGAGTTTTGAAATATCTTTTGCAGCACCTAAAATGTAAGAAAGATCGGCTGCACCATCACCACCAGGAGGCGTTGGCAAAGCCATAAAAATAATCTGTGCTTCTTTTACGGCATCAGCAAGGTTTGTGGTAAAGGTTAACCGTTCCTGTTCGATGTTCCTGTGGAACAAAAGATCTAAACCCGGTTCGTAAATCGGCACTTCGCCGGCCTGCATCTGTTTTACCTTTGCTTCGTTAATATCAACACAAATTACATCATTTCCTGTTTCGGCTAAACAGGTCCCGGTAACCAAACCTACATATCCGGTACCAATAACGGCTATCTTCATTCTGTTTTATTTTATTTTTAGCTGCTATGGAGCAATCATCGAGGCCTTTTTATTCAGTTGAATATGAAGCAAAATCCAGATGGATCCATATATTTTTAAGCTTTTTAAATATATTCCTTTTATCTTGGCACGAAGATATGAAATTACTTTACATCATCGGAATCCGTGCCTATACTTTACTCATCAGGATATTCTCATTATTTAATCCTAAGGCTAAATTGTTTATAAACGGGCGCAAAAATATCTACGACTTAATAACACAAAAAATTAACCCTGCCGAAAAGCATATCTGGTTCCATTTTGCATCATTGGGCGAATTTGAGCAGGGCAGGCCGGTTTTAGAAAAACTGAAAGCGCTTTATCCCGACAAGAAAATTGTGGTTACTTTTTTTTCGCCATCGGGATATGAAATCAGGAAAAATTATGCACTGGCCGATGTTTTTTATCTCCCGATTGATAGTGCTGCCAACGCAAAACGTTTTATAACGAGTATTAATCCCGAAATGGCCATTTTTACCAAGTACGAATTCTGGCATTTTTATTTTAAGGAATTGAAAAACCGCAATATTCCATTATATGTAATTTCGGGTATTTTTAGGGAAAGTCAGGCGTTTTTTAAATGGTACGGTGGTTTTTACCGCGATATTTTAAAGTCGGTTACTTATTTCTTTGTTCAGAATGAGGAAAGTGAAAATCTTTTAAAATCCATTGGAATAAATCATGTAACCATCAATGGCGATACGCGTTTCGACCGTGTTTACGAAAATGCGCAAACACCAAAGCAACTCCCCGTTATCGAAAATTTTATTGGCAATTCGCCAACCTTGATTTGCGGAAGTACCTGGCCGGAAGATGAAAAAATATTATCGGTTTTACCGGAAAAATATCCTGACTGGAAGTTTATTATCGCCCCACATGAGATTCATGAAAGCCATATCGAAAGCATAGAGAAACAGTTTTCAGTTAACAGTGTGCGGTTTTCAGTTTTCAGTTCTCAGCTCTCAAATCTGAAATCTCAAATCTTAATCATCGATAACATCGGCATGCTTTCTTCCCTGTATCAATATGGAAAAGTGGCCTATATTGGTGGTGGTTTCGGAACAGGTATCCATAATACTTTAGAGGCTGCAGCCTTTGGGTTACCGGTAATTTTCGGACCTAAATATGATAAATTTCAAGAGGCGAAAGATTTAATTGCCATTGGTGCAGCAAAGAGCATCAGTTCTACCGACGAATTAATCAATGCTTTTGAAAGTTTTGCGGAGGATAAAAATGCTGCAGAACTGGCCAGGAAATATGTAACAAATAAAAAAGGGGCAACTGATCAGATTGTTTCGATGCTTACGAAAGCAGACCGGCCTTAGCAATTTCTTCCACGATTTCAGGAATACTTTGATCGATGGATACCGTAAATACATCTGTTTCATCGGCCTGTGGTTCTTCAAGCGTTTCGAACTGGCTCTCCAGTAAACTGGAAGGCATGTACTGATGCGAACGCTTTGTAATCCGATCGTGGATCAGATCAAAACTTCCTTTTAAATATACAAAGCGGATGGACGCATTATCTTCCCGAAGCAGATCGCGGTATGATTTTTTTAATGCAGAACAGGCAATAATGCAGGTGGTACCGTGTGCAGCATGCTCGCGACCAACTTTAGCAATCAGCTGTAACCAATCTAAACGGTCGGCATCTGTTAAAGGGATTCCGGCAGCCATTTTATCTACATTCCGTTGCGAATGCAGGTTATCGCCATCTATAAATTCGGCATTCATCTTTGGAGCTAAAGCCCTTCCGATAACCGTTTTACCACTTCCAGAAACGCCCATTAAAATGATAAAATTCGCCATCCCTAAATCTAAAATTATTTAACCATTCCGGCAAGTGCCTCAATAAACACCGGGCTATCGTTCAGGCTTTCTACCAGCTGAACATGTTCGCCACCTAATGCTTTAAATTCTTCGTGGTATTCTACGGTGATTTCGTAAAGGGTTTCCAAACAATCGGCCACAAAAGCCGGACTGAATACCAGCAAACGCTTTTTACCTTCGGCAGCTAGTTTCTTCAATACATCAGTAGTATATGGCTGTACCCAGGGCTCTTTACCTAAACGCGATTGGAAACAAACGGTATATTGATCTTTAGACAGGTTTAATTCTTTTGCAATTAACCTGGCTGTATCGTGCCCCTGGGCAGAATAACAGAATTTATTGGTGTCGTTTAACGTCTGGCAGCAATCGGCACTTTTTAAACAATAACTTCCGGTATGATCGCACTTTAGTAACTGGCGCTCTGGCAAACCATGGAAGCTGAACAATACATGATCATAGCTTGCTACATTGTGCTTTCTGGCATTTTCAGCAAAAACTTTAATCATCAAATCATTATCATGAAATGAATTTACAAACGATATCGGCGGAACGGTTGGCCATTTACTCACCAGCTCCATGACCAGTTGCATTACCGAACCGGTACTTGCTGAAGCGTATTGCGGAAACATCGGAATCACCTGGATACTTTCTACCAAACCTGCTTTTAAATTGGCAAGGGCCGATGCAATGGATGGACTTTGATAACGCATTGCCAGTTCTACATGGTAATCGTCGCCAAGCCTTTCCTGCAGCATTTTAGCCTGCAACCTGCTGTAGAACAACAACGGAGAACCGTTTTCATTCCAGATTTCTTTGTATAATTTAGCGGTTTTAGGGCTACGGAAAGGCACGATGATACCTTTTACCAACAACGTCCTGTTCAACTTCGGAATATCAATTACCCTCTCATCCATTAAAAACTGATCCAAGTATTTTTTAACGTCGGCAGTTGCCGGACTATCAGGTGTTCCTAAGTTTACCAGTAAAATTCCCTTTTTGCTCATTTAATACAATATATGTTACGTGGCGCAAATATCGCCTTTTTATTGTTTTTTACCTATGGTAAAAATGTGATAGAGAACATTTTTTAGTCAAAAAAAACTGTATTCAGTCACTTCCGAAGTTTAAATGGTACCAACACAAAGGAAACTCCGGAAGTTTTAGGGTAAATGTCTGTTGGTGGCATCTTACACAACGAATATACATGAAAGCTTCCTTCAGCAGGTGGCAACCAATCATGAGGGTCATGAAAGCTTCCTGCAATGTGCAGCAACAAATCATGAGTATCATAAAAGCCTCCTGCAGTACGCAGCGACAAATCATGAGGGTCATGAAAGCCTCCTGCAATGTGCAGCGATAAATCATGAGTAATCTCCGGATTGACACGGTTAAACTTCATTAACGCTCCGTAAAAACAGGCTAAATCTTTTTCAACAGGAGAAAGAATTGATTGTATCATTAGAAAAGCAAATACAGAAACCCTGTTTAAGTATAGTCCTGCCTTGCCTGCAATCTTTTTGTGGCCGGTAATGCATTTTTAACGTTTATGCCACAAAAAGGATTTTCGTACAGTCAGGTTTATGAACATGGTTTTGTGCAGGTTTCGAACGTTTTTAAACCTGAGAACAACTAAGTGAAGCCGATCGTCATCATGCAGGAATATGAGTTTATTCTTTTGCTTTATAAAGCTGCCACCACGGCATTGCCGGTTTTTGATGATGCTCTAAGTGGTACCCAAAAAAGTAGCAGGTAATAAAAGCTACAAAATGGTTTTTCGGTAAAGTGGTAGCATGGTATTCGTTATCGTGTTCACCTTTGTGTGGTAAATAGGTACCAAAATAGAACAACTGGAAAGTGCTCAATAATGATGGAAGAACCCAAAACAACAACAAATTTATTTCATCTACCCAGATTTTGAGCACATTATAAGCCACAGCCATAATAATTAACTGGATTACCGTAACATAATTTAGCATAAAGCGGAAATACCATTTCCAAAAACCATGTGGTGCAAAATCAGGATCTTTTTCGGTATGTACATGGCGGTGATGCTGGTGATGTTTAGCATACAAACGGTTATAAAAGAAACCTGCATACAAAAAAACAGCAAGGTAACCGATAAAATTATTTGCTTTTTTGTTTGGAGATATGGTGCCGTGCATGGCATCGTGCGCAGTGATAAACAAACCGGTGTAGAGGTGCATCTGTACAAAAACCATCAGGTAAACCAGTGGATTGTTCCAGTTAAAATGCCAGTTTAACAGAAAAAAAAGAGAAATAAACCAGCACGTAATTACGGTTAACGCAACAAGGATTCCGGTATATGGGTTTATTTTTTTCAATTTATATTACTATATGACCGTCATCTCGAGCGAAGTGCAACGAATTCGAGAGATCTATGAAAGCAGATCTCTCTCCCGAATATTCGGGACGTTCCAGTCGAGATGACGATCCTAATATATAAATCTATCATTAATACTTATTCAGATTTTCTTACAATCTAATACTGCTCCAGCGCTGCCTTTACCTTCTCCATTAACCACATCGGTGTTGAAGTAGCTCCACAAATACCTACTTTATCATTTTCGTTAAACCAGGTCTGGTCCAGCTCTTCTACATTAGAAATGAAGTACGAATTGTCATTGTGTTTTTTACAAACATCGTAAAGTACCTTTCCGTTCGACGATTTTTTGCCCGAAACAAAAACAATACGATCGTAATGGCCTACAAAATCTTCAAGTTCCTCGTAACGGTTAGATACCTGTCTGCAAATGGTATCATTCGCTTTAACTTCGTAGCCACGGCTCAATAATTCATCTTTAATGTGGTAGAATTTATCTGTGCTTTTGGTGGTTTGGCTATATAAAGTGAATTTGGCAGGAAGCTCAACGTTATCTAATTCAGCTAAATCCTGAAAAACGATTGCCTTGCCATCTGTTTGCCCTTGCAAACCAATTACCTCGGCATGCCCATGTTTTCCAAAAATAAGTACCTGCTCATCATCATCGTGCGAGTTTTTGATCCTGTTCTGCAGTTTCAGTACCACAGGGCAGGAAGCATCTATTAAAGTCAGGTTATTTTCTAAGGCCAGCTGATAAGTTGAAGGTGCCTCGCCATGCGCCCTGATTAACACTTTTTCATCACGCAGGTTTTTTAATACTTCGTGATCAATTATTTTTAATCCGCGGTTGGTTAAACGCTCTACCTCTTCATCATTATGCACAATATCGCCGAGGCAATATAAATAACCTTCGTTATCCAAAATATCTTCTGCCATTTCTATGGCATACACTACGCCAAAACAGAAGCCTGATGATTTATCGATGTTAACCTGTAAGTTGTAACCCATTGTGATACAAAATTAAGCAAAAATATTTGTTCCGGTTGTCATGTATAAGACAACAAAAAAGATTAACTGCGAGGCAAACATGGCGGTACCGATATATTTCTGCTGTTTTAAACCCAGGGCGTAATAAAACTTCAATAAAATTACTGAAACAATAAACCAGGCCACATAATTTTGAACAGGGATTTCGTGCCAATCCCAATGCCAGTAATCAAATTTCATGGCTACCGGTTCCAAAAAGAAATCGAAACCAACAAGTATAAGCGCACCGGTAAGCGATGCTAAAATGCTGTTTCTCACTTTCATACTTTTAAGCATCTGGCCCACGCTAAAAATCAGAATTACCCAGTTTACGCCCATAAGTAAAGGCACCGCAGCAATTTTATAACCTAAGGTATTGCCGTAATAATAACTGCCGAATATTTTTCCGGTGCTTACACCTAAAACCTCGACCAAAAAGCCACAGAGAAAAACGCCTGAAACAAATAACAGTAACCGTTTAACATCTGCGTTATAGGCAAAAACAATTACGGCAAACATCAATAGCAAATGAAAAGGAACCAGTTTGATAAAGTATGGTTGTGCAGCCGGGATTAAAAAGCCAAGCAAACCAACCAAATGAAAAACGATAATTACTGCAACTGCAATCTTTTTAACCTTTAAATCGTTCTGATCGTTCTGCCCTTCCATGTGCCTGTTTTAAAAATATGCTTTGTTATAGAGATGATTGATATGATTAAGAAGAACAACATCTGAAATGGATGTAGAATCAGGTTTATCAAAACATTTTGCCCTGATAAAAAAGAGATCATAATTCTGCTCAATACTATTAAAGTTAATGGTAATACAAGTAAAGCAATATTAAAGTTTAAAATTAAAATTACCGGTCCTATGGTTACCAAAAGCTGGTAAAATAGTAATATTATGATGTTATTACCAAAACCTGCAAGTAAATTTTTACCAAAGCCATTTAAGCTTTCACCTAAGTTTTTATACATCCTGCAATAGATCAGTCCGTTGGCCAAAAGCGCTTCGGCATTTAATTTTTCCTGTTTTACCAGTTTCATAATTTCCACATCTTCCACAACCTGGCGTTTAACCTTTTCGTGCCACTGGTTTTCCTGATATAAATTGGCATTAAAAAACATGCATTGTCCGCTGGCCGCCGCAAATGCCGGATTTTTTGAAAGTTTAACCAAACGCAGGGGCAATAAATTTAGCAGGATAAAATGCATCAGCGGAACGGTTAAGCGCTCACCTATCGATTTCATGGTTTGGTTGGTAAAAACACTTAGTAAAGCAAGGTTTCCAACTTCCATCCTCGCAATTAAACTGTTAATCAATCCCCTTTTGATGGATTCATCCGCATCTATAAAAAGGAAATATTTACCTGAAGCCAATTCACTTAACTGATGACAAGCATAGTTTTTACCCAGCCAGTCTGGCGGAAGTTCCTTTCCCTTTACCACCTTAAACTGCGGGTTAGTAAGGCAAAAATCCTCAACTATGGTAAAGGTATTATCGCTACTGTTATCATCTAAAACGACAACTTCGTAATTGGTGTAATCCTGATCTTTTATGGAAACGAGCAGTTCAAGTATATTTTCGGCTTCATTACGGGCAGGAATTAAGATGGAAACTTTATCATGGTAATGTTTAACCACCCGCGGCAATTTCGGATTGGAAAGGAAATTAAATACAGTAACCGAAAACCTGATCACCAGGAAAATTAAAACCGCGTAAATAAAAATTGTCATTCAATAATCTGATTTTGTTTAACAACCGATTGATCGTAATGTTTATTATAGGCGCTTTTTAATAACTGCAAGCTTACGTATTCTTCATTTTCCCAATGTTGCAGATAAGTATAAGCTGATGGCTTCCTCTTTGCAAAATAATCGATAAAAGTAGCTGCAAAAATAATGTTAATCTTTTTCTGACTGGCATTGATCATTTGCATCACTCCTTTTTCAAAGCTGATATTTTTCAGATGGTTAGAATACAGTTTGCCCTGAGGAAAAACCAACACAAGATTTGCAGGATCATCTAACAGTTTACCTGCATAATCTAATGTTGCCAATACATCTTTTCCTTTGTTTTCGGCCGCGAAAGCACCGAGATATTTCAGAAAACCTACTTTATTATAATTTTCGGCATTCACTAAAACATGAAACTGTTTTTTAAAAACTTTTTTGTTGATGTAAAACAGGAAAAAGCCATCCCACCAGCTAAAATGATTGGCTAAAACCAATATAGAAGCATCTGATTTAACTTCAATCTGGTCGTAATTGAACGCAGCAAAATCTTTTTTAATGATAAACTGGATGTACCAGGAGAAAAAGTTAAAGATCAGGTTATTTTTTCTCGGATGATACATGTCGGGAAATTGCAAAAAATTGGGCTTAATTGCAAATTTTGGTACAGTTGTAGGTTAAAAAAGCTATCATTGGATAGTTTTCATTAAAACGGGTCGTCATCCCGACTGAAGCGTAGTCCCGAACTTTCGGGAGAGAAATCTATCAGACAGATTTTCCGGCTACGTTGCACTCCGCTCGAAATGACGGTAACTTGAGGGAAACTGTCTAATTATGAAAATTTCGATTATAGAAAAAAATTTCCCATCCTACCTCTTTCATCTTACATCCTCACTAGCTCAGATAAACCCTGTCTTCTTCGCCTTCCACATCCATTACCACATCAACATGTTCTTTTAAAATAGTGGCCAGTTCAAGACCAACAAAATCAGTTGCGATAGGGAAAATTTTATGGCTACGGTCTACCAAAACTACGGTTCGTATTTTTTTATGTGGGGTATTTAAGAAAACGCCCAAGCCATAAGCTAAAGTTTTACCACTGTTCAGCACATCATCCACAATAATGATCACTTTATTTTTCCAGTGGCTTTCATCCAGATCGGTTGAAGCAACCAGTTTGCTGCTTTCTTTTTGCAGATCAATTCGCAGTAAGGTTAATTTAAAATCAGAGATTTTTTTCAGCACCTTTTCTAATCTTAGTGCCAATTTGTAGCCACGGTCCCAGATACCGGCCAGTACAATTTCTTTCTCATTCAGGTTATCTTCCAAAATCTGATAAGCGATACGGTCTATTTTCTGCTGAATCTGTTTCTTGTTAAGAATAAGTAATTGCGATGCCATTGTATAAAAAGGATTGAATACAAAAAGAACGATTTTAAGGCTGAAATTCAAACTATTTGAAAAATAATTTCGATTGTTTGCAACGTTTTCTCCTCATCACCGTCTGATAATCCAACTAGAACATGCCAGAGAAATGAAACATTTAACCAAAATATTTTTTTATCTTTTTTTATTTCTGTTAATTCCGATTAGCAATTATGCTCAGCATACTAGTGGCAGTAAAACGATCGAAGAAAATAAATCAGACGGGAAAATCAAACTTTTGGAAGACCAAATAGCTGCCTGGCAAAAGGACTTAAATGTTCCAAACGTTGGCCTTGGCATTATACAAGATGGAAAGTTAATACATGCAAAAGTATATGGCCAGGATTCTACCGGATCTCAAAAACCAGTTAATACGCTTTTCAATGTAGCATCGGTAACTAAAGTGGTATTTTCAACCCTTGTACTAAAACTAATCGATAACGGCGATTGGCAATTGGATGAACCACTGTATCATTATTATACCGACCCTGATATTGCATCTGATTCGTTATCAAAAAAACTCACAACCCGCCATATCTTAAGTCATCAATCGGGATTTAGCAATTGGAGATGGATGAATACCTCAGGGAAACTTCAATTTGAATTTGCACCGGGAACCAGATTTAATTATTCGGGAGAAGGAATGGAGTATCTGAAAAAAGCCATTGAGCATAAATTTCATAAATCTTTAGTTCAACTTTCAGACTCGGTTCTATTTAAACCATTCGGTATGACCGACACCAAACATGACTGGGATGGTAAGCAAGATTTAAAAAGATTTAGCAGGTGGTACGATGCCAATGGAAAAGAATATACCAAAAGTAATTATGCTTCTGAACCAAGTGCTGCAGATGACCTGATCACAACGGTTACTGACCTTAGTAGATTTGGAATTGAAACTTTAAATGGTCTTCATATTAATAAGCGATTATTTGACGAAATAATAAAAGAGCAGGCAAAAATTAATCAGAATTTGATGCAGGGGCTGGGTTGGCGATTAATTAAAGATTTACCCAATCACGAATATGCAATGGAACATGGAGGAAATGATGCAGGTGTAGCGGCGATTATAGTACTGCTTCCAAAATCAAAACGCGGTTTAATTGTATTAACCAATGGAGATAATGGTCAAATTATCTGCAATAACATTGTTAGGTCTTTTTGGCCTGAAGGAACAGAAATTATACATAAAGCCCTCAAAAGCACACCACTAAACGACATCCCTAAAGTTATTACGATAAGCGATAATGTATTAAACACTTATGTGGGAAAATACATTAGGCCAGATGGCGAAGAGGTAAACATTTATAAAAAAGATAAAAATTTAATCTTAAAAACCATTGGCCTACCAACCTTCAATTTGTTCGCGCAAACACAGGAAACATTTTTTCTTTGGGATTTTGATCCAAAGATAATTTTTACAAAAAATAAAAGAGGTATTGTTGATACGCTTTTAATTAAAGACGGAGATAATATTTTAAAATGCACTAAAAAGAGTAAATAGTTTTAAGAAGACAATTCGTGTTTTTTTCAGCTATTTGAAAAATAATTTCGATTGTTTGCAACGTTTCAGGCAGAGATGCGTCTAATGAATAACCAAAACACAAAATCACGAAACATCATTCCGCAGAACATTTGCGAAAAGATAGCTTCACAATCATTTAACGAAATACAATTATGAAAATCCTTATTAAATCATCCGCCATTTTATTTATAGTGGTTACCAGCTACATGGCTAAAGCACAGGATACGAAAAGTTTCCCGGTAAAAAATTTCAGTAGTATAGGTGTAAGCAGCGGAATAGATTTATACCTCACCCAAGGCAATAGCGAAAGTGTAAGCATTAAATCGGATGCGGAAACCTTAAAAGATATTATTGTTGAGCAAAATGGCAGCAATGTTAACATCAAATTCAGAGATGGCATTAAATGGAGCGGAATGTTTAAAAACCGCGAAATTAAAGCCTATGTAAACTTTAAAACATTAAATGCACTGGCTGCATCAGGCGGATCGGATGTATTTACGCAAAATCAGATCAAAACTGATAAGCTTGCCATCCGTTCTTCTGGTGGTTCTGACTTAAAATTAACAGTAGTTTGTAACGACCTTACCGTACAATCGAGTGGTGGCAGCGATATTGATTTAAAAGGTAAAGCTGAAAATATGACCATCCAATCGAGCGGTGGCAGTGATATTGATGCTTACGAACTGATTACTGAATACGCAAAAGTGCAGGCTTCCGGCGGTTCTGATGTAAATGTACATGTAAATAAAGGCCTTGAAGCGGCAGCAAGTGGCGGTGGCGATGTGAGCTATAAAGGAAATGCTTCGCTTAAGAAAACATCAAACTCCAAGAGTGGGGATGTACACCATGTAAATTAAGACTTTAGTTTAGTTAATGATAACTCGCCGCTTTGTGGATGCAAAGCGGCGTTGTCTTTATAAAAGGATTTTTACAGATGGCGCTTTATAAGCACAGACTTCAGACTAAAGACTTTAGACTAAAAAAACTACCTTTTACCTTTTTTATATGGATAATAAATAAAGTTTGCGCCCTCGGGAACAACTACAAAAACGCACATAAAATCTTCTGGTTTTTTATAAACCTTTAAAAACGGCTCTTTTCTTTCTTTACTGATAATCCCTTTCTCTACAAATTCTTCTAAGGTAGAAGCTTGTATCGTCCAATCAGTGTTAAGTTCTTCTTTGTTTAAGATAAGTTCGCCAATATTTACTTCGTGCTGGTGCGCAATAAAAATCGGGTGAGCGGAAATGCCTTCAACCATGATTTCGATGGCTACTTCCTTAATCGCGTCAGCATAAAACTCCAGGTCTTTTTCTAAACTTACCAGCGGACTTTCCTGTTTCTTCTGCGGTTCTCCGCTATCTTCCGGTGTTGCGTGTAATAACTCTTCTCTATCCATACCTTAAATAATAATTGAATTTTTGAATGAGAGAATGATTGAATGTTTACAAGCGGTTAGCCCCTTCTCTAAGTCAATCATTTTCTCATTCAATCATTCTCTCATTTAATCATTTCTTATTTCAACCTTAACAATACTACATTCTCTACGTGCTGTGTATGTGGGAACATATCAACCGGTTTAATGCGAACAACATCGTATTTTTCTTTTAACAGTTCCAAATCGCGGGCCTGTGTAGCGGCATTACAACTTACATACACAATCTTTTCTGATTCCATTTCCAGTAAACGTTGTACTACATCAGCATGCATCCCGGCACGTGGCGGATCGGTAATTACCACATCAGGCTTACCGTGTGCTAAAATAAATTCAGCAGTCAAGATATCTTTCATATCTCCGGCATAAAAGATTGTATTATTAATCCCATTCAGTTCAGAGTTAAAATTTGCATCTTCAATTGCGGTTGGCACATATTCTACCCCTACCACCTTTTTCACATTTTTTGCAATAAAATTTGCAATGGTTCCTGCACCGGTATATAAATCGTAAACCAGTTCGTCACCTTTAAATCCGGCAAAATCCCTTGTAATTTTATAAAGTTCGAAAGCCTGTTCAGAATTGGTCTGGTAAAAAGATTTTACCCCGATTTTAAAGCGGACTACATCCTCACCTGTTAGTCCGGCAGGCATTTCTTCAAAAATATGATCGCGACCTGAGAACAATACTACCTCCTGATCGAAAATGGTATCGTTTTTCTTTTGGTTAACAATATATAAAAGTGAAGTAATCTGAGGGAATTCGGTTTTAAGGAAATTCATTAAGCCATCCACCTGTGCTTGCTCCGGATAAGCGAATACCACCGCCACCATCACTTCGCCCGTAGTAGATGTACGGATAATCAGGTTACGTAAAACACCTTCGTGGTTGCGTAAATCGTAAAAAGACAGACCATTTTCCAATGCATATTTACGTACCGAATTTCTGATGGAATTGGAAGGTTCATCCTGAAGATAACAATGTTCGATGTCTAAAATTTTATCGAAACGTAACGGTACGTGAAAACCCAATGCATTCATATCGAAATCTTCGTCGCGCTCCACATCAGTTTTCTCCAGCCAGCGTTTGTTAGAGAAAGTAAATTCGAGTTTATTGCGATAATACCTGTTTTTTTCTGAACCTAAAATCGGTTCTGTATTGGAGGTGTCTATTTTACCAAGGCGTTGTAAAGCAGCCTCAACATTTTTTTGTTTAAATTTCAATTGAGCATCGTAACCCATGTGCTGCCATTTGCAACCACCACAGGTTCCGAAATGAGGACAAAAAGGATCGGTACGCAATGCAGATTTTTCATGCAACTGCTCAATAATCGCTTCCGCAAAATTCTTTTTCTTTTTGGTCAGGCGTACATCAACTACGTCGCCAGGAACGGCTTTGTCAACAAAAATAACCAATTCGTCGGCCTTGCCAACACCTTTTCCTTCTTCAGCAATATCGATTATTTGTACGTTTGGAACTATTGTTACCGTACCGGGTTTTCTTCTACTCATTATTTTGCAAAGATAAGGCAAAAGGCTGAAAGACTAAAGTAGAAAGCTTAGGTCAGAATGAATACAAATAATTAGGTTGAACGAGACTGAAGGTGGAGGTAAAGAGCTGGAAGATTTAGCTCTAATATAAAAATTAAGGCAATATCATCCTGATCGAACTAAGATTTGTCCGTTTTTAAAATCCGGATGTTAAAATTATTTTCCAAAAAATTTAAATGCTGCTCCCCAGAAGCCACCTAACCAGTTAAATTTTAGGTCAAATTTTTCATCTACCTGTACAGAAAACTCTAATATTTCTTTGCTCATGATAAAAAACCTATCTATTTAAGCAATAATACAAAATTCATACCGAAAACCAAAATGGTACAGATTAATTTTATGTTAATTTTTACATCAAATGGTTAAATGCATCCTTTATTTTGAAACTAAGTTACATACTACTGATTTTCAGCAATTTATTTGATAAATAAATATAAATCCGTAACTTAATATATCATTCACATAAAAATGGAGGTTCATTATGAACGTTATCCGTAAAATTGAACATTGGGGAGATGTTCATCACTCGAAATGGCTGGATTATCTGCGCATTATCCTTGGCCTTGTCATTTTTGGAAAAGGTGTATCTTTTATCAGCGACACGTCGGTACTCCAGAATATGATCACACAAAACAATGTATTTGGTTTCTCAGGAATGCTGATTAGTGTAGCCATTCATGTTGTGGCCTTTGCACATTTGGTTGGCGGTATTCTGATCACCCTGGGCCTGGTTACCCGCTTTGCTGTGGTCATCCAGATCCCAATTTTACTATTCGCTGTGTTTTTTATTAACCTTACCCCGGGTTTCTCTACGCCAAATTCGGAATTGTGGTTTTCGGTGCTGATTTTATTTCTGCTCATTATGTTCTGGGTGGTAGGTTCGGGCCCGTTATCGGTTGATGAAGGATTAAAAAACAAAACAGGAAAGCGTTACGCTTAACCAACATTAAATATTCTTAGTATCTTTCGTTTTTATACAGAATCATGAAAACGAAGATACTTTTTGTACTGCTTTTTGCGGGATTGTCGGGTTACGCTCAAACCTCTACCGACGATTATTTCAAATTAACACGCACTGGTTTTAACGAAAAAAACGCTTACGAAACCACCGATTTTGTAGAAAAATATTTTCGTGTGCCCGGTAATACGGGCTTTAATGCGAGTATTCATTATGTGGAAAACATCCTTAAAAAAGCTGGTTTTGTAGAACAGAAACAAAACGAATTTGAAGCCCCATTAACTTATCGCATCGAAAAAAGGGCGATGAAAAATAATACCTGGGAGCCTGTTGATGCCAATATCGATATTGTTGGAGAAACCCAGCCACTTATTTCTTTTAAAACCAACCGCAACATGATCCCGATTAATTGCGGTTCAACTCCTGTTGACGGCGTTACAGCCAATGTGGTTTATATTGAAAAAATAAATCAAGCGGAAATAGAAAAAATGTACCTGAAAGGGAAAATCCTGTTTTCAGAAAACAATCCATCACGATTACTTCAAATTGCTGCCAAGGCAGGCGCAATTGGTGTTTTAGGTTATTCGATGCCAAAGTACACCCAGCCAGAAGTACATCAAACCTCTATTCAGTTCGGCAGTATGAAAGCCAATAGTGAGGTATGGACTTTGCTCCTGTCTTACGCCGCTAAAGAAAAGTTAAAAGCAGCCTGTTTAAAAGGCGAAACGAAATTGAAAGTAAACATCCAGACTAAAATTTACCCTTCAGAAGAATTAACCATTGTAGCAAACGTTAAGGGCAGTGTAAACCCTACCGAGCGTTTTGTATTCAGTGCGCACGTGCAGGAGCCGGGTGCAAACGATAATGCGAGCGGTGTTGGTACATTGGCTGAGATGGCGAGGCTAACGGCAGAATTATTTCAGGCAAAAAAGATCAGTCCGAAGCGTACTTTAACTTTTTTATGGGGTGACGAAATTGTATCTACGAGACGATATATTACGGAAGATACCACCCGCGCTAAAGGCATTTTATGGGGAATGAGCCTGGACATGGTGGGCGAGGATACCAAAAAAACGGGAGGTTCTTTTCTGATCGAAAAAATGCCTGATCCATCTGCCATCTGGACAAGGGGAACAGATAAACATACCGAATGGGGCGCTGGCGATGTTGGAGAAAAAGATCTTTTCCCGCATTATTTTAACGATTTTATTTTCGACATCTGCAAGGCACAGGGAAAATTTGCGAACTGGACAGTTAATTACAATCCTTTTGAAGGAGGTAGTGACCATACCCCATTTTTACAGCATAAAATCCCGGGATTATTGATGTGGCACTTTACGGATGTATTTTACCATACTGATAATGACCGGATTGATAAAGTTTCGGCCACAGAAATGAAAAACGTTGGCATAAGTGGTTTAACTGCAGCTTATACTTTAATTTCTGCTGATGAAAACACAGCTATAGCTACTGTTTCGCAAGTGAAAGCAGACGCCTTAATTCGCTTAAAAACTGAATTTGAATTGAGCAGAAAAGCCATTGCCGATGGAAAAGCCGCAAATGATGAGAAACATATTATCGAAGTTTGGTGCAAATGGTATATTGATGCTTTAGCAACCATTAATAAAATGCCTGTAAAACCAGAAACCACCAGAGTAGGTTCAGCCATTAAATTTGCCACCAACGAGATTGAAAAGCAAACGAAAGTGTACCTGGATGAGTTGAAGTAGTTTAGTTTTTATAGTTGATTAAATTAACCACTACTTTAACCATCATCTCTTTTTCTTTAGGATCGCTTTCTGCAATGAGTAAGGTAAGCGCAACCAGTGCATTATCGGCAATTCTTTTTGTACCATCTTCGCGATAGAGCATTTTGTTTTTATCCAGAAACCAGACAAATAAAAAGGCAGCGATCCGTTTATTTCCATCAGAAAATGAATGGTTTTTTACGACGAAATATAATAGATTGGCCGCCTTTTCTTCCATACTCGGATAAAGTTCTTCTCCATCAAATGTTTGATAAATGGTGTATAATGAACTTTTAAATGATTGGTCTTTTTCATTGCCAAAAAGTTTGCTTCCACCAAATTTTACCCTCAAATCATCTATGGCTTCAAGTGCAGAATCGTAATCTATTTTAAAATCGCCTTTATGGTTAGAAACTTCATTTTCCAGTTGTTGATGGTCGTAACGATCAAGAACATCTAAAGCATAAACATAGTCTGTAAGAATTTTAAAAGTATCCTTTAGCTCATCATTATTAAGCAAGTGGTTGTTTTGAACAGTAGCAACCAATTTAATCGCCTGCTTTAATTCTATAAGTTGCTGGGTTTGTTCCTGTAATTTTTTATGATTTAAGGCATAACCTTTTATCAGATAATCTTTTAAAATCTGATTGGCCCATATGCGGAATTGTGTTGCTTTAATTGAATTTACCCTGTAGCCAATTGATAAAACCATATCAAGACTATAAATATCAACTGTCCTTTTCACATGTCGTACACCTTCAACTCGAACTATTTCCATTTTGGAAATAGTTGATTTATCCAATTCTTTATCCTTATATATATTCTTGACGTGTTTATTAATCGCCGGAACCTGAGTACCAAAAACCTCAGCAATCTGTTTCTGCGTTAGCCAAAGCGTTTCATTTTTAATTGCCACTTCTATTGCCGGCAGCCCCTCTTCATTTTTATAAATTATAATTTCATCTTTTGTCATTGCCTTAAGTTAGTAAAATATTTATTCTATTTTCGCAATATGCCTAAACCAAAAGCCATAGTTATCGGTGCCGGAATTGCGGGAATTGCATCTGCTATCCGCCTCGCTGTAAAAGGTTATGAAGTTGATGTTTTCGAAGCCAACTCAAAACCCGGGGGCAAACTGGGTGAAATAAAAATGAATGGTTTCAGGTTTGATACCGGCCCGAGCCTGTTTACCATGCCACAATATGTGGATGAACTTTTTAAACTGGCAGGTAAAAATCCTGAAGATTATTTTAAATACATCAAACTAAAAGAAGTTTGCCGTTATTTTTATGAAGATGGTTTAAGGCTAAGTGCCAGTTCCGATCTTGATAAATTTGCAAAAGACATAGAAGAAAAAACAAATTCAACTGCAGCAGAAGTCCAGCGATATTTAAAAAAAAGCGAAACGATCTACGAGGTTACCCATCGGGTATTTTTAGAAAGAAGTTTGCATAAACTTAAAAGCTACCTGCACTGGGATACTTTAAAATCGATCTTTCGTTTTGGTCAGATTGATGCCTTTAGAACACAGGCGAAAGCCAACCAATCATTTTTTAAAGATGACCGGATTACGCAACTTTTTAATCGTTATGCTACCTACAACGGTTCAGACCCCTATCAGGCACCGGCAACATTGAATGTAATTCCACATTTCGAGTATCACTTTGGCGCCTTTCTTCCAAAAGAAGGGATGTATGGCATTGTTAAGGCTTTAATTAAATTGGCTGAAGAGCTGGGCATCAGGTTTCATTACAACCAAAAAGTAGAAGAAATTTTATGCACTAATGAAGGCAAAGCAAAAATAAATGGTGTAAAAGTTAACGACAAAACTTATAAAGCGGATATAGTGATTTCTAACCTTGATATCTGGTTTACCTATAAAAATCTGCTTAAAACCATACCTGAGCCTAAAAAATTATTAAACCAGGAGCGCAGCAGCTCAGCGTTGATTTTTTATTGGGGCATGGATGGCAATTACAGTGATTTAGGTTTACACAATATTTTCTTCACTGAAGATTATCAAAAGGAATTTAATACCATCTGGAAAGATAAAACCATTTGTAATGACCCTACTGTTTACATTAATATCAGTGCTAAGCATATTAGAGGTGATGCACCTGCAGATGGTGAAAACTGGTTTGTAATGATCAATGTACCAGCAAACACGGGGCAAAACTGGGATCAATTAATTAAAGAGGCGAAAACAAATATCATCAAAAAAATCAGTCGTATTTTAAATCGGAACATCGAAAAAGATATCATTTGCGAGCAGATTCTTGATCCCAGGAGCATCGAAAATAAAACAGGATCGTATCAGGGATCTTTGTACGGCAACAGCTCAAACAATCAGTTTTCTGCCTTTTTACGGCACTCTAATTTTAGCTCGAAAGTTAAAAATCTGTACTTCTGTGGAGGCAGTGTACATCCGGGCGGAGGAATTCCGCTTGCATTGTTATCGGCGAAGATAATTGATGATGATATTAGTTCAATGGTCCATTAGTCATTGGTTCATTGGTCAATAGTTTATTGGTTCATAGCTTATTAGTTAAATAGTCATGGCTTAAAGCGATCACTAGCCTTAATTTTCTTAACTTCTTAATGGTCAAACTATAGACAAGCCGTTTACTGGCTTCGGATCTCAGACTTCTGACTATTTGATGGTGAATTATTAAATCGGTGAATTGACTTCAAGCGCCCGACTTAGCAAGGGCCAATCGACTAAAGACTTCCCTTAATCGCTTCCTCCAGCTTTTCTCCATCCAGATCAAATGCATCTACTATTATTTTCGCCTTAGTATAAAAAGGATCACGTTCCTGGAGTTTTTCTTTTATAAAGATCAAAAGTTGCTCATCATCCAGATCTTTAATTAAGGGGCGTTTTTGGCGGTTATGTAAACGCGACACCAAAGCTGCAGGTTCCATTTGCAGGTACACCGTTTCGCCATGCGCATTCATCCATTCCATATTGTCGAAGAAACAAGGTAAACCACCTCCGGTAGCTACCACGCATGTTTCAGGATAATCGTACGTTTTAAGCATTTCGCTTTCATAATCCCTGAAACCACTTTCTCCGAATTCAGCAAAATATTCGGCAATGGTTTTACCTGTTTTCGAAACAATTTCGGCATCCATGTCAATTACAGGGCAATCTAAGCGATGCGCCAGTTGTTTTGCCTTGGTGCTTTTACCGCAGCCCATATATCCGATAAGGAAAATTTTCATGTGTGTTTCTTATATCGACCTATAATAAATGGTCGCGTTTTAACATTATATAATCGGTTACAGGCGGCGTAAAACCTGCCTTTTTCAACCAAGTTACAACCTGTCCGCGATGATAAGTAGAATGATTAAATAAATGAAATAAAATCTCATCTATCCGGTTTTCATACTGATCGCCCCTTGAATTACTATAGAAAATCAGTTTATCTAAAGAATAATTATTCAACGCTGCCCTGATCAGTTTAAAATTATCAGCCGAAAGGCTTTCAAAATTTTCTTTTGGGTGGATATCCCAAACGCCATAAAGCGGTTTTTTACCCGATATCCGTTGTGCCCAGATATGTTGTGCATTGAGCACATGACTAAATAACCGTTCAGCATCGGGCAGTTCAACTGTTGCCAGTTTAAATATTTCGATAATCCGGCCATCGGCAAGCTCGGTATATTTGATGATTTCCTCTTCCTGCATCGTTTAACTTAATTTAACCCTTGGATCAACATAGGCATATAAAATATCAACGAGGATATTGATCACCACAAATACAAAAGCGATAAAAAGAATAGAACCCATCACCACCGGGAAATCAGACATTTCTAAAGCAGTTACCGTCGTCCTTCCCAGCCCATTATAGCCAAAAATATATTCAACAAAAAAGGAACCGGCCAGCAGAGAGGCAAACCATCCTGAAATGGCTGTAATTACCGGATTCATGGCATTTTTTAAAGCATGTTTGTAAATAATGGCATTTCTGCTTAACCCTTTAGCACGTGCGGTGCGGATGTAATCCTGTGCCAGCACATCCAACATGGCGCTCCGGGTAAGCTGTACTATAATGGCCAGGGGCCTTAAACCCAAAGTAATCATTGGCAACCACAAATTTCTAAGCGTGAGAACTTCTCCATTAAACGGATCGTAAGAATATAAGCTCCCGCTCATTTTTAAGCCTGTATAATTGCTCAGTAAAAATCCAAAAAGCCAGGCAATGATAATCCCGGCGAAAAATGAAGGAGCGGAAATTCCCAAAATGGCAAATGCATTGGCCGATTTATCAATCCATGTATCTTTATATACTGCTGATAAAACGCCTAAAAACACGCCGATAATAGTTGCGAAAATCATTGCCGTTAGCGCCAGGATAAAGGTATTAGGTACCGTTTCGGAAAGAATTGCGGTAACATCGCGTTTGGTTTGGTATGAACTGCGAAGATAAGGCCATTTTAATGCCAGCACTTTTTTATCAAAAGCAATCAGCTTTGCATAATGATATTTCTGCTTAATGGTGCTATCGTTATCCAGAATACTGATTGGCGATAAATCATTGATATACAAAACAAACTGGACGGGTTTGGAGCGGTCTAAACCAAACTCTTTCCGAACAGCTTCAAGCGATTGCACATCTGCCCGTTGTCCCATCGTCATCCGTGCCGGATCACCGGGTAAAATATTGAAGAGCACAAAAACTACCAATATCACACCACTCATTACCAGTAGTCCGTAAATTAGTTTTTTTAATGCGTATCCGATCATACTATTTATCGAAATATTTCCTGCTCAACTGATCGAAAGTTGGCACATTATGAAAATGCCATTTATTAATCACCACGCCATTTTTCATCAGCAAAACACCAGGATTCGCCCTTACCATACTCTTTAACGGCACAGCGTCGGCATAAAACACTTCAGAAAACAAGTTGTTCTTTTTGATAAAAGCCTGCGCATCCTGTGCAGAGTTAGAAGTAAGCAACACAGTACGGATATTAAACTGCTGCGTAGCATTGATGGCCAGGGCATTTAATTTACCTATGGCTGCCTCATTTGTACTGTGAAGATCGTAGGCCACAAAAATTAAATTATAGTATGGATTTTCGATCAGTTCTTTGGTATAATCGGTACCAGAAGCATCGGTAATGTTTAAATCTTTTATTTTAGGTTCAAATCCTTTTTTTACAAGGTTTTTTGTAGGCTCACCTATAATTTCCCAATTGCTGTCCTTCCAGATTTCGGTTTTAAGGTAATCCTTATCGCTCATATCCTTCTCTTCTTTCGTTTTTTTGTTCTTCAGGTGGTACATAATCTCAAATTCATCAGGTTTTTCTCCCGGAGGAATCACCATTAATGATGGAATATGTGCACCAACTTTATAAGGCAGAAAATCGATAACGGGCAGCACATTATAGGTGTACAGACCAAAACCTAGAGAAACAGCCGTTACTGCAAGGGCAATATTTCTTTGTGTGGCTTCTTTTTTGAATAATGGCTGAATGAGGTCTTTTTTCAAGAAAATAATTATAATCAGCGCCAATAGAATCAGATCTTTGCTAAACGACTGCCAGGGGGTAAGCGGAATGGCATCGCCAAAACAACCGCAACTGGTAACCACTTTAAATGCCGCAGAAATAAAGGTTAACAGCGTAAAGAAAATGATGAGCAGCAATAAACCCCATGCAACTTTTTTGCTCCAGAAACCCAGTAACAATAATGCACCCAGCACAATTTCCAAAGTACAGAGTAAAATGGCAATGCCAGTAGCCAATCCACTGAGGAAATTCATGTGAAAAACTTCAAAATATTCCTGCAGTTTATAGCCAAAACCAAGCGGGTCATTCGCTTTAATCAATCCTGAAAATATGAATAAGGCACCTACAAAAAATCGGGAAAATCTTAAAAGTACGTTTTGCATCAGTATAATTGTTTTCTAGTGGTGATGAGGCAACTTCATTTTATTTAACACCTAACTTAATCAACGCAAAAACCGAATAGTTCAGCATGTCCTGATAATTCGCTTTTACACCTTCAGAAGCCAGGGTCTGTCCTTCATTATCTTCAATCTGTTTAACCCTAAAAATTTTCATCAAAATGAGATCGGTTAAGGAACTAACGCGCATATCGCGCCAGGCCTCTCCATAATCATGGTTTTTGGCAAACATTAAATCTTTGGTCTCCGTTACTTTATCTTCAAACCGTTTCTCAACTTCAGCATAAGGCATTTCGTTGGGGTCGCTTTCAGTCAGTTCGAGCTGCATCATTGCAATCACACAATAGTTTACAATACCAATGTATTCGGATACTACGCCCTCTCCTACCTTACTAACTTTTTTTTCTTCTAAGGTACGGATACGCTGCGCTTTGATGAAAATCTGATCGGTGATCGAACTTGGTCTTAAAATCCGCCATGCAGTGCCGTAATCTTTAGTCTTTTTTAAAAATAATGATCTGCAAACCGCAATCACTTCATCAAATTCTGTAGAGGTATTTGTTTGTGCCAAAGCCAATAATTATTTAGTTTTTAGTGTATTTTTGTCGTGAAAAAACAAAAGCTAAAGATACATTTTTAAAGCGAAACCCAAATCCCGAAAGGGTTTATTATGGCAGAAAAAAACTTTTTTGAGCCCAAACAAAGCTTAAACGTCAACGGTAAACTTATCGATTTAAGTACACCAAAAGTAATGGGGATTTTGAACATTACCCCCGATTCTTTTTACAGCAACAGCCGTACAAAAACCATAGATGACGCTTTAACCAAAGCCGCCCAATTTTTAAATGAGGGGGCCACTTTTATCGATATCGGTGGATATTCTTCACGTCCGGGGGCCAAAGATATTTCAGCAGAGGAAGAAACAGACCGTTTAGTTCCGGTAGTTGAAGTTTTAGCGAAGGAATTTCCGGAAGCAGTAATTTCTATTGATACCTTTAGGGCCAAAGTGGCCGAAGCAACTATTTTAGCAGGTGCGCACATCATTAATGATATTGCCAGTGGCGATATGGACGAGAAAATGTTCGAAACGGTAGCCAAATTACAGGTGCCCTATATAATGATGCACATGCAGGGTACCCCACAAAACATGCAGCAAAATCCGGTTTATAACAATGTACTTTTAGAAGTTATTGATTATCTGGCGGAAAAAGTGGCAGCACTTAAAGCGCTACACATCCACGACGTCATTATCGACCCGGGTTTTGGTTTCGGAAAAACAACTGATCATAATTACGAACTGCTTAACCGCATGGAAGCCTTCAAAATATTCAAACTCCCGGTTTTGGTTGGCTTCTCCCGTAAGGGAATGATTTATAAAACCCTCGGTACTACCGCAGCAGATGCACTAAATGGAACCACTGTATTGAATACGATTGCGCTGCAAAAAGGTGCAAATATTTTAAGGGTGCATGATGTAAGGGAAGCGGTGGAGTGCGTGAGGTTGGTAGAAAGGTTAACTGGTTAATTGTTTAAATCGGTTAACTGACAAGAAATAGCTAATCGGTTAATTGTTTATCGGTAAAGTGATCGTGCGTGATGCAGGTATTAATTGATTATTTAAGATTATTAAGTTAAATTCATCTCAAATATTCCTATTCTCGATTCACATCTAATGATTAATCTTAATTATATGCATGTTTATTCGTTTGAAAGATTAGATACCTGGCAAAAAGCCAGAAAACTTAGAAAAGACATTTACAATTTAGCCAAAAGATTCCCAAAGGATGAAATGTTTGGCTTAACCAGTCAGATAAAGAGATCATCGAGCAGCATCGGTGATTGTTTGGCTGAAGGATCGGCACGAATTACTGCAAAAGATAAGGCACATTTCATCACTATGTCTTACTCAAGCACAATAGAAACCATTAATCACATCATCGGAGCATACGATTTGGAGTATATTAACGAAGATGAATATATTTCATTCAGGTTAAAACTCGATGATCTTACAAATAAGTTAAATGCATTACGCAAATCAATATTAAAAAATTAGAGTCCTGAGCCCCCGCAACAATTAACCAGTTAACCAATTTATACAATTAACCTAATCCAAACATTAACCATTTAACCAATTTATACAATTAACCTGCAACTAAACAGTTAACCAATATTGTAAACTGAAATCCGTTTTGCTATCTTGCCACTAAATGAAAGGTTTTGATTTTGACTTCCTTAAAGTATCGCCAACTGATATCGTTGATATCATCCTGGTTGCCTTATTAATTTACTACGTTTATACCCTAATCCGCAATACACTAGCTGTTAACCTGCTTGTTGGGATGTTTATTATCACAGTTTTTTACTGGATAGTAAAGGCCCTGCACATGGAACTGCTAACCGCCATCATAGACAAGTTTATGAGCGTAGGGATTATTGCGCTGATTGTAATTTTCCATCCCGAAATCAGGCGTTTCCTTTTGCTGATCGGGAAGAATGCCTTTTTACAGAAAAACAAAGCCTGGTGGGGTTATTTATTTGGCAGAAAAGAAATTGAAAGGAATAATTTAACAAGGATAAAACCCATTATAGATGCCTGCAAAACCATGAAAAAAACCCGTACGGGTGCATTAATGGTGTTTGTGAAATTTTACGATGAACAGTTTTTTGCCAATAGCTGCGAAATTGTAGATGCCAAAATATCAAAACGTTTGCTGGAAAGTATTTTTCAGAAAAACAGTCCGCTACATGATGGTGCTGTGGTGATTTCTGAAAATAAAATTAAAAGTGCGAGTTGCATTTTGCCTTTAACAGATAACGACCAGTTGCCCTCGCAGTTTGGCTTAAGGCACCGTGCCGGTATTGGTGTTTCTGAAACCACTGATGCAGTTGCAGTAATTATCTCAGAAGAAACCGGAGAAATATCTTATGCGAAACAAGGCCGCGTAAGGATGAACGTTTCGTTTGGGGAGCTGGAGAAGTTATTAAATAAAGATTTTTAAGGCACAGATTAAGAGGATTTAAACCAAGTGTCGTCATCTCGACTGAAGTGTAGTCCCGAATATTCGGGAGAGAGATCTAATCTCGGGACAAATTTTGCTTCGCAGAACCTTCGGGTTCCCGACTGCGTTGCCGCTCGAAATGATGGTATCTCAAAAAAACAAAATGGCGAATGTTTCCACTCGCCATCTCTATATTATTCAGAATTACCCATCAATGTAATCCTTCAATCTGTATAATCAATCTTTAGCAATATTGCTCGAAAGCGCCAATCAGGTTATCAGCGATCATTTGGGCAGGACGGCCTTCAATCTGGTGACGCTCGATCATATGAACCAGTTTACCATCTTTAAATAAAGCCATTGCCGGAGAAGATGGAGGAAAAGGCATCATGTAATTTCTGGCCTGATCTACTGCCTCTTTTTCCATACCTGCAAAAACGGTTACCAATTTATCCGGGTGTTTTTCGTGTGCTGCTGCTGCTCTGGCCGCCGGACGTGCATTTGCTGCCGCACAACCACAAACCGAGTTTACTACTACCAACACCGTACCTTCGCCTTTAATGGCTTGATCTACGTCTGCTGCGTTTTTTAATTCCTGAAAACCCACGTTAGTTAATTCCTTACGCATTGGCTCTACTAAATATTCTGGATACATTATCTTAGTTTTTTATTTACAATTTCAATGATACAAAAATAAGAAAATCGAATGGCATGCACCATCCGATTTATATTTTTAAGGTAAAATTAATCTCGGGTAAATATTATATTCCTCTAAAAATTTTATTGTACATATCTGGATTGGCAATTGCCCCAACTATAACTAAAATCACGATCACAATAAACAATACGCTTAATATTGTGGCAATCATTCCGCAGATTTTACCAGCTTTAGCATTTTTGTATGATGATTCGGTGTACAAACTTGGGTTAAGCTGATATTTTTTCATATCACCTGCACCCAATATCCAGGCAATTACGCCGAATATTAATCCGAATATGCCATAAAAGCAACAAGCAGGAATTGCCAGGATACCCAGCACTAATGAAGCGGTAGCATTAGGCAAATTTTGCTGACCAAAACCTCCTCCAAACTGACCAAACGGTGGTGGTTGCTGAAATGGTGGCGGTTGCTGGAAAGGCGGTGGCGTTACAGGTCCCTGATCAACGGGTTGAAAAGGCGACGGCTCCGGGTTTTGATTCTTTGAAAGATCAATGGGTTTATTTTCTTGAGGATTTTCCTGTTCTTCTGACATCGGTATATTTAGATCAATTGGTGAGTATATATTTTGTAAATGTAATTGATTAAGATAATTACTGCAACACCTGCAAAAACGATTTTAATGAGCTGTGCGCCAAACTTGAAATCTACTTTGAGGTGAACAATGGTAAATAAGACCACAAAAAGGAGTGGAATTGTTGCGGGGTAAAATTTAAATGAGGCGATCAAATCTCCTCTTAAAAGTGCTAAAAAGGAACGTTGTAAGCCACAGCCAGGGCAATCTATCCCAAAATGTGCTTTAAACGGGCAGCTGAACAGATGATTCCCCAGCCAATCGGTAAAACTATGTTGCGGTTGAGCCATTAATATCACCAATAAATTTTCCCTGAGCATCTTTCCAGGCTTTGTATTTTTCTAAGTCTTTAACTACCTGCCTATACACCAGGTTTAAAATATAAATATCATCTACAAAACCAAGCACAGGCACAAAATCCGGAATTACATCTACCGGTGATAAAAAGTAAATCAATCCGCCTAAAATGGCTATAATTGATCTTTTCGGGATTTCGGTGTAGTCTCCGTTAACATAATCTTTCGATACACCAAACAGCAATACCAGCTTCGACCAAACACCTTCCAGATCGCCTTTATTTGTTACTGCCTTCCCTAAAGCATCTTTAATGGTTTTACTGGCCTTAGTTTTATTGCTTAAAATCACCGAAGCCTTATTCTCCGATTTTTTAAAGAAACCCAATATTTTCTCCCTGTTCAATTTCATAGATAATTCTATTACAAATTAACGGCCAAAAGCATCATAATTGTCTTCGGCATATTTGGTAAAGCGGTCTAGCAACTTGATATTTTTATTTTCGACTGAGGTTAAATCATTATCAACGTTGTTTTTAACAGGAACATACCATTCTACCGGATCGAAAAAATTTCTAAAAGTCTGTTTTTTAAAGGCGTAACCATGTCTGGCAAAGATGGTATTTTTAAGAATCTGGAGATCAAGTTTTCTTAAATTCTTTACATCTTCCTCCTTAAGTAGTGTAGTTGAAGCATTCAGTTTGAAAATCTGATCGGAAGCACTTCTGAAAAAAGGATTGGCATCAAGAGTATCTACTGTTCCATCTTCCAAGGTATCCAGCCTTTTTACCATCTTGTGGTCACTCCAGTCTACGTAACTCGATTCTGATGGCAACATCAGGTTTGCATTATACTCAAAGGTTTTTTTGAGTAATTTAAATTCTTTCTCAGGCCATTTAAGTTCTTTTTTATAGGCATTCCATTTTCCTGTTAAAGTATCGCCAACCAGTGTAATTTCGAATTTTCCGTCATATTTTTCGGTGCCGGGTTCATCTAAAACAAAAGTGATTTTACCCCCATCTTCAGATAGCTTACCCAATAACGGACGGCTGTTGCCCGAAACTACACTCTGAGCGATTACCGTATCTTTTGTTATTTTTTTGATGTTGATATTCAGTTTTTCAAAAGCATCCTGCATATCTCCATCGTATTCTAACTGTTCTGCCGTGTAAAAATCGCCAACCCAGAAACCATACAGTTCTTTATGAATTTCTGGTTGAGCCACTGCCGTAGAGTTTACGCCATCTTTCTTTTTTGTATCTCTGCACGACAGCATTAATAGTGGTACCAGAACGAGTAATAAGATTTTTTTCATGGGTTTTAATCTGTTTTTATAGGTCAAACAATTTTCTTTTAATCAGCCATTCAGCAATTAATAAATTGGGTATCCAGCCCAGCCAGGCAATAATCTGATAAACATCCATAGGTGCCGGATGGAATAAATATACCAAAATAACTTTCCAGAGCCTTAAAGTGATGGCAGAAGTTGCCAAGGCAAAACTGCGGTACATCAACTTTTTATGGGCAATTACTTTCCTTTTCAGGATTAACAAGGTTGCTTTCAGGGTAAACCAGAACCATAATACACCTAAAATGATAAAGGAGGTTTTTGCTATTAAGCCGCCATTTGCAAACCAACCCATAACAACACCTGATGGTGAGGCAAGCAACAGTACAAAACTCACGTATAAGTAGCCCAACCATTGATGTATTTTAGGGTATCTAGCTAAAATTTTGCTGTTAAACTGCGTAAAACCAGCCAGCAGCACAAAAATAGCGCTGTACACATGGATATAAAATATGGGCAGGTAGGCTTTAATGCCAGATACTTCGGTCTGTTTAATCTGCAAAAAGGAAACCTCGCTACTCAGTGGAATATAACGCAAGGTAATTTGCACCATCAGCATAAAAAAATAGGCAAAAAACAATAGCCAGGCTACCTGTTTATAGCTGATGTTTTTCATTTACTTTTTATTAAAAAGCAGAAGTAATTTTTTATCGAAAGGAATGGCTACCAGCGCTGCGTTTACCACATCATCTTCGTAAAGCTGCTGCTTTTTAGGGTCGAATACAAAGCGGGCAACAACAGGCATTCTATCTGTATAACTTTCGTGCAGGTTAAAATTATAGGTTTTTGAATATTCCTGTGATGGATCAGTTTTCGGGTTCGGACTGCTTTCGAGCATTATACCGTAAGAGGTACCACCATTTTTCACCACCCTTTCGTAAAGGCCTTTGGTAAGCTGTTTGCAGCGTGGCGAAGTTTCTACAATTTTAAATGCAATCTGTGCTTTGTAGCTTTCTTTTACCTGGGCTTTTGATTGGTATCCGTAAAATACTAAGGTTAAAAGAAGAAACAGGATGTTTTTCATTTTTGAGCAGCGTTATTTTCCAATCATTATTAAAAATTCATCAATTGTCAGGATATTAACTTTAGGAAATTCTATTTGTTTTAAGATTTTAAAATGATGGTCGTTTGTTACGATATAATCAGCATTGCTACACACATAGGCGTCAACATACTTATTATCATCCAAATCAGATAAAATCAGTTTCCATTCAAAATAAACATCAACTTTTTCTACATTTTTAAGATTTAGCAATAATTCAGCGATATTACTTGCTATAAGAAAATTTGTTTTTTGCTCTAAAATTTCGACGTATTCTGAAAGAATATCGTTACTAATTACTGCGTTAAAATATCCACTAAATAAAGCATCAAAAATCGGTCTGTATTTTGATTTTTTAGGAATTGAAACAAGAAGTACATTAATATCTAGTACAACTTTCATTAACGTTATTTTTTCCTTAGATGTTCATTTTTCCAGGATTCAATTGTATTTTCATCCCAATTTTTCTCTTCCCAGAGTTTGTCCATTTCATCTGATGCAGATTTTGCGAAATATTTAACCAACATTTCTTTAATATCATTCAATTGAGCATCAGGTAAATTATATTGAAATAATTTCAATAGCTCAAGCTGAACATTAGTCAATTTCCCTGTAACTTCCATACTTTTCGTTGTGAACTAAACAAATATAACCAATAATATTTTAAGATAATTTCATCATTTCCAAAATATCATCCACATATTTTCTTTCATTCGCCAAACGGGGTACCTTATGCTGCCCGCCCAGTTTATTTTTAGCTTTTAGCCAGTTATAGAAAGTATTTGCGGGCGCGTTATGCACTTTTGGACGGGCCAGTGCCATATCTTTAAAACGTTTGGCATCATAATCGGAGTTTACCTCACGCAGGGTATCATCCATAATATCGACAAACTTTTCAAAATCATCAGGCTGTTTATCAAATTCGATGATCCACTCATGTCCACCAGCTTTTTCTCCTTTAAAATAAATCGGTCCGGCAGTATAATCTTTTATTTCGGCACCGGTTTCCAGGCAGGCTTTGGTTAAGGCTTGTTCGGCATTGTCGATAATTACTTCTTCGCCAAAAGCATTGATAAAATGCTTGGTACGCCCTGTAATTTTTATGCGGTATGGAGAAAGAGAGGTAAACTGGATGGTATCGCCGATCATGTAGCGCCACAAACCACCATTGGTAGAAATTACAATGGCGTAATTTTTATGCAGTTCTACATCGCCAAGCAACAATGCTTTAGGATTTTCTTCACCAATGTTTTCCATAGGAATAAATTCGTAGAAAATGCCATAATCAAGCATCAGCAACATTTCTTCTGAGTTATCCTGGTCCTGAATACCGAAAAATCCTTCAGAAGCGTTGTAAGTTTCCAGATAATACATATCATCAGAAGGGATCAGTTGCTTAAACTGCTCGCGATATGGCGCAAAGTTTACTGCTCCGTGGATATATAATTCTAAGTTTGGCCAAACTTCGAGCAGATTCTGTTTTCCGGTAAGTTCGAGCACTTTTTTAGCCAGTACGATAGTCCAGGTGGGTACGCCCGAAATACTGGTTACATTTTCATTAATGGTGGCTTCGGCCATCCGATCCATCTTGATTTCGTAATTGTCCATCAAAGCGATAGACATATCGGGTGTACGGTAATATTCGGCCCAAATGGGAAGGTTTTTGATTAAAACTGCTGATAAATCACCATAAAAGCAATCTTCGTTTAACTGGTTAACCTGATGGCTTCCACCCAAAACCAACCCTTTTCCGGTAAACATCTGGTTATCAGGACGGTTATTACAATAAATAGAAAGCATATCCTTACCCCCTTTAAAATGGCATTCTTCTAATGATTCGGGAGAAACGGGAATAAACTTACTTCTATCGCTGGTGGTACCCGATGATTTCGCAAACCACTTGATATCAGATGGCCAGAGAATATTCTGCTCGCCATTGAGCATGCGCTCGATATAAGGTTTTAAGGTATCGTAATTCTGGATGGGAACGCGTTCCTGATATTGTTGTGGCGTTAAGATGGATTTATAATCGTAATGCCTGCCCCATTCGGTATTTTCGGCACTATCAATCAGGGTATGGAACCACTCTTCCTGAACATCATGCGGGTATTTCATAAAAAGCTCGATCTGGTGGATCCGCTTTTTCATTAACCAGGTAAAAATTGAATTTACAAATGCCATCTTTAAATGTTAAAGTGAATGAGCCTCATTTTACCAAAGAATTTCATACTTGCCCATTGATTACGCAGGGTTACGCACAGATTTTTATACACAGTAAATAATTTATAGCTTTTGTTTTAACATCGCGATTAGGCAACACATCAAATGAAATTTTGTTTGTTGATCTAAATATTTATCGTTGTTTAAATGCTTAAACATCGAATTTTTTGCGCTTCAATACAAAATTAGATCCGAGGTACACTTTCCTAACCATTTCGTTTTCAGCCAACACTTCAGGGACACCTTGTTCTAAAATTTTTCCTTCAAAAAGCAGGTAAGCCCTATCGGTGATGGAAAGTGTTTCCTGTACATTATGGTCGGTAATTAAGATACCGATATTTTTGTGCTTTAATTTTGCTACAATACTTTGAATTTCTTCTACCGCAATCGGGTCTACCCCTGCAAAAGGTTCATCCAAGAGGATAAAGTTAGGGTTTGCAGCTAAAGCACGGGCAATTTCGGTACGGCGGCGCTCACCTCCTGATAATAAATCGCCACGGTTTTTACGCACTTTATGCAAACTAAACTCGTTGATCAGTTCTTCAAGTTTATCACGCTGTTCTTCCTTGCTCAATTTGCTCATTTCCAAAATGGCCAGGATATTATCTTCTACGGTAAGTTTCCTAAAAACCGATGCTTCCTGAGCCAAATAACCGATTCCTTTTTGCGCCCTGCGGTACATCGGATCTTCGGTAATATCTTCTTCTTCCAAGAAAATGCGACCTTCATTTGGTTTGATCAAACCTACAATCATGTAAAATGAAGTTGTTTTCCCGGCACCGTTCGGGCCTAAAAGCCCAACAATTTCCCCCTGACTTACGTTAAAGGAAACATTGTTTACAACGGTACGCTGCTTGTATTTTTTAACCAGATTTTCGGCTTTTAGTATCATATATTGAATGATATTCTTCGTTGTCACATTGAGCTTGTCGAAATGTCCTTCGACAGGCTCAGGATGACACCTTGGAAATATTTAATTAACTTTTATTCCTTTAATATTTAATTGCAAACGTTTTTTATCGCGCCACACGTTTTCTTCTAACGTATAACAAACCGAAAACGGCACCTTTGGTTGTAAAAGGTTTTGAAAGTCGGCCAATCCGAATGCAATGCCTTCAAAAATAGGCGAATTTTGTTGTTTTATATTAATTTTTAAATGATTTTGGCCAACAGCCATGGCATGCTGCGCCAGATAAACATTATGGGTAACAAAAATTGGAGACATATTTTCCGGCCCGAATGGTCCCATTTGTGATAAAACCCTGTAAAACTTGCCATCAATCTGCGCCAGGCCAATTTCGGCATCGATCCTGATCATTGGTGTAAGCAGTTCTTCTGTAATGCTTGCGGATACAATTTCTTCAAATTTATCGGCAAAGGCATCAATATTATGTTCCTGCATGGTTAAGCCAGCCGCAAATTTATGCCCGCCATACTGATCCAGTAAATGCGCGCAACCACTCAAAGCTTCATATAAATCGAAGCCCACCACCGAACGGCACGAACCCGCTACATGTCCGTTAGATTTAGTAAGCACAATGGTTGGGCGGTAATATTTTTCGGTTAAACGCGAGGCAACAATCCCGATTACGCCTTTATGCCAGCTTTCGTTAAACACCACTGTGGTTTTCCTGTTAATGAGGATTTCACTTTCTCCAATTAAGGCCAGCGCTTCGCGGGTAATGTCCTGATCGTAGGTTTTACGTTCGGTATTTTTAAGGTTAATAAGCTCGCTTTGTTCCAATGAGTTACTATCCACCTGGCAAAGCAGCATGGCTACAGCATGTTTGGCGTGGTCTATCCTTCCGGCAGCATTAATCCGCGGACCTAATGTAAAAACCACATCGGTAATGCTATAATTTTCGGTTTTGCCCGAAACCTCCATTAAAGCCCTTAAACCTTCGCATGGATTGGAATTTAATTTCTTTAAGCCATAATAAGCCAAAATCCTGTTTTCGCCTACTACCGGAACAATATCTGCAGCGATACTCACCATTACCAGGTCTAAATACTGGAGGTAGGTTTCTTTCGGGAGCTGGTGTTTCTGGGCATAAGCCTGCGCCAGTTTAAAGCCGATACCGCAGCCAGCCAGTTCTTTAAAAGGATATGGGCAATCAGTACGTTTAGGATCTAAAACCGCAATGGCCTGAGGCAGTTCATCTCCAGGTAAATGGTGATCGCAGATGATGAAATCGACACCGAGTTTATTGGCATAATCAATTTTATCGATCGATTTTATGCCACAATCCAAGGCAATAATCAAAGAAAATCCGTTTTCATTGGCATAATCTATCCCAGCGGTAGAAATGCCGTAACCTTCCAGATAGCGATCAGGAATATAATATTCTATATTTTTAGTGAGTTGCGAAAAGAAACTGAAAGCCAGCGCAACCGAAGTGGTACCATCTACATCGTAATCGCCATAGATTAATATTTTTTCGTGATTGGCCAATGCAGTTTCGATACGTGCGATAGCAACATCCATATCCTTCATCAAAAAAGGATCGTGAAGATGACCGAGGTCTGGCCTGAAGAAATCTTTGGCCTGATCAAAATCACAAATATTCCGCTGCACGAGTATTTGGGCAAGTGAGCGGTCTATGTTAAGTTGTTCTGCTATTTTTGTTATCGTGCCATCATTACAGTCCGATGCCAGCACCCATCTTTTTTCCATTTATTCTGTCTCCGAACAGTAAATATACATTTTAATTGGATATGATGGCGGCAAACTTTAATGGAGTAACGAACAACTCCCTTAAATACAAAACGTTAAGTTTTACTTTGAATTTCCTGGGTATGCGGCGTAAAGTTTCATTAAATGTGCTTTCTGATCGGCATATTTTACATCATCAATTAAGTTTACGCGTTCTGCCGGATCCCATGATAAATTGTAGAGTTCGGATACTTCCTGGTTATCTTTTTTAGTAATCCGCAGTTTCCAATCGCCATCTTTTACTCCTTCCAATACATAATTGTGGTAGTAAATCGGGCGGTGCGTTTTATGATCGTTTTTATTAGTGAGCAGGCCCGAGATCGACTCGCCATCATATACTTTCTGCGGAAGTTTAGTTTTGGTCCACTCGGCCAGTGTTGGAAAAACATCGAGATTAGAAATCGGCCTGGTTAACTGGGTATTGTTAAGCGTATGACCTTTCCAATACACAATAAATGGCACACGGTGACCACCTTCGTAAGAAATGCCTTTCGAGCCCCTGAAAATCCCGGCAGAGCCCACATGGTAAAATTTGGTAAAACCATCATCATACATGCGCTGTGGTGCATTAATCCATGGGCCATTATCACTGGTGAAGATAAAAATGGTATTATCGGCCTGTCCGGAAGCAACTACCTGTTTCCAGATTTCTGCCAAACCTGCATCCATATCTTCGATTACATCACCCAATTCGCCACCTGCAGAAGGTGTTTTTCTACTTTTTTGAGCGGCAAAGGCAACGGGCAAATGCGGCATATTCTGCGCCAGGTAAAGGAAAAACGGTTTCTTTGCTACAGCACTTTTTTTAATGAACTTAATCGATTCGCGGGTATAAGCACTGGTTAAAATGCTATCGTGTGGTTTATAAATCTCTGGCTTGGTATTTCTGAAAATCTTGATCGTGGTATCGGTTTTTACATAGGGCGCCCTGTAATCGTGACTGTATAAAAGGCCGTAAAACTCATCAAAACCTTTTTTATTCGGCAGTGAAACCCCGTAATCACCTAAATGCCATTTACCAACCAAAGCAGTGGCATAACCTGATTGTTTAAGCATCTGCGCAATGGTAATTTCATCTTCGGGTATGCCGCGTTTATCGCCGGGACCAATTGGCCATGGCAGATCCATCCTGCTGCAATACCTTCCGGTTAACAATGATGCCCTTGAGGGTGTACAGGTTGGCGAAGTGGTTACAAAGTTGGTGGCTTTTATTCCTTTTGCTGCCATTCCATCTAAAAAAGGGGTTTTTATCAGCGGACTTCCATAACAAGAGATATCGGCATAACCCATATCATCGGCCAATACAATAATTACGTTTGGTTTTTGCTGTGCCTTTAATTGTAATGCGAAGCCGCAAGTAAGCAGAAAAATTAAGATTCGGAGATTCATGCCTGAAATTTAAGCATCATATTTTACAAAAAAAGGAAGTATCCAAGCTTTTACCGAAACAAATACACAAGTTTAGATTGTTACCTTTGTAGAAACATTAAAAGACTTATATTTTGCAAGTTCACACCCTATTCGAAGGAACCTACTCAGTTGATGCATCAAAGAAATTTGTGCCTTTCGACCCAGCCATACATCATTTTAAAGACAGACCTGCTTCATTATTCATCAATGTTCAGCCTTTTTTGGTTGAGCTGAAAAACGACCTCGTACTTTTTGATACGGGTTTAGGATTTAGTGATGACCACGGCGAGCTGATTTTACATAAAAACATCCGCAACGCAGGTTTCGACCCCACTGATGTAACCAAAGTTTTGATGTCGCATTTACATTACGACCATTCTGGTGGTATGATTCACAAACAAGGAAACGACAAGGTTGAATTGAGTTTCCCTGATGCAGAATATGTAATTAACCGTGGTGAATGGGAAACCGCTTTCAGCAGCACTTCTTCATCTTACCACACCGATATTTTTGATTTCGTTCAGCGCAATGCGCAGTTAAAGTTTGTTGAAGGCGATGGTGCGCTAGATGAAACCATTGCATACGAATTTACAGGTGCACACTGTCCTAATCACCAGGTTTTCCTATTAACCGAAGGCAAACAAAAGGTATTTTTTGGCGGCGATGTATTGCCCGAGCCGGAAGAACTGGTTAAAAATTTTATTGCTAAATACGATTTCGATGGCCGTAAGGCGATGGAACTCCGCAAAGAATTTGGTAAAAGAGCTGCCGAAGAAAACTGGGAATGTTTATTCTATCATGGCAAAAGCGCTGCAACTGGTTTTGTAGATGTTGTAGAGGGTGGGTTTAAAATAAGGTAGTTTATTGGTCATTATTCATTAGTCATTAGTCATTAGTGCGAACAGGTTCATAGAGGATTTAGTATGAATTAAGGCTCAAAAACCGATTATTATTTCCTTAAGATGTGGTTGGCTAAAGCCGAACCACAATGAATTTATCTTCATCTAATTTACGCTATGATTATTCATCGCTGCCTGCTTCAGCTGGCATAAAACAAAAAGCCCCGACAAACTATCGAGGCTTTCCTTTTTCCGAGACGGAAATAATTATTTCTTAGCTACCAATTTCACAGTTAATTCGAAGTTATCATCAATTGCTTTGTCGCCAATGCTATCGAAGAATGATTTTGAACCGTATTTGATGTCATATTTAGTTCTGTCAACAACAATTTTACCAGCTAAAGCTGAAGCTGTACCATCTGCATTAACAGTTACAGTTGCAGGGAAGCTTAATGGTTTAGTAATGCCTTTGATGGTTAAATTACCTGATACGGTTACGTTAGCACCTGAACCGGCAACTTTAGTGATTACGAAAGTTGAAGTTGGGAATTTAGCTGTACCAAAGAAATCGTCTGCTTTTAAGTGACCTTCTAATTTAGCGCTTCCATCAGCATCTTTAATTGAAGTCATATCGATTACAAAAGTACCGCCAGTTACACTTTTGCCATTAAAGGCTAAGCTACCTGATTGTAAAGCTACAGTTCCGTTGTGAGAACCTGTTACTTTTTTACCAACCCAGGTAATGGTTGATTTTGCTGCATCTACAGTATAAGTTACTGGTTTGGTTGGGTTTTTAAAAGCTGACAATGCCACTACTGCCACTAATAAAAAAATTGAGCTGATTTTTAATTTCATTTTCTGGTTTTTTAAAATTTGATACAAATATAGATTAACTACCGATCTCTTGTTGTTGACCTATGTTAAGTTTTTTCAAAAATAATCGGATTTATTTAAAATCATTCTATTGACTGAAGGATTATGTTAAGGTTTAATCTGGTTAACCGAAAAGGTGGAAGGTAAAAGGTTTTAGGCAAAAAGTTTCCCTGCTGTAGCCTGAAAAAGAGCGTAATTAATATTTATAATACTAATTTGATTCCTATTACCGGTTGACAAAAAATATTATATTTAAAAAATAAACGCTAAAAGCACTTATGAAAAATAAATTTTACGCTGCGCTGTACCTGTCGTGTTTGTTATTAATCTTAACCGGCTGCAATTTTAACAGTACTTACCTAAACCGCGAAGAAGATAAAAAAGATGCTGAAAAAGTAACGAATGAGTTTTACAAGGTGCTGGAGAAAAAAGAATTTGGCAAACTAACTCCATTTTTTAGTCCCCGCTTTACAGCTGTTACTAAGCCTGAAAAACTTAACGAATTTTTAGTAGCCACCACAAATAAACTTGGTGAAATAAAAAGTAAAAAATTAGATCACTGGGAATCCAAAGTGGTAAAAGGCTCTAATGCTTCAGCTAATTATGTACTTTATTATATCGTAGAAAGAACAAAATTTCAATCGAAAGAAACGATCACTTTAACTGCCGAAAATAACCAGATTAAAATATTAGGCTACAATGTTAATTCGGAAGGCATGTATAAATAGCAGATATAGCAGACCTTTATTGCTTCCTAAAAGTTAAATACCGCTTCAAGCCCTCCATTCTTAAACCTGATAGCAGCGAAAATCCTTTTTGTTTTGCCCCCGTCTTTAAAGATTGCCGCGTCGTTCCTCCTCTCAATGACGGTAACAAAAGCAGTACCCACAAAAAGATTGAAGCGAATGGCAGGGCTGCAGCCTCCGATGGAAAACCGACATTCGTTTCCAAAAAAAATCTGCAAGTTTTATAAAATAAATTTATAAAACTTGCAGATGATCTATCCAAATAGATTGCTTCGTCGTGCCTCCTCGCAATGACGAAAAAAGGAGCCTTACGGTACGATCTCTTCTAAATAACTCTCTACCGGAGGACAGGCACAGATCAATGACCTATCGCCATGACTATCGTTAACACGACCAACCGACGGCCAGAACTTGCGCTCTAACACATATGGAAGCGGGAAAGCAGCAGTTTGACGGCTATAAGCATGATCCCATTCGTTAGCGGTAATTACCGACACCGTATGAGGTGCATTTTTTAAAGGGTTATCTGTTTTATCTAAAGTTCCGTTCTCTACCGAAGAAATTTCGTTTTTAATTGCGATTAAAGCATCGCAGAAACGGTCTAACTCATGTTTAGGCTCCGATTCTGTAGGCTCAACCATTAAAGTACCCGCAACCGGGAATGAAACCGTTGGTGCGTGGAAACCATAATCCATTAAACGTTTTGCAATATCAGTCACTTCGATTCCAAAAGCTTTAAAAGCACGGCAATCTAAAATCATCTCGTGTGCACAACGGCCCTGAGCACCTGAATAAAGTACCGGGTAATGTTGCTCTAAACGCGCTTTCATATAGTTGGCGTTTAGAATCGCATATTTGGTGGCATTGGTTAAACCTTCAGCACCCATCATCGCGATATACGCGTGAGAAATGATCAGGATTGAAGCCGAACCCCATGGCGCGGATGAAACTGCAGAAATTGATTTTCCTTTATCGATATCAACCACGGCATGACCAGGAAGATAAGGAACCAGGTGTTTAGCCACACCAATCGGGCCCATACCAGGACCACCACCACCGTGAGGGATACAGAAAGTTTTGTGTAAATTTAAGTGACAAACATCGGCGCCAATATTAGCCGGGCTTGTTAAACCCACCTGTGCGTTCATGTTTGCACCATCCATATAAACCTGTCCGCCATTAGCGTGGATGGTTTCGCAGATTTCGATAATGCTTTCTTCAAACACCCCGTGCGTAGATGGATAAGTTACCATCAAACATGACAGGTTGTCTTTGTGTAATTCTGCTTTAGCTTTTAAATCTTCAACATCGATGTTACCGTTTTCTAAAGATTTAACTACAACAATTTTCATATCGGCCATTGCTGCAGAAGCAGGATTAGTTCCGTGAGCCGAAGCAGGAATTAAGGCTACGTTACGGTGGAAATCGCCTCTATCCTGGTGATAAGCGCGGATAACCATTAAACCAGCATATTCACCCTGAGCACCAGCGTTTGGCTGTAAACTCATGGCCGCAAAACCGGTAATTTCGCTTAACCATTTATCCAGTTCGTTAAAAACAGAATAGTAACCCAATACCTGATCTGCAGGAGCAAATGGATGCACACGCCCAAAGTGAGACCAGGTAACCGGAATCATTTCTGCTGTAGCATTTAATTTCATGGTACAGCTACCCAAAGCAATCATCGAGTGGCAAAGCGATAAATCTTTTGCTTCTAATGATTTAATATAACGCAACATCTCGTGCTCTGAATGGTGCGAATTAAAAATCGGGTGTGTTAAATAAGCCGAAGTACGTTGTAAAGCAGCCGGAATAACCGTTTCTACATTTTCTGCCACCTCAACCTGATCGGCAGCAATAGCTTTAACCTTTGCAAAGATTTTAGCAATTAAAGCTACATCTTCGAAAGTGCTGGTTTCATCAAACGAAATGGTTGCTACGTTACCAACATAGTTTAAGTTAATTTCGTTATCGATACATCCTGAATGGATACCGCTCTTTAAATCGCCTAAATCGAAACGGATGGTATCGAAATAAGCTGAATTTAACTGCTCAAAACCTAAACCTTTTAAAGTTGAGGCCAGGCTGATGGCCAAACCATGTGTACGTTCTGCAATGGCTTTTAGTCCCTTCGGACCGTGATACGCAGCATAGAAACCAGCCATAATAGCCAATAATGCCTGTGCTGTACAAATGTTTGATGTTGCTTTATCTCTACGGATGTGCTGCTCGCGGGTTTGCAAAGCCATACGTAAAGCATAATCGCCATGGCTATCGATGGTTACACCGATTATACGGCCAGGGATGTTACGTTTATATTCTTCTTTAGTTGCAAAAAATGCAGCGTGTGGTCCGCCAAAACCCATTGGAATACCTAAACGCTGTGTAGTACCTACCACTACATCAGCGCCCCACTCGCCCGGAGGCGTTAATAGAGTTAAGCTTAAAATATCGGCAGCTACGGTTAATTTAATATTTTTGCTATGCAATTCAGCTGCAAAGTTTTTATAATCGAAAACTTCACCATTTCCGGCAGGATACTGAACTATTGCACCGAAAAATTCTTCGGTAGCATTAAAATCCACATGACTTCCGATAACCAGCTCAATACCGTAAGGATTGGCACGTGTTTTTAAAATATCAATCGTTTGAGGAAAAACAAGTTCCGACACGAAGAACTTTTTAGCGGCCTGGTTTTTACGCAAGCTGTATTGCATAAACATCGCCTCAGCCGCAGCAGTACCTTCATCCAGTAAAGATGCATTTGCAATTTCCATTCCGGTTAAATCGATAACCATGGTTTGGAAATTTAACAAAGCCTGTA
Organism: Pedobacter sp. 22226; assembly: GCF_052045455.1. NCBI lineage: Bacteria > Pseudomonadati > Bacteroidota > Sphingobacteriia > Sphingobacteriales > Sphingobacteriaceae > Pedobacter > Pedobacter sp. 22226. The sequence goes on along the minus strand of NZ_JBQEPB010000004.1, from coordinate 545,408 downwards.
AACGGCCTTGTGCAATTTCTGCCTGGTATGGCGTATATTGTGTGTACCATCCCGGGTTTTCGAATACGTTACGTAAAATTACACCTGGGGTAATGGTATCATAATAACCCTGACCGATAAAGCTTTTGAAAACTTTATTCAACAATGAAGTTTGTTTTAAAGCACCAAGATATTCAGTTTCTGATTTCGCTGCAGGCAAATTTAAGGGCTGTTTTAACCTGATTGCCGTTGGAACAGTTTGTTCTATCAGCTCATCAATAGAATTTACGCCAACAGTTTGCAACATTTCGGCTGTATCTGCCTCATTTGGCGCAATATGACGATTTTGAAAATCTTCCTTGTAGTGGATATTTAAGCTCATGCGGTATGAATAATAAATTTGCGTGCAAAGGTAGCAAAAACAGCGCTGTATTTCACTATCAATCAGTGTAAAAAAGGTGTCTTATTTATGCTTAAAAGCGACAAAATTGGTAGATTATCTGCTAAAAATCAACACAAACGTTTGTTCAGTTTTTAGTAAATATTTTGATTATTTGGAAAGCAGTGGCTGTACTAAAATTTAAGTTTGTTCCCGCCATTCGTTACAATCTTTTTGATACTTCCCTGTCATGCTGAGGCACGAAGCATCTGCAAACTATGAAACAGATGCTTCGTGCCTCAGCATGACAGTATATTGAAGTTACTGCAATCAAAAAGGATTTTCACTGCTGTCGGGTTTAAAAACAAACGGAACTGCAATAACCCAGGGTACAAAACGTGTTCAGGCTTTCCGCTGTAACCTTTAGTCTTTCAGCTTTAGTCTTTCAACCTACTTCTGCACTTTCCAGCCTTCATCTTTACTCAACTTTAATTTATAGGTTTTGGTAATGAAGTTGCTGTTTTTATTGGCTTCTTTATCAAATGGTTCGAAATCGGTTGTATTCATTTTAAGCGATACCGTCACTTTTGCCGTGCTTGAATTTACCTGTGCAAAATCAACTGGTTTTTCGTCCGATAAAACATATTCTACCACCTTTACCGTGGCCCTGTCGCCATCCTGTTTCAACACCAGCGGACTTGCTTTATCGGTTAAGGTTATCTGATATACAAAGCTGCTATCTTTAGAAAGGAATTTCTTTTTGGCTTCTTTTAAACTTAAGGTAACCAAACCTTTGCTTGCTAACGATTTATATTTTCCCAGTTCGAACATGTCGTTTGTGCTGTTAAATTTCATCTCACCAAACTTAAACCTGGTGGTTTTATACTCGGGGTTGGCTTTTAAATAGCTCGTAATCACTTCTGCCGCCTCATCCTGATTGATGGTAGTTTTGGTTTTACAAGCGGTTAAGCCGAGAACAATAAACGATAATATATAAATGGTCAAATTTTTCATATGTAAATGTTTTTCCTTTTTAAAGGTATTTAATTTTTTAATAAGTCGGATGTCCGGGGTCCGAAAGTCTGAAGATTATTATTGCGAAAAATACCCTTATGCATTCAACCTTTCTATCCTCTACCTTTTTTTAAATATTTCAGATTAGGCAAAACCATCGCCGATAAAATCACCACAACCCCAATCCACCTTAAAAATGAAACCTGCTCCTGCAATACAAAACCGGCCATCATTACGGCAACAGGTAATTCTGCCGCGCTCAAAATAGAACTCACAGCAGTACCAATTCTCGGTACGCCTTCTGCATAAAACAGAGGTGGGATAACCGTACCGAAAACAGAGATAATTAAACCCCATTTCAGTAAGCTACCACCCAAAGCACCATTAAATAAAAATACTGGTGGGAAAATAATGAAAATCAATATACAAGCTCCGGTGATCATGAGTGCACTTTTCTTTAACGGAGCATATTCATTACCGATCCGGCCGCTTAACAATAAAAAGCCTGCATAACAAAGCGCAGCAAGTAAACCAAAACCAATTCCTTTTAAATCCATGCTTTGGATGCTGGTTTCTACCATTCCGCTCGCTAAAACCGTACCACCTAAAACCAGCACAATGGCCAGCAACTGTAAACCGGTAGGTTTCTTTTTAAAAATGAGGTATTCCATTAAAATACTCATCCAGATAAACTGCATCAGTAAAATAATGGCAACCGAATTGGGCACCAGTTTTACACATTGATAATAGAAAATACTCACCAAGCCTGTACAGGTTCCGGCAATTACCATTTTCCACCAGGGTGTTATGGCTGGTACAGCTTTAGCTTTATAACCTGCTGTTCTGCTTTGGAAGAAAAATAAAACCCATAAAATTACAGCTCCAAAAAAAGCCTGGGCGCCGGTAACATCACCTAAAGTATAACCTTCATGGTAAGCGAGTTTAACAAAAGTAGACAGGATACCAAAACTACAGGCACCCAAAAAAACAAGGAGAATTCCTTTTAACATTTATAACGTATCAAGTATGGAGAAGCAAGTACAACCAGCTCTCTAAGCCAGTTGTTGTAAATATTTCTGAACGGTTGTTTCCAAACCTAAATAAAGCGCATCGCTGATTAAGGCATGCCCGATAGAAACTTCCAGTAACCCCGGAATGCTCTGTGCAAAATAATGCAGGTTGTGCAGATCCAGGTCATGGCCGGCATTAATACCTAAACCTAAAGTATTGGCGTGATGTGCCGCAGCAATATAATTTACAATTGCTTTTTCGCGATCGGCATAATAATTATGAGCGTAAGCTTCGGTGTACAGTTCAATGCGATCGGTTCCTGTTTCCGCTGCACCTTCTACCATGTCTACCACAGGATCTACAAAAATAGAAACGCGGATACCTTCTTTCTGGAAAACGGCCACCATTTCTTTCAGGTAATCTTTATGTTTGATGGTGTCCCAACCATGGTTTGAGGTAATCTGTCCTTCGGCATCGGGCACCAAAGTTACCTGGGCAGGTTTGTTGGCCAAAACCAGGTCAACAAATTTATCTTCCTTACAATTTCCTTCAATATTAAATTCAGTAGCAATAACTGCTTTTAAATCGTACACATCCTGGTAACGGATATGGCGTTCGTCAGGGCGCGGGTGCACCGTAATTCCCTGCGCTCCGAAACGTTCGCAATCTAATGCAACCTTAACTAAATCAGGATTATTACCCCCGCGACTGTTGCGGAGCGTAGCAATTTTATTGATGTTAACCGATAACTTTGTCATAACGCAAAGATACGGCTTTGCCCCTGTTAATCTTAAACCTTCAAAAAATTTGACTTTTTTTTGCTCATATTTGCTTCCTGTAAATGAACTTAAAAGAGACCACGCTATATAAAATTTTAATCGCCCTGGTTGCACTGGTTAGTGTGTTGGCACTTTTTGGTGGAGTAATGGAACCTGATTCTGCACTTTATGCATCTATCGCCAAAAATATGGTGCTGCGGAACGACTGGATCAATATTTATGTTCGCGGTGCAGATTGGCTTGATAAACCTCATTTAACTTTCTGGCTGGCCGCTGCCTCATTTAAAGTTTTCGGAATTACGGCTTTTGCCTACAAACTTCCTTCCTTTCTGTTCGGATTATTGGGTGCAGGGTACCTTTATAAACTGGCAAAGGATATTTATAGCGAAAAAACAGGTTTAATCAGCGCCCTGATTCTTTTAAGTTCGCTGCATATCCTCATTTCTACTTTTGATGTGCGCGCAGAGGTTTACATTACCACTTTTACACTAGCCGCCATTTATCATTATTACAAGGCACATCAAAGTTCGTTCTGGCATATTGTTGCGGGTTCGTTTTTCGCTGCCTGCGCCATCATGATTAAAGGCATATTTGTACTGATCCCCGTTTTCGGTGGATTCATCATTTACTGGCTGTTAACTAAACAGTTTAAGCAGTTATTAAAACCAAAATGGTGGCTGGCCATTATATTGATTTTTATTTTCATCATTCCTGAACTTTACACTTTATACATCCAGTTCGATTTACATCCAGAGAAAGTCGTGTTTGGAAAAACCGGGGTTTCTGGTCTGAAATTTTTCTTTTGGGATAGTCAGTTTGGCCGCTTTTTTAACAACGGACCGATAAAAGGCAAAGGCGATATTTCTTTCTTTTTACATACCACGCTTTGGGCATTTTTACCCTGGTCGATATTATTTTATACTGCTGTGGTTAATCTATTTAAAAAGAAAAACAGGGTCAATTTACCTGTAGAAAGCATCATCATCTGGACGAGTGCTGCGATTACCTTTCTGTTATTTTCGCTTTCGAAATTCCAGCTGCCTCATTATATTTTAATCATTTTGCCTCAATTTGCCATTATTACTGCATTATACTTGCAAAAATTAGAGGGTAAAAGTTTAAAAATATTTTTCACGGTTCAAAATATGCTGGCGGTTTTAATTGTTTTGGTACTGTCTGCTGTTGCTGTCTTTTTTGCTTTTACGAATAATTATTTAGCGATTGCAGTTTTAGTTAGTTTATTGGCTGTTTCCTTTTTAATTTTTAAAGGATTAAAGGCTGAAAATTTACTGGCAAGAAGTACGATGATTTCGGTTGGCTTAATGATTTTTCTATCTGTATTTTTCTATCCATCCGTTCTCAAATATGAATCGGGTATGGAAGCCGGTAAATGGTTAAAAGAAAACTATCCGGATGCTAAAGCTTCTGTTTTGATGTATCCCGATGCTTATTCATTCGATTTCTATGCCAATGGCGAGCCGAAATATTTCTGGAGTTATGATGCACTAAACAACACTAAAGATAAAAACGATCTGATCATTTACACGCCGGCAGCTGAATTGGAGCGATTAAAAACTGAATACCATGCCGAAGTGTTAAAATCTTTTGAATACTATCACATTACCAAGCTCACCGGAAAGTTTATTAACGCCAAAACACGTCCTCAGTTACTAGAACAATTTTATTTGGTTAAAATACATTAGCATGGATTTATTCTTCCGCATCTTAAAATTTGGATTAACGGGTTTCCTCGGAATGGCGATCGATTTTGGTGCAACCTGGCTGTGTAAAGAAAAAATTAAAATCAATAAATACATTGCTAACGCCATTGGTTTTACTTTAGCAGTAACCAATAATTACCTCATTAACCGGGTTTGGACATTCGAAAGCACCAATGTACACTGGGCAACTGAATTTAGTAAGTTTTTGGTGGTGAGCTTAATCGGCCTTGGGTTAAACACCTTTATCATTTATCTTTTTCACCAGCGGAAAAACGGCACAAACTTTTATGTAGCGAAGTTTTTCGCGATTGTAATTGTTTTCGTGTGGAATTTTCTGGCAAATATGTTGTTTACATTTAGGTAAATCTGACCATTAAGAAATTAAGAACATTAAGAAAGCCTGGATATGTTATACGATTGGCACAGCCCAATAAACCAATGCCCACTGAACTAATGAACCTTATTAAGAAACGTTTTTACTGACAAAGTAAAATACAACAAGCCAGATTAATCCTTTAATCAGAAAAAACAGGAAGCCAACGAGGCCTACTCTTTTAAACCATAATTTTACTTTTTCTTTGTTCATTGGGATGGTTTGTAAAGATAAACGATTTGAATTAAATTAGAAAGATTTTAAATAAGGAAATATGAAGTTATCCAGGTCTTTACTCCTCACTATTGTTTACATCTGCTTTTTTTGTATTCAAATTTTTGCACAAAATTTTGATGATGTTAAACGTTACAAAGTGAATTTTGCCCTGGCGAGCCGCACTGATGAAAAGCTGATTGCGCTTAGAAGTTTTTCTTCGAATAACCAAAAATATCTCTTACTGGTTAATCCCGAAACGTTAGACACTAAAGTTGATCTGGCCACTAATTATACCACCAGCAGTTTACAATTTCAGAATATGCTGGCAATCTTTAAAAACACGGCCTATGTTAAATCTTTGGAAGCAGCGGCAGCAAAAGATCTCCAGTTGCAAAACGCGGGGATTGATCATGCCATTCCGAATGAAAAAGGGATTACTTTAACCATCGATCTTTGTCCTTCGCATAAAGCTTTAGACCGGATTATTTTCCAATCGGTTTTTGATGAGTTTAAAAAGACGGAGTTACCTGCCCCGCTTGCAGTGTCGGTTTCTGGTAAGTGGATGTTAAAGCATCAGGATGACCTGAACTGGTTGAAAAGTCTGGTAGATAAAAAGGACCTGAACATTACCTGGGTAAACCATACCTACAACCATGAAGTAAATAAACTGCCTCTAGCTGAAAATTTCCTATTGGCACCAGGAACCAACTTAGATGTAGAAGTATTGGAGAATGAAAAACTGATGCTTAAAAATGGTTTAATACCTTCTGTATTTTTCCGTTTTCCGGGCTTGGTTTCTGATAAAGCAATTGTTGAAAAAATTGAAGCTTATGGGTTAATCCCGGTTGGAAGCGACGCCTGGTTAGCCAAAGGACAGCAACCTAACGCAGGCAGTATTGTTCTGATTCATGGTAACGGGAACGAAGAAATCGGTGTGAAGGATTTTATACAGTTGTTAAGAACCAAACAAGCTGATGTAGAGAACAAACAATGGCTGCTTTTTGATTTAAGACAGGGCTTGGAAAAGGAATTTGAGTAATTGCATTTTTAACCGCAAAGATTGTTTTATCTAATTACCGTCATCCCGAGCGAAGCAACATAGTCGAGCGATCTATCTAAACAGATCTCTCTCTCTAATATTCGGGACGTTTCAGCAGAGATGACGATCACTTTATTGAAGTCTAACATTAGCGCCTCTTTGCAAAAAACTTTGCTTCCTTTGCGGTAAATCTATTTCTTAACCGGCAATAACTTTATTTCTTTTGCTTTAAAACGGTTATTTACAATTTCGCCGGTAACTTCTGCTTTGCTTACGGCGTTGCAAAAACCGTGTTCGCCATGTGCATCTCCAAAATCATCAATGCCTTTACCATCTACAAAGTAAGGTTTGCCGTCTATTTTCACTGCGAGCTCACAATCTTTACCTTTCATTTTAAACTGGCATTCGCCACAGGCAATGTCTACCACCTGTTTGGTAATTACTTTGGCGGTTGTAGCTTTTTGAGGTGTGGTTTGGGCATTTACGGCAACTGAAAATACACTAAGCAGTAATGCAAATATTAACTTTTTCATTGTTTGTGTTTTTTCAAATATAAGTTTTCGGCAACAAAAGAACCACAACCTGCTGTAAAAATAAACCTGATGGGAACGAACATCCCGATTCTTCATCGGGATAAAGTGGACAGCAGGACTGAAGCACCCGAAGAGAACAGGAACTAACGTTTTCAAAAATATTTCACAGTCATAAAACACCCCGTCCTGCGGACACCCCTCTGGGAGAGGGGAATCAAAAAAGGGATATGCAAATCTGCACATCCCTCTTGATAAAATCGACTCCAGACTCTCGACTGAAGACTCAGGACTAATACCTGTATGTATCTGCTTTAAACGGACCTTCTACCGGTACACCGATATAATCAGCCTGGTGTTGATCTAAAACATCTAACTCTACACCGATTTTTTCTAAGTGTAAACGTGCTACTTTTTCATCTAAATGCTTAGGCAAAGTATATACTTTGTTTTCGTAAGCAGCAGTGTTGGTCCAAAGTTCTAACTGAGCCAAAGTTTGGTTGGTAAACGAATTACTCATTACAAAACTTGGGTGACCGGTTGCGCAACCTAAGTTAACCAAACGACCTTCGGCTAAGATGATTACATCTTTACCATCAATGGTATATTTATCAACCTGTGGTTTAATCTCCACTTTGGTATCGCCATAAGCACCGTTTAACCAGGCCATATCGATTTCGTTATCGAAGTGACCGATGTTACAAACAATCGCTTTATCTTTTAATGCCCTGAAGTGTTGCTCGCGAACGATATCACAGTTACCGGTGGTAGTTACCACGATATCAGCTTCTTTAATGGCAGTAACTAATTTTTTAACTTCGTAACCTTCCATTGCAGCCTGTAAAGCACAGATCGGATCAATTTCAGTTACGATAACACGTACGCCTTGTGAGCTTAACGATTCTGCAGAACCTTTACCCACATCGCCATAACCACAAACCACAGCAACTTTACCAGCCATCATTACATCGGTAGCACGACGGATCGCATCAACCAATGATTCGCGACATCCGTATTTATTATCAAATTTAGATTTGGTAACCGAATCGTTTACGTTAATTGCAGGTAAGTGCAATGTCCCGTTTTTCATTCTTTCGTATAAACGGTGAACACCGGTAGTCGTTTCTTCTGATAAACCTTTAATGTTTGCGATCAATTCAGGGAAACGGTCGAAAACCATATTGGTTAAATCGCCACCATCATCCAAAATCATGTTTAATGGTTGTTGCTCCGGACCGAAGTGTAAAGTTTGCTCAATACACCAGTCGAACTCTTCTTCATTTAAACCTTTCCAGGCATAAACCTGAATACCCGCAGCAGCAATTGCAGCAGCAGCGTGATCTTGTGTAGAGAAAATATTGCAAGATGACCAGGTAACTTCAGCACCAAGGGCCACCAATGTTTCGATTAAAACAGCCGTTTGGATGGTCATGTGCAGACAGCCTGCAATACGTGCACCTTTTAACGGTTGTGTTGGACCGAATTCTTTACGTAAACTCATTAAACCTGGCATTTCTGCTTCGGCTAATTCGATTTCTTTACGGCCCCATTCTGCCAGTGAAATGTCCTTAACTTTGTAAGGAATGTAAGTTGTCTCTACTGATGACATAATTATTTGTTTTTAAATGTGATGCAAAGTTACGGCATCCCTTTGTGAAAGCCAAATAATTAAAGGGTAAGCGGGTTGGAGGATTGTAAAATCTGCCAAACATACGATCAAATTCTGATTGCGGGTTTATCGCATTGGCCATAGCATGAGTATTGATTATGTAAAAGCTTTTTTTGAAAAGCAAAACCAGCAGTTCTGAGGTTAGTTTCTGCCCTGCCATACACTATAGCTCCGATGAAGAATCGGAGGCTGCCGTTTCCGTCAGGTTTATATTACATAAACTGTGCTACCTTTTAAAGCCAGGAAGAACTTTAAATAAAACTTTGATTTACAGCTTATTATTTCTTAAATTGTTATAACCAAATTAACATTTATGAAAAGTGTAAAACATCTGCTCGACACCAAACACGCCATCATTATCTCCGTATCAGAAAGTATTTCTGTTCTGGATGCCTTAAAAGTAATGACAGAAAAAAACATCAGTGCCGTATTGGTCATGGAATACGAACAACTTCAGGGAATTTTTACCGAACGCGATTATGCCCGGAAAATCATCCTTCAGGGGAAATCATCAAAAGATACACTGATTAAAGAAGCCATGACGGCAAACCCCATTACCATCAAGTTTAGCGACAGTATTGATCATTGTATGGAACTGATGACGGATAAACACATCCGCCATTTACCGGTTGTAGAAAACGGCGAGGTAAAAGGCATGGTATCCATCGGTGATGTGGTAAAATTTATTATTGCCGACCAAAAACAAACCATTTCGCAATTGGAAAGCTATATTAGCGGGTAATGTTGTTATTGATTGGCAGGGAAAACCTGAGAAATCGTTAAAACTTACGATATCAATACAATTCGGAAAGTAATAACATCATACCGGGGATTCTTTGCATGCAAAATTTTTATTGATTGCTTTAACAGCATAATACAATCTTAATTTTGAACAAATTGCAATCATGCTAAATCTTTGAATAATCGTTATTCTTCCAATTCAAAGATTTCTCCACTACGGTTGAAATGACGAAATAACTATATGAATAATTACATAAAAATCACTGTAATCAGCAAATCTGTATAATCATCCCGAAAGGAAAAACTATCAAATTATTACTTCCATCGCCACTCGCCTGCAATGGTTAAAGGTTCTTTTAAGTTCTGCGATTCTAAGAAAGCCCTTAACTCTTCTTCCCCCTGAACACCCACCGGGATTCTTGGCGTATTGGCCAGAGCATAAGTTAACATAGCGCTATAACGCACCGTATTTTTAAGTTGTTGTTCATCAACCAGTTTAAAATTATCACCATCAGAATGGTAAAACGGGCCTGAATTGTTAGGCAGTTTACCTCCAAAGCCACCACCTGTAGGGATACCCTCTAACATAAACGGCTGATGATCGCTATGTAAACCCGCACCAGCATTAAACAGGTTTTTAAAACCGGTATCAATTTTTACAATATCAGCTCCCCATGTGGTAAAAAGAGTTTTCATTTCTGCTCTTGATGTAGAAAAACCTTTAGGATCGTTGGTCATGTCGTAATTAAGCATAAACTTTACCTGACTTAAGGTTTTGTCTTTCTTAGCCTGATCGATATAAGCTTTAGATCCTAATAAACCCTGCTCCTCGCCCATAAACAGTACAAATTCTACTGTACGTTTGGTTTTTAAATTCAGTTTTTTGAAAGTCCTTGCCATATCCATAATCGCGAAAGAACCGATTCCATTATCGATGGCGCCAGTAGCTAAATCCCAGCTGTCTAAATGTCCGCCGACCACAATTTTATCTTTAGGTAATTCTGTTCCTTTAAAGGTGGCCACTACATTGCGGGCTTTAATCAGTCCAGAGAAATTGGTCATGGCAATATGTGCTGTTTGCGGCTGCGATTTAATTTTCTCTTTCAGTGCCATTCCATCTTCCAAACCAATACAAACTGCCGGGACCGGGATTAATTTGCCTGTTACCGAAGCGGTTCCGGTTAAAAGCACACCATCTTTTACTGTATTGATAATGATGACACCAATGGCACCATATTTTGTGGCAATCGCGGTTTTCTCCGAACGGTGTAAGGATTTGGTTCCTGCCGCTGAACCTGGCAACACACCCAGATAAATCAAAGCTATTTTACCTTTAAACTTTTCAGGACTGGCCTGATAATCTGCTTCCAGTCCGTTACCTGCATCAACAATTTCACCGGTAACATCGGCATTCACCGGCGAATGTGCCAGTGTAACGGCTTTCATTTTCGTCAGGCTATTTTTATCTGCCCCAATCTCTACACTGATGGTTTTTCTGGTCCAGCTTTCCACCTCAAAAGGCTGAAATTTAACTTCGCAGCCATAAGATCTCAACAAATCGAATGCATATTGCTCTGCCTTTGCACCATTTGCCGAGCCTGTTAAACGATGACCAATGGTTTCGGTTTCGTATTTAAGGGTTTGGTAAGCTTTTGAGTTTTGCTGTACATCGGTATTGATTTTTGCGAAAACATCGCCAAATTTATCCTGAGCATTGGCAAATAAAACCGTACAAAGCAGTGCGGTAGAGAAAAGGTATTTCATTAGGTTTAGTTTATCTGCTGAAAGTACAAATTTTAGACAGATAATTGTGGCTGTAACGTATATTTTGCTTTGGGTAGAAGCTTGTTCAATAAAAAAAGTTGTCATTGCGAGAAGGCTTTTTCAGCCGACGAAGCAATCTTACAACGATCGCTAGATAGCATGACCATTAAGATTGCTTGGTGCCTCGCAATGACGATTTCTGCCGGTTAATCACGGCTAAAAAGATTCTTCGCTACGCTCAGAATGACAAAACTTTAGCTAAGGCTTTACATGCGCCTTTTTCTTCGGAAAAACCAAAGAGGCTACAATACTGATCACCAGAATACTCAGAATCACAATCAGTGAATGCTCGGTGGTGAAACCCCACTTTTCCAGATAGGTATGCGCCAACATTTTTACGCCGATAAAGGCCAGTAAAAATGCTAATCCGGTTTTTAAATAATGGAATTTATGGATAATATTTACCAGTAAAAAGAACATGGAACGTAAACCCATGATGGCAAAAATATTAGAGAAAAATACAATATAAGGATCTTTCGTTACGGCAAAAATAGCCGGAATAGAATCGACTGCAAATAACAGATCGGTAAATTCTACAATCAGCAATACCAGGAATAAAGGGGTAACAAATGTTTTATGATCGATTTTAACAAAGAAATTTTTACCCTCGTACTTTGGATGGATCGAGAATATTTTAGAAGCCCATTTCACCACCGGGTGGTTTTCGGGATCAATTTTATCATCCTCTTCTTTGCTAAAAAACATCTTTACACCCGTAAACACCAAAAAGGCGCCGAAAATGTAAAGTATCCATGCAAATTTGGTAATTAGTGCCGCGCCCACAAAAATGAAAATGAAACGCATGATGATTGCGCCCAATATCCCCCAGAACAATACCCTGTGGTAATATTTCTCTTCAACCGCAAAGGCAGAGAAAATGAGCACAATAACAAAAATATTATCTACCGAAAGAGCGTATTCGATCACATAACCCGTTAAAAATTCCAACCCGAGGTTTTGTTTATAAACTGCTAAACTCCCTTCAAAATCACCTGGAATTAATTTAATGTGGTGCTGGTGTTTGGTTACGATTTCCTGCAGATGGGCAAAATCCCTGATTCCATGGAGCTGGTGCCCCTCTGTTAACAGAATAAAATAAAAGCCGATGGCAAGCGCCACCATAATCAAACTCATTACTCCGGCTTGTTTTAAACTCACCACATGCTCTTTCCTGCTAAAAAGACCTAAATCTAATGCCAGGATCAATGCAATAAAAAGCAAAAAACCTAAGCTAAAAAGTAATTCGTTACCCATTATTTTTTACGTTCAGTAGTATATAGTACAAGCTGTTCTAAACCTGTCCTGGCTTCGCCGGCATCAAAACTGTGCAGAATCTCAAATGCTGAGTGCTGGTATTCCAACATTTTCTCATTGGCATAATACACACCTTTGTGTGCATTTACAAAATCAATAATCTGTTGTATTTTAACCGGATCATCCTGATGGTTTTTCACCAGGTTGATCATTTTTTTACGTTCTGTTTTCTCCGCTTTATTTAAGGCATAAATTAAAGGCAAGGTTACCTTCTTTTCTTTAATATCAATACCTAAAGGCTTGCCAACATCATCGGTTCCAAAATCAAAGGTATCGTCTTTAATCTGAAAGGCAATCCCCACTTTTTCTCCAAACAAACGCATTTTTTCTATCGTTGCATCATCAGCACCAGCCGAAGCCGCACCCGCAGCACAGCAGGAAGCAATTAAAGAAGCAGTTTTCTGGCGGATCACATCGAAATACAAATCTTCCGAAATATCCATCCTCCGTACCTTTTCTACCTGCAGCAACTCACCCTCACTCATCTGTTTTACCGCTTCCGATACAATCTGTAACAAACGGTGCTCATTATTGTTTACCGAAAGCAACAATCCCTTGGCCAGCAGGTAATCGCCAACCAAAACGGCAATTTTATTTTTCCATAAAGCATTAATAGAGAAGAAGCCACGGCGCTCGTAGGCGTTATCCACAACATCATCGTGGACCAAAGTTGCGGTATGTAAAAGTTCCACCAAAGCTGCCCCTCGATGGGTTGATTCGGTAATTCCGCCGCACAATTTAGCCGCAAAAAACACGAACATCGGTCGCATTTGTTTGCCTTTTTGCTTTACAATATAATGGGTAATCCTATCCAGCAACGGTGCGTCGCTATGCATCGATTCCTTAAAGGTTTTTTCAAACGCTTTAATATCAGCAGCTATAGGTGTTTTTATCTGTTCGATTCCCGGCATTAAGTCGAAAAATTTTGATTGCAAACTTAAGCTAATTTCCCATAAAAAGGTAATCCGCCATCTTATTATTAAGGATTTGGAAAGCCAGGTGGCAGTAATCCACAACATCTTTCGTCCTGCTATTGCCCATAGTCCTCGCCCTCATGCTTCGGGCTGTGGGCTATTTGGCGCTATCAGGTTTATCATGATGGGGTAGTGCAGGTAAAAGCCCCTCAAAACGACAATTAATTCACCGAAAAAATTAGCTTTATTTAATTTCAAATTTTACATTTAAACCAATATTTACCGGGCATGAAAAAACGTTACAAAGCAATCATTGGTCTTTCGGCATTCATTATCGCTGGTTATTTATTGGGACCAAAGCCCAAAAAACCGGTGTTTAATGAGGAGCTTACAAAAGTCCCCGATCTGGAAGACCTTGACCATTATGTGGCCAGCATCGAATCCATGCACAAAATAAAACCCGGTAACGAGGCCGAAATTGTTTGGACAGATGGTCTTCATCAGCAAACAGAATACGCCATTGTTTATTTACATGGTTTTTCGGCATCAAAAACAGAAGGTAATCCGGTACATATCAATTTAGCTAAAGCGCTACATGCCAATTTATACCTTGCGCGTTTAGCCGATCACGGGATAGATACCCTGGCACCTATGCAATATTTCACTGCCGACCGCCTTTGGGAAACCAGCAAGCAGGCCTATGCCATTGGTAAAAAACTGGGTAAAAAAGTAATTTTAGTGGGCACTTCTACCGGCGGAACGGTGGCTTTAAAATTAGCGGCAACTTATCCCGAAATTAACAGCTTGATTTTAATGTCGCCAAATGTGGCCATTAACGATAAAAATGCCTGGCTTTTAAATAATCCATGGGGTTTACAGATTGCCCGAAAAGTGGTAGGCGGCGATGAACGGAAAGTAGACGACCGTACCGACGAGTACAAAAAATACTGGTACACTAATTACCGCCTCGAATCGCTGGTTGAGCTGGAAGAATTTATCGAAAGCAGTATGCTCAAACCCACTTTCCAAAAAGTGAAACAGCCCGTACTATTGCTTTATTATTATAAAAATGAACTGGAGCAGGATCCGGTAGTTAAGGTAGATGCCATGCTGAAAATGTATGATGAACTGGGTACGCCACATAATTTAAAACAAAAAGTAGCCATTCCTAATGCGGGTAACCACGTAATGGGATCATATATTACCTCGAAAGATTTGCCAGGTGTAGAGAAGGCCATTGAAAGTTTTGTAGGAAGCATGTTGAAGGTTCCGGTTCAATAAAAAGCGTCATCTCGACCGGAGCATAGCGAAGTGGAGAGATCTATCCAAACAGATTTCTCGACTGCGTTGCACTCCGCTCGAAATGACGATACTCAGTTTATCTTTACTAAAAATTAATCTAAAACCCGCTTCATGAAAATCAAACCAATATTACAGGAAACTTTATGGCTTACAGGCTGTATCGCATTTACCATCATTGTCGGGATACTCTTTTTTGGAAAAGCAATTTTCGAAAAGGATATAGACATTAACCTTCACGACACTTATTTCGTTATTGCGAATCAGCACTTTTTTATCTGTTTCTTTATCTTTTTTTCCTTTGTATTCTATTTTATCAAAGAAAACAGATACGGCTTCAATCGGAAATTACCTCTAAGGATCTTTTTAATTTTAGGTTTGTGCTTTAATGTATTACTGGTTAAGATGAGTTTAATTGCAACTTTTTTTAATCCATGGAAAAGTGGGTGGACAGTCTATCCACCGTTATCGGTAAAAGCCAAACCAACTGAAGTTAACGTAATAAAAGAATTTGCTGCAACTGTTTTTACGCCTACAAATGCGCTACTGGCAATCCAAATTTTGGTAATCGCATTAATGTTGCGTGCAGCTTACAAATATGGAAAACGTAAAGTTTTAAAATAGAAATTTCAAATAAAACGATCGTCATCTCGACTGAAACGCAGAGAAATGGAGAGATCTATATTAATGAAAGACCCTGAAACAAGTTCAGGGTGACGATATTTAGGAGAGATTTAACATCTAGGCAGATTTTGCTTCGCAGAGCCTCCAGGTTCTCGACTTCGCTGCGCTCCGCTCGAAATGACGGAAACCCAAAATTACGAGATTCTCCCCCGCACCGCCCTTCTGAAACTTCATAAGATACTAACTCAAAATATTCTTCACGATAATTTCGGCGTGCACCCTCGAATTTTCGATAAAAAGTTTGTGGGTATCTAAACCACCACAAACTACGCCGGCCAGATACAAACCTTTTATGTTAGTTTCCATGGTTTCTTCGTTATAAACCGGGCATAGTGTTTCGGGTAAGTCGATACCAAATTTTCTTAACATCGAAAAATCCGGCTGATAGCCCGTCATCGCGATCACAAAATCATTTGGAATGGTTTTAACGCCATCAGGTGTTTTAATATCCACTTCCCCTTCCCTTATTTCAACCAATTCCGAATTAAAAAGAGCCGTAACTTCACCTTCTTTAATCCTGTTCTGTATATCGGGGCGAACCCAGTATTTAACATGCGGACCAAGTTCGCCACTCCTCACTACCATGGTTACATTTGCCCCTTTGCGGTAAGTTTCCAATGCGGCATCAACACCCGAATTATTGGCGCCAACCACCACTACATTCTGGAAAGCATATAAATGTGGATCTTTATAATAATGTGTCACCTTTGGCAAACCTTCTCCGGGAACATTCATCAATAAAGGTACATCGTAAAAACCTGTGGCCACAATCACATTGCCAGCCGTATAATTGGTTTTAGAAGTATTAATTTCAAAAACACCCCCATCATTTTTAACCACCTGTTGCACCCGTTCGAAAAGATTGATGTTTAAATCAAATTTTTCGGCCACACGGCGATAATATTCCACGGCTTCGTTTCGGTTGGGCTTGGGGCTGATGGTTACAAAAGGTACACCCCCAATTTCTAACTTTTGCGAAGTAGAAAAGAAAGTCATAAATACCGGATAATTGAACAAACTGTTTACCAAAGCACCTTTTTCTATAATCACATAGCTAAGGTTTGCCTTTTGAGCTTCAATTGCACAGGCCATCCCTATGGGGCCGGCACCTATAATTAATACGTCGTAATGATTTTGATTTTCAGACATTTAAATGTTTTATCTAAAAGAATAGTCGTCATCTCGATCGAAGCATCGCGGAGCAGAGAGATCTGCCTAGATAGATTTCTCGACTACGCTCGAAAGGACGGTCTCTTATAATAATTATACTTTCATTGCTTTACTAGGGCAAGCGAAATCGGTTCTTTTTAAACCGGTATTTTTTATGGCACCATAACCGCCGGCTACATCAATTACATTTTCTACCCCACGCGATTTTAAAATCGAAGCTGCAATCATGGAGCGGTAACCACCCGCGCAATGAATATAATAGGTAGCTTTTGGATTAATTTCAGTAGTCCAGTCGTTAATAAAATCCAACGGACGGCTCAGCGTAAATTCAAGGTGTTCTGATTCGTACTCGCCTGGTTTACGAACATCTAATGCGGTTATTTCTTCATTCGATGCAGCCTGTTCAAAAGCTTCTGCAGAAATAGACTCGATGGTATCGATTTCCTTTCCTGTAGCAGTCCAGTTTTCGAAACCACCATCCAAATAACCAATGGTACTATCGTAACCCACACGCGTTAAACGTGTAATCGTTTCTTCTTCTTTTCCCTGATCAGTAATCAATAAAATCGGCTGTTGCAGGTTGGTAATCAAAGCTCCAACCCAGGGTGCAAACTGCCCGTTTAACCCAATATTGATCGAATTTGGGATAAAACCTTTTGCAAAAACCTGCGGATCGCGGGTATCGAGCATAATGGCACCGGTCTGGTTCGCCAGATCCTCAAACTGTTGTGGCGTTAAGGCATTTAAACCTTTTTCATACACTTCATCAATACTTTCTACCCCACCTTTATTAATGGCAGCATTTTTAGCAAAATATTGTGGCGGAGGCAAAATACCATCTGTTACTTCGGCAATAAACTGTTCTTTTGTTTCGGCCTTTAAAGCATAATTTACCTGTTTCTGATGCCCAAGCGTATCAAAAGTTTCTTTACTCATGCTTTTACCACAGGCAGAACCAGCACCATGAGCCGGGTAAACAATTATATCATCAGCCAACGGCTTTATCTTTTCATTTAACGAATCGTAGAGCATTCCGGCCAAATCATCCATTGTTAAATGTCCTTTTTGCGCCAAATCTGGTCGGCCTACATCACCGATAAATAAGGTATCGCCACTAAAAATGCAATGGTCTATCCCATTTTCATCGGTTAACAGATAAGTGGTCGATTCTAAAGTATGGCCCGGGGTGTGTAATGCGGTTATCGTGATATTACCAATTTTAAACTGCTCGCCATCTTTGGCCATGTACGATTTAAATCCAGTTTTGGCGGTTGGTCCGTAGATAATTGCAGCACCCGATTTTTCTGCAAGGTCTACATGGCCCGAAACAAAATCGGCATGAAAATGCGTTTCGAAAATATATTTAATGGTGGCGCCGGCTTTTTCAGCTTTTTTTAAATAGGTAGCAACTTCTCTTAAAGGATCAATAATTGCAGCTTCGCCATCGCTTTCGATGTAATAAGCGGCTTCTGCCAGGCAACCTGTATATATCTGTTCTATTTTCATGTTTAATAAGTATCAAGTATGGAGAAGTGAGTATCAAGATATAACCTTTCGCCATATACCCTTCCCTAGCAAAAATAGGGCTAAATACTTATAACCGAAATGATGTTGGTCATAATTGCAGAAGTTTTACTTATTGGAGTGCATGAAACAGCTGATCTATATATTAAATTTAGTAGTGCTAAATCTGAATCCTTTTTATTTGAAAACGAACCTTTTGTTGTTCCTGGCCAGTGAAGCCCTGCCATTCGCTTTAGTCCCGATAAAAAAAATCGGGAGCTGCTGCTACTGGTTTATAACCGAAAAGGCCTGTTCCTTACATCACGCCAAATACTGCACTTTGCCAGGTTTAGCCAATTGTACTTATCCTTTGTCTCTAAACCCGATCGAAGCGAGATGCCGATTCTTCATCGGCAGAAGCGTGAGCGGGACTGAAAACCTCCAAAAGAGCGGAACTGCTCATTTCCTTAAAATTATAAACGCTGGAAACATTAATCCTTCGTCAGCTCTCCCCTGCAATGATTCACTTCGTTGGTCGAGATTTGCAATCTCGACCTAACTGGTTTTAAGGATTTGAAATCCTTAGTTCAAGAGACGGGATTACAAATTCCGACCAGCGTTTAATCCTTTGTCAGCTCCCCTCTCAACGATTCATCCATCAGTTTACGGCTTTCTTCAACTGATAAACCTAAGCCCATTACGAACATCAGTTTGGTTACGGTTGCCTCGAAAGTTAAATCGTAGCCGCTTACTATACCCATTTTTAACAATTCCCTGCTGGTTTCGTAACGGCCAAGCTGCACTGAACCTTTTTTACACTGAGAAATGTCTATAATGATTTTTCCATTTAAAATGGCCTGGCGCAAACTATCCAGAAACCATTGTGCGGTGGAGGTATTGCCTGAGCCAAAGGTTTCTAAAATAATGGCATCTACTTTCGAATCGGTAATGGCCTGAACAGCCTGCGGGGTGATTCCCGGGTATAGTTTAAGCACACCAATGTTCGAATTAAAATTGGTATGTAATTTTAACTCACCGCCGGTAGCTTTTAAAATATAATTTCTGTGAAACTGTAAATGTACTCCGGCCTCTGCAAGGACAGGGTAATTTGGCGAGCGGAAAGCCTCAAATTTTTCGCTGTTGTACTTAATGGAACGGTTACCCCTGAATAATTGTGCGTCAAAATAAATGCAAACCTCCGGGAATAATGCTTTGCCATCTTCTTTGGTGGCAGCAATTTCTAAAGCAGTAATTAAATTTTCTTTAGCGTCTGTTCTGATTTCGCCGATTGGCAATTGCGATCCGGTTAATACAACAGGTTTATCCAGGTTTTCGAGCATAAAGCTCAGTGCCGAAGCGGTAAAGGCCATGGTATCAGATCCGTGGAGGATCACAAAGCCATCGTATTGGTCATATTTGTTATAAACCAATTCGGCCAGTGTTTTCCATATTTCAGGATCCATATTTGATGAATCCAAAACCGGATTGAAAGAGTGTACATCTAACTGGTAATCTAAACGACCCAGTTCGGGTACGTTTTCTTTGATCTGCTCGAAATCAAACGGAATTAACATTCCGTTTGTAGGGTCGTTAACCATACCGATGGTGCCACCGGTATAGATAATAAGTATTTTGGTCATTTGGTTTAGTGAAGGTTGCTCACCACAAAGAAACTAAAAATTTAGAAATGATCAGGAATGATTTTCAAAATAGCAATAAAAAAGCTAAAAAAAGTTATTATTTTACCAAAATAATAAAATTATTGCCGATATTTTGCGATACAAGAAATCAACAATATCATTATCCTGCATTATAGATACTCAGCAGATTTCTCCACTACGCTTCTCTTCGGTCGAAATGACGAAGTGGCTGGATTGACTAAAGACTTCAGACTAATGACTCCGGACTAAATTCTATACTCCAAAAATCTTTTTCGAGTTTTCAGTAGTTACATTTGCAACTTCTTCAACAGAAACACCATAAATATCTGCCAGCTTTTGCGCGATATAAACCAGATAGCTACTCTCGTTTGGTTTGCCACGGAAAGGAACAGGTGCTAAATAAGGCGAATCGGTTTCTAAAACCAGGTTATTTAAAAGGATATCTGCCAATACCAGATCCAAACCTGCCTTTTTATAGGTTACTACCCCACCAATGCCTAAATAAAAATTAAGATCAATCGCCTGCCTGGCCTGAGCCAAATTTCCGGTAAAGCAATGGAATATGCCACGGAGTTTTTCATCGCGTTCGCTTTCCAGTACTTCAAAAACTTCATCAAAAGCCTCTCTGCAATGGATCACAATAGGCAAACCTAAATCTTTTGCCCAGGCAATCTGTTTCCTGAAAGCATCCTGCTGAATAGCCAACGTGGTTTTATCCCAATACAGATCGATCCCGATTTCGCCAATGGCATAGATTTTTCGTCCGGCAATACTCGAGTAAATTTCATCCAGCAGCGTCAAATAATCTTCTTTTACATCGCAGGGATGCAGGCCGGCCATTGCAAAACAGTTTTGAGGATATTTCGCCATGAGGTCATCAATCATCACAATTGATTTTACATCAACATTAGGCAAAAACAAACGGTTCACATCGTTTTCAAAACAACGCTCCATTAGCTGCGCCTGTTTTTCGGCATCCTGCTCGTAATATAAATGGGTATGGGTATCGGTGAAAATCATTTTTTGATGGATGATGTAAAATGGATGATGGATTAGACAATTAAACCTCCGACTTCGGTCTTTCGGACTTCCGACTTCAAACTACTTCTTCTTTTTAGCTGTGCTTTTCTTCGGCACTTTAACTTCTGACTCCCGACTCCCGACCTCGGACTTTCCGTTTTGCGGAATCCACTCCATTTCCTTTTTCAAAAATTTTCCGGTTAAACTAATCGGATTCTGGATTAAACCTTCGGGTGTGCCTTCAAATAAAATTCTTCCGCCGCCAGCGCCGCCTTCTTCACCTAAATCGATCACCCAATCGGCAACTTTAACCACATCTAAATTATGTTCGATCACCAAAATGGTATTTCCTTTATCAACCAGCTCCTGCAGTACACCTAAAAGCACATTAATATCTTCGAAATGAAGTCCTGTTGTAGGCTCATCCAAAATATAAAAAGTTTTTCCGGTATCTTTTTTCGAAAGTTCTGTGGCCAGTTTTACACGCTGCGCCTCCCCTCCCGATAAGGTAACCGACGATTGCCCTAAAGTGATATAACCCAAACCAACATCTTTTAAGGTTTTGATTTTCCGGTAAATGATCGGAATATTTTCAAAGAAACTACAGGCATCTTCAATACTCATATCCAGCACGTCACTGATGGATTTTCCACGGAAACGAACTTCTAACGTCTCCCTGTTATATCTTCTTCCGCCACATTCTTCGCAAGGTACCTGTACATCGGGCAAAAAGTTCATCTCGATAACCTTTAAACCCGCACCCTGACAGGTTTCGCAACGGCCACCTTTTACATTGAAAGAAAAACGGCCTGGTTTGTAGCCACGAATCTTTGCTTCGGGCAACTGCACAAACAAATTCCTGATATCAGAGAAGACCCCGGTATAGGTAGAAGGATTTGACCGTGGCGTTCTGCCAATCGGCGCCTGATCAATTTCGATCACCTTATCGATTTCTTTTAAACCATTGATTTTTTCGTAAGGCAAAGGTGTTTTTTTGGCCCTGAAAAAATGATGGTTTAAAATCGGGTATAAAGTTTCAGTAATTAAACTCGACTTACCACTGCCCGAAACTCCGGTTACTGCAATAAATTTACCTAAAGGAAAATCAACAGAAACCTCTTTCAGGTTATGTCCGGTTGCTTTAATAAGTGATAATTTATGTCCGTTGCCTTTCCGGCGGACTTTTGGGGTTTCAATCTGTTTTTTGCCATTTAAATAATCGGCAGTTAAAGTATTTGATTTCAGGATCTGTGCAGCAGTTCCTTCGGCTACAACCGTACCCCCGTGGATACCTGCACCCGGACCAACATCAATTACCCAATCAGCCTCTAAAATCATATCCTTATCATGTTCTACCACCAGAACGGTATTTCCAAGATCGCGAAGATTTTTAAGTGCATTGATTAACCGTTCGTTATCACGCTGATGCAAACCAATACTCGGTTCATCGAGGATGTACATTACATTCATCAACTGCGAACCAATCTGTGTGGCCAAACGGATACGCTGCGCCTCGCCACCTGAAAGTGTGCGGGCAGTCCGATCTAAAGTTAAATAAGTTAAACCTACATCGGTTAAAAAGCCAATCCTCGCTTTAATCTCCTTTAAAATTTCTTTGGCAATAATATTCTGACGGTCAGACAAACGTTCATCAACTTTTTCAAACCACTGATGAAGGTTATTGATATCCATCGATGAAAGCTCAAAAATGTTTTTGCCATCTACTTTAAAATGCAGACTTTCTTTTTTCAAACGGGCACCATGACACTCCGGGCAGGTTTTCAGTTTCCTGAATTCGTCCATATCATCAGATGCTGATTCGCTTCTTTTTTCGTTCTGCTCTTCAAGCATTTTAATAATACCATCGAAGGTGATGTTATAATTCTGAACGTTCCATTTATTGTATTCTACCTCAACCTTGATCAGATCGGGCGAACCGTTTAAAATGATGTTAATTACCTCGTCGCTTAATTTTTCAATCGGCGTAGAAAGCGAGAAACTGTATTTTTTAGCCAAAGCTTTTAACACCTGGAACATCCAGATATCGCGGTATTCGCCAAGAGGTGCCAAACCACCGTTTAAAATGCTCAGTTTTGGATTTGGGATCACTGATTCTTTATCCACTACGAAAATATAGCCCAAACCATCGCAACGTTCGCAGGCGCCATAAGGCGAGTTGAACGAAAAGCTGTTTGGTTGTGGCTCATCATAAGAAATACCCGTAGTTGGGCACATCAAAAACTTACTAAAGTGGGCTACGTTATTATCCTTATCGCTGATTTTGATTACGCCTTTACCCATTTTCATCGCGGTTTGTAACGAATCGAGCAGGCGTTTTTTATCCTTTACATCAATAATCAGGCGATCGATTACCACTTCAATATCGTGGATTTTATAACGATCTACCTGCATTTTAGCGGTAATATCTTTTATTTCTCCATCTACACGCACTTTTACATAACCCTGTTTGCGGATTTGCTCAAAAAGTTCGCGGTAATGCCCTTTTCTACCTTTAACCACCGGTGCGAGGATATTTACAGCAACTCCATCAAATTTATTAAAGATATTCTGCAGAATCTGATCTTCACTCATGCGTTCCATCTTCTCGCCGGTATTGTACGAATAGGCATCGGCTACACGGGCGTAGAGCAAACGCATAAAATCGTAAATTTCGGTAATGGTACCCACGGTTGAGCGCGGATTTTTGCTGGTGGTTTTCTGCTCAATGGCAATAACCGGGCTTAATCCTGAAACTTTATCTACATCCGGGCGCTCCATGCCTCCCATAAACTGGCGGCTGTAAGCGCTAAATGTTTCCATATACCGGCGCTGACCTTCGGCATAAATGGTATCGAAAGCCAATGATGATTTACCGCTGCCACTTAAACCCGTGATTACCACAAGCTCGTTGCGCGGAAAACTAACATCTATATTCTTTAAATTATGTACCCTCGCACCATATACTTCTACATCTTTTTGCTCGCCGAGGTCGATAGATTTATTGCTCATATTTTATTTAAAGTTGGGGCCAAAACCAGGCCTTTAAAAAGACCGGATTTCAATCCGCAAAAATGCTAAAAATTTTATCAAAAAGAAAGTCAAAACCAATCTGTATTACCTATTAATTGTCATAATGTCGGCTTCTATTTCTAAGGAAACCAGATGATAAGCCAAAGCGCACATAACTGTAATGATCCTGAAAATAGATATTGTAATTATCTTCGCCATAATAGCCTACCGCCGCCATTAGAAACACATTGTTCATAAAAGGGAAGCTATAATTGAAATTGATTTCAGCATTAAGCCTCTTCTGAATACTGGCAAAATTTTTCGATGGAATTTTATTTACGGCATAAGATAACTCGGTATTTAAACGCCAGGTTTCTTTTTCGGTTTTTACTTTTTGCTTATTCCGGGCATTTTTTTCGATTTCATCATACCTTCGCCAGGAGAAACCGTACAACACTCTTGTAAATCCAAAACCCTCATTTAGCGCAGGCTCATATCTGAAAAACTTATACCACTGCAAACCGACGCGATGATTGAAAGAATAATAGCTTTGATCTGTATTAACAGGTGTAAAATCTCCAAAGCGATAAGAAAGCGTTAAATAATTTGCATTAAAATTTCCGGTGCGGGTGTTAATTGTTCCATCGGGATTAAAAGCAGACTGATCCTGACCGTTTGAATGGTGGGTAAAAGCCAGCTCGGCATATTTATAATGATCGGGATCAGGATTTAACCTCGCATAAAGCGCTCCGCCCAAACGGTAACTCGGCGTTCGCACCGCAGCCGAAAATTCTGTTCGCACACGAACGGTAAAATCAGGAATAATGGCAAAAGCAATGGGCGATTTATAACTACCAAAAAGCATATAAGTGGTGGTGAGCCGCCCGTTAATGACATATTTAGAGGGTGCGCCCAATTCCCCACCCGGCGCCGTATAGGCTAAATCGGCATTTTCTTTGTACAGATGAATATATTCTTTATTCGCAAACTCTCTTTTTACGGCTATTGAATCTTGAGCAAAGGATTGTAAACAGATCAGGCAGATGATAAGCGTAAAAAAAGTTTTCGTCATACCAGATAAACGCTGATAATGAGGCGACGGTTTTGTATTTTTAGAGAAATGGTTTTGCGGGTAATTAAACATCAATTCTCCACTTCAACTTTATACTAAAAATCGCCATCTTCGCAAATTCCATAGACGTTACATACCGTATTTTCCAAACCGAACGAAAATTGAAACGTATAAATTTAAATAAGAAAAAACAACTAAAATGAATTCTGAATTAATCATATATCAAACAGAAGACGGGCAAACCAAAATTCAAACCCGCTTAGAGAATGAAACTGTTTGGTTGACAATTGAGCAAATGGCAGAGTTATTTCAAAAAGCAAAATCAACCATTAACGAGCATATTCTAAATATTTACAAAGAAGGAGAACTGGAAAAAAATGCTTCTTCGAGAAAAATCGGAAATTCCGATTTTTCTACCAAACCTACCAATTATTACAATTTAGACGTGATCATTTCGGTAGGCTATAGGGTAAAAAGTTTACAGGGGACTAAGTTTAGGCAATGGGCAACTACTCGACTAAAAGAATACATAGTAAAAGGCTTTACTATGAATGATGAGCTTTTAAAAGAAGCAGGTGGAGGTAATTATTTTGATGAACTATTAGCTCGTATCAGAGATATACGTTCATCTGAAAAAATATTTTGGCGTAAGGTTCTCGATATTTATGCAACCAGCATAGATTATGATGGTAATGCAGAAGTGTCTTTGCTGTTTTTTAAAACGGTTCAAAATAAAATGCATTGGGCAGCACATGGAGAAACTGCAGCCGAAACCATTTACAAACGAATTGATGCTGAAAAGCCTAATTTAGGCTTAACCAATTTTAAAGGTGAACAGCCAACAAAAAAAGAAATAGAAATTGCCAAAAACTATTTGAACGAAAAAGAACTGGAATTACTCAATAGAATGGTAACTGCTTATTTAGAACTAGCCGAATTGCAGGCACTAAACAGAAAGCCAATGTATATGATTGATTGGATAAACCGTTTAGACGACTTTTTAACAATGACAGGTAATGACATTCTAACCAATGCAGGAAGTATTAGCCATCAAAAAGCATTAGATAAAGCTCACAAAGAGTATGAAAAATACAAGGAACAAACAAAAAATGATCTTTCAAAAGCAGAAAAAGATTTTATTAACCAAATAGATATTGCTGCCAAAAGATTAAAAAATAGTTAATAAAAAGATTTAGTGCACAAAGATATAACCAAACAAAAAAGACCGATCACCAATGCTCTGGCATTCGAGAAATGCAAAAAAAAACATGAATGCAAAACGACATAATACATATTACTCAAAGCTCTGCCTGCAAAACTTTTTACATAACAACCGTTAGCAGCGTTAATAAATAATATAATTTTCTTAACCCTACCACTCTATCGTCGTTCCATTTTCCGTTGGGTGCCCTGTACAAACCAGCACCCGGCCCCTTTCCAGTTCATCATCGGTAAGCACTTCGTTATAATCCATCCTAACTGCACCTTTGGTGCAATTTGCCACACAGGTACTGCATACACCACCCCGACAACTATAAGGAAGTTTAATTTTATTTTCCAGCGCAACATCTAAAATCCGCTTTGGCCATGGCACTTCAAGATTGTACAATTCTCCTTTGAAATTTAAAATAACCGAATAGGTATTTTTATCGACTATTTTTTCAGAACTATCATCTTCATCCACCTCATCTTCCGGCAGTACAAAAGTCTCTCTTTTAATCTGTGTAATATCGAAACCCATGCCCAATAAGGTAATCCGGCATAAATCCATGTAAATGATGGGTCCGCAGCTATAAAACAGCGCATTATCCCTATCGAAATGTAAATGTTCTTTGATTAATTTCTCAATATAGAATTTATTCAGCCTGGCTGTCATTAAGTTTTTACTGTTGCTAAAAATCCAGACAATTTTCAACCTGTCAGGATATTTTTGTTGCCATCCGATCAGTTCATCATAAAACAAAGTTTCCTCTTTCGACCGGTTACTATATATTAATGTAATCAAAGATTTTTTCTCGCGTACCAAAGCTGTTTTCATAATCGAGAACAATGGCGTAATACCCACACCAGCGGCAAAAAGAAAAAGATCCCGTTCCAGATTTTCTTCAGGCAAATAACTGAACAAACCCTGCGGTTCCTGAGCAAAAAGAACATCGTTTACCGAAGTTTTATGATGCAAAAACCTCGAGATCTCTCCATTCTCCACCCGTTTCACCGTAATGGCC
The DNA here is from genome assembly GCF_052045455.1 of Pedobacter sp. 22226. Classification (NCBI taxonomy): domain Bacteria; kingdom Pseudomonadati; phylum Bacteroidota; class Sphingobacteriia; order Sphingobacteriales; family Sphingobacteriaceae; genus Pedobacter; species Pedobacter sp. 22226. Next base: position 518,262 of record NZ_JBQEPB010000004.1, on the reverse strand, counting down.
AAAGGCTCGTTCACATCCGGCGAACTATTAAAAGAATAAGATCTTCTCACCTCTTTATGTTGCCCCTGAAAAACCAGCGACAAAAACTGTCCTGCCAAATATTTTGGATATTGATCTACTTCCTCAAATTGAAAGGTAATATTATCACCCGGTTGATTGATGATCTTATTGATGCGCAGTTTGAACATATTGCAAAGAAAGGAAATTGGTTTCAATAGTTCAATCGTTCATTGGTCATTAGTTTATTGGTAACTGAAAATGGGTTAATTGTTTCAATTGGTTAATTGGTTAACTGTGAATTGCAAACTTCTAACTGCAAATTGCCAACTGAAAACTGTTAATTGGTTTGTTGGTTAGCATAATGCAGAAAATATTTCCGTGTCAATCCGTGCATCCGTGGCTAAATGTTCATTAGCTCATTGGCCACTGGTTTATTGGTTAGCATAACGCATAAAATAACTCCGTACCTTAGTAACCTTGTGGTAAACAATATCCATCAGCAAAACAAATCGGTGTAATCCAACAATCTGTGAAACCACCGTAAATAAAAAGCGTCCCGATTTAAACCGGGACGCCTTACCAAATGCTTGTCTTTATCTTAATTATATTATTCGGCGTTGTAGGCCAATAATACGCGCGGTTTTGCGTAACCGTAACGTTTCGGATGTTCCATAATCTGTTTCATAGAAATCACCTTATAAACATAGCCACCGGTTTCGCGGTTAAGCCTCATTTTATAGTAATTATCCTGATTTTGATTATCGATCTGCTTGCGTAAGCGTCCGTCGCCAACATTGTAAGCCGCAGCTACCAATGTCCAGCTTTCTAAACCTTTATACATTTCTTTAATGTATTTACAGGCTGCAATGGTCGATTTGCGCAGGTTATAGCGCTCATCAACATTCCCATTTACCCTCAAACCATAGTTGCGGGCTGTGCCGGGCATAAACTGCCAGATTCCGGCTGCACCTTTTGGAGAAACACCCTGAGTCATTCCAGATTCGACCAAAGCCAAATACTTAAAATCATTGGGGATTCCGTAAGCAGCGAGAATGGGTTCAATTACAGGAAACCATTTTGCTGCTTTTGCATGCAGGCGATTGGTTTGGGTATTTCCGTAAGTGTGTGCTGCGAGAATTTTTTTCATTTTGCGTTCTACCTTTTTATCGCCTAATGGCAGGGTTTCTTCCGCGAAATTCAACTGTGCCATTAAAGATTGAGGGGTTTCCTCGTTTTCTACTTTAACGCTATCAGATTTGGGTATTGTAGTGTTTAATTTTTCTTCTTTTAAAAGACTTTTTTGTGCTAAGGGCATTTGGTAAGCGAACACTTTTGCCAAGATAAATAGTGTTGCCACTACCGCAAATGGTACGATGTGTTTCTTTAACATTTTCCTCCTTTTTTTGGTGAACTTATATAAAAACGTTGGCAAAGGTAAAAAATAATAAGCACATTATCAAACAGTTACAGAAATAAGGTCGAAAATCGGCCTCTAAAGTGCTTTAAACGTGGATTTTAAATTTTGATTTTCAGACAAATTTCCCTATATTAGAGGCTATTTTTTTATCTGATTTTTCAGCTCTTAAAATTGTTATGTTCATCATTTTTTCATAAATTTGCAGCCCGCATTTTTAATGCGTTAAAAGCGTATCATGATAAATAAAAACAACAGGAACAGTCGGGATGACAAGTCCAAACCAGGCAGTCGGAGAACAGAAGGCAGAAGTAGTTCGGCCGGGTCTGACAGAAAGAGATCAGACGACAAAGACAGCAAATTCAAAAAATCATCCGATTCTAAAGAAGGCTTCAGACCCAGAAGCGCAGACGGCAAAGATTTCAAATCAAAATCTTTCGGAGACAAAAAAGATTTCAAACCAAGATCAGGCGGACGTGATTTCAAATCAAAAGATTCGGAGCCACAAAGTTTCAAATTCGGCGATCGCGAGTTTAAATCAAAAGATGCAGCATCAGAAGACCGCGGTTTTAAACCGAGAGAAGGTAAATCAAGAGATTACAAGCCAAGAACCGGCGACCGTGATTTCAAAGGTGGATCGAGAGACTATAAACCAAGAACCGGAGACAGGGATTTTAAACCAAGAGAAGGTGGTGCAAGAGATTATAAGCCAAGAACAGGAGAACGTGATTTCAAATCTAAGGATGGAGATTCGAGAGATTTTAAACCGAGAACTGGCGACCGCGACTTTAAACCAAGAGAAGGCGGATCGAGAGATTACAAACCAAGAACAGGAGAACGCGATTTCAAATCGAAAGATGGTGGATCGAGAGATTTCAAACCTAGAGAGGGTGGCTACAAAGATTACAAATCGAGAGGTAAATCAGACGATTTTAAGCCAAGTGCCGGAAGTTCTAGAGATGTAAAACCAAGAGAGCCAAGGGAAGGCGACACCCGTCCGTTTAGAAAACGCGAGGAGGCACAGCCAAGAGATACAGAATTTAACCGCCCCGAGCGCACTGTAATTACCCAGGGCCGTAAAACAAATGAAGATAAAGGCTTAATTCGCCTGAACAGATATATTTCAAATGCAGGCATCTGCTCCCGTCGTAAAGCCGATGAGTTAATTATTGCCGGTATTATTACCGTAAACGGCGAAGCCATTACCGAGCTGGGACATAAAGTTGACCCTTCAAAGGATTTGGTTCGTTACAACGGAGAATTACTAAAACGTGAGAAAAAAGTTTACGTTTTATTAAACAAGCCAAAAGATTACATCACCACTACCGACGATCCACAGGAACGCCGTACAGTAATGCAACTGGTTGATAAAGCCAGTCGCGAGCGCATTTACCCGGTTGGCCGTTTAGACCGCAATACCACCGGTTTATTATTAATGACCAATGATGGTGATTTAGCAGATAAATTATCTCATCCTAAAAACGGCATCACTAAAATTTACAATGTAGAACTGGATAAATCTTTATCACAGGGCGATTTAAATAAGATTGCTTTTGGTTTAGAATTAGAAGATGGCTTAATTAAACCTGATAACATTTCTTACGTTACAGGCGGAACCAAAAAAGAAATCGGTATCCAGATCCACAGTGGAAAAAACAGGATTGTTCGCCGTATTTTTGAACACTTAGGTTATAATGTAGAAAAATTAGACCGCGTAGTGTATGGCAATTTAACCAAGAAAGACCTTCCTCGTGGCAGATGGCGCTATCTTGAAGAACATGAATTGGTTCAGATTAAACATTTAATAAAATAGTATTTGAAGGCAGCCAGTTGGCTGCCTTTTTTGTTATTATTGTTTTTTACCACCAAGTGCACAGAGAAAAAGTACAAAGGTTACCGCATAGGCATCCATTGGAATCAGTCTCTAATAATTAAGAAACATCTTTCCGTGTTTTCTGTACCTCCGTAGCCAACTTTCTTTATATTTGTTAAAATCAATACCATATTTCATGAAAAAACTTAGTTCACTGCTCATACTTTCTATATTTTCGACCCTTACTTTTGCCCAGAAAACAAATTACAATCTGATTGTAGGCACTTACACCGCACCAGGGAAAAGTGAAGGAATTTACACTTATAACTTTGATGCATTAACTGCCGCTACAAGCATAAAAAGTATTGCAAAAAACACGGCAAATCCTAGTTATGTTGCCGTTTCGCCCGATAACAAGTTTATTTATGCCGTTAATGAAACCGGAGCAACCAGTACGGTAAGTGCATTTAAATATGATGCAAAAACAGGTGAGTTAACCTTTTTAAACAACGTTGACAGTCATGGGGCTGATCCTTGTTTTATTACGGCTGATGCAAAAAATGTAATTGTTGCCAATTATAGTGGTGGCAGTTTAGCCGTATTTGCACGAAAAGCTGATGGTTCTTTAACGGAAGCTTTACAAGTGATTAAACACACCGGAAAAAGCATTGATCCGAAAGGCAGACAGGAAAGCGCTCATGTACACATGACAAAATTTACGCCGGATCATAAATATTTAATTGTCAACGACCTGGGTGAAGATCAAACTTATATTTACAACTACAACCCAACTTCGAAAGAAAAAATATTAACGATAAAATCAGTGCTTAAAACCAATGCAGGTACTGGTCCAAGGCACATTACTTTTAGTCCGAATGGAAAATTTGCTTATCTGGCACACGAATTTAACGGCAGCATTACAGCTTTTACTTATGCAAACGGAACGCTAACCAAAATCCAGGAGATTGGCACGACCCCAAAAGATTTTACAGGCAAGGTTGATGGAGCAGATATCCACGTTTCGGCAGATGGAAAATTCCTATACGAAACCAACCGCGGCGATGCCAATAGCATTTCTGCATTCTCTATCTTACCTGCCGGAAAGCTGAAATTTATTGAAACCGTAAGTACATTAGGCAAAGGACCAAGAAATTTCACAATTGATCCAACCGGAAAATTCTTATTAATCGGACATCAGTACACCAACAACATTGTTATTTTTAACCGCAACAAAACCACAGGTAAATTAACCGATAGTGGTAAAAGAATCGATGTTGGTGCGCCGGTTTGTTTAGTGTTTAACTAATCAGGAAGCCAATGGAAAACTTCGATTGGACCAAATTCACCCTCAGGATCGCCATTAAAGCAAAGCTTGAGGACATTTACAACGCCTGGACAAAGCCCGGTGGAATTGAAAAATGGTTTTTAAGCGATGCGTTTTTCACTGATGAGAATCATGTATTGCTCAGTAAAAACCAGAATGCACTCAAAGGAGACCGATACAAATGGATCTGGTACCTTTATGATGACATCGAAAACGGAACAGTAACCGAAGCAAATGGTACAGACTATTTTCAGTTTACTTTTGCCGGAAATTGTCTGGTTGAGATCAAACTTAGTGAAGAATTTGAGTACACCGTTGTAGAACTGACCCAAAAGAATATTCCTGAAGATGATGATTCAAAAAAAAATATCCGCTTAGGCTGTCACAACGGCTGGAGTTTTTATCTGATTAATTTAAAATCTGTTTACGAAGGCGGTTTAGATTTAAGAAATAAAGATAACCGGTTTAAGCCGATGCTGAATAATTAAAACATAATAATAATTCGGAATATTAGCTATTGATATTCCTTAGACTACTTTAAATAATTTTCCGTTAGAATAAAAATGAATAAAAAATTACTGATACTTCCATTTCTGGCATTAATTGGATTGGAGGCATGCCAAAATAAAACAAAGCAAGGTGATGATGAAAATGGAGAACAGACTACCGTAAAATTATCATCCCCCGATTTTAATGCGGATAGTGCCTATGCCTATACTAAAACGCAAGTTGATTTCGGTCCACGGATTCCGGGTACTGCTGCACATCAGAAATGCGCAGATTATCTGGTTGCCAAATTAAAATCGTTCGGTGCTGAAGTAAGTGTACAGGGAGCGCAAACAAAAACTTACGATGGTAAAAGTTTTCAGTTAAAAAATATTGTTGCCGCTTTTAATCCGGGTAAAAAAGACAGGGTTTTAATTACAGCCCATTGGGATGCGCGCCCTTTTTCTGATCAGGATGCCGATCCGGCAAATCACACCAAAGCATTTGATGCAGCCAACGACGGCGCCAGCGGTGTAGCGGTTATTTTAGAAATGGCGCGCCAGATTCAGCAAAAACAGCCCAATGTTGGGGTAGATTTCGTACTCTGGGATTTAGAAGATTATGGCAAGGCAAATGATGAAACACCCGACGAAACCACCTGGTGTTTAGGTTCTCAATATTGGGCCAGAAAGGCAATTGCTTCAGGCTATAAAGCTTTGTACGGCATTAACCTGGACATGGTTGGTGGTGGCAATGCTCAATTTACCCAGGATGAAATTTCGCGCCAGGCTGCCCCAACGGTGGCCGATAAGGTTTGGGACATCGGGAATGAGATTGGTTACTCTTCTTATTTCACCAAAATTCCGAGCGGAAAACTGGTAGATGATCATTTCTGGATGAATAAGGCAGGCGTTCCTTCTATCGATATTATTCATTATAACGACAACAGTGGCTTTTACATCAACTGGCACACCCAACTGGATAATTTAGCAAATATTGACAAAAATACGTTAAAAGCCACCGGACAAACGGTTTTAGAAACCATTTACAGAGAAAAATAAATGGCAACAATGTGCAATTGTTAATTATTTTTAAGACCATACACCAAAGAAACTTTTATATTCGCCAAATAATATTATCTAAACTAATAATGAAACAATTATTTTCAACTGCAATAGCTTCGCTTTTAGCCTTAGGTGCTTTTGCCCAAAAGAGTGACGGGACAACCAAATCTTTAGTAAATGCTGAAAAGGATTTCGCTAAGTCGATTGCCAAAAATGGAGATAAAGAAGCATATCTGGATTATTCATCCCCTAATACATTAGTATTCAGACCAAATCCCGTTAATGCAAAAACTTTTTATACTGGAAAGTCAGGTGCTGAAAAAGATGTAACCTGGACGCCAAATCTGGCAAAAGTATCTCGCAGCGGCGATTTAGGTTTTACTACAGGTCCGTACGAAATCGGAACTTCAGAGAAAAAATATGGTCAGTACCTTTCGATCTGGAAACCGGAAAACGGCAGATGGAAATTAGCAATCGATTTAGGTACGGAAAGCAATAAACCTTTGGCCAGTGTTACGCCATCGTTTGTGGAGCCAAAAGATCATGTTGCGCCAAAATTCTTAAACGAAAGAGAAATTAAAGCCGGTAAAGATATTATCTTAACAACCGAAAAAACGTTAAACACTTTACTTAAAACGCACGGAATTGCAGCATTTGGTGGTTTTTTAACCAGTGATGCACGTTTGCTTTTCCCGGGTAATGAAGCCATTGATGGAAAAGGAAAAATTATTGCGTTTTATAACGGTATGATCAGCAAAATTAATTTAAAAACCACTGGCGTTGATAAAGCTATCGGTAGCGATTTAGCTTATACCTATGGTGTAGCAACTATCGATTATAAAGCTGATTTGCGCGAAAGTTTTAACTACGTTTTTGTTTACGAAAAAGCAGCAGATGCCAGCTGGAACTTAATAGTACAGGCTTTTGTACCTGCAGAAAGATAAAGCAACAATGTGAATTAAAGAGGGCTATCGATAAAAAGAGGCCCTTTTTTTATGTCGGCATTTTGCATTTACCTGCACAACCATTCGGGTTTAGCCCCGATTGAAGCGGTATCCTTGCAGCGCAGCGAAAAGATATAGCGCAAAGCGGGAACAAACATTAAAAACAGCACAATTTTTGCGCTTCAAAAAAAATAATGACAAATAACACAGCCTATTTCACTTTTAAAACCCATGCATAAAAAATTACTTCTATCCGTTACGCTCGCGTTATTCTTTTTTAATGTTTCGGCCCAAAAGAAAAAATTCGATATACAGGGGAAAGCCGGCGCAAGGGGAATCATGCCCGAAAATACCATCGAAGGTATGCTGAAAGCCTTAGATTTAGGCGTTGCTACCCTGGAAATGGACGCCGTTATATCAAAAGATAAACAGGTGGTACTTTCGCAGGAGCCTTATTTTAACAACGAAATTTCGCTGCAGCCGAATGGTAAAGCGATAACCCTGAAAGACCAGAAAAATTTCAACATTTATAAAATGGACTACGAGCAGGTGAAAAAGTTCGATGTGGGGAGTAAGGTGCACAGCCGTTTTCCGGGACAGATGAAATTTAAGGCTTATAAACCCCTGCTTTCGGAAACCATAGATGCTGCCGAAGCTTATGTGAAAGAACACAAACTGGCTAAACCGATGTACAGTATTGAAACCAAAACGATTAAAAATGGCGATAATGAATTCCATCCTGAGCCCGCAGAGTTTGTAGATCTGATTATGGAGGTAATTAATGCTAAAAAGTTAAGTAAAAGGGTCATAATCGAATCGTTTGATATGCGTACGCTTCAATACCTGCATGAGAAATACCCTAAAGTACAAACTTCGTTACTCATTGATGAGAAAGAACCTTTTGAAGATTATATTGAAAAATTAGGTTTTAAACCAACTATTTATAGTCCTTATTCCGTTCTTGTTGGTAAAGGGCTGGTTGACCGCTGCCATGATATGGGTATTAAAATTATTCCATGGACGGTGAATACGGTTAAAGAGCTTAAATATTTTATGGATTTAGGTGTAGATGGCGTGCTTACCGATTATCCTAATATTATGAGCCAGTTGGATAACTAAGCTATCACTGGTGTCTTATCGACCGAAATAAAACAGCATTTAAAATGCCGTGCTATTACACGCTCGTTTGGAAACGAGCGTGATCAACTCAAATTTAACCTATCGGCCGGTGTCACACCGACCGAAATGAAAGTTTAGCTGGTTGGTGTGACACCAACCAGTAAGAAAAGAAAACCTAATAAACAAAAAAAGCGCTGAAAATCAGCGCTTTTTTTGTTTGATCTTTACTAATGCCTAGTGGTGCGATTCAGGCGCTTCTGTGTGGTGTGCTTCAGTTTTCTCGTGCGAAGAAGTTTCTTCACCATGGTGAAAAATTGGTCTTGTGAAAGCCACAAGCAGGATTAAAACAATAATCCAGGCCGTTAATGGTAATGCCCAAATGCCTTTAGTTTGCTGAACTGGCGCGTGTGAATCGTGAGCTGACATATCGAATATTTTTGATTTAAGAATTTATGCTTTGTAATTGTGTGGTAAAGATAATAACAAAATTAAAATAAAAAGATAAAATGCCGATTAATGCAAAAGGATAAAAGGCTTAGCCCTTTATCCCTGTAAATCATAAATCATTTTTTTGGTGCTGTTCATTTTGCTTTTAATGCGGTTCTGATGTTCAAGTAAAGCACTGTGTTCATCCTGAACGGCATTAAAGAGTTCTGCTTTTTTAAAATAGTTCGCGGCTTCTGTAAAATTCTGTTGCTGCTCGGCATGTAAACCTAAACTTTCATAAATATGGGCTTCGCAAACACCAGCAATGCTTAAAGCTTTATCGGCAATTTGTTTTACCAGTTTATGCATTTTGAGGGTAATTACCAGCTTTAAATAAGGTTCATACACATCCGGAAAATCAGCATCAAGCTCTGTGCAGCGCTTGTAATAATAACCAGCAGTTTTGTAATCTTTAAAACGCCCGTGATAAATATCTCCCAATTGAAAATAACCCCTGGCGTAATCAGGATCGAAGGCAATGAGCTCATTAAAATACTGAAGTGCTTTAGGCAGCTCGCCCCAGTGCAATTCTTCAATGGCCTGCAGATATTTCTCTTCTACAGTAGTATAAATGTCCATAACGGATATCATTAATTAGTTAAGCGGTATTTTGCTTAGCAAATGGGTAATTAATTGATTTTTTAAATTTTGGTTTTATGCTATGATGGCAAAAACGCTAAGGGTTGGGAAGGAAATTTAAATTAATACCCAAACCCTTTATGCCACAAGACGGGCTAAAGTGCGATTTTTGGATATGTAATTGACGTAGCATTGCTGTAAATTTGATGCAAAGATATTTATTTTCAACAAATTGCAAATTATTTTTTTCGACCAATCAGCTTTTCATATTAACAAGCGCATTTTTAATCTGCCGCCGGTGCCTTAAAATATGAACAATGGCATGTTCGAGCATCTGTTCTACATCATACTGTTGCCCCCACCTGGTATTGATTTTTTTGGATTGATCGAACTCCTCCATTACAATATTGGGGTTTCTGATGAAAAAATCTTCATTGTATTTTAATGCCTCCCGGATTCTTGACACATAAAATGCTACCTGATCAAATTGTAGGCGCTCTGGCCTGATAGTTTCCAATCCAATGGAGTTTTCGATATAAACTGCATAACTGAACATCGAAGCGCTTACGTGTGTTAAAATGGCCTGAATTGAGATGCAATCAGGGTTTGAACTCTTTGGTTCGATGGTTTGAAGCAACTGCTGCTGGCTGATTGGCTTAATTATTTCAATCAGCTCATCAACCGCTTTTTTATATTCATCCATAAGTGCAGCAATTGCACCGGTAAGATTATTGGCTTCCATCGTTAAACAAATGTAATTGTTTGCCTGAGACTTTTATGTTGGTCGGATTTGTAATCCCGACCTGTGTATAAAAGGATTTCAAATCCTTAGTTCGTTAAACGGGATTGCAAATCCCGACTAGCGGAATAATTTATTCGCATAAAAGCCGATATGAGCGACAGACACGTTAACGTAAATAACTCCTAAAAGTTACCGTCATTTCGAGCGGAGCACAGCGAAGTCGAGAAATCTAACATCGAGATAGATCTCTCCATTCCACTGCGTTTCAGTCGAGATGACGATTCTATTACAATAAATCTTTAATGATTTTTTCGATTGATAAGCCTTCGGCTTCGGCCCTGTAATTACGCACAATACGGTGACGTAAAATAGGTTCTGCTACGGCTTTTACATCTTCAATATCCGGAGAATATTTTCCGGTAACTGCTGCGTGGCATTTTGCGCCCAGCACTAAAAATTGCGAAGCACGCGGACCTGCACCCCAGCTAATGTACTTATTCACGGCCTCGGTAGCAAATTCGCTATTTGGACGGGTTTTAGCAGCCAGCTTAACGGCATATTCCAAAACATTATCTGTAATGGGAATATCACGGATCAGTTTTTGGAAATATTGAATATCATCTGCATGGATAATTTTCTGCAGCTGCGTAGTTTTGTTACTGGTGGTATTTTTAACAATGTTCAGTTCATCTGCAAAAGCAGGATAATTTAACTGAATATTAAACATAAAACGATCCAGTTGAGCCTCGGGTAAAGGGTAAGTCCCTTCCTGCTCAATCGGGTTTTGTGTAGCCAGAACAAAAAATGGTTTTGGTAAAGTATGGGTCTGGCCGGCGGCGGTTACCGATTTCTCCTGCATGGCTTCTAACAATGCAGCCTGTGTTTTTGGAGGAGTACGGTTAATCTCATCAGCGAGGATAATATTAGAAAAAACAGGCCCTTTTATAAACTTAAAGTGCCTGTCTTCTCCTAAAATCTCTGCACCGATAATATCGCTCGGCATTAAATCGGGTGTAAACTGGATCCTGTTGAAATCGAGGTCTAAAACAGAAGCCACGGTTTGTACAAGTAAAGTTTTGGCTAATCCGGGTACGCCGACCAACAGACAATGTCCGTTACTGAAAATGGCGATTAAAACAGATTTTATGATGTCATCCTGTCCAACTACTACCTTACTTATTTCGGCTTTAATGTTGTTGAAAGATTGGTGAAGTGCATCAACAGCTTCTACTTCGTTCTTATACTGCATTGGTGTTATTTTGCGGCTGTGGTTTTAGTCCAGATTTTTAATTCATCACAGGTATTAAATTCGTCGTCGATTTTGATATAAGTGCTTTCGCGACGTTTCTCAAACCATTCGCTTAAAGTACGATTAATTTTATCACTTTGTGCAGCATCCCTGATTTTTGGAAAATCCTGTTTCAGGTTTGCTTTGTGTGGTGGAATTTTAGATTTTAAATAAAGAATGCGGTAACCTTGTTTTCCATCAGGAGCTGTAAATAAATCAGGTTTAGAAACACCACCAATTTTCATACTATCGATTACCAAAAACACAGATGGATCTAATTTGTCAACCGGAATAAAAGTACTTCTTGCCTGAACGTTTTCGGCATTAAGCATCATACCACCATTATACTTAGTTTCTTTATTATCCGAATACAGGTTAGCAGCAGCCGCAAAACTTATTTTTTTACCTATAATGTTATTGTAAATACTATCTGCGTGAAGTTTTAAACGTGTTAAACTTTCTGGTGTGGTTTTAGGCATAATTAAAATGTGCCTTACGTGCACCTGCTCGCCCCTGCGCTCTAATACCTGTAAAAAGTGAAAACCGTAATCTGTTTCGAAAACCGGTGAAATTTCACCAGCCTTCAATTTAAAAGCCCATGCGGTAAATTCTTTAACCATGGTGTTTCTATCGATAAAACCATAATCACCACCGTCGGCAGCAGAACCCGGATCTTCCGAATAGGTTTTAGCCAATACTCCCATATCTTCGCCTGCTTTAACCCTTAAACGCAGCGCTTCGATTTTATCGCGGAATTTTTGTTTCTCGGCCCTGGTTAACTGAGGATTTAAAATCACCTCACCAACTTCTACCTCAGTGTTAAACTCGGGAATGCTATCGCCCAATGATTTGAAATATTTTTCAACTTCCATTGGGGTAACGTTGATGTTTTCGGTAATTTTTTGCTGCATTTTCTGTGCAATCAATTCATCTTTTACCGATGGTCTGATTTCATCCTTATATTGCAGAACCGATTTGTTCAAAAACTGTTCTAAACGCTCTTGTCCACCCGCACGCTGCATACTGTAACGCATGCGTTTATTTACCTCATCATCAACCGCGCCATCTTCTACCATTACCGAATCGATTTCGGCCTGTTGTTTAAGGAGTTTCTGGGTTAAGGTTTGCTGTAAAATTTTACATTTAATCTCATCATTGGCCGGGTTACCCTGATAAAGGTATTGGGTGTATTGTTGGTTTAAATCCGATAGCAGGATAATGTTATTTCCTACCACAGCAGCAACTTTATCTACAGTATGCTTTTGCGCATAACTGTTTAAAAACAGGCAAATTAAAGCGGTTGCTACTAAAAAAACTTTCTTCATTCTATTTGTTATATTTTGCAAATTTAATATTTATGCTCACTCTAAATCAATTCTGGTTATGGCTTAGCAAGCTTTTTAAGCTCATTATCGTTAATCTTAACCTGATATTTTTGTTTAAGGCTTTTCAGCCATTTATCCTCTAAACTCAGCTGATAATCGGCAATTACCTCGCCCCTAACTTCGCTCAGGGGTTTGTTATAGTTTTGTTGGTTTTTATTGTAAAAATCATTTATCGCCTGGTCATCTTCCTGTGCCTTGTTCCAGATTTTTTGTTCCGAAACGTTGAACATTAAAACACCTTCGCGGTATTCATTCAATAAAAAATCGCGGTCTTTATTACTACCACCAACTTTTTTATGCGTTATTAATGCGTCCTCATATGTTTTAACTTCTTCCTGATAACTGGCACTTTTATCCAGTCCCATATCGCGGGCATCCAAAACTTTGAGTTTAAAATTTATATACAGGTTTAAATAAGCTTGTAAGGTATCGTAAGCAGCACTGATGTTTCCATTGTGGCTTTTTTTGTATGCCCACATAAACTCCCTGGCACTGATTGATTTACCGTTTACAACAGCCACGTTTTGTGCAAACGAAATGCTATAAATAAAGCTAAAAACAAATAGGCAGTAAGCTTTCCTCACACAGAGCACTCTATAAATTTTAAGGGATAAAAGTAACAATTAGCGACGCTATTATAAGATATTTAACTAATTTTAACAGAAATTATTATCCTACAAAAATACGAATGGAAAACCAGGTTACCAACAATGCAAACGCTTTACGTTTATTTTTTACCGACGAAGTTTTCGTGGTGAAGGATGAAAGTGTAGAAATTAGGCCTTTGCGTAATCCTGAGCCGGTTTTTGTTTCGGAAAAAGTTTCTGTTGTTGAAGAAAAAGAAACGGTTTTAAAGGCAGAAACTGTTCAAATTCCGGCAATTAAAACTACAGAAACACCAAAAGTTTATCCACAAGCTCCTGAAATTCCGCCTATTGTGGCCGAACCACTACCCGAAAAAACGTTTAAATTTTTAGGTGGAAATAAAAAATCGGTACTGATACTGGTGAATGATCAGCAGCATGATGTAAGTACGGAACAAGGCAGGGAACTGCTTCGTAAAATTGTAAAAGCGGTTGATCTGGGTACACCTGATTTTGCAGTATTGAACTATGCAAATTACAAAGGGACAGAATATGTAGAACTGCACCGCTTTTTTAAACCCGTTATTATGCTCTCTTTCGGGGTGGAAATTGCAGAATTAAAATTAAACCTCACCTGGCAGAACGAAATCATCATTCACGAAAGCACCAAAATCATCTTTGCACCAAACCTTCATCATCTGGATAGTGATTTAACTGCGAAGAAAACGCTTTGGGGCCACCTGCAGAAAATTAAATAGCTTGGGAATGGAGTATAAAGTAGTATCAGGTTTTTAGCATCAGGTTATTAGTATCAAGTATCAAGATGTGGTATCATAGCCTTTACGTTAAAACCTAACCTTTCAACATTCCAACTTTTTAACCTTTCAACTTTTTAACCTTCCAACATTTCAACCATCCAACATTTTAAAATGAAAAAACTCGTTTTTGCCACCAACAATCAACACAAAACAGAAGAAATACGCGCTGCACTTGAAGGTAAATATGAAGTACTGAACCTGGAAGACATTGGCTGTTTTGTCGACATACCTGAAACGGCAGATACTTTTGAAGGTAATGCAAGTTTAAAAAGCGGTTACGTGGCAGAACATTTTAATTTAGACTGTTTTGCAGATGATAGCGGTTTGGAAGTAGCGGCCTTAAATAACGAACCGGGTGTGTACTCTGCAAGGTATTCTGGAAGTCGCGACAGCGCAGAAAACATTCAGCTTGTTTTAAAAAAACTTGAAGGAAACAGCAACAGGAGAGCCAGGTTTAAAACGGTAATTTCGCTGATGCAGAATGGCGAGAATCATATTTTTGAAGGTGTTATTGAAGGAACCATCAGAACCACATTATCTGGTTCGAAGGGTTTTGGTTATGATCCAATTTTTCAACCGGACGGCTATGATATCACCTTTGCTGAAATGGATATGGTAGAGAAAAACAAAATCAGCCACAGGGCCATTGCACTAAAGAAAATGATTGATTTTTTAAGGGGGTAGAGCGTTATAGTTTGAATAGATTAATAAATTTCGAAAGGTCGTCCTTTCGACCGCAGCGGAGAAATCTGCATACTTAAATTTTTCTTTTATATTTCTCCATTTCACTGCGTTCCAGTCGAAATGACGACAATACTAATTACATTTTACCAGCTGGCTTTTTTACCTGTAAAGTATCTTTTTTCACCTGAACACTATCCTTTTTTGGTAAAATGGGTTTAATACCAAAGTTAGCGGTATCTGCCTGCTTGCTAACTGGCAGTTTCTTATCCACATTTAAACTGTCTTTTCCCGGTACAATTTTTGGTTTATCAATAGGCATGTTACTGGCAGATTTACCTACCGGAACAGCTGTTTTTGCACCTGCAACAACAGGTTTGCCCGCCACGGTTTTTGCTTTTGCCTTGGGCTTGGGCTTCCCTGAGGAACCAACAGCATCTTTTTTTGATTTTGGCCGCTCGCTAGGTTTCCACGAAAAACCCTTTAAAGCATGATCTTTTGCTATGGTATTTTCGGGGTTTAGTGCACCTTCAACCCCTTTGATGTACACGATATCTTCGATGGCATTTTCCGTATTCTTAAAAATAAACTTAATTCTGCTGCTTAGCGTTTGGTTCATTTCTTTGTACACTTTTGTACTGTCATCCTGGGTATAATAAATACTTTCGGCGTTTCCATCTACATAAAGATTCTTCAATTTTCCGTTATAAAAGAAACCAGTCATTAATCTTCCTTTTATTTGGTTAAATCTTAACGAATCTTTTGGTGTATTAACCAGAAATGCATTTTTAATAGCCTGTAAATTATTCAGCTTTTTGTTTTTGAACTGCACATAAATGGTATCGCCAACCTGTTGCGAGCCTTCCGACCAGATAATCGGGTTACTGTAACAGCGTAAGGTAGAATCGGCACTGGTATAAAAAAGACTATCGGTTTTGGCCTGAATATTTGTTTTAAAGATTTTAACACCATGGTAAGCCTTAATAATACGCGCCTGAACAGTATCA
Organism: Pedobacter sp. 22226; assembly: GCF_052045455.1. Lineage (NCBI taxonomy): Bacteria > Pseudomonadati > Bacteroidota > Sphingobacteriia > Sphingobacteriales > Sphingobacteriaceae > Pedobacter > Pedobacter sp. 22226. The sequence goes on along the minus strand of NZ_JBQEPB010000004.1, from coordinate 502,528 downwards.
GCAGGGTTAAACTTAGCAGTATCGGTCGCTTTGCCAGGCTTTAGATTTCCAATCGCTTTTGTTAAACTGTCTTTAATGCCAGATTTAGTTACCTTATTTTGCAGACTATCAATTTTTGTTTTTGAAACATCCTTAGTAATCAGCGCTGATTTGTTTGTAATCTTTTTCTGCATGCTGTCGATCTTCATTTTTGAAAGATCTTTTACATTTAAGCCGGTTTTATCCGTTATTTTCTTTTGCAGGCTATCTGTTTTAAATTTAGGTAGGTTTTTAATCAAAGAATCGGCCTTGTTTTTTAACACATTACTCTTTTGCAGGCTATCGGGGTTAATGGTGGATAGCCCTTTGCTGAGTGAATCTACTTTCGATTTTAAACTATCGGTACTTTTATCTTTCAGGTTGAACAAATCTTCCGTTTCAGCATCGCCTTTACCTTTTTTCTTTTTGTCTGCCCTTCGTTTACTTCTGTCTTCTTTTTGGGTAGACTGGATTTCCGGTTTCACTTTTGGTTCGCCCTTTTCCTTTTTCCCACCGCCATCTTCATCGTCCTCTCCAACCTGGTTATCGGCTTTAATTGAAATTTTGGGAATCAGTTTTAAAGTTTTTTGCAATACCATTTGTGTTTCTAAGGTATCTGCCCCCATCCATAAACTATCAGGCCTTTTTTTATTTTTCACCATTACCGAATCTTCGGTACCAATACCCAGATAGGCATTCCGGGTTACAAGCGTACGTTGATCAAGCTTATAATAATAACCTAAATCGCCGAACATTTTCATCTTATCCTTGGTGTCAGAAAAAACGATGTTTTTAACTGCCTTGCCAATTCCTTTTTTGCCGTAATAATATAAACTATCCCCTTTTAACGATCGTGTACCCTGTGTGTAAAGATTTTTCTTGCCGAAAAAAGCATCTTCCGTCATGGTATTATACTGGCCATTTTCGGTGTAAAGGTTATCGTCTTTTCCTTTGATATTGGTTGGGCCATAAAAGAAAGTCCATTTACTTTGAGTGTTGTAACTCATTGTATCTGATTTAATTACCGATTGCGGTGTAACCACCACCACATCGTACCTAAAATAAGCATCGTTTGAATTACTAAAGTAATAGCCGTTTTTACTGGTGAGTGTTACCTCTTTATTTACAATTTTACCGCCGCTGGTATAAGTACCTATTTTGCTGAGTGTATTATAATCTAAAATATTGGTGGTTAAAACTGATGTTGGATCGATCATCCTCACATTTCCCGTTAAATGCGCCTGCTTTTTATTTCCGTCATATTCCAGCTGGTCTGAATAAATATCGGTGGTAAGCTGGTTGATGTGCACATTTTTATAAGCTTCAAAATAATTCCGCTCGCTGTAAAACACAGCACTATCGCAGGCTAAAGTGGCGTTATCTTGCTGAAAAACAACAAAATTCAGATACGTCGCTTTCTTTTTAGTGTCACCTGAGATATGCCGGTAAGAAACAATCTTGATCTTCGAAGCGGGTTGCTGACCAAATAAAAATACCGGACTGATTAAAAGAAATAAAAAGACAAATAGTTTTTGCACACTACAAAGTTAGTTTTTTGTTCCGAACGTTCGGAATACCAGTTAAAATTAAATATTTTTGGTGGATGTTACCCGTACAGCCATTTCAGGATTTTATTGAACAGCAGCAATTATTTGTTCAGGGTAACAGGATTCTTTTGGCCGTTAGCGGAGGAAAAGATTCGGTATTAATGTTGCATTTATTTAAAGCGATAGGCGTTGATGTTGGAGTAGCACATTGTAATTTTAATTTAAGGGCCTGTGAGGCACAACGTGATGAAAGTTTTGTTGCATTACTGGCCAAAAATTTAGGGTTACCTTTTTATGTAACGCATTTTGACACCAAAAAATATGCAGCCGAAAATAAAATTTCGACGCAGATGGCCGCCCGTGATCTTCGCTACCAATGGTTTGAAAAAATCAGGCTTTCGGAGCAGTACGATTACATTGCCTTAGCACAGCACCAGAATGATGCGGTTGAAACCGTATTGATTAACCTTACCCGTGGCACAGGAATTAGCGGATTGCATGGCATTTTGCCTAAGCGCGACCGGTTGATCAGGCCTTTGCTGTTCTTAAACCGGCAACAGATTGAAGAATTGGTGACCGACAACAACATCGATTTTGTGGAAGACAGCTCGAACGCCAGCACCCATTATACCCGGAACAAGATCAGGTTACAGGTTGTACCGCATTTGCAGGAAATTAACCCAAACCTGGAGAAAACCTTTGCCGAAAATATTGCCCGTTTTGCTGAGCTGGAAACTTTGTTAAATGTTCAGGTTCAAAAACTGGCAGATAAAATTTTAAACAAAAGGATTGATGGCATTTATATTCCTTTAGCAGAAATTACACGATTAAAACCTCAAAAGCTATTACTTTACGAATTGCTTAAGCCTTTTGGCTTTGGTGAGAATGTAATACAGGAAATCCTGGATAGTTTAAAGGCACTTAGCGGAACACATTTTTTTAGTTCAACCCATCAGGCCATTATCAATAGAAATGACCTGGTAATTGTTGAAAAAAGTGCTTCGGTTAATGCCAATCAGTTTATCCACCCGGCTACCGAAGGCATTGTTTTCGGAGATCACGAAATAGTATTAAAATTTACAGAAGAAATAAAATTCGAATCGAACCCGAATAAAGCCTATATTAATGCCGGTAAGCTAATTTTTCCACTGGTATTGAGGAACTGGCAAAACGGGGATAAATTTATCCCGCTGGGTATGAGAAGTCTGAAAAAAGTAAGTGATTATTTTATAGACGAAAAAGTTCCACTACATTTGAAAAACACCACCCCTATTTTAGTAAACGGAAATGGCGAAATTGTTTGGATTGCAGGTATGCGACAGGATAACCGATATAAATTAACTACTGCAACAAAAAAAGTTGCTATATTCGAACTCAAAATTAAATAAGTGGAAAGCAGATACGCCTATATCGAAAAACAATACATCGGCCGCGATTATGTCCGCATTTTTATTCGGTTAATTATGGCTGCTTTCTGTTTTGCGGCCTACGTATATGAGCGCGACCGCGATAATACTCAGGATCTGTTTCTGGTGGTAGGCTTCGGGATTATCGGTGTTTCTATGCTCCTGTTATTTCTGATCCAGTATAAAATTATTGTAGATAATGGCAGCATGGTACTGGATGGACTCTGGACAACAAAACGGGTTAAAATAGATTTAAACAGCATTGTTGATGTGCGCAAGGCAACCTATAGCCGTTATTTTTTTAATAATCCTGTTTATAACCTCCATACCAAAGGCACTATCCGTTTCTATTCGTCAGGTAAAGATGCCGTTGTATTAACCGATCGTGATGGTTTAGAATATTTCATAGGCACACAACGACCTAATGAACTGTTTTTGGTGATTAAAGAGGAAATGAGAAACCTCAAATAGTTGCACTCGTTTTCTCATAAAAATCTCTACTTATTATCTAGTCTTTATTATTGCAATAGGCCGACACGCATTATAGATTAAAATCGGGTACATTTGCGGTAACAACAATACGTTTATAATGAAGATAGGAATTGTTTGCTACCCCACTTTTGGCGGTAGTGGAGTAGTTGCAACAGAACTTGGTAAGGCGCTTGCTAACGAGGGTCATCAGGTTCACTTTATCACATATAGTCAGCCGGCCAGGCTCGATTTCTTTTCTGCTAACCTTTTTTATCACGAGGTTTCGGTTAGGAATTACCCGCTTTTTGATTATGCTCCTTACGAATCGGCATTGGCCAGCAAACTGGTAGATGTTGTCCGTTTTGAGCAACTGGATGTATTGCATGTTCATTATGCCATTCCGCATGCTTCTGCTGCTTTTATGGCCAAACAGATTTTAGCCAGTTATGGCCTTCATATCCCGGTGGTAACCACTTTGCACGGTACCGATATTACTTTGGTGGGTAAAGATCCAACCTATAAACCTGTAGTAACTTTCTCTATTAACCAAAGCGATGGCGTAACCACCGTTTCGGAAGATTTAAAAGAAGATACCTATCGCCACTTCGAAATTACAAAAGAAATTAAAGTCATCCCTAATTTTATCGATTTTAGCAGGTTTAGTTTACAGGCAAAAGATCACTTTAAAAAAGCAATTGCCCCAAATAACGAACGGATTTTAATCCACACCAGCAATTTCAGAAAGGTAAAACGTACAGAAGATGTAATCAAAATTTTCGAAAAGGTACAGGCGGTAATTCCATCAAAACTGTTAATGGTTGGCGATGGACCGGAGCGTGTGTATAACGAACAGCTTTGCCGGTCGCTTAACATCTGCGAAAATGTGCGCTTTTTAGGTAAACAGGATGCCGTAGAGGAAATTTTATCAGTATCTGATCTGTTCTTAATGCCTTCAGAATCAGAAAGTTTCGGATTAGCTGCATTGGAAGCCATGGCTTGCAAAGTACCGATAATTACCACCAATGCCGGTGGTTTACCGGAACTTAATGTAGATGGTTTTTGCGGTTACATGAGCAATGTTGGTGATGTTGATGCCATGGCCGCCCACGCCATGGAAATACTGAAAGATGATGAAACATTGAACCGTTTTAAAGAAAATGCTTTTACAAGAGCACAGGATTTCGATCTGAAAAAAATCCTTCCGGAGTATATCAATTATTATAAAGAAGTAATAGAAAACTCTTTACAAGCTAAATATTAACCGCTTATTGCGTTTTATGATATGAAGTTTTGCAGTGTAAATGCTGCAAAACTTTTTTTGTGCCCAATTTTACCATTAGGTTAGGTTATTGTTAATATTTCAAAAAACAAAACTTTCTCAAAATCAAATGATTATAAATCGTATCTTTGCGGCCTTGAAACGGTTTGGCGGATAGAATTGCTAAAGTCGTTTCATCAAAATTAAAAAAGAGGTTAGCCCAAATGAAAAAAATAGTTGATTACAGAAAGCTTTTGAACGTAGATAAAAATGCTGAGTTAAAAGAGCTTAAATCGGTGTACCGTACATTGATGAAAGATTGTCACCCTGATAAATTTCAGCAGGAAGAAGAGAAATTGGATGCAGAAGCAAGAAGTAAAGAAATTATCGAAGCTTACCATTTCTTAGTAAGTATTGCGCCTGAAACCCGTGAGCAAAATATCGAAACGTACACACAAACCACTACTTTATCTAACATTCAGGATTTCGAATACAAACAACAGGTATTAAATATCCAGTTTTTTGATGGAAGTGCTTACGAATATTTCGATGTGCCAAAAGCAATTTATGTGAAACTGGTAAATGCCGATTCTCCGGGACGTTTCGCCCGCAGACATATTTTTAACGAATTTCCTTACCGCAACGTTGCAAGGGTAGCGGAAACAGCATAAAGTCAATAACTAAAAAAGGTCCTGATGAAATTTCATCAGGACCTTTTTTTACACCTTCATTTATGAATCAGCGATAATTTATTGTTAATACCCGGCGTGCTAAACCAATTTTTCTCATCGTTTAAACGACTCATGACTTTGGACTATAGACTCAGGACTACTTAAGCCTTACTCCAGGTCGTTCCCTCTTTACCATCCTTAAGCTGAATACCCAATTCCTGCAATCCGATACGGATACGGTCTGAAGTTGCATAATCCTTATTGGCTTTTGCCTCGGTTCTTAGATTGATTACCATATCTAAAACGCCGTTTAAGTCGTTTCCTCCGGCATCTTCATCCTTCAAACCTAAAATATCGAATACGAAATCGTTAATCAGCTGTTTTAGTTTTTCTAAAGCTTCGGCTGAGATTTTCCCTTTACCATCGTAAACGGTATTGATGATGCGAACGGCTTCAAAAAGCTCTGCAACTAAAATCGGACTGTTAAAATCGTCATTCATGGCTGCAATGCATTTCTCTTTCAATGCATCAATATCAAAATCGTTTTGCTCAGAAACCGATAGTTTATCTAGAAGGCCAATTGCCGACATTAAACGGCGGAATCCTTTCTCCGAAGCATCCAGAGCATCGTTAGAAAAATCTAAAGTACTGCGGTAATGTGCCTGCAACATGAAAAATTTCACCGTCATCGGGCTATAACCTTTTTTCAGTAAAGGGTGGTCGCCCGTAAACAACTCTAAAGGAAGAAAGCCATTACCGGCCGATTTAGACATGCGTGTGCCATTTACCGTAAGCATATTGGTATGCATCCAGTAGCGTGCAGGCTGTTTATGGCTGCAGGCTTCAGATTGTGCAATTTCGTTGGTATGGTGCGTGGCCGCTAAATCCATTCCACCACCGTGGATATCAAACTCGGCGCCTAAATATTTAGCGCTCATGGCCGAACATTCAATATGCCAGCCCGGAAAGCCCATGCCCCATGGCGATTGCCATTGCATTAAAGTTTCAGGTTTGGCTTTTATCCAAAGGGCAAAATCCAGCCTGCCGCGCTTCTCATCCTGTCCACCCAGTTCGCGGGTATTGTTCAGCATGTCTTCCAGGTTGCGGTTGGTTAAAATGGTGTAATTATATTCCTTACTGTATTTTTCTACATCAAAATATACGTTACCGTCCACCTCATAACCATAACCATTCGCAATAATCACCTTAATCATTTCTATCTGCTCAATAATATGGCCGGTAGCCGTAGGCTCAATACTGGGCGGCTGGGTATTAAACATGCGCAAAACATCATGGAAACCCAAAGTATATTTCTGTACAATTTCCATCGGCTCAAGCTGTTCCAATTTTGCACGCTTTGCAAATTTATCATCACCTTCATCCCTGTCGCCCTCCAAATGGCCGGCATCGGTAATATTGCGCACATACCGCACCTTATAACCAGCATATTTAAGGTACCTGAAAATTAAATCGAAAGAGATAAAAGTGCGACAGTTGCCCAGGTGCACATCGCTATAAACGGTCGGACCGCAAACATACATCCCAACATTGGGTGCATTTAAGGGTTGAAAAAGTTCTTTTTTGCGTGAAAGCGTATTGTAAAGCTGTAAGCCAGTATCCATATTGCAAATGTAAGATTTAGTTAGAAAGTTAAAACCTTTAAAATGGTAATGTTTGGCTTATGATTTTTAGCTAACATTTATCCACTGGGCAGAATGATTATTTTATACTGTTGGATTGTTTGATTGCTATATTGTTTTATTGCCAGTTTGTTATTTGGAAAGCTGCTTTAGTGCTCATCGGTTACAGCAGTCCCTCTTCCGCTGTAGCTTCGCCGAAGAGGCTCAGGCTGCCGCTCCAATAGGGTTTAGGTGGCACGGGCTGGTGTTATTAGGAAGATAACCAGCAAGCATCCGTGTCGTCAGGATGTACATATGAATAATTTTTTAATCCTAATTTAGCTTAACATAATAAATTTTCAACAATGGTCGAAATCAGGGTAATAACCGAAAAAGATGCAGAAAGTGTAGCCGGGCTATCCACACAATTGGGTTACCAAAGCAATATCGAACAAACACTGTTCAGGATCAGGCAAATCAGCAACAATAACAATAACTGCGCTTACGTTGCCCTGCTCGATAATAAAATAGTCGGCTGGATCCACGGTTTTTACACTTTAAGGATAGAATCAGATCCTTTTGTCGAAATCGGCGGATTAGTTGTTGATGCTGAATACCGCAACCTAAAAATCGGGAAACAGTTAATTGATCGTGTAAAACTTTGGGCAAAACAGCAACAAGTAAAAAAATTAAAAGTGAGGTGCAATACCAAACGCACCGAAAGCCATCAGTTTTACGAGCGAATTGGTTTTACAGAGAACAAACGGCAGATTGCATTTGAAATGGATCTGATTTAGACCTCATATATAGTTACAGTTAACCTGACGAACCCAACTATTATTACAACCCTCAAACATTTCGGCATTGCAACAATTCAATCCTATTCATTAACTTTGTACCATGATTGATTTACCGGTAGTACCTGCTGTAACTGAAGTTAAACGCAAACCAGATTGGTTACGCGTAAAATTGCCCGTTGGTAAAGAATATGCACAAGTTCGCAGTTTAGTAGACACGCATAAGCTGCATACCATCTGCGAAAGCGGAAACTGCCCGAATATGGGCGAGTGTTGGGGTGCAGGTACGGCAACTTTCATGATTTTAGGGAACATCTGTACCCGCAGCTGCTCTTTCTGTGCCGTGGCAACGGGGCGCCCCTTAGCAGTTGATGTTGACGAGCCTAACCGCATTGCCGATTCGGTAAGGTTAATGGGTGTAAAACACTGCGTAATTACTTCGGTAGACCGCGATGATTTAAAAGATGGCGGTTCAATTATCTGGGCTGAAACCCTACAGGCCATCCGCAGAGAAAGCCCGATAACTACTTTAGAAACCTTAATCCCCGATTTTAAAGGTCAGTGGGATAATTTATACCGCGTTTTAGAAGAACGCCCTGAGGTGGTATCGCATAATATGGAAACCGTTAAGCGTTTAACCAGACAGGTACGTATCCAGGCTAAATACGACAGAAGTTTAGAGGCTTTAAAAAGAATTTCAGAATTTGGTTTAAGAACCAAAACAGGTATTATGCTTGGCCTTGGCGAAACTGAAGAAGATATTTTCGAAGCCATGGATGATTTAGTGGCCAATGGCGTGCACATCCTAACCTTAGGTCAATATTTACAGCCAACCCGCAACCACCACCCTGTGGTAGACTGGATCCACCCTGATACTTTTGCCATGTACAAAGAAGCTGGTTTGGCAAAAGGATTAAAATATGTAGAAAGTGGTCCGCTGGTACGTTCATCTTACCATGCAGAAAAACACCTTTTCCCGATTGAAGGGATAGCATAATTCTATTTCTTGGAAATAGATCTGTAATGTTTTAAAAATCGCACTCTCAGATGGAATGCATTTTTAAAACATTTTTTTGCTTTTGGTGTTCTGTATTGTATCTTAGTGACCAATAGTGACTGCATTAAAAAAATTAACCCTATCTGAGCCTGAACTTGTTCAAGCACTGCAATCGAAAGATCCGGCGGTACTAAAAACACTGTACAGCATGTATTCGTCAGCACTTTATGGCGTTATTTCACGCATTATTACCCACACAGAGCTTGCAGAGGATGTATTACAAGAAACTTTTGTAAAAATCTGGCAGTCTGCAACACACTATGATCATACAAAAGGACGTTTGTTTACGTGGATGATGAATATTGCCCGCAATTTATCGATCGACAAACTCCGTTCTAAAGATTTTAAGAATTCACTCAAAAACCAAGATATAGAAAATAACGTAAGTTTCGTTGATGAACAAAACAAGGTTACGTTTAATCCTGATGTTCTTGGTGTTAAGCAACTTGTAGACAACCTTAAACCGGATTTACAAGCAGTTCTTGATTTAGTTTATTACAAGGGTTTCACACATGTGGAAGCCGCAGAAAAGTTAGATCTGCCATTAGGTACGGTGAAAACCCGGATCCGGTTGGCTATTATTGAATTGAGAAGGAATTTTAATTGAGCGTGGAAAATTTAAAAGCATATATCGAATCTGGAGTACTTGAACTGTACGTTTTAGGTGATTTATCACCTGAAGAAGCGTTGCAGGTTGAGGAAATGGCATCTCAAAGCTCCGAGGTAAGAGATGAAATAGCTGCCATTGAGCAGGCTATGGAGCAATATGCTATGCAAAATGCTGTAGAACCATCTGCAGATGTAGAAATAAGATTATTCGAAAAGTTGGGATTAAGTGAAGTTGAAGAGAATGTGAATGTTCAACCCGAACCAATTTATACAGAAGAACCAAGAATTATACGTTTAGATGGAAGTGATGCCAAAGTGAGAACTTTACGTTACGCCTTAGTTGCTTGTATAGCTTTATTGGTAGTAAGTACAGCTGCATTGTTTATTACCTATAACAAGTTGAACGCTGCACATGATCAGATTGCAAGTTTAAACCTGGATAAGCAAAAGTTTGCCGGCGTAGTAAATAAACTGGAGTTTGAAAACCAGGGCTTAGATAATATGGCTGCCATGGCCGATAGCAAAGAATGGGCAACCATCAGAATGGCAGGACAGGCTTTTAGCCCAACTTCTAAAATGAAGGTGTACTGGAACAAAAAAGATAAAAGTGTACTGATTAATTATGTGGCGATGGATTTACCTAAAACCGATGCAGAACACGAATATCAGTTATGGGCTTTGGTAAATGGAAAACCGGTAAGTTTAGGCGTATTCGGTAAAACTGATTCGACCAATAACGAAGCACTTGTAAAAATGCAGACCATTCAGGAGGCACAGGCCTTTGCCGTAACCTTAGAGCCTATGGGCGGAAGCGTTAACCCAACCATGGATAAATTAACCGTAATGGGCGGTGTATAATCAGAAGTTATTTAATCAACATATTAAAATCCCGGCATTGATAAAATGTCGGGATTTTTTGTTTCCTTCCTGCTTGAATGTTATTTCGATTGAAGCGCAGCGAAACGGAGAAATCTAAAAGTGGGGTAAAATATTCGAAAATTTCCTAATAAAGGTAGTTAAAGCTGCGCATTTATATTAGAAAATGATCATTTAAAGCTCCGTAGGTGCTGTAGTCCCGTTATTCACTCCAATCTTTTTATTGCTAATATTGCTACCAGGCAAAGGGTTTATTTTAATATTACTCAGGCAATAAAAAGGATTTTCGTTACTACCGGGTTTAGGAATTGATGTGCGTGGCTCCTGGCCATTTAACCGTTGTGCTGCGCCCTGCAACCCTCAATAGTTGTACGGCCCGTGCCATTTAAACCTGACAGGAGCGAACACCGAACGCAGAGAGGTAAAGCGAATGGCAGGACTGTCGTTGTCTAAATGCTTCTGTATGTGCTTTCCAAAAAAGCGGATAAATATTTTTTTACTGAAAGAAGCGCAATACATGATTAACACATGCAGAGAGACCTTATCATAAAGATCTCTCCGCTCCACTGTGTTTCGGTCGAGATGAAGATTCGGTAATTATGATTTCGCGGCGTATTTCACTTCTTCGTAAGGCTGCACCAGCACCCATCCTTCGCCAAAAAATTCCAGCTGGAACGATTCGCCGCTTCCCCTGCCGATAAAAGAACCGAAAGTTAAATTGGTTTTAATGTTTGGGGTTAAATTTTCAGACCAGGCCACGGTAGCATTAGGATCGGTATAAACCGGTTGATTAGCTGTAACCCTCAATAAAATCGGTTCGCCATGCGTGGTAATGGCAATATAACCGCTTCCAGATAATTTCACCTGAAATAAACCGCCGCTCATCATTCCGGCGATGCTTTTGAGCATTTTAATTTCGTTTTTAATGTTTTCTTCCAATGCTAAAACATCATTCCCATTAACAAAAACCGATTCGTTTTGAAGTTTAATGATTTTAACCTTTTTGCCTTCATCAGCCAGGTACAATTTACCGGTACCGGTTGCGTGCATCAGTGATGTTCCTTCACCAGAGATGGCTTTTTTTAATAAACCACCCAAGCCCTTGCTTAATAAACCTTCTCTTTTAAAATCGATATGACCAATATATGCCACCATTGAGCCTGCTTTGGCCAAAATCTTTTGGTTTTTCAGGTTAACTTCGAGCATGGCGGGTTTTTCCAATTCAAAAAAATCGTTTTCTGCCGGGTTTTCTGCCGATTCCTTTATGAGTTCGTTCAGCGTGTATTCTTTTTGTGCCATAATAATTTCGTTTTCCTTTTTTAGATATCTGATTAAATATTCCCTTAAGCTATAAATTATTAACTATAAATATAGTAGAAACAGGGATATTTTTTTTTACACATTGACTTAAAACTATCTGGGGATCAATAATTTAATTTCTCCTGATATTCTTCTAACCACTTGTGAAGCGGTAACCACGAAGTGCTCATGAGCCAGATCATCACCAGCTTTCCCATGAATGTAACAGGCTAAAATGGCAGCATCTGCAACTGTATATCGCTGCGCCACAAAGCCTGCAATAATTCCGGTTAAAATATCGCCCATCCCCCCTTGCGCCATCGCCGGATTACCAGTCGGGTTAATCAATACTTTGCCCGTTGGAAGACAGATAAAAGTATATTGGTTTTTAAGTATGATAACAATCTTTAATTTTTTTGCCTGTTCTCTGGCCGATTGCACCCTGTCCCACCAGCTTTCATGTTCGCCAAACAACCGATCGAACTCTTTCATATGGGGGGTAAGAATGGTGTTTGGGGCAAGTTTATCGATCAGATCGCGTTTTTCGCCCAATATATTCAAGGCATCCGCATCAATTATTAAAGGCTGTTTAAACAGAACTAAACTTTCTAATAATTTTTCATTTTCAGGATCTGTTCCTAAACCCGGTCCGATGGCTATGGCCTGGTATTTTTTAAGGTCTTCAATTCTGGTGTATTCATCTCTGGGCAATGCCATCACCTCGGGCAAGGTCGTATTTAACGCAATTAAACCACCCTGCGGAATACAAGCCGTAGTTAAACCTGCACCGGCATGCAAACAAGCCATTGATGAAAGCAGAGCGGCCCCCATGGTATTGGTATTCCCGGCGATAATTAATGCGTGACCATAGGTTCCTTTATGGCTAAACAATTTCCGCGGGCGAAGGATATTTTGAATATCACTCTCTTCAATCAACTGAAAAGCAGCATCCTGTTTTTGAATAAACCCTTCATCCAAATCAATTTCTACTACTTCAAATTTTTCGGTTGCAGCTGCAGATTCGGGAAAGAAAAAGTTAATTTTTGGACGTTGAAAGGAGATTGTTTTGTAGGCTTTGATGCCATTATATACTTCAGGCAATTTTCCTTCAGCAAAAAAACCTGTAGGTACATCAACAGCATACACCTTTTTATGTTGTTTGTTAATAAACTGCACCAGCTCTTCATAATCGCCAGCCAGCGCTTTATTTAAACCAGAACCTAAAATGGCATCAATTACTAAATCTGCTTTAAGGCTTTTCAGCTCGGAAGGCTGGTTAATAACTACTTTTTTGCAGCGCGATTCGTCTATCCGTTGCAGGTTAATGGCAAAATCGTCGCTTTGCTTGTTACTGAAGTTGATGATATACACTTTTATATTCTGATAACCATTAGCCAGCAGCAAATGGGCAACAGCCAATCCATCTCCCCCATTATTTCCTTTGCCGCAAAAAACAGCAACACTTTTAGTGGGATCAAACTCATCTCTCAAAAAACTTTGTACAAAGGCCCTGGCGGCTTTCTCCATCAGATCGATTGAAGCAATTGGTTTGTTTGCAATGGTAAACTGATCGGCACTGCGCATTTGGGCAGAAGTTAGCAACGTTCGCATCTTACTAAGATAAAGTGTTTAAAATGATTAACCCTAAAGCACAGATAATGTTTTTATCCACCCTGTCAAAATAGGTTAAAGTAAAACGGACCGATTTAAATTAGTCCTTATTTGCAAGCAATGTATATATTAGACAAATAATAACATTCAGAAATCTTTAACGTTTTCTATTGAATTAAATTAAATCTCAAAACAATGAATCAAAAACCATCGAATGCATTCGTGGCTGCGGCCTGGATGGCATTAGGTATCGGAATGATCGGCTTTATTGTAGGCCTGTGGCGTTCGGATATGCTCCTCAACGAAAAAGGATATTATTTTACGGTATTGATGTTCGGCCTTTTTGCTGTAATCTCTTTACAAAAAGCTGTTCGCGATAAACTGGAAGGAATTCCGGTTACTGAAATTTATTACGGCATCAGCTGGTTTTCTACGCTGTTAACCATCACCTTACTGGTAATTGGTTTGTGGAATGCCACTTTACTGCCTAGCGAAAAAGGTTTCTATGCTTTTGCATTTCTACTCTCTCTGTTTGGTGCCATTACGGTACAGAAAAATACAAGAGACAGCCAGATTGTGAATAAAAACCGCGGTGCGGAGTAATGCTTAGCGGCTGTATCATTAGCGATTTCACTTTAGGCGCTGCCATTTTTGAGCCTGTCGAAACACCTTAAAGCGTATTTAAGTGAATCCTTCGACAGGCTACTATGCGCAGAATCCTGTTCAGCTGTGAAAACCTGTAGCAAAACTGAAAAGACTATGTCTGATAAAATAATTATTGGTGTTACCGACTGCAGCAAGTACGCCATTTACCGTGACTGGGTATTATCTTACAACAAAAATGTAGAAGTAATCCAGCTCGGGTACAAGCTTAACAATTTCGACGAGATCAAAAAGTGCGACGGTATCGTTTTAACCGGAGGTGAAGACGTACACCCAAGATTTTATAACCATCCCGAATATTATCATTATTGCTACGAGGATGATATCGATGAAAAACGTGATGAATTTGAATTTCAGGTTTTAACCTATACCGAAGCCCATTCAATTCCGGTTTTAGGCATATGCCGTGGCATACAGGTTGGGAATGTATTTTTTGGCGGCACTTTAATCCCCGATATCGCAACCTGGGGCAAATTTGATCATTCAAAAATGCACGATAAATCAGACCGCTATCACGAAATTTTGGTGAATCCTTCTTCATGGCTTAACCAGATTGTTAATACTGACAAAGGCCTGGTAAACAGTAACCACCATCAAAGCACTGATAGAACTGGAAAAGGGCTTGTAGTGAGCGCAATCTCTCCTGATGGGGTTACCGAAGCCATGGAACGATTGGAACCAGAAGGAAAATCGTTTTTATTATTTGTACAATGGCATCCCGAACGTTTAAAAGATCAGCAAAGTCCGTTTAGTAAAAATATACACGAGGCATTTATTCGTGCGATAAAGTTAAATATTAACCACAGCTAAAAAGGGTTAACACAGATCCTTATGATTATTACATTTTAAAATCTGTTGCAAAAACAAAGAATACGCATATCATTAACCCGGTAACTGAAGAAATCATTACCAGTTTAGAAAAGATAATTTGACCACGCTTCTTTGATAAACGAATTTAATATCATGTCAAAAAATCCAGCTATATTATAATTAATATGGAAGATAAACAGCTCATTGAAGGCGAAATTGCCGAATATCTATTAACTGATGATGGAATACTGATTTCGTACAGTAAAAGTATTTTACGTACCGTAGAAAATATTTCGGCCAATGTTGCACTGGTGAAGAAAATCACGGGAAATAAAAAAGTTCCACTGTTAATTTATTTAAAAAATTCGCCGGTTCCGGATAAAGAAACAAGAAAATTCTCGACAGAGCAACTGCCCCAAATTTATACTGCAATGGCCATGGTTTCGAAACCAGGTCTGGCGCAATTGATTATGAAGATTCTTTTCAAGTTTCAGATTCCGCCTATCCCCATGAAATCTTTTACAGATGATAAAAAAGCAATGGAATGGCTGAAGCAGTTTTTGTAAGTGAACCTTTATTTGTATCATTAAATATTACTAAATATTTAACACTCCATGAAAAAAAACATGATTTACGGTATCTTACTCTGTACGGCATTTTCGTGTAATGATGCTGAAACACAAACCAATAATAAAGAAACACCTGCAGCACTACAGGACGACAAATCGTACAATATTATTTCGAAAAGAGGCAGTGGGGATTTAATAGAAAATTTATATGCTGATGCAGTAAGTAAAGATTCTGCGCTAAAGAAATTGGCAGAAAGTATCAATGAAATCAGGAATGGAAAAACTGATTCGTTAAAGAAATTTGATATTTATGATAGAAAAAACCAGGAGTACTTCACATCTGCCAATTACCATTTAAAAGAGATCAAAGATTCTCTGTTAAGAAAAAGTTTAACCACACTGATAGCCAAAAATCTCGAAGAATATAACGACAAGGTTTCATCGCATCGAAAACTGGTTAAAACGATAAATGCCAAAATGGTTTCTTTAAACGACCTGGAACTGGCATTAAAAGTCTCCAGAACATTCCCATTGATCAAAAAATACCAGAAAGAAAACCTGCCAAACCAAAAATCTATTTTAAATTTAAGACAGAACATCGATCAGGCGATTAAGCTGGCAGATACGCTTTACAAGAGTAAAACACAATGATTCCGATAGATAGAAGATATCCGCAAAAACTATGAAAGGTATAATGATGCGACCATCCTAAAAATTATTTCAGGAGCTAAAGGTTCATTAACCACAATAATAAAGAGATTTAATCGAAAAAGGGTAGAGTCAGCCGAGTAAAAACTCCTGTTATTCCATTAATAAAATCTAAATCATGACTACTCCAGCGCACACTAAAAATAGCTGGTTAATTAAGCAACGTTTTTTTAACCGGCATCCCAAAGAATTATTATTTACCCCACAATTCATATCATTTGGCAATCAAAAACTATCGGTTTCGACAATAAGTGATTTATCCCAGGGAGAGCCACTACAATACAGGTTTGGCATCGAATGGATTAGAGGATTTGAATTTACGGTTGGGAGAAAGTATCAACTATTTATTAAAAATGGAGATGGGGAAACGATTAAAATAAGTTTCGGTTCTTATTATGGCATAAATAAAATCTCCCTATTTAACCAATATATAGAAATATTAAACCAATTATGGCGAAGTTATTTCGATGGTTTAGTTGATCAATATCTGGAGCTTTTCAAGCAAAAAATACCATTTACTTTGGCTAATGTGAAATTTGATGAGTTTGGCATTAAAATTAAATCCGCAAGCTTCATTAAAGAAGAAGAAAAATCATTGCCCTGGGATGATGTAGGTACCAAAGATTACCAAACCTATTTTGCCATATTTTCGAAACAAGCCCCATCACTTATCAATAAAGGTTACAGCTACTTAGATAACTGGAATACTAGAATTTTATATAGCGTTGTCCAAACCATATTATTAAGAAGAAAAGGCCAAAAAAAGTTTGATAATTAGTCTTCTATTCTCCACGCCCCTTTCTCATTGCACTCTGCCAATTGCTCAAATTAAATCTTTTTTAATAAATTGCGGATTATACTTATCCGGTTAACCCGTTTTAATAATTTTAATGAAAAAGTTATTTCTGATTATCTCCTGCTGCTTCTTTACAGCCAATACATTCGCTCAATCTATTGTTACAGAAACTGAAACCGGCGATGCTGAAAGCGCTGTAGCGCAAACACCAATTGCCATTATTCCGGAACCTGTTTCATTGGTAAAAAAAACCGGAACCTTTACCTTACCCGAAAATGTAATTATTCAATCGGTTAAAAGCGGGGAGTTAAAGCAATCTATTGCTTACTTATCAGATCGTATTACCACTGCTACAGGCAAATTTGTAAGCACGGTGAGTAATTCCAGTCACCCAACCATTAAACTGATTTTAAACACGCAGGAGGATACTCAACTCGGTAAAGAAGGTTACAAACTAAACGTTAACCCTACGCAAGTGGTAATTACCGCGAACCAGCCAGCAGGTATTTTTTATGGCGTACAATCGTTAATCCAGCTTTTTCCTGCCGAAATAGAGAGCAAAGAACTGGTTAACGATGTGAAATGGAAAGCACCTTGTGTGGATGTAACAGATTATCCTAAATTGGGCTGGCGCGGTTTAATGTTTGATGTAGCCCGTCACTTTTTTACCAAGCAGGAAGTAAAACAGTTTATTGATGACATGGTACGTTATAAATTTAACTTACTGCATTTGCACTTAGCGGATGATGAAGGCTGGAGAATCGAAATTAAAGGTTTGCCTAAATTAACCGAAGTTGGTGCCTGGAGCGTTAAAAAAACAGGAACCTTTGGCGATTTTACGCCACCAACTCCTGATGAGCCCCGTACTTATGGCGGTTTTTATACCCAGGAAGACATTAAAGAACTGGTACAATATGCACAGGATCGTTTTGTAAATATATTACCCGAAATTGATGTTCCGGGCCATAGTTTAGCCATTATTGCTTCTTATCCGGAGTTATCATGCACGCCGGATGCGGTGAATTATAAAGTACGCTCAGGCGAAAAAATTATGGATTGGAGCCGTGGTGCGCCGCCAACAGCCCTGGTCGATAATACCCTTTGCCCTGCAAATGAAAAAGTTTATGTTTTTTTAGATTCAGTACTTACACAAGTAGCCAAACTTTTCCCTTTCGAATACATCCACATGGGCGGTGATGAAGCGCCTCATAATTTTTGGGAAAAGAACGATCAGGTAAAGGCATTAATGCAGCGCGAAGGTTTAAAAACCATTCCGCAGGTACAGGCTTATTTTGAAAAACGGGTAGAACAGATTGTGATTTCGAAAGGTAAAAAATTTATGGGCTGGGATGAGATTCTGGAAGGTGGCGTATCGCCAACAGCTGCAGTAATGAGCTGGCGGGGAATGAAATACGGTATTCAGGCCGCTAATGATAAACATAATGTAGTAATGAGCCCTACTGATTTTGCTTACCTGGATTATATGCAGGCAGATCAGATTACAGAACCAAAAGTTTATGCCTCTTTAAGGTTAAATAAGGCTTATCAGTTTAACCCGGTTCCGGCTGGTGTAAATGCGCAGTATGTTATCGGCGGGCAGGCAAACCTTTGGACGGAACAGATTTTCACCTTCCGCCAGGTAGAATATATGGTTTATCCGCGTGCATTTGCCATTGCCGAATCAATATGGAGTCCTATTGAAAAGAAAAACTGGACCAATTTTGTTGATCGTACGCAACAACACTTTAAACGCCTGGATTTAGCAGAGATCAAATATTCGCCGGCCATTTACGATCCTATTTTTACCGTAAAACGCAGTGCTGATAAACAACTGATGATAGAGCTTACACCTGAAATTGACGGTTTGGATATTTATTACAGTTTTGATAATTCTACTCCAGATCGTTTTTATCCAAAATATACTACTGCACTGCAGGTTCCGAAAGATGCCAGTATGTTGCGTGTAATTACGTATCGTGGTAAACAACCAATCGGCAGACTGATTAGTATGCCTGTTGCGGATTTACAGAAAAGGGCCCGTTAAACAATCAGCATTAAGATTCCCGCCTTCGCGGGAAAGACGAAAATATTAATAATGGGAAAAGAAATCGAGCGCAAATTCTTAATTGATCAGCAAAAGTGGGATAACCTTAACAAACCTGAAGGAAAACTCTTCAGGCAGGGTTATTTACTTACTGATAAAGATAAAACCATACGGGTAAGGGCTACGGAAACCAAAGGGTTTTTAACGATAAAGGGCCAAACCGTTGGGGCCACAAGGCTGGAATATGAATACGAGATCCCGGTTGGTGAAGCCACAGAATTATTAGATCAATTCTCGCAATCAGAACTTTCTAAAACACGGTACGAAATTACATTTAACGGCAAACTTTGGGAAGTGGATGTATTTTCAGGAGATAATAAAGGCTTAATTGTTGCCGAAATTGAACTGGAAAGCGAAGATGAACATTTTGATTTACCGGATTGGGTAAGCAATGAAGTTACCGAAGATGCAAAATATTATAATTCTAACCTTACCATTAAACCCTTTAAAGATTGGGTTTAAATTTCCAAAGTCTGTTTCGTAATAGTTGGGTTTGCGTTAGGGATTGTAAGGGTTTAGTACCGGTTCTTCATCGGTACCGGAGCGAAGCGCAGCCCTGAAAAGCCCGCCCTTTGGGGAACGCCCAAAGCAGTTTGCAGTTCTCAGTTTACAGCTCTCAGTTTGCAGTTCTTAGTTTGCAGTTCTTAGTTTGCAGGTTTTTAAACGATGCAGCTCTCAATGAGGCCTATAAAAACATGAATAACCCGGTTTAAGCCTGTGAGGTCTATACAGCATTTAAAATTTATTTAAATTTTCTACCGGATTTTCTTTTCTATTTAAACTCATTTCCTATATTAGCCTTATCGAATTCATCCTATCGATAGCAAAAAAGAAATTATCCCAGTTTCTGTGATTTGCAAATTCAAATAATATCAATTATAAAACCAAAAGGATGAAAACAAGTAAATTTTTAATGAGCATGGTTGTTGCGGCTACACTGTTTTGTGTGGGTTGTAAACCAAACGATGCGGCTATTCAGGCTGCAATTCAGGCCAAAGAAGCGGCTGGCATTACGGTAGCTGTTACCAAAGGGAACGTAACCTTAACCGGCGTTGTTGACGATGAGGCAATAAAAACCACAGCAGGAGAAATTGCAAAAGCCGAAAAAGGAGTAAAAACAGTTACCAATAACTTAATTATTAAACCAACTGATTTACCGGTAGTAATTGCAGATGATGCTGTTTTAATTAAGAATGTTGCCGATGCCACAAAAGATTTCCCAACGGTGAAGGCAGCGGTTAAAGATGGTGTGGTTTTATTAACCGGCGAAATTAAAAAGGCGTCGTTAATTACCCTAATGCAACATTTAAGTGCGTTAAAACCTAAAAAAATCGACAATAAACTAACCGTTAAATAATTCTAGTGATGGCATTAACAGATAAATATAAGGCATTAACCGATGCTGCAAGTGCAGCAGGTATAACTGATTTATTGGTAAGGGAACAGGATGGCGTTTTATACGTAGATGGTACTGCAGCCGACGGCGCAACCAAAGACCACCTTTGGGAAGTTTATAACCAGATTGATCCGAACTTTACTTCCGGCGATTTGGTGCTGAACGTAAATGTAGCCATTGATGCGGCCGTAACACATGCAAAGGTAATTACAGAAAGCAGTAATTTAAATATCCGCAAAGGCCCGGGTACCGATCAGCCCGTTGTAGGTAAAGCGGCACATGGTGAAGTGATTACTTTGGTTAACAGAAGCAACGATTTGTGGTGGCTGGTTAGAACCAAAGATGGCGAAGAAGGTTATTGTTATGCACAATACCTGGAAGCGCAGGCATAAAAAAAGACTTGGCAGGTTTTAAAAAACCTGCCAAGTCTAATCAATAATAATCTATTTAGCCAATGGCAAGCCTGCATTTGGCTTAATAATGCCTTTTAGTTCTACATCGAAAACCAATGGTGTAAACGGATTGATCGGTCCGCCGCCATTTTCACCAAAGCCTAATTTAGATGGTAGTATCATTTTAATCTTACCACCTACCCCAATCAGCTGAATACCCTGAATAACACCTTGTGGCAATTGTCCTAAGGGTAAACTGCGCGGTACATATTGTACGCTTTCTGAGAAAATTCCAGCTTCTTTTGCAATTTTAGCATCCGAAGTATCGAAAACATTTAATGTTCCGTTCGACTTTTTATTGGTAAACTGACCGGTATAGTCCATTAGCACTGTATCGGTTAAAGTTGCCCTTTCTGAATTTCCTGGTGCGGTAATCACATACTGCAAACCAGATGGCGCAGTAGTTACTTTCAGGTTATTCTCCTCTACATATTTAGCTATTTTGGCCGGTTCTACCGTTTTGTTTTTTTCGTTTAAAGCTTTGTATTCTGCCTCGAAGAAAAGTCTTTTCTTTGCCTCAAAAATAGAATCAGGATCTTTTCCTTTATGTAATACTTTCTCAATTTTAATGGTGAAAGAAGCAATATTCGATTTTAACCCTTTTGGTTTCGGCTGTCCGGAATATTTCTCCATCGAATCGAGGTTTAGTTTAAAAACTGCGCTATCGCCTTCTCCAAGCAATTTCAAGCCAGAAGCTAAATCACCTTTAAACATCGATTTACTGATGGCAAAAAAAGCAGGCCGCTCATTATCATAAGTGTTCACCATTACCGAATCGGGATTGGTATTGGTTTCTACCGTTTGTACACCGTTTAATTTTACATAATCGCCATCCTGAATTTTTGGCTTACCGTCACTTTTATAGATCTTGTAAGTCATATCTCCTTCACCCTTTTCGAATTTGTTACAGGCAGATAGTCCTGATGCTGCTGCCAAGAGAATAATTATTCCTTTTTTCATTTAATATATTAATTAAAAATCAACCTTTAATCCGTTTCGGGATATTAGGCCATTTTATTAGATCAGACAAAGATAGACTATAATAAGTTTTTACGAATCTTTGCAAAGTTTTTATTTCTTGGTTCTGCGTCAAAAAAAATCAGGCAAAAAAAATCCTGCTTAACTGAATAAGCAGGATTTGAAATATGTTTTCGAAAAATTATTTTTTAACTGGAGCTGCTGCTGCCGGAGCTGGAGTTGCTGGTGCTGGTTTTCCTTTGATAATGTCTTTAATTTCAAGATCAAAAGCAATCGGGCTGAAAGGCATAATACCAACTTGTGGTGCGCCTTGCTCGCCATAACCTAGGTTAGAAGGAATAATAACTTTGATTTTACCACCTTTACCAATTAACTGTAAAGCCTCGGTAAATCCTGGAATAGTACCACCAACCGGCATTTTTTGAGGTCCGTAAGGTTTGCCTGCTTTAAATTCGTTTTCAGCTTTAGCCAGTTTCTCGTCGCTTGTATCGAAGATTTTATATTTACCATCTTTACCTTTTTTAGTTACTCTACCAGTATAATCAATTAATACGGTATCGCCTAAAGCTGGTTTTTCTGCACTACCAGGAGTTTCGATGATGTAGTGTAAACCACTTGCAGTAGTTTTGGTTGCCAGTTTAGTATCTTCTAAATAAGCTTTAAGTTTAGCAGGTTCTGCAGCTTTCTTTTTCTCTGAAGAAGCTTTATAATCAGCCTGGAAAAATTCTGTTGCTCTTTTGTTGAAAGTAGAATCAGCTTCGCCAGCTTTTTTCTTAAATACTTTCTCAATTTTAACAGTGAAAGTGATGTATTTATCGTTTTTAAACTGCTCTGGTTTTGGCTGTTTGCTATGGAAAGCCATCGTATCCAAATTCACTTTAAAAGTTGCGCTATCGCCTTCTCCGAACAAGGTTAATACATCGTTCATATCGCCAGCATACATTTTTTTCTGTGCAGGAAATACAGCAGGAGTTTCGCTATCGAAAGTGCTTGATAAAACTGAATCTTTATCGTTTTTCTGGATAAAATTCATTTTAACGATGTCACCTTCTTTAATTTTTTCGTTACCTGCCGAGTGGTGGATGGTATATAATAAACCACCAGCTCCCTTTTTCTCTTGTTTACATGCCGCTAAGCCTAAAGTAGCTGCTGCTAGAATAATAATTCCCTTTTTCATTTATTAATTTGACTTTTTTAAGTTTTAGTGTTTATTTCTTGCCCTCAGGCGATCAATTGTTCTTTATATTCTGCTAATATCGATTTAAATTCGTTAACTACATCAGCTAACGGTTTTTCTGCTGCGCCACCGGCCGCATTTCTATGTCCGCCACCGTTAAAATATTTTTTACAGATTTCATTTGCAGGGAAATCTCCGGTAGACCTTACCGACAATTTAACCTTATCGGTACGTTCGATAATCAAAGCTGCCAAACGGATTCCGTTGATTGATAATGCGTAATTTACCACCCCTTCTGTATCGCCGGTTACACTGTGGTATTGGGCTAATTCTTCTTTTGTAACCGAAATTATAGCAGTATTGTATTCTCTTAAAACCTCTAATTTGTTTGACAGGCAGTAACCTAAAAAGCGTAAACGGTTTTCGCTGGCATTATCATATACCAATTGATGGATTTTCCAGTGCTCGGCACCTAAATCAATCAGGTTTGCGGCAATCCGGTACACTTCAGAAGTTGCAGACTCGAAACGGAACGATCCGGAATCGGTCATAATACCCGTGTATAGGCAAGAAGCTACATCTTTATTAATCCCGGCCTGATCATCCAGCTGGTTCACAATAAAATCATAAACCAATTGTGCCGCTGCACAGGCATTAATATCCCAATGGCGGTAATCGTCAAAATCCTCCGGTTCGAGGTGATGATCGATCATGACTTTTTTAGCACCTGCTGCCCTTACCAATTCGCCCAGTTCGTTAATGCGGCTTAAGGTATTAAAATCAAGGCAGAAAATGATCGATGCTTCATCTACCAGTTTGGCGGCCTGTTCTTGCTGTTCAGTAAAGATAATTACATCACCGTTATTCGGCATCCAATGTAAAAAAGTAGGATAATCTGTTGGGGTAATTACCCTTACATGGTGGCCTTTCTGAATTAAATATCCATATAATCCCAGCGATGAACCCATCGCATCGCCATCAGGTTTATGATGCGTAGTGATCACAATCCGTTGTGGCGTAGCCAATAATGTTTTTAATTCAGTTAGTGTAAGCATATATTTTTCGAGCAGCAAAGCTAAGTAAATTTAGAATAGGATTAAAGGATTTTAGGATTAACAGGATCATATAGAACAGGATTAAAGGATTCCGGGATTTGCAGGATGATGGGGCAACATGATTAAGTTAGGCGATTTGGTATATTTCACCACAGACAGCCGGTGGCTAAAAACCTGAATTATCGTGCCTGATTAACGATTTAATGCATTTTTACCATCCTGAATTGATGGTTATTGATTATTCATCAATTAAAACGTATTTTTGCAAAAAATTTGATATCAAAAGCACAATGAGCACTAACAGAACTTTTACCATGATTAAGCCAGATGCAGTAGCAAACGGCTACATCGGATCGATCATTAACGACATTACCAATGCAGGTTTTAAAATCATTGCATTAAAATATACTAAACTTACCGACGAAACTGCTGGCCAGTTTTATGCAGTACACGCTGAGCGTCCGTTTTACAAAGATTTAGTAAGCTTCATGTCTTCAGGACCAATTGTTGCAGCTATTTTAGAAAAAGACAATGCGATTGAAGATTTCAGAAAACTGATCGGCGCTACTAACCCGGCTGAAGCTGCAGAAGGAACTATCCGTCAGAAATATGCAAAATCTATCGATGCAAATGCGGTTCACGGTTCAGATTCTGACGAGAATGCAGAAATTGAAGGTAACTTCTTCTTCAAGGCTGACGAGCGTTTCTAATTTTCACGAACACAATATTTATTTAAAACCCCGAAATTTCGGGGTTTTATTGTTTTATCTATTTTGTATCTTTCGGCCTTAAAAATAATCAACACTATAAAATAAATAATGAAAAGAATTTTCTTAGCGGTATGTTTATCGGGTATCGCTGTTGCCTCTTACGCACAAACCAAAACAGCAGCAAAAAAACCTGTTGCCAAAAAACCGGCCACAGCCACTAAAACATCAACAGTTAAAGCTGCTGGCTTACAATCGTCCCTGGATTCTACCAGTTATGCCTTTGGTACCTCTATCGGTACAGGTTTAAAAACAACCGGTTTATCTACCTTAAATTACGATGTATTATTGAAAGGCTTAAAAGATGCTTTTACAGGTGGCAAGGTAATTTTAACTCAGCAACAGGCACAACAATGCATCAACGAAGCGTTATCTAAGGCATCATCAGTAAAAAACAAAGCAGAAGCTGAAGCAAATAAAATTAAATACGCACCAATTATGAAAGAAGGACAGGATTTCTTAGAACAAAACAAAAAACGTGCAGGTGTACAAACAACTGCAAGTGGTTTACAGTATGAAGTTTTAACCGCTGGTACAGGCGTTAAACCACAGGCTACCGATTCGGTATTGGTACACTACAAAGGCACATTGTTAAACGGAAAACAATTTGACAGCTCTTACGACAGAGGCGAACCGATTTCTTTCCCTTTAAACCAGGTAATTAAAGGCTGGACAGAAGGCGTACAATTGATGCCGGCTGGTTCTAAATACAAATTTTTTATCCCTTACAACCTGGCTTACGGCGAGCGCGGAGCAGGAGCGGATATTCCACCCTACAGCACTTTGATTTTCGAAGTTGAGCTGTTAAAGGTTAACGGAAAATAAACTCTATTCGTCATTTCGAGCGAAGTGCAACGAAGTCGAGAAATCTATCAAGACAGATCTCTCTCCCGAATATTCGGGACGTTACAGTCGAGATGACGATTTTTTTTTGAATAATCCTTAGTCCGTCATTTCGGGCGGAATGCAACGCAGCCGGGAAATCTGCCGAGTCGATTAGTTGTTAACCCCTCACCACAAAAAATCTCTTTAGAATTGAGCTAAATAACCCCACAATTAAAACTTTATTTAATATTCGATGTTAGCTATTACAAATTAACATAGATATGAAAAAAGCATTCCCTTTAGCACTGATCGCATTTTTATGCACTACCTTAAGTAGTTGTGAACTAGTAGAAGGTATATTTAAAGCCGGCGTTTGGGTGGGCGTAATTGTAGTTGTAGTAGTGGTTGCGCTGGTAATCTGGATTTTATCCAAAATATTCGGCGGAGGAAGGAGTTAATCCTGAGTCTACAGTCCTTAGTCGGGAGTTTAATTCCCATTAAAATATAAAGGGCATGAGTTTTAAACTGATGTCCTTTTTATTTTGCCTATAAAAATATCATTTCGGTAATTACCTCGCTCCCGGCATGCTCATTCAGCTTTTGAATAATGCCCTGGCGCACCATAATCAGTTCGTTTTTGATTACTGATGATTCTATGCGCAAAAACAGTTTTTTATCGTGGATATAAATCTGTTTCGTCCGGTTAGCTATGGCGGTGCCCATAATCTCCGGCCAAATCGACAAAATCGAAGTTTCATCAAATTTACGGCGCAAACGATACACATCCAGCATTTTGCTGATGGCATCTTTTACGGTAACATCATTGGGTTTACGCATTTTCTATGGTTCCGTTATCAACTTCAAACAAAGTTACATCAACTTCTATTTTTTCGAAAATTGATTTTACCCTTTCTTTTCCGGTATCTGTAATAAATATCTGCCCAAAATCATGGTGGGAAACCATTTGCATCAGTTTTTGAACGCGGTGATCGTCTAGTTTATCAAAAATATCATCCAGTAACAGCAGCGGTTTAAAACCTTTGTTTCTCGCGAGGTAAGCATACTGGGCAATTTTTAAAGCAATTAAAAATGATTTCTGTTGACCTTGAGAACCAAACTTTTTTAAAGGCATGCCACTGATTATAAAAGCGAGTTCATCTTTATGGATCCCGGTTGTGGTCCGTTCCAATACACGGTCTTTCTCTACCGATTTTTTCAACAGCTCTTCAAAAGTAGCGTCATTTAACTGCGATTGATAATTCAGCTCAACAATTTCCTTATTTTCGGTAAGGTAGATATAATAATGATTAAACAACGGAATAAATTCATCCATAAAAGCTTTACGGATGGCAAAAATTTTATTCCCGGCAATAATCAGTTGCTCATCTAAAATTTCGAGCAGAGTTGGGTCGTATTTTCGGGTAAGGGCAATCTGCTTTAAAAAAGCGTTGCGGTTTAACAGGATGCGGTTATAGGTAATCAGCTGATCGAGGTAATGTGCATCGGTTTGCGAAATTACGTTATCGATAAATTTCCTCCGCTCTTCACTCCCTTCCATAATCAGATTTACATCATAAGGCGAAACCATTACCACCGGGAAAAGTCCGATATGATCGGCCAGTTTATCATATTCCTTTTTATTTCGTTTAAACTGTTTTTTCTGGTTGCGTTTTACCCCACAGGAGATTTTTTCGTTTTTTTCGTTGCGGTCAAAATCACCCTGGATCATAAAAACCTCTTCGCTGGTTTTTATCTGCTGACTATCGATCGGGTTAAAGTAACTTTTACATAGACAGAGGTAATGGATGGCATCGAGCATATTGGTTTTGCCCGAACCGTTGTTACCCGTAAAAACGTTCACAGTTTCCGAAAAATGGAGATCTGCATCGCTATAGTTCTTAAAATTTAGAAGGGTAATGTTTTTTAACCACATAAATATGTCACAAATTTACCGTTTTTTAACCTCTTAACATCCATTGTTTAAAATTAACGTTAATTACATTTAAAAAAATTGTACTTTCATAGCAAGGAAAAAATTTAGATGGTAGCACAAAAAATGTTAGAGGGAAATGTTCTCTGGTCTTACGACCACGAACTGACCAATGAAAAAAGTTCAGGCTGGATCAAAAAAATTGCCGGTTTATTCTCGTTTTTAAAACCGCTTCATAATCATGAAGGTAATATCCTGTTGGCATCAAATGGTCTTTTTATTACCGGCGATGAGCAACTGGAACTTCCATTATCCCATATAGAAGAAGTTTACATGGGCTTTGATGATGTTTTCCCGGCCTCATCTGTAAAAAACTTCGGTTTGTTCTGGCAACCAATCAGGATCCGGTCGACCATTAGCCGTTCCGAAAGCCAAACCGTGTACCTCGTAATTAACCATACGGGGATTTTTAGCGACAACCAAACCTGGTTTAATACCTTAATTAGCCTGCTGCGTTAATTGTTGAAGGTATTTTAATCTTTCCTATCCTAAATAACTAATGTTTAATTAAATACTTCAAAATAAAGATTGATACTTTGATTGAAAAATGTATTTTTGCAATCTTAAATTTTTTAAACAAACATGTCTACAACAGATAACCAGACAATTCAACCAACTAAAAAAGGTTCATTTTTACAAGAGAATAATAAGAGCTTACTGTTTATTGCAGGTGCTGTAGTTTTATTAGTTTTAATATATCTTTGGTATCAAGGCGTGTATTTAAAAGGTCGTGCTGAAGAAGCTGCCAGCAAAATGTATAAAGCAGAACAATTTGTTGGGGTAGATTCATTATCAAACAAAGCAGTAAAAGGCGAAGGTGGTTACCCGGGCTTAGAGCAGATTGCAAAAGAATACGATAACACCAAATCGGCAAACTTAGCCAATCTTTATTTGGGCGGTATCTATTTACGTAAAGGCGAATACAAACAAGCGATCGAATCGTTAAGTAAATATAGCGCTACGGGTAGTCCCGTTGCAGATCCATTGGCTTTAGGTTTATTGGGTGATGCTTACAGCGAGTTGAAAGATTTTAAACAAGCAGCAACTTATTATAAAAAAGCAGCAGATAAAGCCAGTAAATTTACTTCGCCAATGTTCTTAAAAAAATTAGGATTGGTTAACGAAAGTCAAAATGATTTTAAAGGCGCTGTTGAAGCCTATACTAAAGTAAAAACACAATATCCGGAGAGTGCAGAAGCGCAATTAATTGATGCTTACATTGCAAGGGCTCAGGAAAAAGTTAAATAATCATTAACTAACTATATTTTATTAAAAGATCATCGAAAGATGGTCTTTTTTTGTTTAATAACCCTCTGTTATCTCAACAACTCCATGTTTGGTTAAGTTACCAAACAAATAAGAACAGCCGTTTTTTTCTGGAAATCAGGTACAGATGCTTTTAGGTTGATGCAGTCCCGCTCTCCGTTTCTTCCGATGCCAATTGATCTGGTATGGTAATTTATAGATATGCATCGGAACCACTGCGATCGGGTTTAGGTGGCATGGTTTTGTTGTGCTATTTTGGGTTGCAGGATGCAGAAAAATTGTCTTCAATGCTCTGTGAGGACACAGACCATGGATTAGTCGAGATAACTACAACTAAGAACATCCGTTTTTTTTTGGAAATCACATGCAGATGCTTTTGGTTGATACAGTCCCGCTCTCCGTTTTTTCCGATGCAGATTAATCTGGCACCATAATTTATTGATAAGCATCGGAACCACTGCAATCGGGTTTAGGTGGCAGGGATAGTAATGCTATTTTGGGTTGCAGGATGCAGAAAAATTATCTTCAAATGCTCTGTGAGGACACAGACCATGGATTAGCGGGATGACAGCATGAACAATTAACCCCTGAGCGTCGTCGAAGAGTAAACAATTAACCGATTAACCAATAAACTAATGGCCAATAAACCAATGACTAATTAACTAATGACTAATGAACTTCTTACTTATTAAAAGCCGTCATAGTATGCGCTGGCCCGATGGTAACGAAACTTTTAATCAGTTCTACACTTTTATCAATTAAAGCAGGCAGTTCCAATTGTTCGTTTTTATCAAATAAGCCTAAAACAAAATCTACCTGCCGGCCTTTGGGGTAATCGTTACCGATGCCGAAACGTAGGCGTGCATAATTTTGTCCGCCGCAAACTTCTTCAATGCTTTTTAAACCGTTATGACCAGCACTCGAGCCTTGTAATTTCAACCTTAACTTACCCAATGGCAAAGCAAGGTCATCTACTATTACCAGCACGTTCTCAGGCGCAATTTTCAGTTCTTTCATCCAATAGTTAACCGCCTTACCGCTCAGGTTCATAAAGGTTGTTGGCTTAATTACGTGTAGTTTTTTGCCTTTAAAGCTCACTTCCGAATAATATGCGAGGCGGATATTATCAAAACTACCACCTAAACCTTTAACCAGTTCATCGGCAATATCAAAGCCAATATTATGTCGGGTATGTGCATAATCCGGTCCGATATTTCCCAAGCCAACTATAAGATATTTCATGGGGCAAAGGTAGAAGCTTAAAGCGAAAAGACCAAAGACTAAAGCGAAAAGTCGGAAGTTAAGGGTCCGAAGTCCTGAGTCGTGAGTACTAAGTCAAAATACCATTAAGGGGGGGTAGCGTTGGTAAATTGACCGCTTAAAAAACAAAAAAGCGTTCCGACTTAAATCGGAACGCTTCATCTTATAATCAGGAAATCCTAAGAATCCTGATTATTTTTTACCTTTAGCAGCTTCAGTTTCTGCTTGTTTTAATGCTCTAGACATTGCAACAGAAACGATAGTATCTTCAGGAGTGTTAGTGATCACATATTTCTGACCTTGAAGATCGCGAACACGGAACAAGCTACCTACTTCTAATTTTTCTAAGCTTACTTCTACGTTTTGTGGCATATCAGCTGGTAATGCTTTAACACGTAGTTTACGTAATTTCTGGATTAATTTACCCCCCATTTTAACACCTGGAGAAGTTCCTGTTAATTTAACCGGGATCTCCATAACGATTTCTTTCTCGTCGAATAACTGAAGAAAATCGATGTGCATTAATACGTCGGTAAGTGGGTGAAACTGAGTATCTTTAACGATAGCTTTAGTTTTAGTACCGTTTACATCGATTTCCACAAAATTAACTTCCGGGGTATAAATAACATCTCTTAAATCAGCAATGACCACAGCTAAGTGTTGTTGCTCTTTTCCACCATACAATACCGCCGGAACTTTACCTTCGTAACGAAGTTCCTTGGCATCGCGTTTCCCTACGTTCTCTCTTGGAGAACCGCTAATTGCGATTGTTTTCATTTTTTATTTATTTAATTATTAGTAGTAAGTATTAAGTATCGAGTATCAAGACTTTAAGCCTTTAACTTTTTACCTTCAACCTTATTTAAACTCTTTTTTATGTTTAACTGGTTAATTGTTCAAATTGGTTAACTGAAAATAAATCTAAATTAACCGATTAACCAGTTTATAAAGTTAAACTACACTTAACTTTATACCTCTTTTTTTGTAAAGCGTTAGGCGGCTGGCGTTTTAACCGCTTATCGCAACACGCTAAACGATTTGCACTACACCCTAAACAAATCACTAATCGATCCATGCTCATTTACATTGGCAATTGCCCTTGCAAATAAACTTGCGGTACTTAAAACCCTTATTTTCGAACTTTCCTGTTTTAACGGGATTGTATCGGTAACAATCAGCTCAGTTAACACCGAATTTTCTACGGTTTCTATTGCTTTGCCTGATAATACCGCATGTGTACAAACGGCCCTTACACTTGCAGCACCATTTTCCATAATCAGGGCAGCAGCTTTTGATAAGGTTCCGGCAGTATCGCAGATATCATCTATCAATACTACATCCTGTCCGGTAACATCACCAATAATCGACATTGATTCAATTTCGTTGGCACGTTTACGGCGTTTATCGCAAATAATTACCTCTGCATTAAAAAACTTGGCAAAAGTACGCGCCCTGTACGAACCGCCCATATCTGGCGATGCGATGGTTAAGTTTTTTAAGCCTAAGCTTTTGATATAGGGAACAAAAATTACCGATCCATCTAAGTGATCAACCGGAATATCGAAGAAACCCTGTATCTGTGCAGCATGTAAATCCATCGTCATGATGCGGTGGATACCTGCTGACTTTAATAAATTGGCCACCAGTTTGGCGCCGATTGCTACACGCGGTTTGTCTTTTCTGTCCTGACGGGCCAAACCATAATAAGGAACCACTGCTGTAATATAATGTGCAGATGCTCTTTTAGCGGCATCAACCATTAGCAAAAGTTCCATTAAGTTATCGCTGGGCTGATAAGTAGACTGGATTAGAAAAACATCGCTACCACGGATCGACTCATCAAAGGAAGGTTGAAACTCTCCATCGCTAAATTTGTGGATGGTTACGCTACCAAGTGGCTTGCCGTAGTGTTCGGCAATTTTCAGTGATAATCCCTTAGAACCTGTTCCGGAAAAAAGTTTTACCGGGTTAAACTGCAATGGCATGGTCCGTGTGTAGTTTACGGTTAAAAAAAATCGGATCATGTAGATTTAAACATGATCCGACGTTAAATTTCTGTTGTCCGACCTGGATTCGAACCAAGACAAACGGTACCAAAAACCGTTGTACTACCCTTATACTATCGGACAAAATTTATCAAGGATATTCTCCTCGAAAGGGAATGCAAATGTAGGAACCTTATTTTAATTATGCAAGAGTGATTTTAAAATATTTTTAATTTCTTTCCTGCTGTTCTTTGTTTGCGATGCAAAGATAAAAAAATGATCATATCTGATGCAACATTTTATTTTTTTCTACGACTTTTTTTACTGCGAACCACTTAAATCATTTATTATCAAAGACTAAATTTTTACTATGAATTACTCAAGGATCAACACCATTGGAGGCTGGCTCTGTTTTACCATTGCCGCACTCACGTACATTTTAACTTTAGATCAATCGGTAAGTTTCTGGGACTGTGGCGAATTTATCTCCTCAGCCTTCCGAATGGAGGTAGTGCACCAGCCTGGCGCCCCCATTGTCTCTATGATCCAAAGATTATTTTCCACACTGGCTTTTGGCGATAAAACCAAAGTAGCCTACTTCGTAAATATTGCTTCGGCGCTTGCCAGTGCGGGTACTATTTTATTTTTATTCTGGACCATTACTGCCCTTGCGAAGAAGACAGTGGTTAAAAAAGGTGAAGAAATTAGCAAGCAACAGATCATCGGCATTATGGGTGCAGGTGTGGTTGGTGCGCTGGCTTATGCCTTTTCTGATAGTTTCTGGTTTTCGGCGGTAGAGGCTGAGGTTTACGCCATGTCGTCGCTTTGCAGTGCTATTGTATTTTGGGGCATCTTAAAATGGGAATCGCAGGCCGATGAACCAAAAGCAGACCGGTGGTTACTTTTTGTAGCTTATATTATGGGGCTTTCTATCGGTGTGCATATTTTAAACCTGCTTACCATCCCTGCATTAATATTTGTTTATTATTTTAAAAAGAACCCAAGCCCTACCTGGCAAAGCATTGTAAAAATATTTTTTGTTTCTGTTGCAGCTTTAGCGGTGGTGCAATTTGGCATTATTCAATATGTAGTATCGCTTGCCGCGAGTTTCGATTACTTTTTTGTAAACACCATGAACCTGGGTTTCGGCACAGGAATATTATTTTTTGCGGTTTTATTAATCGGAGGCTTAGTTTATGGTATCCGTTATTCTATCCTTAAAAATAAAAGGGCTTTAAACCTGATTTTGCTATTCACCGTATTGCTTTTGTTCGGTTACAGCTCTTTTGCACTGTTGGTTATCAGGGCGCAGGCCAAACCCAATCTCAACAATTACAATGTAGATAATGTATTCTCACTTTCGAGGTATTTAGGCCGCGACCAATATGGCGACAGGCCTTTACTTTATGGCGAGAATTACAATTCAGAAAAAACTGATATTAAGGAAACAGGTAAAATTTTCCGCAAAGGGGATAAAAAATATGAATCTGCCGGAACAAAATCAGCTTACGTTTTTGCCGATAAAACTTTAATGCCAAGGATGTACAGCGATAAACCCGAGCATGTACGGTTTTATAAAAACTATATGGGTTTTGATGATGAATATAAACCTACGCTGGCAGATAATTTAAAATATCTGTTCTCTTTCCAGGCGGGACAGATGTATATGCGTTATTTTATGTGGAATTTTGTTGGAAGGCAGGACAATGAGGATGGGCAATTTGGCGGAAAAGATGGCAACTGGCTTAGCGGCATTAAACCGGTTGATGCGATCAGATTGGGCAGTCAAAAAAACCTCCCCCCCTCTATTGTGGAGAACAAAGCTTATAACAGGTTTTTCTTTTTACCTTTAATTATCGGCCTCATCGGAGCCGTTTGGCATTTTAAACGCAACCAGAAAGATGCCGGCATTATCGGTTTGTTATTCATTTTTACCGGAATTGCCATTGTTGTTTACCTGAATTCTGTTCCTATTGAGCCCCGCGAAAGGGATTATGCCTATGTAGGCTCATTTTACGCCTTTGCGATATGGATTGGCTTAGGTGTATTTGGATTGAAGGAATGGGTGTTTAAAAAGTTAACACCGGCACGGGCGGGTATTTTTGCATCGGTTATTGCATTATTTGGTGCGCCAATAATAATGGCCAACCAGGGCTGGGATGATCACGATCGTTCTCAAAGCCATGTAGCGAGGGATATGTCGGTAAATTACCTAAAATCATGTGCGCCCAACGCCATTTTATTTACCTATGGTGATAACGACACCTATCCGGTTTGGTATGCGCAGGAGGTAGAAAATGTGCGTCCGGACGTACGCGTGGTAAACCTGAGCCTATTTACTGCCGACTGGTACATTGATGGCATGCGGAAAAAGCAAAATGAATCGGCTCCATTGCCCATCACCTTAAAACCTGAACAATATGTTGAGGGTACGAGAGACATTATGTATTATCAGGATTATAAAATTGCCCAACGCGTTGAATTGCAGCAGATTTTAGATATTCTCCTCTCCGACAATGACGATGATAAGGTAACCATGAACGATGGTTCCAAGTACAATGTGCTTCCGACTAAAAACCTGAAACTTGCCGTAAGTCCGCAACAGGTTTTAGATACCGGTACTGTACCCAAAGAAGATGCGGGGAAAATTGCAAGTAGTATGGAATGGACTTTCAATCAAAATTACGTAACCAAGGGAACGCTTGCTTTATTTGATATTTTAGTGCACAACAACTGGGAGCGGCCGATTTATTTTACCGGCGCCATGCCTGATGAGCAGTATTTAGGATTGAACAAATACCTTTATTCGGAAGGTTTGAACAAAAGGCTGCTTCCTTTGAAACCCGATACAGCCATCACGGAAGATTATGAACGCATTAATATTAAACCATTGTACAATAACCTGATGAATGTTTATAGTTATGGTAACATTAAAAATGCCAACCATTTAGACAGGCAATCGGCTGATGATGTAACCATGCTCTCGAATATGTTTAACGGTTTGTTAAACGGCATGATCAACGAAGGTAAGATGGCGGAAAGTAAAAAAGTGGCAGATAAATACCTTGAAGTAATCCCAGCTAAATTTTACAGCATGCGCCAGGTAATGAGCACCTATTATTTTACTGAAAGTCTTTACCGCTTAAACGACTTAAACCATGCCAATGCAATGATTAAAAAAACAGCCGATTATGTTGGGAAAGAACTGACCCACCTGGCCGATGTTTCGGAAAGTAAAAACCAGTTAACTTCTGAACAGGATGTACGTTTTTACCTTAGTTATTTAGGTCAGATGGTAAAATTAACAGAGGTATTTAAGCAAGCCGGGTTGAGCAAAAGCCTTGAAAAACAATATAATGATTTGTTTGCGCGTTTCGCACCATATGCAAACGGTTAACCCAAAAACATTCTAAATTTTAACCCATAGGCAGATTTTAAGATTTTTGCTTATGGGTTTTTATTTTCCAAATCGCTTTAAATCCTTTATGTTAACTGGCTTAGGCCGTTAAAAATTGTTAAATCAATCTAAAAATTTACCTGTTTTATCGACTAGAATAGTTAATTTCGGCAGCATTTTTATGTGAAAACAATTTTTAATATCATTAAACAAACCAATGAATTATTCAAAAGTTAATAATATAGTAGGCTGGATCTGCTTTTTAATTGCTACACTAACTTACGTTTTAAC
Organism: Pedobacter sp. 22226; assembly: GCF_052045455.1. Lineage (NCBI taxonomy): Bacteria > Pseudomonadati > Bacteroidota > Sphingobacteriia > Sphingobacteriales > Sphingobacteriaceae > Pedobacter > Pedobacter sp. 22226. The sequence continues at coordinate 466,800 of NZ_JBQEPB010000004.1, read as the reverse complement.
CTTAGAGCCTTCTGCAAGTTTCTGGGACTGCGGCGAATTTATCGCATCGGCATTCAGGATGCAGGTTGTACACCAGCCGGGTGCACCTTTATTCTTAATGATCCAGCGTTTCTTCTCTATTTTCGCAACAGGAGATTTAACCAAAATTGCTTACTGGATGAACGTGGGTTCGGCCGTTTCAAGCGGAGCGACTATCTTATTCTTATTTTGGACAATCACTGCACTGGCTAAAAAAACAATATTAAAAGCTGGCGAAGAACTGACTACAGGCAAACTGATCAGCATTATGGGTGCCGGTGCCGTTGGTGCTTTAGCTTATACTTTTTCTGATAGTTTCTGGTTCTCGGCTGTAGAATCAGAGGTTTATGCGCAATCGTCGTTATTTACTGCTATTGTTTTTTGGGCCATCCTTAAATGGGAAGCACATGCCGATGAGCCACGTGCCGATCGCTGGTTATTGTTTATTGCCTATATCATGGGTTTATCAATCGGTATCCACTTGTTAAACTTATTAACTATTCCGGCACTTGCTTTTATCTATTACTTCAAAAGAACAGATAAAGCAACAACAGCAGGGATTTTCAAAACACTTATTGTTGGTATCTTAATTTTAGCGGTAATTCAATATGGAATTATCCAATACCTCGTTTCGTTCGGTGCTTATTTCGATCTTTTCTTTGTAAATACTTTAGGTTTAGGTTTTGGAACCGGAGTTTTATTTTTCGCTATTTTATTAATAGGTGGAATGGTTTGGGGCATCCGTTATTCGATTAAACACCAAAAGAAATTATTGAATTTAGGTTTACTTTCTGTGGTATTAATCATTTTCGGTTATGCATCTTTCTCGATGATCATCATCCGTGCGAAGGCAGATCCAAACTTAAATAACAGTGCTCCTAAAGATGCTTTCTCTTTTCTTAGCTACTTAAACCGCGAACAATATGGCGACAGGCCACTGGCTTACGGACCAAATTATAACTCTGAAAGAACAGGGGTAACGGAAGGAAAAACCATCTGGAGAAAAGGTAAAGACAAATACGAAGTAGCGGGTAAAAAAACCGACTACGAGTACAACAACAATACGTTACTGCCACGTATGTACAGCGATGATGCAAGGCATGCGAGTTTTTACAAAGAATGGATGCACCTGGATGATTCAAAAAACCCTAACCTGGTTGATAATGTGGGCTTTTTGGCCAGTTACCAGATCGGTTACATGTACATGCGTTATTTCTTCTGGAATTTTGTTGGTCGCCAGAACGATGAGCAAGGTCAGGGAAGTGGTTTTGAAGGGGAATGGATCAGCGGGATTAAACCTATTGATGCTATGCTGAGAGGCGATCAAAGTCATTTGCCACCTTCAACTGTTGATAATAAAGCTTATAACCGCTTCTTCTTTTTACCATTAATTATGGGAATAATCGGTGCGCTTTGGCATTTTAAACGCAACCAGAAAGATGCTGGTGTGGTAGCTTTATTGTTCTTCTTTACCGGTATTGCGATTGTATTGTATTTAAATCAGAAACCATTAGAGCCACGCGAAAGGGATTATGCATATGTAGGTTCGTTCTATGCCTTTGCCATATGGATCGGTCTTGGGGCGCTCGCCATAAAGGAATGGTTATTTAAAAAATTAACCCCAACCACGGGTGCCATTGGTGCCACGGTAATCGGTTTACTGGCCGCTCCGGTAATCATGGCTGAGCAGGGCTGGGATGACCACGATCGTTCTACCAAACTGGTTCCACATGATATTGCATTGGATTATCTTCAATCGTGTGCGCCAAACGCCATCTTATTTACTTATGGTGATAACGATACTTACCCGCTTTGGTATATCCAGGAGGTTGAAAATGTACGTCCGGATGTGCGTATTGTAAACTTAAGTTTGTTCGATACAGATTGGTACATCAATGGTTTAAGACAAAAACAAAACGAATCGGCACCATTGCCAATTACCATGAAACCTGAGCAGTATGTACAGGGCGAAAGGGATGTAATGCCATACGATGATTATAAAATTGCAGGCAGTATCGAACTTAAAAACGTAGTTGATTTATTGTTATCAAATGACGATAGTGATAAGGTACCGATGCAGGATGGCACAAAATCGAACTTCCTGCCGACTAAAAACCTAAAAATTACAATAGATCCGCAACAAGTGGTGAGCACAGGAACGGTGCCGGCAGCTGATGCTTCGAAAATAGCAACAGAAATGGACTGGAAGTTTAACAAAGGTTATGTAACCAAAGGTACGTTGGCCATGTTCGATATCCTTGCCCACAATAACTGGAAACGTCCTATTTATTTCGCATCTACCGTGCCTTCTGAGCAATATAATGGTTTAGATAAATATTTGTACAGCGAAGGTTTAGCTTTACGTTTATTGCCTTTAAAAGCTGATACAACGGCGTCAGACGAGAGGCCTGAGCAGTTAAATACGCCTGCGATGTACAATAATGTGATGACCAAGTTTAAATGGGGCAATATGAAAACTGCCAAATACTTAGATCCACAATCATCTGATGATACTTTTATCTTCACCAACATTTTCAGCAGCTTAACCGGCAGCCTGATTAAAGATGGTAAAATTGATGAAGCGAAAAAAGTTGTAGACAAATATTTTGCGGTAATGCCAACTGATAAATTCTTCGGTATCCGTACCGTTGTAGTGAAATTCTACATGGCCGAAAACCTATATAAATTGGGCGAAACGGCGAGGGCGAATGATATTATGGATAAATCCGGAGAGTATATTAACAAAGAATTAACCTACTTAGCTGATATTTCTCAATCGAAAGGTTTAACCGGATCGCAGAATATTCAAACTGGTTTATATTACCTGGATAGGATGATTAAAACCAGTAAAGCTGCTGGTCAGGATAAACTGAGTGATAAACTACAGAAAACATTTAATGCTTTAGAGAGCCGTTTATCAGCTTTCTTCCCGCAACAGGGTCCGCAGCAATAAGCGGATATTGAAATAGATTATAAAGCAGCTGCATTAATTTGTAGCTGCTTTTTTATTGTCCAAACCTATTGCGCTTGCGCTCGTTTCTAACGAGTTCATTAATAGCTTTACGATTTTATCGTAAAATATGATATCCTATTTATACGTTTGAAACGGGAATGAGCAATGAACACTATACTAATCCTATGATCTCTCTCAATAAATAAATATATTTATTACATGTCAGATCAATATCAAGCCAGGGATCCGGAAGGAATTTATTTTCTAACCTTTACAATTGTGGATTGGGTTGATATATTCACACGGGTTTCCTATAAAGAAATCATTATCAATTCGCTAAAATATTGTCAATCAAAAAAGGGATTGACGCTTTACGCCTATTGCCTAATGACCAATCACATACACCTTATTGCGTCTGCCAGTGGAAATACAAAGCTTTTTGAAATTGTTAGAGATTTTAAAAAATTCACAAATAGAGCGATTATCGAAGAAATTAATTCAGGGAATGAAAGCCGTAAAAAATGGTTATTAAATAAATTCGAATTTGCAGCAAAATATTCAACCCGCATCGAAAACTATAAAGTTTGGCAAGATGGTTATCATGCTGTTGAATTAATTACTCCAGAGTTTACCTATCAAAAACTAAATTATATACATCAAAATCCGGTTCGCGCTGGAATTGTAGCTGATCCCGAGCATTACACATATAGTTCTGCATCTAATTATCATACGCTTGGTGGACTATTAGAAATTGAATTGTTAGATGTAAATTAATACATAAATAGCTGTGTAGTATCGTAAATACGATAAGTTATTTACACGCTCGTTAGAAACGAGCGCGAGCAACCCTTGAGCAACCTTGATAAATGCTTGCGCTCGTTTTCCAACGAGTGCAGCAATAGCCCTACGATTTTATCGTAAAATCCAGAAATATACAGATACTAACACCGTAAGATACAGTATCCTATTTACACGCTCGTTAGAAACGAGCGTGAGCTACTGATAATGTTCGCGCTCGTTTCCAACGAGTGCAGCAATAGCCTTACGGTTTTATCGTAAAACAGATAGCCCATTAATCAAACCGTAAAATACGAAATCCTATTTACACGCTCGTTAGAAACGAGCGCGAGCAATCCACAAAAAAATCCTGTTCAGCATTACCGAACAGGATTTCCAATTTTATTTTTAAAAATAATTATTCGTTTACAACGCCCATCGCACAGAATTTGTCAATTCTTTGTTCGATCAGCTTATCGGTTTTTAATTTACCAAGAGCGGTTAAATCTTTTACAATATACTCTTTCAACGTTTTGCCCATCAATTCCGGATCCTGGTGTGCACCACCAAGCGGCTCAGGGATAATGCCATCAATCAGTTTGTTGCCAAACATATCGTCAGAGGTTAACTTAAGGCATTCTGCGGCTTTCTCTTTAAAATCCCAGCTTCTCCATAAGATAGATGAGCACGATTCAGGAGAGATAACCGAATACCAGGTATGCTCCAGCATATACACTTTATCGCCGATACCAATACCCAAAGCACCACCAGAGGCACCTTCGCCAACAACAATACAAATGATTGGCACACGCAATACCGACATTTCCAACAGGTTTCTGGCAATCGCTTCACCTTGTCCACGTTCTTCTGCCTCTAAACCCGGGTAAGCACCCATTGTATCGATAAAAGAAACCACAGGTTTATTAAATTTCTCAGCTAAACGCATTAAACGTAACGCTTTACGGTAACCTTCAGGGTTAGCCATCCCGAAATTACGGAACTGACGCTCTTTGGTGTTTTTACCTTTCTGGTGACCAATAACCATAACCGTTTGACCATTAATGGAAGCAAAACCACCAATAATCGCCTTATCATCCTTTACCGTTCTATCGCCATGCATTTCGATGAAATCATCACAAATCATGTTAATATAATCGAGGGTTTGCGGACGATCAGGGTGACGGCTCATCTGAACCTTGTTCCAACCGGTTAAATTTTGATATAAGTTATTGGTAGTTTCATTTAATTTACCATCAAGCTCGTCTAACGTGGCAGACATATCTACCTTGGTTTTTTCGGCAACTTGCTTAACCTTTTCTATCTGCTGAACTAAATCGGCAATAGGTTTTTCAAAATCGAATGATGTTTTTATCTGCTGCATAATTGAACCACAAAAATAAGTAATTATTTTTAGTTTGTAGCGAACAGTTTTTTTGTTTGCGTTTTAGTGGATAAATTACTTTAGCAAGACTGATAAAGAGCGTTACAAATACGATTTATTTCTTTTTTTTGGAAAGCAGTTGCAATGGTGCTTGGGTTGGTGCTCTCCCGCCATCGTTGCTGCTCCGATGAAAAATCGGGAGCATCCACTAAGTCGGGTTTAGATTACAACAGTTCCTGCTACTATGAGGGGTTTCCGTGCCACCGCCTGATTACACCAAACGGTCCTACGGAACGTAAACGCCAATCATAATTGGCTATCCGGGAATCGTCCCGATGGGACGCTCTGTGTTATAAAACCTTACGTTCCATCGGCCAATTTTTAATTTTCGTTGGATAAGGCGTCCCATCGGGACGCTTCCCAGGTAGAAAAAAAATAATATTTTATTTTTTGTGTCGTTCCATAGGATCGTTTCATTTTTCGCTAAAAGAAAAATATTTGGCAACCATGCAGGATCTCCGTGCCGCAGACCAATCCCCCTTAGCCCTGATTGAAATGAAAAGCCCGCAATCCCGGTTTTTCATCGGGAGAGGACTTGTAATGTAAAGCAGGACGAACAATTAATCATTGTACAGCATCTGCGCTCCAAAAAAAAATAAAAATTATTTTAAAGCATTTACAATAATTAGCCAGGTGATGAAATCTTTAACGATTTACCTGAAATCGCTAGAGATTTCTCCATTTAGTAGCACTTCAATCAAAACGATGACCAATTTTTTTAAAATTTAGCCGCCACGCCTGCTTTTGGCAATGCTTTTTTAATAAACTCGCGGATATGGTTATTCGCTGTTTTCAGGTCATCCTTACGCAGGTACATCATGTGCCCGCTGCGGTAACCTTCCCAGCTCATTCTATCCTGAAGTTTACCCGCAGCATCTAACTGCCACATGCTGTATTTGGCATTAAAATAATCGCAGGCGCCATCATAATAGCCCGATTGGACTAATAAATGCAGGTATGGGTTTTGCGCCATGGCCTGACGGAGGTTATCCCCTGTCTGATCGCCGGTTTTATCCCAGGGATATACCGAACCGAACATGTTATATTTTAAATCGGTTTTATAATTAAGTTCGTTACGGATGTACATATTAATGGCTGGCGTAAAGGAGTGCAGCCACGAAGTCAATTCAGCATTATAATCAGGTCCTTCACCTGCGCCCATTTTATCGATGCCACGGTAGCGCGAATCTAAACGGCCAACAGTAAAACCTTTGTCCCTTAACAATTCTTTCCAAAAGAAATCGGTAGGTATGTTAAGGTTATAATCTAAAATCACTTTTTCTGAAAGGCCAGAATAACGGGCCATTTTTGTTGCTATGGCTTTCTTTTTATCTGCACTCAGCATGCCGCCCTGCGAAATGGCCGGGATCAGCTCGTTGATGGTAAAATTTTCTACTTCGGGCAACATTGCAGTTAAATCTTTGCCCTGTAAATCGGCTGCCAAAGCTTTGTGGTACCAGGCAGTGGCTGCAAAATAAGGCAAACGCAGCGCCGCATCAACCGGGCCACTACGCTCAATACCCAGCTCAGTAGGCGATACGAGCACCACACCGTTTAAATACATCCATTGATTGTTCTGCAGCTCCAAAGCCAAACCCGAAACACGGGTGGTGCCATAACTTTCGCCAATTAAAAATTTTGGCGAGGCCCAGCGATTATTACGGGTTACAAAAGTATTGATCCACTCGGCCAGGTATTTAATATCGGCACGTACGCCAAAAAATTTATTAGTCGGGATATCTTTGCTCACCGCTCTCGAATAACCGGTATTAACGGGATCGATGTAAACTACATCGGCAACATCTAAAATAGAATATGGATTTTCTTTATAACCATAAGGTTGTACAGGATAACCTTCGTCGTCGATGTTCAGCACCACCGGGCCGGTATAGGCAATGTGCATCCAAACGGAAGCAGAACCTGGTCCGCCGTTAAATGAGATCACCAAAGGGCGCTTATCCCGGTTTTGTACATCGCTACGCTCGTAATAGGTATAAAACAAGCCGGCAATGGGTTTACCATCTTCATCCCAAACCGGAAGTGTACCTGTGGTAGCTTTGTAAGGAACAGCTTTTCCATCAATGGTTACCGAGTGATTGGTTACAACCGAGCTTTCTACCTTAATGGTTCGCTCATTGGCTGATGATTTGGGTTCATCTTTAACGGTAACCTGTGTAGTGGTTACGGTTTCTTTCGATTGATTCTTTTTCGGTGCCTGTTGTGCATGTACAAACAATGTGGCACACAAAAATGTGGTGAGTATAAATCTGAATTTCATTTGAAAGTTAGTTTGGTGCATAAATATCAAATTAATGCGCCGTTAATCAAAAAAACTGATTAGAAATGTTACCATAAAAAGCCTGCCTTGCCCAAAAAGCAAGGCAGGCATAAGGTTCACACTATTTTACAAAGTCTTCTGATCTAACTTCTGTCCAGTATTTACGGATTCATTATTTTAATCAGATCTTTGGTAACCTTAAAATTTGGATGAACAATTGTATTATCATGTGGCGAAGTAAGTGCAGCATCTCTATCAATTGCATAGCTAACCACTCCACCTTTTTTGCTGCCTCCGGTTGGCTGCCACCTTGCATAATCGTATGCCCTGCCTGTACCATTTTGGGGGTAGAAAACATCATCCCAATAATTACCCGGATATCCGTTTTCCTCATAAAAGGAGAACCCCGGTACAAATTTTTTCGACGGGATATTAGGTGAAAAGGTATTCCAGGTATTCTGTAATGTAGACGAGCCCCTGCCATAAGCCTGAAGCCATACATAATCGATCATTCCACATACATTTTTAAAAAACGGAGTATTGCCATCCTGATTGGTATCATAGGTGAGCAGTTTCCCTGTTCCTGATTTTGGCCCCAGGTAGGCGGATAGGGCTGTATAAATTCCCGTTTTCTCTGTTAATTCGGCACCTGTAACATTATGCTCAATATCGATGTCGAAGCCGTCCAAACCATATTTATTAACCGTTTCATCCATTATTTTTTTGGCTGCGGCAGCGTAACCGGCGGCATTCTGACCGGCACCTGCCGGCATGGTTAAAGAGCCCGTAATAATCACTTTTGTTCCTCTCGCATGCAGGTATGGAATATAAACATCCTTTAGCTTCGTCCAGTAGGGCGAATCGCTTGGGGTGTAATTCGTAAATACAATTACTACATCCAGGCTATCAGGCAATTCAGTCATAACCGGATCATTCGCATTTCCACTTACTACCCTATCACGCCAGGTACGATAAAACCCCGCGGTTATCTGGTGATCACTTTTTTTATAGGCAATAAGGTTCTCCAGGCTGGTGCCTGATGCTAAAGCAGACTGTTTATTTTTTAATGACAACTGATTTTCCTGTTGATCATCAACAGCATTTTTTTTACAGCTACTCAAATTAACGATTACAGCTGAGGTAAGAATGACCAAAGCTGCTTTTTTAAAGATTTTCATAGGTTAAATATTTAGTTAAAGTTTTTTTTAGAACTTAATCCAAATACAATACCAGCAATAAAATTTCTGTTTATTCCATTACTGATATTTTGGGTGTACGACAAAATATAGTTCCAGAATCATTTAGCGCTGCTATTTTTATTCATAAAGAAATTCCATTTTTTTAAAAGAAAACAAAAGAATGAATTTACCTGCAATTCGATTCGGGGAAAATCATCTACAAAATGTAGAAATTTAACCCCAAAAATATTGAGCCTTAATCAAAATGGATTACTTGTAGTAACATAAAAAACCAGCAAAGCTTTTGGCAATGCCGGTTCTGCAAAAAACTGCTGCAAATAAAGCAGTAGACCTATATTAAGTAACCAGCTAACCTTTTTGGAGCAACTTTAACATGAGCAGGTGTAAAACTGCTAAAAATGCAAATGATAAAAGCGATGGCTGCCATCAACAAGGTAATTGATTTTTCATTTTAACTGGTTTAAACAGGTTGAGATTTATACAATGGCTCTGGTTTGAGACGCTATTATACAGCTAAGTTAAAATTTTAATTATCAGCTTTTTACCAAAAATGCTGCGCAAACGTTTGCCCAAAATCAGATCAGATAAAAAAGCCGACAACGCAATAATGCATTGTCGGCTGAATGATAAACCGGGATGATTTATATATTATTTATCCCACCAAACCCTGCCGGTGAGGTTATCGCCACCAGGTACAGCTGAAGAAGCTGCTTTGTAATTGGTGTTATTTTTAGCCGCTTCTTCTACCGGGTATGGGAAACGGCGTGGAATAGTACCATTAGTAGCATTGCCTGGATAAACTACCGGGGTTAAAGCCGGAAACCCAGATCTGCGCCAGTTAGACCATGTTTCATAAAAATCGAGCATAGTACAGGTATGTAACCAATATTGAGTATTGATCATTTCTAAACCGTTTGCTGCAATGTATGGATTGGCTGCAGCATAAGCATCAGCAACAGTACCCGAAATGGCTAAGCTTGCATCATACTGCGATAAAAAAGTAATACCAGCTGACAATCCACTGGCGTAATGGTTAGCAGCAGAACCACCTATTGCCCATCTTTGCGCAGCTTCTGCTAATAAAAGTTCGCTTTCGGCATAGGTTAAAATAAAAGTTACACCGTCCTTTTTAATCATTGCCGGATTTGGTGAAGAGTAAGCCGGAAACGTGGTATAAGAGGCATCCTGCCTCACATCCCTTCCAGCAATCCCGCTTAAATCTTTCCCGTTAGGCATTCCTTTCTGCACAAGCGGATCAGCACTGTAATTAGGGTTTTGAGCTTTACTGTTTTCATCAAGAAAAAGTCCGGTAACGGCAACTTTTCCTAATCGTGGATCGTTTGCGGTTTTTAATTTATTGATAAAAGTCTGCGACCATTTCACATAATAATTTTCCTGCCCACCATCGCCTGCCAATACCTGGCTATTACGATTTTGAGTTACCCTCGCACCTGAGACATCATGTTTTACAAAAGCATTATCATCATTACTGATCATTGTTTTACCGATTACCTTCTGAGCGTAGGCCTTAGCCGTATTTTCATCAACTTTGGTTAAACGCATAGCAATGCGCAACAGCAAAGTGTTTCCAAAGCGCTTCCATTTATTAATGTCACCTTTGTAAATGGCATCTCCGGTTACTTTATCGCCATTAACATCCAATGCATTTGTAGCCTCTTCTACCTCTTTTAATAAATCGGTATAAATGGCCTGTTGTTTATCATATTTTGGTGCAAGATTACCGGTATAATAACCTTGTCCAGCTTCTGAGTAAGGTGCATCGCCATACAGGTCGGTAATGCGCTCAAAAATCAATGCTTTCCATAAGCGGGCCACCTGACGTACATTATTATATTTCGGAACCCCTTTTGTAAACTCTACAATATCTACAATCGGCTTAACCTGTTCTACATAAGCACCTACTGTAGTACTGCCCCAGTAAGCTGCGGTATAACCTTCGTTCAGTAAATATTTATCTCCTGCCCAATAACTCACCACGGTAGAAAGTCCCTGCATCATGGTAGAAGAATAAATTAAATTTCCCCTCCAGGTATCGTAAGCAAAATCTATACTGCCTGTATAAGTAAGTTGTGCAGTGGTTAGGGTATAATTAGGATCAAATGTTGCTGCGCCGTAAGCAGATGGGTTGGTATTAATATCCTCGAAATTTTTGGTACAAGCCGAGATCATTAACATGCCGCTACAAAGTAACAGGCTATATTTTTTTAATATGTTCGTTTTCATTGTTCTGTCTGTTTAAAATTTAAAGCTTCACACTAAGGTTTATACCAAACGTTCTAACCGGTGGTACACCACCCAGTTCCAGTCCTGGAAAAGTTGCGTTATAACTCGATTCAGGGTCGATATTATCCGTTTTTTTCATCAGGATAAACAGGTTCCTGCCTACAAGGCTCACATTTAAGCCCTGTATTTTGTTGTTGAACATTTTTGCAGGGAAATTATAACCCAAAGTCATTTGCCTGAACTTGATGAAACTTGCATCCTGCACAAATTTATTAGACACATTATCTGCTGATAGCTGATAGTAAGTTGCGGCCGTGTTACCCAATGCTTCGCGGTTTTCGAGCGTAGCCTGGTGTAAACCAAAAACATAACCATAATAATCAGTTGCAGAGAATACCTTCCCCCCCCATTTACCATCAATTAGGAAAGATAGGGTTGCACCTTTATAATTAAACTCGTTGTTCCAGCCTGCAAACCATTTATTGTAAGCAGAACCATAGGCAACCAGGTCGCCACGCTGCGGAGCATTATTTGCACCCAGCATAATATTTCCTGATGCATCATACTTATAATCGTAAGCCATTACCTGAGAAGCAGCTTTACCCGGAATGTTCTGTAAAAAGCCTACGCCCGATCTTGAAGTAGCAATCAGGTTTGAGGTAACCCCATCAGCAAGCGAGATCACTTTATTATCGTTATATGATCCGTTTAAAGAAGAAGTCCATACAAAATCCTGGTTCTTTACCACCTGGCCAGATAATAGCAGCTCTACCCCTTTATTTTCGATTTTACCAGAGTTCAAAACCGCACCACTAAAACCAGTTGAGGTAGAAGTGGTTACAAAAGTGATTTCATCTTTAGATATTTTTTTGTACCAGGTAAAATCAAGATTTAAACGATCGCCGAAAAAGCGCATTTCGGTTCCTATTTCCAATTCTGATGCTTTAGAAGCTTTTAAAGCAGAATTTGGAATATTTACGTTCGAAATGGTGCCCAATGGCAGTCCGTTTAAAACTTCGCTTCTTAAACTATAAGTCAGTAAGGTTTGATAAGGATCGGTAGCCTGACCAACTACAGCATAACCTGCCCTAACTTTACCAAAGCTTAAGAATGATGGTTTCCAAAGTTCAGAGAAAACAAATGAACCGCTAATGGAAGGATAAATCACATTTAACTTATTATCTTTACCAGGAGTGGCCAGGGTAGAAAACCAATCAGTGCGGCCACTACCGGTTAGATATAAAATATCTTTATAGGCAAGTTCAAGCGTACCGTACACCGATTGTGTTTCAGCTTCGGATGCCACATAAGCCACCGATTTATTTTTAGCATTTAGAATATTATAAACCCCAAACACGGCAAAATCAGAACCACTGTTTGTGGTTTGAGTTATACTTGTTCTGCGGTAACTACCACCTATATTTGGTGTAACAGAGAAATCTTCATCTACTTTAAAAGGCTTTCCGATTAATACATCCACATTGATATCAGCAAATTTAGTGGCTTGTTCTACAATTTTACCAGGCGCATAATACGCTGTACCAGATGGAACTACATTTTTATACGTATCGTTATAACCATCGCGACCAGCACGTCCCTGTAAAAATAAACCGTTATCGAAAGTATAGCGGGCGTTAAAAGAACTGATCAAACGGTCGCGTTTGGTATCATTTACAAATTCGTTTGCCGCAAACCATGGATTAGTTGCATATGCATTGCCTTTATTATACTGGATTTCATTTCCATTGGCATCTTTCCATGGATCGAGATCTTTTACACTTACACTGGTTGGTAAAAAAGCTACGTTATAGTTGGCATTACCTGCACCATCCGAAACCATTGGCCTGTTTTTGGCCTGCTCTAAAATATAGTTCATGCGGGCATCAATGGTTAAGCGTTTAATTGGGTTAAAAGTACCTACCAGGTTAAAAGACTGCCTGTTTAAGCCAGAGTTTGGCACAACAGAATTGTTATGAACATCATTTGCAGATAAACGGATGGTACCCCCATCAAAACTCTTGTTTAAAGCAACCGTGTTAGACCATGTGCCACCCGTGCGGTAAAAATCTTCGATATTATTTTTCTGCGCAGAATATGGCCTGCTTACGCCATCAAACTGAACCACATTAGATCCGTCTAATTTTGCACCCCAGCTTGATCCTCCTACCTGTGCTGCAGCAGCGGCATCAGTTGGTTTTACTCCATTGGCGCCTTGTCCGTAAACATATTGCCAGTTGGTTCTGTCCATTACCTGTTCTGCAACATAATTGGTATTAAATTCGATGCTGTTGCCTTTTCCGCTTTTGGTGGTAATCAAAATTACACCTGCTTTAGCACGGTATCCATATAGGGCCGCAGCGGCAGCACCTTTTAATACTGAAATACTTTCAATATCATCTGGATTCAAGTTTCCGACTGCATCTCCTAAATCTGGAGCATTATCGTACTGACTACCCGAATTGCCATTAGCATTTAGGTTATTTAAACCTACCGGTTTATTTTCCATTGGCACACCGTTAATAACATATAAAGGCTGGTTGGTTTGGCTTAAGCTTGATACCCCACGAATGGTTACGCTTGTTGCGGCACCAGCACCACCAGATGTTGAGCTGATATCTAAACCAGCTACTTTACCTACCAAAGAGTTAGCCACATTATTTTCTCTCGCCTGGGTTAAGGTTTCGCCACCAATCTGCGTAACCGAATAACCTAAAGCCCTTCTTTCTTTTTTAATACCCAGAGCCGTTACTACCACATCGGTAAGCTGTTTGGTATCTTCAGTTAAAATAATATTAATGCTAGTTTGTGAGCCAATGGCTACTTCTTTGGTCTGAAAACCCGCATAAGAAACCACCAGAACTGCATTTTCAGGTGCGTTTAAAGTAAATTTTCCGTTTATATCTGTTGAGGTACCTATCCCCGTTCCTTTAACCCTTACACTGGCACCTGGTAAGCTGCCACCCTGGGCATCTTTTACCGTTCCCGAAATAGGAACCTCTTTATTTTTGCTAATGACAATTAAGCCACCATCAGAAACAGAATATTTCAGGTTTGTTCTGTTTAAAATGGCTGCCAAAACATCGGTAACCAAAGTATTGGTTACAGTAATGCTTACATCCTTATTAACAGGAACGTAAGACGAGCTGTAAACAAAATGGTAACTGCTTTGCTGCTCAATAATCTGTAAAACCCTGGCCAGTTTTGTTTTCTTAACATCTAATGAAATTTTTTCCTGCGAAAAAACCGATGCGGAAACATTAAGGCAGGTAATGAACACCATAATACAGGCTAGTTTCATTAGCATAATGAATTTTAGGAGCGCTTTATATTTGGGGCGCCCTTGCAGTAAGTAATAATAAATCATATTTTTGTTTTTTTTGGTTGCATAAGTTCCTGGCAGCAATCTGTTTGCGCATAAACTGCCATTAATTGATCAAAAAAGAAATTCAAGAGGGCGGTGCTCCAACACCGTCCTTTTTTCTTCTTATTTTGAGATGATTACCTGTTTCCCCTTTATCTCATATTTAAAATTATTTTCAGTTGCTTTTAAGGCGTGTAATACCTCTTCTATACTCTCGTTGGTAATGGTTGCCGTAAAACGGTATTTTTCCAAAGCCGGATCGGTAAAGCTGATTTCAACATTATACCATTTCTCGAGCACATTTTTAATCTCATCAAAATTCTGGTCGTAAATTTCGATCCGGTTCTGTGTCCAGGCCGTTTCTACAATAGTACTGTCCTTAATTTTGGTATAGTGATTAATGGTTATTTCGGGCTGTGGCGCCATCGGCTTAACCAGTTTGTTTTTTTGCTGCTGCGGCATCACTTTGTAAAACGTAACCTTCTGGCTCGGCTTTAAAGTAATTACACCGCCGTTTCCGTTTACGCCTTCCATGGTAATTAAACCGCGGATTAAGGTGGCTTCTGAGCTAATTTCATCCGGATAAGCTTTTACATTAAAAGCGGTACCCAGTACATTGATGTTAAAATCGCTGGTATGTACTTTAAAAGGCTTATCCTTATTGTGCTTTACATCAAAAAAAGCTTCACCAGTTAAAGTAACTTCTCTGTATTTATCGTTAAAATCTTTAGTTAATGATAGAATACTCTTAGCGTTTAAAAGTACCGAAGTACCATCCGGTAAAATAATTTTTTTCCGCTCGCCGCTTTTTGTGGCAAAAGTATAAACCATCTGAGCTGGTTTATTTGCCTCACTGTTTTTATAAAAAGTATTATAAATTAAAACGACACCAAACACCAAAATTACCGCTGCTGCAATTTTAACCCACAAATAACGGTGCAGTTTTACCACCTTTTCTTCAGGGGCAGAAAACATATGTTCTTTAAAATTTTCTACCTGCTTGGCCAGCGGACGTTTATTTCCGCTCAATATTGCATAAAGCTTTTTTGCCTCTGCAATTACTTCCACCTGCTCAGGGTGTGCATTAATATACTTCTCCCAATATCCAATGCATAGCTTATCCGTTCCGGCGCAGTATTGCTGGAAAGTGCTATCGACAAGAAAATCTTCTGCATTGAATTTACTTCTATCAACCATTCTTTTTGCCTTTTATATAACAGTGCCCAAAAACTTTACTTTTTCCTAAGGAAATTTTAACTTTTTTTTAACATCACCGAATATATGCACTGCAATAGCTTTAAATAAAGAAATTTAATTTGTTTAAACTAAATTTATGAAGTTTAAAAGGGGTTAAACACGGAAATAACTTTGGAAGTTTTCTGATTATTTTTTGGGCGTTTTAATCCGCTATAGCTCCTGGTTACCCTTCGATTCCGCTCAGGGTGACAGTTAATCCCTATCCCCTCTTAATGGAAAACCCAATTTTTCATGATCTGGAAAGCAAGTGTATCACTTTTCGGTTTCACCCGCCCCGTGCTGCGTTACAAATCCTCGCCCTCATACTTCGGGCTGTGGGTTTTCCACTGTGCCCGGGTTTAGCTTGCAGGGTGAGCAGAACTATTAAAGGTTTTTGGCTATCGCCGGAACAGGACCTTGTTAAATAAACGTGACAGGAGCGACAGCCCCGAATTTTTCATGAGGGCTATAGCAGATGGCAAAGCAACAGCACCGATGAAAAACAGACCGCTGGTTTTCGGATAAAAAGTGTTGTTACCTTTCTATTAGACTCTGAATAACACAAAAAAAGATATCACAACTGCAGCTGATCCCCTATAGATCTCTCTATTCCGCTACGCTCCAATCGAGATGACGGAACGATTAGATTTACGAAGTCATCCTTTTGCTCAGGCCCCAAATGATGTAACGCGAAGATTTTATGCGTTAAATTCCTTCCGCAGGATTTTAAGCGCATCGTAAATGGTATTGTAGGCAGTTTTTATTGTCTGATTGCTTTGTTCTGCAATCTGCTCGTAACTTAAACCCTCGAAAAATTTTAAATGGATCAGTTGTTTTTGCTTAAAAGTGAGTTTTTCCAATGCATTTTTGAGTTGATGTTTTACAAGCTCGTCGCTCTGCACCTTTACTATAAACTCTTCGTAACTCATTTCCATCCAATCGCCATCGGCGCCGGCATTAAAAAGTGCATCGTTAATTTTGCGCTTTCTTTCGAGAATCCTCAGCAATTTGCGTTTAAGGAAGGTTCGCAGGTAGGCTTCAACATTATCAACGCGGGTTAGGCTCTCGTGTTTCTCCCAAATGGTGGTAAAAACCAGGTCGGTGGCTTCGCTGGCAGTATCTGCATCAGCACAAACCCTGATCCCGAAATTAACCAAAGGATAATATAGTGCGGCATAGAGGTCAAAAAACGCATTTTTATCGCCAGTCCGTAACCGTTCCCATAATAAATGATGCGCTAATTTGTTATCCATTAAGTTGTTAGTTGTTATCGCAATATTAACTAAAAACAATAAGATTATTACTAAGTTTCAGTTCGTGACGACATGAACCGAGGGAAAAATGTTTGCGCTCGTTTCCAAACGAGTGCATAAATAACTAAACGATTATATCGTTTGCAAACGATAAACTATTCAACGCTCGTTAATAAACGCGAGTTAGCGAAGGATAGAATAATCAACTAAGGTTGAATAAATAAAAAAAGTCGTTATTGCGATGCATGAAGTAATCTTAAAGCACGCTTTAAGATTGCTTCGTCGGCTGAAAAAGCCTTTTCGCAATGACGACTCCTCCCTGGTTTTGGAAACCTGATAGGTTTAAATATTTATTTTAAAGCCGTTTTACTAAAAATATGGTATTCTCCGGGGGCTAAAGTTTGGGCATAAATGCTGGTGTTTAAATTAATACCTGTACCTACTCCATCAATCCAGCTACCAGCCGATCCGAAATCGATATTGGCAGTTTGATTTACCACATCAAAATTACCCACCACCACAACGGTATTGCTGCCTTCAGTTAATTTGATGTATTTAATTCCGCCTGCCAGGTTATAGGTTGAACTGGTTGAATTAAAAATGCTGTTGTTCTTTTTTAACCGGATAAATTTTGCATAGGCATCGTACAATGCTTTGCGGCTCGGATCGCTGTAATAATCCCATTTAATTGGTTTTTCGCCCGTTCTGTCATTAAAATCGATGTTGATATCGTAACCCAGTTCTCCAAATTGCCAAACCATTTTAGGTCCGGGGATGCTGAATAAAAAGGCGGCAGCTAGTTCTTCTCTTTTTAATGAGGTGGCCAGGTTTCCTTTAATTACATAACTGCCAGAAGCATTTCCATAAGTGATATTCTTAAAGTTTAAACGCTCCTCGTCGTGACTTTCGCCATAGGTAACCAAACCGTCAGATTTGGTAAATCCATGATTGGCATAAAAGCCCCATTGAAAGTTAGAATTATCCAGCCAGCCCATGGTAGCCTCGTTCATATTGTAATTGAGGTTGTTCCATAGCATCATGCCATCGTCGGCCAATACCTTTTCTTCTGATTGTTCGGCAAAATGTTCTAAAATCACATAAAAATTATTGGCATCCACACTTTTAATAAAAGCATTATAATCTTTCCAGATGGCGATACGGCTGGCATCGTATAACCTGAACTGCGCATCATCTGTTGATGCTTTCTGGGTAAAACCTTTCGAAAGATCGAAACGGAAACCATCAATTTTATATTGCTGCATCCAGAATTTCATCACATCTTTCGAGAATTTTTTAGTGGCCGGGCTTTCGTGGTTAAAATCATAACCTACATTAAAAGGATGTTTGGCATCAACATTAAACCATGGGCTATTCGCTGTAGGTTTTGACCCATCAAAATACAATTGTACCATCGGCGATTGTCCGAAAGAATGGTTCAGCACCATATCCATAATCACGGCTATACCCCGGCCATGGCACTCATCGATAAAATTCTGCAAAGCTGTTTTAGTACCATAGTACTTATCTGGCGCAAAATAAAATGACGGATTGTAACCCCAGCTCAAGTTTCCTTCAAACTCATTTACCGGCATTAATTCGATGGCATTTATGCCCAGGCCGGTTAAATAATCGAGTTTGGCCAATGTTGAAGCATAATTATGATCAGTTGTAAAATCGCGAACCAGCAATTCATAAATCACGAGGTTATTTTTATCCGGACGGGTAAAACTGTTATTTTTCCAGGTATAAGTGAGCTGATTGGCCTGCATTACACTAACAATGCCTGTGGTTTTACCTGTGGGATAAGCCTTTAAATTTGGGTAAGTTGCAGCCGAAATGTATTGATCGTTATCAGGATCGAGCACTTTTTCAGAATAAGGATCGGCAACTTTCAGGTTTCCATCTACATAAAACTGATAGGCATATTCGGTAGCAGGATTTAGGTTATCAATTTGCACCCACCAATAATTTCCATCGGTGGTATTTTTCATCGGTGTTGCAGTTACAGACCAGTTGTTAAATTCTCCGATCAGTGCAACCGATGTTTTATTCGGTGCATACAAGGTTACAATGGCCGATGTTCCGTTATTAATAAACACAACACCATCTTTTGCACCTGCAGGTAAATCGGCTTTTTGGTTGGTTGGCGTTGGCTCAACACCACCATCAGACGCTTTTTTACAGGCGGTACTAAACGCTGTTACCAATAGCAACAGGTAAATGATTGTTTTGGCTCTTTTTGTTTCGTGCAGACACGAAGCAACGCGGTTGGTTATTCTTTTCATTTGGTTAAAATTTCAGGATTTAGCTTATATGGGTTCGTGTCGCCACGAACAAGAGCGAGTTTTTTACCACAGAGAACACCGGGTTTTTAACAGCGTGCACTGAAAATAAATATGTATGTTATTCGGCCTGTGTCGCCACAGGCCGAAATATGGGTAATGATCTGTGAGGACACAGACCATGGAGTTACCATAGAATTAATGTTTTAGACTGATCGATTTTCTTCTACTTCGAGTTTTGAAGCTAAAGCACCATCTGTATTTTTAGTTTCTCTAATAAACACATAACAGATTACAGCGGCCAAAATCATCAAGCCACCTCCTAATTGTACCGCTAAAAGTCTGTCGTTATTCAAGACATTTCTCATTAACCACCCAAAACCTAATGAAGCAATGATTTCGGGTAATACGATAAAGAAGTTGAAAATGCCCATATAAATCCCGATTTTATCTTTTGGTAACGAACCGCTCAACATGGCATAAGGCATAGAAAGGATACTGGCCCAGGCAATCCCAACACCTGTCATACATAAATACAACATGTTTTTATCGTGCACCCAGGCTACACTGATCAAACCAATGGCGCCGCAGACTAAACAAAGTGCATGTGTGGTTTTGCGACCCAACGCATCGGCAATTTTTGGTAAAACCAGTGCGAACAAGAAAGTAATTACACTATAATAAGCCAGGGTTAAACTGCCAAAATCGGCACCATGGGCATAAACCGGATCTGCAGCATCTCTACCGCCAAAAACATTAACCGCTACGGCAGTGGTGTAATAAAACCACATTAAAAATAAACCCGGCCAGGTGAAAAACTGCACCAAAGAAACGATCTGCATTCTTTTGGGCATGTTCCTTAAAGCATGAAAAATTTCGCGGGCACCACCTCCAAAACCTTTGTTGCTTTCTTTTACTTTTTCTTTAAAATCAACATCCTGTGGCGGATATTCTTTGGTGGTAAAAACCGTCCACAATACCGCGGCGAAAAAGAAAAATGCGCCGATATAAAACGAAAACTTCACATTTTCGGGAATATTTCCCTGTTCTGCGGTATTGGTTAAATGGAAAACATTGTTCATGATCCACGGCAATGCTGAAGCCACGCTTCCACCTAAACCAATCATCATGCTCTGCATGATAAAACCGCGATTAACCTGACTATCAGGTAATTTATCGGTAACAAAGGCACGGAAAGGTTCCATCGCGATATTTCCAAAAACATCCAAAATCCAGAGCAATCCCGCAGCCATCCATAAAGCACTGCTATGCGGCATAAAAATGAGCGCAATACTGCTCACAATGGCACCAATCATAAAATAAGGTCTTCTTCTACCCCATTTTGGGTGCCAGGTACGGTCGCTCAGGTAACCAATTACAGGCTGTACCAGTAATCCGGTTAAAGGTGCTGCCAAAAACAACAATGGAACCTGATCGGGATTAGCACCCAGGTTTTCGTAAATACGCCCCATATTGGCCCTTTGTAAATCCCAACCGAACTGGATCCCGAAAAACCCCACGCTCATATTAATGATTTGTGCGAGTGTTAATCTGGGGTTCTCGAATATTGTTTTTAAGCTCATTTTGTTTGGTTTAAGCGCTTAGCGCAGGGCGTATAGCGTTCTTTCTGTTAAATAAATTATTTTAAATACTATTCATCTGTTCACCTTTTTTACCGCTAAACGCATGGCGCCAGGTGCATAGCACAGACTTTTAAAATTCTATCACCTGAGCGCTAACCGGCGCCAGGTTTACGGGTATGCTTGTTCCTGCGGGAATATTTAATTTTTTATCTGTTAACAGTTCCGTAACCGGAGATGAGTTTTTCACTTTTAAAATCTGATCAGGGATTTCGATGTTAGCGGTTAAAATTTCTGTCCGGTCGAAATTGGCCACTACCAATAAACGCTGTTTGCCAGAATAACGGATAAAAGCATACATGCGGTTATTCATGTTTCCGGTAAGTGGCACCTCATAAATTTCGCCATTAACTACGGCATCACTTGTTGAAGTTACTTTTAGCAATTGCTGATAGTAAGCCCTTAAGTTTTGTTGGGAAGGGCTTAATTTTCCTCCATCGAACAATCCGCCGTTCATCCATTTCTGGTGATCAGGAACGCCCCAATAATCAAAAATTGTGGTGCGGTTATCATCGCCGCCAAAACCTTCCTGACCTCTGCCCGGTTCGCCGACTTCCTGTCCGAAATAAAGCATAACCGGACCAGCGCCCAATGTTGCCGAAACAACCATTGCAGGTAAAGCCAGTTCAGCTTTACCTGCAAATCCTGCCGATGCAATGCGTTCTTCATCGTGGTTTTCTAAAAAGCGTAACATGTGTTTGCCAAAACCAGCACTTTCTACCTGCCACACGTGTTTAATCGCTGCTACATCTGCAGTTGGTTCATTTCTGATTAATTTTTTAAGGCCATCGTATAAACCTACTTTATCGTACAGGTAATCGAATTTACCCTCTTCTAAATATTGTTGGTACACTTTCGGATTGTAAGCTTCTCCCAGGAAAATCAGATCAGAATTTACTTTTTTAACCTGCGGAATTACCCAGTTCCAGAATGCAATCGGCACCATTTCGGCCATATCGCACCTAAACCCATCAACGCCTTTACGCGTCCAGTAGATTAAAATATCGCGCATTTTTAACCAAACCGGAGGAATGGGATCAAAATATTGTTTTTCGCTATTCTGATAATCTACACCATAATTTAATTTAATGGTTTCGTACCAGTCATCATATTTGGGCCGGGCAGAAAATATATTATTACCTGTGGCTTTTGCAGGATTTTCTTCAAATTTACCATCCTGTAGCGCTGAAAGCGGCGTTTTTTGTCCGTTTGTTGGAACCGTTAAAGCCTGATCCGGGATATAATAATAATCATTTTTTGTGCTAAAGGCTTTGGTTACATCATCCTGTGCGCCAAAGTCGGTTACGCCATTTGGCTTTACATAAGAATGGTAGCTCCTGGCAACATGATTTGGAACAAAATCAATAATCACCTTTAAATTTTTGGCATGTGTTCTTTTAACCAATGCTTCAAACTCTTTCATCCTTTTTTTAACATCAACTGCCAGATCGGGATCAACATCATAATAATCGCGGATGGCATAAGGCGAACCCGCCCTGCCTTTTACCACATCGGCGTCATCAACCTTGATTCCGTAAGCAGAATAATCGGTTAAACTGGCGTGTGCAATGGCTCCTGTGTACCAAACATAGTTTACATGGAGTTCTTTTATGCCATCGAGTGCTTTATCGGTAATATCATTAAACTTACCAGAACCATTTTGCTCAATGGTTCCGTAAGGGATATTAGTGGTATTTTTATTCCCGAACAAACGGGGCAGTAACTGGTATATAACGATCTGTTTATCGTTCATTTTGGGATGTTTTTGTGCAAAAGATGATGATGAAATAAATAAATAGAAAATTGTCATCATGCAAACAACCGCATTAAGATTGATTCGCCGTTCCTCCTCGCAATAACGAAGTATTGAGAAAGTGACATCTTCCATTTTACATTTTACCTCTACAATCATACCAACTCGGCGTTATTAACTTCAATTTCGGCATTTCCGGCCAGTTTATAGTTCTGATTCCGGATCCCGATTTCTAAATCAACAGCGGCATGGTTTTTAATGCTGATGCCGTTTTCAGTGATATTGATTTTCAAGGTTGCCCCTCTAAACCCAATGGTAAAGGAGAACGATTTCCATTTGCCAGGCAAAAACGGGTTAAACTGCAGTTTACCGTCGCGCACACGCATGCCCGCAAAACCTTCTACCACACTCATCCAGGTACCGGCCATAGAGGTAATGTGCAAACCATCTTCGGTATCGTTGTTATAATCATCGAGATCTAAACGGGCGGTACGTAAATAAAATTCGTAAGCACGGGCCTCGTCGCTTAACTTCGCAGCTAAAATACTGTGGACGCAGGGCGACAAAGAACTTTCGTGTACGGTACGCGGTTCGTAGAAATCGAAATTACGTTTAAGGGTTTCGAGGTCGTAATCTTCTTCAAAGAAATATAATCCCTGTAATACATCAGCCTGTTTAATAAAGTTTGAACGTAAAATCCTGTCCCAGCTCCATTTCTGGTTAATTGGTCTTTCGCTGGCAGGCAAATCTTTAACTAAAATTTGCTCTTTATCTAAATAACCATCCTGTTGTAAGAAAATGCCTAGTTTTTCATCCTCTGGATAATACATTTTTTCGATAATATCAGCCCAATCGGCAAATTCCTTTTGGTCGAAGTTTAAGCTTTTTAGCAGGCTGTTATATTTTTCTGGTTGTTGTGTTTCTACAATTTTAGCAGCTTCTGTGGCATATTTCATGCACCATGTGGCCAGAATATTGGTGTACCAGTTATTGTTTACGTTGTTTTCGTATTCATTTGGACCAGTTACGCCAAGCATTACATATTGCTGTTTATCGCTGCTCCAGTTAACGCGCTGTTTCCAGAAACGGGCAATGCCGATTAGTACCTCCAAACCGAAATCAGAAAGGTAGCTTTCATCGCCGGTGTAACGGATATAATTAAAAATGGCAAAGGCAATGGCGCCGTTACGGTGGATTTCTTCGAAAGTGATTTCCCACTCGTTGTGGCATTCTTCGCCGTTCATCGTTACCATTGGATAAAGCGCTGCACCATCTTTAAAACCTAATTTCGCTGCATTTTCGATGGCTTTACCCAATTGTTTGTGGCGATAAACCAATAAGTTTTTGCTTACTTCCTGCGGGGCCGTGGCCAGATAAAAAGGCACACAATAAGCTTCGGTATCCCAATAGGTAGAACCTCCGTATTTTTCGCCGGTAAAACCTTTCGGGCCAATATTTAAGCGGTCGTCTTTACCGGTGTAGGTTTGGAAAAGCTGAAAAATATTGAAACGGATAGCCTGCTGGGCCGAAACATCGCCTTCGATAATGATATCGCTTTCTTCCCATTTAGTAGCCCATGCTTCGGTTTGCTCTTTTAATAAAGTATCGAAACCTTTGCCTGAGGCCTTGGCAATTACAGATTTGGTTTCTTTTAAAAGTGATTCTTTTGGATAATTTTCGGAAGATAAATTAGCCGCGATTTTAACCAGAGTGATTTCTTCGTTTGCTTTAACATCTACCGAAAAAGTTTGTCCGACGAATTTCTCTTTGCGCACAGCTTCCGGATTAAAGTCTGATTTTTCTGCATTTTTATACAGTTCTATATTGCTTCCGGTGCAAACTTCAAATTCGGTTTTCTTTGTTCTTAGTTTGATGTAAGCCTCAGTTCCTGAAATTTCATCAGCAACCAGATCCCAGAATTTTTCATCGTAGTTACTGTCCTGATTTTTAACATCACCATCAATAAAAGGTGTTAAAGTTAATTTACCATCAAAACCCAGCGGCGTAATGCTGTAACGGATGGCCCCAACTTCATCATCGGCTATGCTGCAAAAACGTGTTGATTTAACTTTCAGGGTTTTACCGCTTTTTAATTTCGCAGTAAAACTACGCTCTAAATATCCGGCGTGCATATTCAGCACACGTTTAAAATCGCTTACTCCGGCAGTTGCCAAATCAAGGATTTCACCGTCGATTTTCACTCCAATACCTATCCAGTTGGCTGCATTTAAAACTTTTGCGAAATATTCGGGGTAACCATTTTTCCACCATCCCACACGGGTTTTGTCGGGGTAGTAAACGCCTGCAACATAGTTTCCGGGTAAGGTTTCTCCGGTATAGGTTTCTTCAAAATTGGCACGCTGCCCCATACGGCCATTGCCCAGACTGAAAATACTTTCTGAAATTTTATTTAAATGTGGATCAAAGCCTTCTTCGATAATATTCCACTCATCTGCTTTAATGTAATTTTTCATAATATAGTATCAGGTAGTTAGTATCAAGTAATTAGTATCTGGTATCAAGATAAATTCACTACTTGATACTTGCTACTTAATGCTTGAGACTCCTTTACAACTCTTCTAAATCTTTAACTGTTAATTTGTCTAATCCGCTTACTACCACATCTGCCTGGGTGAGTATGCTTTTTTCACCGATTCCGATGGCTTTCATACCACCTCTTTTTGCGGCTTCTACACCTGCAACGGCATCTTCAAAAACCACACATTCATCGGGTTTAAATCCTAGAAGTTCGGCTCCTTTCAAAAATACTTCGGGATCGGGTTTTGATTTGGTTACCATATTGCCATCTACAATTTCATCGAAGAAATGGGCAAGGTTTGTTTTTTCTAAAATGATGCCTGAGTTTTTACTTGCTGAACCTAAAGCCAGTTTGTAGCCGGCCTGGTGTATTTCGGTTAAAAAATCAACGGTTCCTGGCAAAACTTCTGCAGGTGTCATTTTGGTAATCATATCTACATACCAGCTATTTTTTAAGGTGGCCAGTTCTTCTTTCTCTGCATCAGTTTTTTCTACGCCACCCCAGGCCAAAATTTTATTTAAGCTTTCTACGCGGCTAACGCCTTTTAACTGCTCATTTTGCTCTTCGGTAAAATCGAAACCCATGGTGTTGGCCAAACGCTTCCAGGCCTTGTAATGGTAAACTGCAGTATCAACCAGTACGCCGTCTAAATCGAAGAGGCAGGCTTTGATGGAAGATGTTGGATGTAATATGTTAGATGTGTTATCTTGCATGTTTTTATCTCTAGCCGTCGAATGAAGTCGACAGCAATAAATTAATTTAGCTCCAGTACCAGCGTTGTTTTAGCGGGCACTTTAATGTTTTTAAATTCGGTGTTTTCGCCGGTGATTACGTTTTTGGCGGAAGTAATTCCTGTTGTTCTTTCGGCGAAGCGATCGGTATTTAATGTTTTATCTTTCTCTGTGTTATTTACAACAACCATTACGGTGCCTTTTGGTTCTGCATTGTAGCGGAAATAAACATAAATATCATCCTGTGGCACAAATTGCATCAATTTACCTGTTTGCAGGGCTGCGCTGTTTTTGCGGAAATCAGCAAGCGTTTTTACAAAATTAAAAGCTTCATTTTCTTTGTTTGTACGACCATCGGCAACGAATTTATCTTTTTTGTCGCCTTCCCAGCCGCCTGGAAAATCGGAACGGATTAAACCATCGGGATTGGAAAAGTTTTTCATCAGGATTTCTGTTCCGTAATACATCTGAGGAATGCCACGCATGGTTAACAGAATACTCATTCCCATTTTATATTTGTCGAAATCTTCGCCCACCA
Organism: Pedobacter sp. 22226; assembly: GCF_052045455.1. Lineage (NCBI taxonomy): Bacteria > Pseudomonadati > Bacteroidota > Sphingobacteriia > Sphingobacteriales > Sphingobacteriaceae > Pedobacter > Pedobacter sp. 22226. The sequence continues at coordinate 440,557 of NZ_JBQEPB010000004.1, read as the reverse complement.
TCGAATAAAAACGGCTCATATCGTGGTTATCCAGAAAAATGCAGTTGGTATTCGGGTTTTTGTAAAGAAAATCGTGCGCCAGGGTTGCATATAAACGATTAATGCCATCAACCCAGCCATTTTTACCATTGATACCTTCGTAAATGGCATCTTTTAAAGTTGCATCGGTAATGCCCTGAAGATGGGTATCGAAACCGCGGTTAACGGTATTTCCTCCGGTAAAGAAAGCCTGATTGGCCACAGCGGTAACCAATGTTTCGCCAAAAACCGATAAATGCGGAAATTCTGCCTGAACTTTTAAAGCCCAGTCGGCCATGTAAACCGGATCGTTATAACCGTAGGTATCTAAACGTAAACCATCAATACCTGCATACTCGATCCACCAGATGTGGTTTTGGGTCAGGTAATTTTGTACATAAGGATTACGCTGATTTAAATCAGGCATTGAAGGTACAAACCAACCATCAAGCATCTGTTTGCGGTCGGCAGCAGAAGCATGAATATCCATTACCGTTTGATCGCGGTAACTGGTTTGTGTATATTTTGGCCATTGGTTTAACCAGCTTTTCATCGGTAAATCTTTATAAAACCAATGCTGGGTACCAATGTGGTTGTGTACAATATCTTTGATCACTTTTAAACCCTTTGCATGCGCAACCTCAACATACTTTTTGTAAAGTGCATTGGTACCATAGCGTGGATCTATTTTGTAGTGATCGGTTACCGCATAACCATGGTAAGAAGCATGTGGCATGTCGTTTTCTATCTCCGGGGTCATCCAAACGGTAGTAATTCCCAAATCTTTCAGGTAATCGAGGTGATTGATTACACCCTGAATGTCGCCACCATGACGGTAGTACATGCTATCGCGGTTTAATGCAGTTTCGGCTAAGCCCTGCACCACATCATTGCTTTTATCGCCATTCGAAAAACGATCTGGCATTAAAAGGTAAATAAAATCTTTGTTGGTTACACCCTGAATCCTGCCGGCGCTTTTATCGCGGTTTTTTAATTCGTAAGTGTAAGTAAATATCTTTTTTCCGTTAACGGCAAAGTTAATCGGGAATTTTCCGGCTTTGGCAGCGGGAGCAATTGTTAAATCAAGAAATAAATAATTCGGGTTTTCAACTTTATTAACTTTTAGAAGCTTTACACCCGGATAAGTTAAAGAAACGGAACTTGAAGCAATGTTTTCACCATGGACCAGCAACTGCAGCTTAGGATTGTGCATGCCTGTAAACCAGAACATAGGTTCAATACGTTCTAATTGCTGGGCAAAAAGGTTATTGCCTGATAAAAATATAATCAGGACGGCTAAAAATGTCCTTTTTAAAAAAGAAGCGTTAGTTTGAGCATTTAATGGCAACTGAGAAATTGAAAAGGTATGAAATCTGTTCATGCTAAAACTTTAAAGTTTTAAAAAAAGCCCTGCAGTATGCAACTGCAGGGCAGATAATAAGGATTAGTTTTTAACCATTGTAGCTTTTTTAGCAGCTACATCTAAAGTAATGGTATAAGTTCCGGGAACGGTTACGGAAATGTTGTCGCCGTTATTGGTTAAAGCAGTTAAACTGCCACCCAGGTTAACTGTCCAATCGTGTTTGAACCTGAATTTCAATGCACCAGCAGTTAAGGTAGTTTTGATAGAATAATTATTAGATTTTCCGTCATTTACCACTTTCATATCAGTATCATTGTTCCAGCCGCCTAAGGTAGCATCTCCAATAATCGACCACTCGTTTGGTGTTGTAAAAGCGATGGTTTTGGCATTTAAATCAACGGTTACCTGTTTCACAATGGCATCCGGCGATTTTAAATTATCGCCAGCACTACTGCTGATTTTGCCTGCACCTGCATCGCCATAGGCAACATCCCATTTTTTGGCAGGTGTAATTTTAAACTCCAGGTTTCCGGCGGTATAAGCAATCATACCCGTATAAACACCATTGCTTGATAAAGAAATTAAACTATCGGCAGTTGTTGGATCCCAGCCCTGGTAAGCACCCGGAACGTAAATCCATGCTGAAGCCAGATAAGGCGTGGCATTTAACGTAATTACGTTTGAATAAGTTAAATCGTTTACGGCAGCGCCTGATTTTAACCTTACTTCTAACTGGGCAGCAACACCAACTTTCCCACCCAAAGCCAAAATCATATTGTTGATTTCGGTTACGGTTGGTGCATAAGTTTTAGTGGTAACCACCACCTCTTTTGGAGCGGCAAAGTTAGTACCCTTTAAATCAAACTGCAGTGTTGAGGTTACCGGCACTACATAACCTGATGATGTGGCCAGCGGATAACTTAATGTTAACGCCGGCTGCGCCCCATTTGACTGTACCAAACTCAATGTGGTAGCAGATGCGGTTAGTGTACCGGCTGCGCCAACAACTGAAACCGTTTGGGTTTCGTCTTTTTTACACGACCAAAGCGATAGTGCTACAAAGCAAAAGGCCAGGGATTTGAAAAATATTGATTTCATCTCTTATAAATATTAAGATTAATAACCTGTGTTTTGAACCAGATTCGGATTGGCAATTAAATCTGCCGCCGGAATCGGATAAATGTTGCGGTAAGCTGGAATAGAAGTTCCGGCTTTAACCCCACCTTTAAATGGCCATAAGTAAGTGCCACCGGTAAATTTACCAAAGCGCACTAAATCGGTACGGCGGTGACCTTCCCAATATAATTCGCGGCCGCGCTCATCGAGATAAAAATCTACTGTTAATGTTGCCGGAACCACATTACCTGATGTATTGCCATAAGCACGTTGGCGCAATGCATTAACATATTCGAGCGCTTTCCCTGCATCGCCACCTGAACCACCACGGGCAACCGCTTCTCCGTAAATCAGATATTGCTCAGCCAAACGGAAAATGGCAAAATCCAGAGAGCTGAACGTTCCGTTTAATGAAGGAGGTATGGTACTGGTACCAATGATGTTTTTAAATTTTGTAACACGTAATCCATCTGTAAATACGCCAATTTCATCAACCGTATTTTTAGCACCAAAGAAAACACCTCGTTTATCTAAAGTTCCGTTTGCATCAGGAAATAATGCAGGCAAATTCTGACGGGTTCTGTTACCGCCCCAACCACCACTTGGCACACCATAAGATGCTGTACCCATATCGGCGTTAATCCCAGCATTAATCAGAAATGTAGTACCTCCGTAATTGGTACCGGTTACCCCATCATAGTTAATGGTTAAGATGTTTTCGGTATTGTTGATGTTGTTATCTGCTTTAAAAAGATCCATATAACTGGCTTTTAAGCTATAACCGGCAGCAATAACCTTGCTCGAGTAAGTAATGGCTTCGGTATATTTTGCGGTTCCGGTGTACACCTGTGCATTTAAATATAACCTTGCCAGTAAAGCCCAGTCGGCACCTTTATCTGCACGGCCATATTCGTTGCTGCGCGCACCGGCTAAATCACCTTCAATTGCTTTCAATTCTGATTCGATATAAGTAAAAAGGGCAGCCCTTTGGATCTGTTTTGGGGCAACTTTACCAATTTCATCGTTTTCGGTAACAAAAGGCGGATTACCAAAAGCATCTAAAAGCACCCAATATTGGTAAGCGCGTAAGAAACGGGCTTCAGCACGGTAACGGGTAATATCTGCAGCATCGGTACCTGTAATGTTGCGCGAAGCTAATTTCTCTGGCGTACTTTCGCGAAGAAATTCATTACAAACCGTAATCTGTAAAATACTTCTCGAATATAATCCCCTTAAAAACTGGTTATCTACACTTGGTGTGCTGTAATCCAGTTCCGGAATACCGGTATCACCCCAGGCACAAATGGCCTCATCGGTTACCAGCTCCTGCGAAGTCCAGAATAAACGAAGGAAATCTGCAAAACCTGAGTTTAGTCCGCCAATATCGCTGTTATCCGATCCGGTAGAACTGGTTAGTGCATAAGCCGCATATAGTTTAACCAAACCTTGTTTGTAACCTGCCGGAGTAGCATAAACGGTTGCCGAAGTCACATCGTTAGTGGGCAATACGTTTAAATCATCTTTTTTACATGAATTTAATGACAACAATAAAACACCTGATGTCAATATTATTTTAAATGAGTTTTTCATTTTTATCTCCTTATTAAAAACCAACATTAAAACCTAAAGTGTACGTACGCGGACGTGGATACAGGTTATAATCAATACCACCGCTCAACTCAGGATCTATACCATTGTATTTGGTTACGGTAAAAACATTCTGGCAGTTTGCCGATATCCTTAACGATGCAGTTCCGGTTTTAGATAATTTGCCGGCGTTGTAAGAAATACCTGCATTATCCATTTTCAGGAATGAAGCGTTTTTGATATAATAATCGCTTAAGAACTGGTTGTTCTGGAAATTGGTTGCCAGAAAATCTGTAGATGCATTGTTGATTACACCTGCCGGACTTAAGATATTCGCCCTTACACCAAAGTTTGAAGAAACGTTGTCGTATATGTAATTGCCGAAGTTTGCCCTAAGTGAAGTGGTAAAACTCCATTTTTTGTACGAAAAAGAAGTGTTGAAACCCAGGGTAATGTTCGGATCCGGTGATTTATAAAAATACTGATCGCTCGTATTGATTACCCCATCTTTATTTAAATCTTCATAAACACCTTCTAATGGTTTTCCATCGGCATTATACACCTGTTTGTACACGAAAAACGATCCGGGAATCTGGTTAACTGCGTTGTATTTTAAGGTTACACCAGTACCACCTGTAATATCACCCGCTCCCACTTTCGAAGCCGGATCAGGATTTAAGGTTAAATTGGTTACTTTTCTTTTGTTGTAAGCCACGTTTACACCAAAATCCCAGCTGGTATTTTCGGTTTTGATTGCCGAGAAGTTTAAACTTCCCTCAACACCCTTAACATCCATATTACCCACATTTGTAGTTAACTCGTTGTTAAAGTTTGTACCTACCGGAATATTGATTTTACTTAATAAATCAGATGTTTTTTTGTAATATACATCGATGCTTCCATATAAACGGCCTTTCATAAAACCATAATCCAAACCTGCATTATAGGTAGTGGTGGTTTCCCATTTCAAATCAGGATCGTATGCTGCCGGAGTATAATAGTTGTAAAAAGTATTGCCGATCTGGTATTGGCCGGTATTGCTGTTGGCATAATATTTTGATAAGTAATCGTAATAACCGATACCATCTTTATTACCTGTTTGACCGTAACTTAAGCGGAGTTTTAAATCAGATACCGAAGTGCTGTTTTTCAGGAAATTCTCGTTAGAAATTCTCCAGGTAAAAGCAGCTGAAGGAAAATAACCCCAACGGTTTTTCTCTGCGAATTTAGAAGAAGCATCAGCCCTTAAAGTTCCTGATAAAATATATTTATCGGCTAAAGTGTAAATAAACCTTCCGTAGTAAGAAAGCAATTTATCGCGATCGGTAGAGAAAGGAAAAACAGGAGTTACCAAAGCCTCTCCGGTTCCTTTGTAAGAAGTAAAGTTGAAACCGGTTTTGGAGTTATCGTAATACCCGTAACCTGCGGTTACATCAAAACGGCTTTTAATACTTTCTACCGTATGTGCATAGTTTAAGTAAAACTCAGAAAGTTTGTTGGTTTCTGTATTCAAAGAGTGGGTGTATGATCCCAAAGTTGAAATGCTCTGTGCGGCAAAAACCGGGATACGAACCTCACCATAACCTTTAGACAGATCGTAACCTAAGTTTAAATTGGCGTGCAATTCTGGTAAAAAATGGAAAGAGTAATCGAAACGTGCATTACCAAAACTTCTTTCGGCATTACCGTTATTATCGTTTAACCTGATTAAACCAACCGGGTTGCGCGGTGCATTAGGATTTACAGAACCATCGCTTCTTAACCATTCGTAATAGTTACCAAAATTGTTATTTGCATTAACCGCTTGTGTAGGATCGAACTGGATGGCAGCCCCAACAGCACCGGAGTTAGCAAAATGCGACTGGGTTAATGCACCTTTTAAATTCAGGTCGATTTTTAAATGATCCTGGAATAATTTTGGCGAAATACTGATTGCACCCGTACCACGCGAAAAATGATCGGTAATTAAAAGACCCTGCTGATCTAAATAACCAGCAGAAACACGGTAAGGAACACCTTTAAAAGAACCTGCAATGCTTAAGCTGTTATCGGTAGAAAAGGCATTCTGATAAATTTCATCCTGCCAGTCGGTATTAGAATTGCCCAGTAAAGCTGAAAATTTCTTGCCATCATCGTATGAAGCATTTGGATTGGCATTTACAAAATCGCGGATCTGACCTGATGACAGGATATCAACCTTTTTAGCTACCGTAGCGATAGAGTTATTGGTGCTGAAATTAAACACCGGCGCACCTGATGCACCTTTTTTGGTGGTAATTAAAATGACCCCGTTTGATGCCCTCGAACCATAAATGGCTGTTGCATTGGCATCCTTTAAAACGGTAAACGTCTCAATATCGTTCGGGTTAACCAATGATAAGGGACTTGGTGCATTACCAATAGAGTTACCACTGAAAGGAACCCCGTCAATTACAATAAGCGGATCGTTACTGGCATTAAGTGAAGCACCGCCACGGATACGGATGGTACTCCCCACCCCTGGCTGACCGCTGTTTGAAATAATGTTCACACCGGCAACTTTACCCTGAATCAGTTGCTCAGGTGTAGTAATGGTACCTTTCTGGAAATCTTTCGAATTTACCGTACTGATAGATCCCGTCAGGTTTTTCTTCTCTGCCGTACCGTAACCAATTACCACCACCTCATTCAGTTTTTGTGCATCGGGCACCAACTGGAAATTTACGGTAGCATTTGCCGAAACGCTAACAGTTTTATCAAGGGTTTGATAACCGATAAAACTTGCCGATAAGGTAACCGAACCATTCGATAAACCTGCAAGTTTAAAACTACCGTTGCCATCTGTTGATGTACTTCTGGTTGTACCTTTTACAATTACAGAAGCGCCGGGCAATGGCAGACCGGTTTCGTCAAGCACTCTACCAGATACTGATCCGGTTTGTGCTTTTACCATTAATGCTGAAAAAACCAACAGCACCAAAAGCCCCTGTTTTAACAGGTAAAATACTCTCATATTTGAAGCTCGTTTAAGTATAAAAATTTGGTTAAATATTATAGTGATTTACACATAGGCCTAATTTACAGCTGTTAATGAGATTTCAAAATTTATTTAATAAATATATTTCGGAGCTAAACCAGCGCTTAAAATTCGGGTTAAAAACCAGCTTTTAGACGGGTCTAAAATATCATATTAAATAATTGTTAATTATTTAATTAATTGATTTACAAATAATTATAAATGTTAAATTTCAATTTAAAGTGTAATTTTTACACTAAGCTATTTTTGAGGTATTTTTCGGGAACGTTCCCGAAGAAATCAGATCAAAATTTCGTCATCTTTCGGGAACGTTCCCGAAAATCGGACAGAATTCTGCGTATTTTACACTAAGTGAAGAAATTTTTTGAAAAATTACAGGTTAAAAAACAGTGATTTTTTGAGTCGGTTTTTACCCTTTTCCGGTCGAATTCCGCTTGATTATTGCGGACTCCAAAACCACCTCTTTCGATTGATTTTTATCGGCGTTATCATCCAGAATAGTGAACAATAATTTTGCAGCCTGCTCGCCTATTTCGGTAGCGGGCTGGGTAATGGTAGTGAGTGATGGATTTAATAAGGGAGCAATTTCCAGACTGGAGAAACTGATCACTTTTAAATCGTCAGGGATGCTGATATTCAGATCGTAACAGGCATAGTATGTGGCAAAAGCCAAACGCTCTACCGAGGTAAAAACACCATCGGGTTTTAATTGTGTTAACGCTTCTTTAATAATGATGCTGTTTTCTTCGTAACTGTTGCTGCAATCTACAATCAGGTTTTCTTCAAAAGGCACCCCGTGTTTGGCAAGGGCATCGATATAGCCCTGCATACGCGTTTTACCGATAGATAAACTTTTGTTTACCACTAAATAGGCGATTCTTTTGCAACCCTGCTCAATTAAATGTTCTGTTGCCAGAAAACTGCTGTTGTAATCGTTGGTAATTACCCGTGGGGTTTCAATGTCTTCGTAAATACGATCGAAAAATACCAGCGGTAACCGTTTTGCCCCAAATTTATTCAGGTAATTATGATCGTTGGCTTCACCTGAAACCGACATGATAATCCCATCTGCCCTCCCGTTATGCAAATGGCGGATAAAAGTAACTTCTTTCTGGTAATCATCATCAGTTACATAAATGAGGATATGATAACCGTTTTCCCTCGCCACACGCTCAATGCCGTGAATGGCCTGCGAAAAATAATTATTGGCAAGTTCGGGTACAATTACGGCGATGGTTTTACTTTTTTGCTCCCGTAAATTACTGGCGTAATGGTTGGGTTGATAGTTTAATTCTTTCGCCTTGGCCAGTATAAGCGCCTTGGTAGCGCCACTAATGTCGCTATTATCCCTAAAAGCCCTCGAAATTGTAGAAGTAGATAGATTTAAAGCTTCTGCTAACTTCTTAATATTGATACTATCCATTTTTGGCGACTCAAGCTAATTCGATTTGAATTAACGCTGTAAATATAAAATATTAATGCGCGAATATCTGCTATGTAAAATAAATTATCGGTTAATTCACTATCGCGGGAATAAAATAGCTGCACTTTGCCAATTGACATTAATCAATATTTGATGTAAAATTCTTTAAATAAATATTCGTTTTTTTTAAAACAAAAAGCATCTTTACGGCATTAATCATTATACGCTGTCAATTATCTTCTCATTTACCTGTTGCGAAACAAAACTATATGGAAATAAAATTACAAAATGGGAAATAAGAAAATACTCATTGCAGACGACGACGAGGGCATTGTTGATGCTGTAACGATGATTTTGGAGGTAATGGGTTATGAGGTTGAATATACCTATGATGGCGGAGCAGTAATTGATGCGGTTAAAAACAGACCTGATTTGATTCTGCTTGATATCTGGATGAGTGGTTATGATGGAAGGGATATCTGCAAACAGCTAAAAAACGATCCTGAGTTTAAGGAAATTCCGATTTTAATGATTTCTGCAAGCAGGGATATCAGGCAATCGGCACTTGATGCCGGTGCAAACGATTTTATGGAAAAACCATTTGAGATGGATTCGTTATTAAACAAGGTAGAAGTTTTATTAGATTAAACCCTTATTATCATAGAGACGTCACCCTGATCCGATTATATCGGATTTATTTCAGGGATTAAGATTGCGTTAAGCTTTATCTTGACTAATAAGAATTAGCTCTAAAAAGATCCTGAATCAAGTTCAGGATGACGATCGCAGAGGAAACCGAGCAGCAAATCTTATCTGTATAAGCGCTGCTAATCATTCAACTTCCTTAAAATAAATCCGTTCAGGCAGCTGTTTAAAAACAAATTCGGTTACGTTACAGAGCCAAAGTTTATGGTTTTTAAATTCGCCCCTAAGCTTTCCAGCATATAATCTCCACCTCCGCCCAGATTTTCTTCACGAACGTAAACCAGGTTTAAAATTTCGGCATTTTTGATCTGTTCATCTGCCATCAGCAATTTGCATTCGCTTTCATTCGCCGAAATCCAGTTTAATAGTTCATCAGCTCCTTCTACCATTTGTAAATCTTCAATAGATCCGCTCCATTCGGGTATATCGGCGTACCATTCGTGTTTAGCATTTTTATAAAAGCGGATTACTCTTTCCATATTTTGTAAAGAAAAAAATTCTATTCCAATAATACTAAAAAAAATAGCGAAATTTAGCTATTCCCGATGTCTGATGAAACCCCAATAGCTTTAAGAAAGATTATCCACATTGATATGGATGCTTTTTATGCGTCGGTAGAACAACGTGATTTCCCAGAATACCGTGGAAAGCCACTTGTTGTGGGAGGCAAACCGGATAGTCGCGGAGTAGTATCAACCGCAAGCTATGAAGCACGTCAATACGGAATCCGTTCGGCAATGTCCTCAAGCAAAGCTTATCAGCTCTGTCCTTCAGCCATTTTTGTGTATCCGCGTTTTGATGCATACACCACGGCTTCTAAAGCCATCAGGGAAATTTTTAGCCGTTATACCGATCTGATTGAGCCTTTATCTTTAGATGAAGCTTATCTTGATGTTACTGAGGATAAACTGGGAATTGGCTCTGCCATTGATATAGCACAATCAATTAAAGACGCGATTAAAAACGAACTGAATTTAACGGCATCTGCAGGGGTATCGACCAATAAATTTGTGGCCAAGGTTGCTTCGGATATGAACAAGCCTGACGGCTTAACCTTTATTGGCCCATCGAAAATTGAAACTTTTATGGAAAAACTCCCGGTAGAGAAGTTTTTTGGTGTGGGTAAAGTTACGGCGGCCAAAATGAAGGCCATGCAGATAAATACGGGAGCGGACCTGAAAAAATTAACCGAAGAACAACTGGTTGCCCAGTTCGGAAAATCGGGAAGGTTTTATTATAAAATTGTACGCGGGATTGATGACCGGCCTGTGAGGGCCAACCGTGAGGCAAAATCGGTAGGTGCGGAAGATACTTTTGCGGAAGATACCAACGAGGATTCGGTAATGCAGGACCTGCTGAAAAGGATCAGCGAAATTGTAGCCCAACGCCTGGAAAAGCATCAGTTAAGTGGTAAAACGGTGACTTTAAAAATAAAATTTGCGAATTTTAAGATCATTACCCGCAGCAGGTCTTTTGCTGTACCGATTAATAAAGCGGAAGTGATTTATGCTGAAGCGATAAAACTTCTGGAGGAAGCGGATATAGGCATAAGCCAGATCAGGTTGTTGGGGATTACTTTATCGCGGTTTTATGATGATGTTGAGATTGAAAAAACAGAGAATAACCAGCTGGAATTTGAGTTTTAGGTTTAATGGTATGTTGAGACATGTACCAAGGCCAAAAGAAAGTCGTTATTTCGACTGGAGCGCAGCGGGACAGAGAAATTTTTGAAGTTTATTTGAAGCAATCTAACAGATTTCTCCACTGCGGTCGAAATGACGATTTATCTCATTTGATAACTACCGTAGTTTTTTACCATATGAGGCATTTAAGAAACATATAAGCCTATAATGTTGCAGCACTAGAAATATCGTCATTTCGACTGGAGCGCAGCGGAAACAGAGAAATTTTTGAAGTTTATTTGAAGCAATCTGACAGATTTCTCCACTGCGGTCGAAATGACGATTTATCTCATATGATCACTACCGTAGTTTTTTACCATATGAGGCATTTAAGAAACATATAAGCCTATAATGCTGCAGAACTAGAAAAGTGTCATTTCGACTGGAGCATGCAGATCCTTCACCGGTTGCGGAATGCCTGCCTGTATAGGCGGGGAGAAATTTTTGAAGTTTATCTGAAGCATCTGGCAGATTTATCCACGGCGGTCGAAATGACGATTTATCTCATGTGATCACTACCGTAGTTTTTTACCATATGAGGAATTAAATAAAATATAAGTTGCAGGTTGCCTGGTGATTAGTTATTTGCAATGGCCATTGTTTATAAACCCGATTGAACGGAAATCCTTTTTGTTGCAGCAACTTACACACGATCACTAACACCTCACAAAAAGATTGCAGGGAAAGCGGGGCCGGAGACAGCCAAGAACCACAGCCGATCATTTTCAAAACATATTAAGATTGCTTTATTCGAGGCCGATGGGGACTAGAAATATCGTCATTTCGACTGAAGCGCAGCGAAATGGAGAAATCTATGAACAAGATAATTTATGAGATATCCAGTTAGATTGCCCGGCTATGTTACACTACGCCCGAAATGAAATCCTAGGAAGACAACAGGGATAAAACACCCCGTCCTGCGGACACCCCTCTGAAAGAGGGGAATGGAGTGCACGATGGGAATACAAAAGGTCCTGCAAATTAATGCAGGACCTTTGACTGTTAATTTAAAGGGTGAGAATCTTATTTACTGTTTAATTTATCGGCAAGCATTTTCATATAGAAACCGCCCACAACGCTACGGGCCTTAAAGTTATCGCGGATACCGGTATTTGAATCATAAAAATCGTTCAAAGGCACTCTCGATTCTGTTTCGATGGCATGTTTATAAACCGGATGAACCAAAGCCTCGAATTCTTTTTGGGTTGGTGCAAAAGTTGCCGTCCACAAAATCCAGTCGTTTTTGGTATAGGCTTTTCTACTGTCTAATGGAATACCGTATCTGTTTTGTTTGGTGAGGTAATATTTGGTTTCGGTATCGTAAATCTTCTGTGGAAACAGGTTTAAGTTTAACACTTTATCCCAAACCAGGTTGTATTTCTGGCTCCAGGTATCTTTATTGTCGAAGGTTAGGGCATAATGGTCGCCGGCATCAGCCATTTCTATCCATTTTGGCACCATGCTTTCGGCAATATCCCTGTATTTTTTGGCTACATCATCGTAACCCAGGGTCTTGGCCATTTGGGCATAGCAGGCAATACCTACAATCGCTTTTACCGATAAATTGGCATTACGGGCCAGGTGACCAGCAAAATCATCGGTACAAAGTTGCGTTTTCGGATCTAAACCCTCTTTGGTTAAATAATCAACCCAGGTGGTTAATGTTTTCCAGTGTAATTTCGCGTAATCGGCATTTCCCTGTGCCTTGGCAATGGCAGCTGTTAAAATGATCATATTGCCTGATTCTTCAACCGGCATTGGTTCGCCATAAGTTTGTCCGTTGGCCAATGGGTAGGTACCCAAATCGTGTGCGGCCCAGGGGTGAGGGTATTTTCCGCTTTCGCTGAAATAGAAAATACCATTTAACATACCTTGCAGTAACTGCGGATTGTAGATAAGGTACAACGGTGCAGACGGATAAGTTACATCAACGGTATTAATGAAACCACCGCTGTTATTCTCTTTTGATAACCACAAAATTTCACCCTGCTGGCTTTTAACCAAAGTGTGTGCTGCAATACTCTGGCGGTAACCTAGAACGCACAGATCGGCATACTCTTTACCGCCTGATTTTAAGGCATCGGCATATAAGGTTTTATTAAAAGCTTCACATTTCTGAATCACCGCTTTATATTCATCTGCCGCAGCAGTTAATTGCCCTTCAATGGTTTCTTTACCAGAAGTGTTCCAACAGGGCCTTAAATTTTTGTTGAAATATTGAACAGAATAAATTTCATCGTAACCCAACTCAACATATTTTTCTACAGCAGCTTTCCCTACCGCACCAAATGGAATGATGGTGTTAAGCGCCAGCATTTTGCCCTGCTTAGCGGTTGAAGCGGAATTGCCCTTTCTAAAAGCATCAGCTGCATCTTTTTCGGCAGTTACAAACTGAATGGCGTTACTGGTTTTTGGAGCCGCTACATAAAAGTAACCCCAATCAATGCGCATATCATCACTGGCTTTTTGAAGGATTGGCTGTTCTACCGTTCCCGTTTTCAAAACCGATAATTTAACTGTTGCGTATTTGGTTGCCGTAACTTCTTGCGAAGGGCGGTAAACTGCAATGTTAGAAGAAGCACTTAAATACACTTTTACCTGGTGTGTTTTACCATCGTTGGCCTTAACCTGATAAGAAACGTAAGAAACCGGGCGTGCAAACAAACCTAAATCGTTCATTAACAACGGTGAGGTAAAAGTTAGTTTTAAATCAATTTTGCCACAGGTAAAGTTGTAAATGGTTTGCGTAGCATTAATATCAACACTTTTTTGCTTAGCCAGCTGTACTTTTTCGGCATTGTCTTTTAGCTTATCTACCAGGCCAAAATCAAGGAAACGGCCGCCGGCGGTATTGATCAGGTGGATGGCAATTACGTTAGCTCCTGCCTTTAAGGCACTTTTATCGCTATTGCTTAAAGCAATGTACTGGAAATTGTTTGTCCAGCCTTCTTTGGTATAAATTTTCTTGCCGTTCAAATAAACTTCGATATTATCGTCGTGGTTTATTTTTAAGAACAGCTCATTTATTGAGGCCGGATTAGTCACGTTAAAAGTTCTTCTTACCCAGATATCGTGCGATTTCCAAAGTGTTTTTACGTTTTTGGCATCATCGCCAATGGGTGCGGTGCCGGTTTGCCAGTTGCCCGGGTTGTAGTTTGCAGCTTTCCAATCGCCTTGTGGCTCGCTTTCTGTATATTTAACTTCGTAACCTTTTTCGTCAGAAGCAGGTACAACTGTTTTATAGGTAGTGGTTTCTTTACCTAAAAAGCGATAAATACCGCCATCAACATTAATTAAGCCTAAAAGAGAATTATCGGCGCCGGTCCAGTGTTGGGTAGAAGATTCGTTTAATTTATCGGTAGCAGACCAGATACTGAAATAGGTATTGTGCGTAATTAAGGGGTAAGCGGGTGCCTTTCGCTCCTGCGCTTTTAGCAAACTCCCGACTAATATGCAGCCAAGTATGCCGAAGAATTTTAAGGTGTTGGTTTTGTTCATAATTTGTGTGTGTATTGAAGTATGATCGTATATTATGGTTAGATTAACGCTGGTTAAACGTTTTACTAAAGTATAAAATATAATTTACTTTGAAGAAAGATTTCATTTTTTAATTGTCTGATTGACATTTAAACTCATAAGCTAAAAAAATACATGAAGTTTTTAAGCCTCATGTATTTTTCAAATGTGTGGAGCGTATTTAATTATGGTTGTTTTTTGTTGATCGTCCATTCGCCCAGTTGAAACACACGGCTTCCCCTGTTGGATTTAATGTACAAACGGTAGAATTTATAAGCGATGTAATTATCAAAGTGGAAAAGTTTGGTTTGTTTCCTGCTCGGACCATCATTTGTATTTTCCCACGGACAAGCCGTAACGGTATGCAGGTCGGTATATTGAATGCCATCTAAAGAACCCTGTAAAATCCAGTACCTTGGATCGCGGTCTGCAGCATCGTTGCCCGATGTTAAGGTATACGCACCCACCACCTGTGGCGTATTCAGTTCGAAAGTACATTTTTGGGTACCATCAAAACCAGCCTGTAAAAATTTGGTATTGATATCCTGATCGACTAATTTTTTAGAACCTTCCGGAGAATCGGGACCCGCACCAGCCTCCAGGTTTACCGAAAATTTCCCTCCAACAGTTACCATGTAGTTTTCGCCATATTTGGTAGGATCGAAATTAGGATCAACAATTTTTAAGTTAATCTCTTTTGTAGCCGAATACCCCTGCCCGTTTCTGATTGTTAAAATTACACGATATGTACCCGGAAACCTGTAAACGTGTTTTGGTGAGATTTCTACTGAGGTACTATCATCGCCAAACTGCCACAATAACGTTTTATAATTAGTTGGAGTGGCTGTAAACTGAACTTCCTGGTACTTTACCGGATTTGGAATGGTATAATCAAATGTAACCAATGGTTTTGGTTCTTCCACTTCCGGAACAACTTCATCGTTACCGCTTTTTTTACATTTTACCGTTAACACGACGATAAGCAGTAAAAGCGAGCAGACGCTCAATAATCTTTTCATATTACTTTTCATATCAATTCAAGTTTAAGGAGTTGGAAATAATTGTGTTTTAGGTACAGCGCGTCGGCCTGTAATTCCTGCTGAAGGCACTTCATATTCTAAATATGCCTGCTGTCCGCCAACATTTTCACGATGATGTGCTTCAATTCTATATCTGATACCACGTTCTAAATGTATCGTTGCATTTCTTTCCGGCTTATCCCATTGGGTGGTATAATCGTTTATAATAGCTTTCCCGTTGATAAACAACCGACATCCATCGTCCCAGCGGGTTTGGTAGAAAATATAATCGCCCCTTACCGGCGCAAGGAATTCGCCACTCCATTTTGTAGCAAAATTATCCCTGCTTAACGATTCTCCGGCTGCATTTTTAACGCCGTCAGGCCAGCCATCTCCCGAAAATTCTATTGTTCCATCAACCCTTGTAAGAAAAGGTGCCCGGCCATCATCAGGATCTAATTGAGTATTGGTGTAATATTTAGCGATTAAACCTGTTCCGTTCCCCAAAATTGGCGAGTTATTATCTAAGTTCACATTTGGATCGATGATTACAATCACTTTTCCTTTTGTAGGATGGATTACATGATTGGTATTTTCGGCAAGACTTAATGCAAAGGCGAACTTTTTATTGGCTACGATATTTGCATCGAAAACCGGCCAGGGTATGGTTAACCGTACTGTGGCACTGCTGGCACCTGTATTAAACCTGATTAAAGTATCGAGTGAAAAATCTTTTGCCGCCAGATGAATGGCATCAGCAGGAAGCGTACCTCTCGAAACTAAAGTAGCAATGGTATCTACATTATCTCTCACCTTTACATTAAAGGCTGTAGAAGGGGCATTTTCCAAACTGATAATAAGCGGAAAAGTAACCCCGGCCGGCCCCACAATATAATTGCCCTGATAAGCGATGCTATAAGTACCACCACCCTGCAGCGTAAGAAAATGTACATCAGAAGGTTTAAGTAATTCGGAGGTATTGATGACTACCAGAATGGTCGATTTTCCATTGGCAATTTTATTTCCTTTACCTGGCGAAGAGAGTTTTAAAGCAAAAGCCACTTTTTTACCGAGATAACGCTCTAAGGTAGCCCTGCGTACAATGGCAATACCTTCGGCATTATCTGTTCCGTAGGCGACATTAATTACCGTTGGATATTCTACCGCGGCTGAGGGCATTAATATGGCATTGGTTAACCCTCCGTTATTGATTAACTGGGTAACAGTATCGTTATTAAGGGTTAAACCCACCTGGAAAGCCTCTTCGGCCATACCCGAAAGGGAAATTTTAAAGGGTACCCTAACAAATTGATTGTCGATGGTTACATTGCCCACTACAATACCCTCGCCGGTAATGCTCCTGTTTGCAGCATCGGGCAGTTTTAAATCCTCTACCTGCGATTGTTTACAAGAATAGGCACCAATAATGATGGTTAAGCCCATTACCATTGAATATATAATTTTTTTCATTTTCGATATTTTTTAAATGATCCGAAACTATTGTTATTGATCTAACCAAACCCTGCCGTCAAGCGCCCAGGTTTGTTTATTTGCTATTTTTAACCAGTTGATTACCTGTGCAGGGATATCAGAGGTTTGGGGCACTAATGCAGCGAGTGTGCTTGCCGATGGCGGACAGATTAAATCGTTAAAATTTTCCCATGCATAAGGTCCAAGTAATTTAAAATCGCGTGCCTGAGAAGAAAGATCAACCATTTTATCGCTGTTTCCATCTGTAGCTGGCCAGTAACCCACCAGGAAATTGTATGATGGGTGACTTTGATCGATAGAAGTTTCGCAGGCATATTGCCCGATTACGCCATCCGGAACCGACAGTTTAAAGAACCTGATATCAGTTACATAATAATCTGGTTCTCCATGCCCGTCACCATTTAAGAAACCCAGTTTCAATGCATTTGAATTGGCCAGAGAGCCGGAATTGGTAATTTCCAACTCATTGTTAAAAACACCGTTGGTATAGGTACGGATAAACCTTTGGTTACCGCGCTGCTCTAATTTTACCGATAGGTTTTCCCATCTGCCCTGAACCAGGTCTCCGCCCCTGCACTGGCGGTAATCGCCATCTTTTGTGCCCCTCCATTCGAAATACCAGTATTTATCTTCCAGGTAAATTACCCAGCCTACACTTGGATGACCGCTAGACCATTCGTTCCGTTTACCTAAAATGCTAGGGTAGAAAAGTTTCTCCTGATTCTTTTTAACCTTCAGTTCGATGGTCATTTTGGTGGTATCATCAATATTGTACACCGTTGCATCTTCGCCTGCAATTTCTGCCCTTACCTCTTTACCCGTCATTTTAACTGTTTTACCTAAGTAACGGTTACCTGTAAAGGGTTTAACCAAAATTCTTTTGCTGTAGGTAGAACTGTAATAGATTACAAAAGCATTATTAGCAGGCTTGCTAAAAATTGTCTGGTCATCTGCATTTGGCGGCAGGGTAAATGCCCCGCCATCGCTTGAAGCGATTACAACCAGCCAATCTTCGTTGATGTAGTTTGTGCGTTTTTTTAAAGCCGCCATGATCTCGCCTACACTGCCATCAAATTTTTCGATGGCCGATTTATAAGCCGGAAAAGAATTATCATAGCCCGAAGCCATACCTGCTTTATCTACATCGGTAAAATGACCCACAATTACCGATGCGGTATCGGTATTTAACTGATTGATAACTGCCGCCTTCACCTGGTCATCGTTGGTTACCAGGCTACTGATATCGGCCCCTGTGGTTAACGATTTAAATACGGTTGATGAAGTATAAGCTGCAATTTTAATCTGCGGTTTTACCTCTTTAATCCTTTTAAAAATAATTGGATAGTTCTGCAGGTTGTTATTGGTTAAATTATCATCGTTTACGAGGTGTTTTCCTTTTTTTACCCCGGTAAGCATATTGGCCCAATTGCTGGCATTCTGCGTAACTTCGGGTTCGTTTAATGCTACCCAGCTATAAATGGAGGTTGGAAGTAAGGCGTTAATATTAGGGATATTCGCCGTTGATACCGACTGACCCCTGGCACCATCAACAATGAGGTACAAAACCTTACGGCTACCATACCTTACTTTAGTGGTATCGGTACCATCTTTTGGGGTAAGTGTTCTATCGAAATCTTTATTACAGGAAAATATGGCCGTTGTAATTATTGCGGCCATCAGACCGATCAATAATTTATATTTTTTCATCATGCTCATCATAATTTATCTTGGTTAGGCGTCTTATTCAATGGTTACTCTCATAATGCTATTAAATGGCTGGTTATCGAAGCGGCTAAAGCCACCGATTAGCAACAATGCTTTTTTGCCATCTGCAGATTTTGTTTCAATTACATCAGATAAACTTCCCTGGAAAGGGCCTGTTGCATTGTAACCTGGCGCCAGTAAGCCTGCTGGTGTAAGTACCATAAAGCCATTTCGGGTTACATTGTTATATTTTCTGAAATAACCACTTACTACAATCAGCCCGTTCGAAATCTGCTTGGCAAACTCCGGATAACCACCTTCAAATGATCTGGCACTAAACGATTCGTCAAGGCTGCCATCTTCATTAATCAAAGCTATTCCATTGGCCGGTTTGCCATTGTATTTGGTAAAACTTCCGGTAATCAGATATTTTCTGGTGGTGGCATTATAGGTTAAATTACCAATGCCATTATCTGCCCCGGTACCCGGATTAAAAGAAGGATCAACTGTTCCGCTGGCTGTTAAACGCAATATGCGCACCGCAGGCTGATCATCGAATGTACTAAAGTTACCAAACACCATCAGTTTTTCTAAATTGGCTGCATCGGTATGCATGTAGGTACCAATAGGCCCGTTTGCGCTTACATTCCCTTTGTTTGTTGAGGTGTTAAAACGGTAAGTTTTATCCAGTGAACCATCTAGGTTAAACCTTAAAATCTGGCGGATTTCGGTACTGTCTACAATAACGGTATCTCTGGTAAAATCATAGTTATCTTTATTATAGGTGCGTTTAACATAGTACCTGAAATCACCTGTGGCCAGTATTTTTCCCTGGTGAGGATATATTCGGCTGATATAAGCATTTGTACCGCCATTAAATTTTGGAAACCATTTCTGGGTTACGGTATCGGTAACGGTTGGTTTTCTTTTAGTCTGGATTTTAACAGTATCTATGGCGCCATTTGTGAACAGCGTAGTAATGTTACTGATGTTTTCGGTACGTTGATTGTAGCCACTAAAACCACCGGCAATAACAAAACGGCCACCTACCTCAATGATTCTTGACAACGATCCGTTTGCCCCTTTTCCGGTTCTGAATGTGCGGTCGTAATCACCATCCAGCGAGGTTCTGGCAATCCTGTTGATCGGTGTAATAAATCCTTTATTATCATAATTGCTAAAACTGCCGATTACGATGGCCCTTCCATCAACCATTTCGTAAAACTGGCTTACAAAATTATTTGCACCTGATGTTGCTTTCCAGGTAATGTCATTTTTAATGATACCGCTTACCGTAAACTGTGGCCCCAGAATTAACTGGTCGCCAATGGCAATAGAGGTAATACCTGTACTGCCGGCATCAGGTACCTTAACGGTAATTTCAGTTGCGGTTACGTTTACTACTTCAGCCTTTTCTCCATTAAACATAAAGGTGAGCTGATCTTTATAAGGCAATAACCCCGTTGCTTTTACGGTAACGGTTGTACCTACAATACCCTCTGCAGGTGTTGGCGGTGCTGTTTGACTGATGGTTATGCCAAGTGGTTCTTTTCCACTACCGTAGGGTTCGGCACCTAGTTCTTCTCCTTTTTTGCAGCCCTGGATGGTTAAGCTAATGAGGAAAAATACGGTTAGAATATATTTGATTCTTTTCATGATTTAATTCTTTTCTAATAAAACCTATTTACTTCCACCTGGCAGTAACCCGCTAATAAATACATCGTTCCAAAACTCTGACTGACTAAAACCAAGATATGCGCCGGTATAACTTAAACTATGCACCACTCCGTTGGTTGGTTTTATATCAGACGATGCAACCGGCACCGTTATCCAGTTATCATTTGGCTTTGATACATCGGGAATATAAGAAAACACTAACTGCCTGTAACCAATATACTTAACTCCGTTAGCATCGCTAAAGTTTACCCCGATATTAGCTACGCTGTTATTGTAATCATAGTACAGCGCGCCGGGGTAAATGCTGCGCAGGCCAAGATCGATTTGCGGGTAATCCTTTAAGCGGTTTACGCCTTTAAACATGTAGCGCTGCAGGTATTTTTTCCATATTGCAGGCGGAATCTGATCTAAGGTTTTAACGGTATCTTTACCGGTATAAAACAAAAAGGTATTTAAGCCTCCTGTTCTAATGGTGCCTATGGTTCTTCTTACCACATCATCATCAAAAGCGAAGAAGGTAAAATCTTCTGAAGTGAACTGTTTCTCCATACCTGCGAGTTTTACAATCTGCGCCACGGTATCGAAAGGAACTTTTTTGGCTTGCAGGTATTGCAGCATATTGCCCGGATAATCAGGATTTGCCCTGCCTCCATCTATATAATATTCGTCACGTTTACAGGCATTAAGCAAGAGTAAAAGTGCTGCACATATCATTATTAGCTTTTTCATATCTTCTAAATCTTTCTTATAAATTAATTACCTCCGTTAACCCAATACTCGTTTAATACCATATACGGGTTGTTATTCAACGCGTTCGAACTGATTGGCCAGGTCCATGCGCCACGGTTAAATTTATCAGCTGTAAGTACATTGTAAGACCACTGGCTGCTTAAAATTCTTTTGGTACGCACGAGGTCGAAATAATGATGGCCTTCGCCGATCAATTCCCTTGACCGTTCGTAAAAAATAAAATCTTTAAGGTTTCCGTTACTTGAAGTGTATGGAGAGGCACCTGCACGGAGCCTGACCATATTTAACAATTTAATGGCATCATTATCCTGATCGGAATTGGCCATTGCTTCTGCGGCCAAAAGAATTTCGCCACCATACCTGAAGATCATAAAGGTATTATCAGGGTTGGCATCTTCTTCACCGGTAGAAAATGAGTTCTGGGCAAATTTTAACATCATAAACTTTCCGTTATCCGCAAAAATATCCTCGTTAAACCAGGTGGTAATCCTTCTGTCGCTGCCATCCTGAAATATTTTCTGCATGTACTCTCCCCTGTAGTAAGCAAAACTTACACGGTGGGTATATTCTGGCCTTTTATATGGATAATGCAAAAACATATCGGCAACCGGGGCAAGATTTGTGTTGGCATCACCGTAATTGATACTGCGGTAAAACTCGAACAAGCTCTCATCCGACCGGCCTTTTATCACTGTGGCCCACTCATTTATCGGCAATAACCTGTAGGCATTGCTTGCAATAAGCTCACGACCAAGATCGGCAGTTTCCTCATAGTATTTTTTAGCATTACTGGGATCGAAACCCGCATTCCACATGTTCATTTCCATCATCAGGGCAACAATACTCCCCCTGCTAGCCCTTACGCCTTTCAGCGCAGGATCGGTATAGGTCCATGCGATATCATTTTTGTAGGTTTTAAGGTCGGCAATGCATTTGTTTAACACCGATACAAAGTTCTCTCTTGGTAATGCAGCAGAATGAAACGGATCGGTATAATACACCACATTTCCGTACAGGCGTACCATAATAAAATAACTCAATGAGCGGATAAATGCGGCCTCTGCCTTGAATGATTTTTTTTCGGCTTCGGATACACCGGGGATGCCTTCATCAAGTTTAGCGATTAGAATATTTGCTCCCTGGATGGCCTGGTAATACCCTGTCCAGTCGGTTATTCTGTAAAAATTATAATTAATGTCATTAACCCATGGCACTCCGCCGCTAAGTAAGGTTAATAAATTGTTTTTGCCTAAAACCTCTACAAATGAGCGTGCCGGTGCATGGTCTGACTGGCTCTCATAAAGTACTTCGCCCGAGCGGTACTCGCCTGTTGCACCAATGTAATGGGTTTCGTTGTACTTGTTAAAAACAATTCTTGATAAATTGTAAATATTGGCCACCACATCATCTTTAGACTGGAAGTAGTTATTTCCTGTTAATTTATCTAAAGGCTGTACATCGAGGAACTTTTTACATGCAGGCAGGCAAAAAGTTGCGGCTATAATGATCGTATAAATGATAACTTTTTTCATGATAGTATTAATTAGTTGCCTGTATTAAGTTCTAAGTTTAAACCAATGTTATAGGTACGTGGAACAGGATAACCTGTTGAAATATCTCGGCCTAAAGAGGTTACGTTTTCAGGATTTGGCCCGCTGTATTTAGAGAAAGTAATCAGGTTGTTGGTAGAGGCATAAATCCTTAACTGGTTAAGCCCGAACCTGCTGATCAGTTTCTTGTTAAACATGTACGAAACGGTTACGTTACTCACTTTAAAATAACTTCCGCTTTCCTGCCAGAGGGTTTGATCTGCACGTAAAGGCTGGATCTGATCAAAACGTTTATAATCATAAGGATAAGGGTATTTTGCAACATCGCCGGGTGACCTCCAGATATCAAGGTCGTTTAAAGGCACTACTGATTTTTGCGAGAATGGATCACGCATAATACCAATCCTATCGGCTAAAGCATTGTTCAAAATCGTTCTGTCGGCGGTATAGGT
Organism: Pedobacter sp. 22226; assembly: GCF_052045455.1. Taxonomy (NCBI): domain Bacteria; kingdom Pseudomonadati; phylum Bacteroidota; class Sphingobacteriia; order Sphingobacteriales; family Sphingobacteriaceae; genus Pedobacter; species Pedobacter sp. 22226. The sequence goes on along the minus strand of NZ_JBQEPB010000004.1, from coordinate 417,488 downwards.
TGCATAAATATTTAATCCCCAGTTTTTGTACCTGATGTTTGTAGACACCCCGCCCGTAACCAAAGGCTGCGAGTTTCCGGTTACTTCATAATCCCTGCCATCTAAAATATAATCGCCGTTAACATCTTTCATGATCGGATCGCCACCCAGGAAAAACTGACCGTTTGACTGGTATCTTTTTCCGGTAACGGGATCTACAGGCACATCGGCATCGGTTTTGTAAACGCCCTGATTGATTCTTAAGTAATTTGATAAGGTATTTCTACCAACACGGTAAACATTGTGTTGTAAATAAGCCGACTCATCGAACTTAATGTACTGGCCATTATACTCGGCCGGTAATTTTAGCAGTACATCGCGGTTTAGCGCTCCGTTTACTGATACCGATATATCTAAATCCTTGCTCACCACCGGCCTAACGGTTAGCATTAACTCTGTACCGTAGTTGGCAATACCCAAATCGTTACTGGCCAGTTTATTAAAACCTGTAGTATTGGATAAGAACCTGTCGAAAAGCAGGTTATCAACCTTTTTAAAATAAGTATCGAAGTTTACAGAAATCCTGTCGTTAAAGAAACCTAAATCAAAACCTAAGTTATACTGTGTGGTGGTGGTTGGTTTTAAGTTTGGATTTGGTACAAGATCAAAATCGATACCGATGGTTGGGTTGTTGTTAAAATTACCGTTAAGGTTATAAATACCATAAATACTTTGCAGGTTGCCTGTAGGCACAATGTTTTGCCCCCATGTTAACCTTAAGCTACCATACGATAACCATTTTTTATCGGCCAGCCAGTTTTCTTTGTTAAAGTTCCACCTTAAACCTACCGATGGGTTTTTAGAGTATGGATTTTCTAAACCACTTGATGATGTTCCATCTAAACGGTAAGAGAACTCGGCAACATATTTTTTATCGTAATCGTATGATAATGAACCCGCAAATGATGCAATGGTTGCATTTCTGTAATTGCTTAATACACCACCACCTCTCGAGTTATAGTCGTCATAACCAATTGGCCCCTGTAACTGATCGTTCGGGATCCTTTCCTGGCGGGTAATTCCTGCCTGTGCACCCTGTTTATAAATCTCATTAAAGGTGTTAATGAAAAGGTTGTGTTTTTCGCCAAAAGTTTTTGCATAAGTAATACCGTTACGGTTATACAACTGATAGTTCCTGCCCACATAATCGTAAAGTTTGGCATACTGGCCATTTGCGGCAGCTGGTGTAAAGGTAGATTCGGTATCTGAAGTATAATCGTAACTTAAGGTAGATGATAATGCCAAACCCGGGATAAATTCGTAACGGGCTTCTACGTTGGTTCTTAAATTTCTGGAGTTATTATCATTTAACGTTTGCAAAGCCGACAATACACCGCCTGTTGCCTGATAAAATGATGGAGGAGGCAATAATGTAGAGGCCTGCCCGTTTTCTGCAACTCCCGACTGAAGTAAACCTACACCATTACCTTTGTTCTGTTTACCTACCGAGCCATTGATGAAACCAAAAAACCTGAATTTATCGTTTGGTTTAAACTCCATGTTCATGTTGAGGTTATAACGGTCGTAACCTGTATTTTTAATTACCCCTTTTTCGGTATAGTAACCTAAGTTTGCCTTATAGTTAAATTTAGGATCGCCGCCATCAAGTGCCAGGTTATGGCTCTGGTTATAGGTTGTCTGGAAAAACACATTCTGCCAATCGGTAGAATTGTTCCAGTAAGCGTTTAAACTGTCAGATAAAAAAGCCGTGTTCGAAATCCTTCTGATATCATCAACATTTGAGGCATTCAGGATGATTTGCTGGATTTTTAATGATCTTTCAGAATTTCCGCCCAAAGTTTCGCGCAGTTTAGGCGGGGCATTAACGAAAGCATTGGTAACATATTTAATTCTTGGCACTTTAGAGTTACCTCTTTTAGTGGTGATGATGATTACACCATAAGCCCCTCTTGAGCCATACATGGAAGTAGCCTGCGCATCTTTAAGGATCTGGATATTTTCGATATCTTCCTGAGGGATCAAAGAAAGCGGACTAACACCAGGACCCTGTGATTGAAACCCAAATTCGGCAGCTTTATCGGCATCCAGTGGTACACCATCAATAATATATAAAGGCGATGTTGGTTGTAAAAACGATTCGTTACCACTGCCGGATATGCTTAAGCTCGATAAACCACGCACCTGTACCGATCCCCTGAAACCTGGTGCACCGGTATTGTTCTGAATATTTAACCCCGGAACTTTACCTTGCAAAAGTTGCTCAACATTTGATACCGGAATATCCTGAACATCTTTCGCCTGGATTAAAACCGACGATCCTGTTGTGGTTTCCTTGCTCCTTTTCTGGTAGGCCACAATAATTACCTCATCTAAAGCTTTACGGTCTTCGCTAATGGTAACTGTAATGTTGGTAGCGCCGGTAATTTTTGTTCTCTGTGTATTAAAACCCAGAAATTTAAATAACAGGTTTCCTCCAACGGGTACATTAACCGTAAACTGCCCTTTCCCGTTGGTTTGGGTAAGGCCTTTATTGGTTTCTTCCAGAATTACGGAAACTCCCGGAACCCCCTGTTTTGTTTCTTTATCTACAACCGTACCATTCACAATGATGTATTTTTCCTGCGAATAAGCACTCGTGCCGCAAATCATGCACACAATAAGTAGTGCATAAAAAAGTATATTTCTTTTCATAATATTAGCGTTAAATATCACCTACTCGCTGGCGAATTTTGGATTCTCGTTTTTAAAGTGAAATACAATTTCCCAGTCTCCGGCTTTGTAAATGGCGAAGTCGATGCCGAAAACCGCTACCGTACGTCCGCCGCCAAAAGCACCCCTGGAGTAACTAAGCTCAGCCTTTGCCCTCGAACCCCCAAGCGCATACGAGGTTGGAATTTCTACCAACGGAATTGGATAAGCCACATCGTACTGCACATATTTGTCGGTTTTTTGCATGTTAAAGCCATGGATCATTTTATCCCACTGTGTTTCGTTAAAAAAAGCGGGGTTAATTTCTACCGAATCTTTATTTAAAGCCTTGATCCTTAACGAATGGCCATTGCCTCCGGTAAACGGACGGATATAAACCACTATATCTTTTTTATCATTATCGCTTACCAAATTTTTGTTGGAAGTAGCGCCAATTACATTGCCTATGTATGGGCGGATATAATCTCTTAATTTTTTATCCAGGGGAAATTTCGGATCGGGTGCAGGTAAACCTGTGTAAGCATTAAAATCGTTTGATGGCTCATACGGGCGCTCGCGGAAAGGCCTGATCTGAAAATCCTTGATCAATCTTTCCCCGCCGGTATTTTTAACCTTCACATCAAAAAAACGGGTATCCTGACTAAAGTTGGTGCTATCTGTTGGCCTTGGGGCAATTAACTGGTTGGTAGATGAAGCCCACAAAATGAACTGACCGGAAGAACGCATTTCGAATAACTGGTGCTCCTCGATTTTTCTTTTTGCTTCTATCTCTGCTAAACTTTTTTCGAGGCCAGTGTATGGCGCCGTCCAAACATAGGTTGGTACCTTTTGGAAAATATCACTTACTGGTCTTCCATCACCAAACCTTGCATTCACGATTTCGAAAGTGATGGGCGCAGTGGAATTATCGCCATTAAACCCTCCAATCAAATTATTACGGCCAATAATCGGTTCGAGAATTTTATTGCTAAAATTTACATTGTTGCTTAAGTAATCTTTTTCTTCTGGCAAATTATACAGCTTTTTACATCCGCTTGCCATAACCAGCACAAACAGTACAAAAAGAAGTTCCTTTTTTACGATTGATTTCATAAGTCTTTCTAATTTATTTTTTCCGTACTCCATCACCTATTTCGTTTTATTAATTGTCCATTCTGCAAGCTGAAATGTACCGCCATTCCTTAATTCTGTAATGTTTATACGGTAATACTGGTAAGCAACCGTGTTGGTACACCTAAATATTTTTTGCTGGTACCTTTCTTCGAAAAAGAAGTTGGTAACGCGGTGCAGTTCGGTCCAGTTAACCCCATCCTGCGAGCCTTCGTATGTCCAGGCCTTAGGATCTCTTTCCGGGGCATCGTTAGCTGATGTTAATGTATAAACCGACGATACTTCTGGTGTTTTAAGTTTGAATTGCATGGTTAAAAACCCATTTATATTGCATAAAAACTTAGTGTGGTCATCGCCATCGATTACTTTTTTAGAGTTTTCGCCACTGGTTGGTCCACCGTCGTTTTCACGGTTGGAAGAGAAAGTACCTCCTATGGTAACCATTAAATTTGGTGGAGGCGGAACAAAAGTTAAACGGGTAACAAAGCCATCAAAACCGAAGGTATGATCGGGACTGATGACATGAACAACTCCATTTTTAGTTCTGATGTTGTTTGAAGCCGTTGTACTGGTGGCCCAGTTTCTGATAAACTTACTTTTTTTAGTATTGCTAAACTCGATCACTTCTGGTCCGGCACCAACCTCGCCCGATGCCGATCCTTTGGTTGATTTTGCATGCATCGGATAGGCAACTTTTACGCTGGTTAGGTTTAAACCATCCTGAAGTTTTAAAGAATCAGTTGTTTTTACTCCTCTGATGATGTAATAAGATACCATCGTATCCAGTTGTATGCCATCAATATTAGATAAGAATAAAGGATCCTTATCAGATAATTTCCTTAAACTGTTTAAATTTTTTAAAGCCAGCTGAAAGCTCGGATTGGTTACGGCAAACAGGGTTACATTACTATCGGTAAGTGTTTTCTTTAAACCCATCCGGTCAATCGCCACAATGAGCGAATCGTACACGCCAGGTTTACTTTTTAAATATTCGTAGGTATTTCCTGCAAAAGGAACTGCCTCATCAGAAGCATCGTAATAGCCCCCGTTCTTTTTACAAGCCGAATACATCAGGGTGAGCAATAAAAGCATAGCTGCTGTCCCCACATATTTTACAAAATTTTTCATCTGTTTATTATTTTAATGGTGATGAAGCCTCCATAATCCCGAAAGACCATAGTGGTTTCATATATCTATTATTTAGCGCCAGTAAGGGTTCTGGGTTAATAAATTATTCTGCAATAAAAGTTTGCGCGATATTGGCCAATAAATGCCTCCCGAGTTAATCAGGTTCATAAATTTGGCATCGTTCTGTCTTATTTTATTGTAGCGGATTAAATCGTACCACCTCTGGCCTTCGCCCATTAATTCGCGGTGACGCTCTTCGAAAATCATTTTTAAGATATCATCATTCAAATTAAAGCTGAATGATGAACCCGCAACAGTTCTCCGGAGAAGCACGTTTAGCAATTCGTTGGCAGCACCTTCCTGATCGCCAAGCACAGACAGCGCTTCGGCACGTAATAACACGATATCTTCCAACCGCGTAAAAATTAATGCACTGGTAAAGTACCTGAAGTTAGGATCAGTGGTACCCCCCTGAATTACCTTTATTTTACTAAAAATTGGATATTTGCCATTCAGGTTGGTGAAATAACGATCGTATTTAGACTGACCTAAGGTATCTACAGCAAATCTTTCGTCGTTTGGCCAGTTAAAATATTTTAAGATCGAATCTTTTGGCAGATAAATATCAGGGATTGCTTTTGTGGTAATTGGTTCGGCAAGTGTAAGCTCTTCTATATGGCCTGTTGATGAACCATCGATATGACCATAATCTGAATTAAAGCCAAACATCTGCCTGAAGTTTTTATTATAGAAAAAGCCATTTGAGTTTGATAAATCCTGGCTGGATGTAAAGCCTCCACCACTTTTTCCGTAATTATCTTCTACAAATTTTGCGTATTTCGCTACGTTCGAGTAATCGGCTGTCCAGGCGGCAACATGCGCTAAAACGGCATAAGCTGTAACTTTAGTTGCTAATGCACCTCCCCAACGGGTTCTGTCTTCATTATAATAGTTACTTGGCTGCTGTATATCGCCACCACTGTAAATGTATGGCAGGTCGGCAGCAGCTTTTAAAATTTCAGATTCTACCCAGGCCAAAATTTTTGCCTGACTTTCTCTTGGTTTATTTTCAAATACCCCCTCATTAGAAGAAATAATGAATGGCACATCGCCCCAGATCCGCACCATGTAGAAGTATGCAAAAGCCCTTAAAAACCTGGCTTGTGCAATATCAACCGTCATGTTATTATCAGAGTAGCGTTTATCGGTTGCTTTAACATGCCCAACGTTTTCAAGAAAAACATTCGCACCATTTACAATCGCATAAAATCTGGTCCAGTCTGAAAGTGATTCTACCACCGGATAAGACGCATTTAAATTATTGCTGATAATGGCTTTTAAATCCTGACGTTTCGGACTGGTAAATTCGCCGGTTCTTACATCGCCGTAAATCCAGTGGCCATTGTTATCAGATAATGCCGAGCGCGTAAGGGCATAAACCCCCATAATACCGGCACGCGCATCCTCAACCGTGTTCCACATGTTTTTCTCGCCCACAACCCGGGTAGAATCTGTTTCCAAAGCCTTATTACAACCCGATAAAGCAATTACAGCAAGCAGAAATGAGTATAATATTTTCTTCATCATTGTTGATGTTTTGTTTGTATTTCTTTCCATATTATAATTCCATTTTAACACCCAACGTATAGGTTCTTGGGATTGGTTGACCGTAGCCTGTATCAATGCCATCGTAACCTACCAGTTCAGGATCCTGACCCGTGTATTTGGTAATTACGAACACATTATTTACCGAGCCATATACATAGATTTTATTCACCTTAATGTTTTTACGCTTTAAAAAGTTGCCAAAATCATATCCAAGAGAAACTGATCTTAATTTTAAGAATGAGCCGTTTTCAAGGAACAGATCCTGATCGGTACGGTAAGGAATTATGGTACTCCAGGGATTATATAAAGGATATTTGCTGTAATCGCCTCTTTTTTCCCAGAAGGTGATTTCTTTAACCGATGCTACATCTGTACTTCCTTCGTGGTTTACAAAATCGAAACGGTTAGCCATTTCTTCATTAATGATTTTTCTGCCAAGATTAAAATACAGGTTGGTATTTAAAGTCCAGCTGCCATACCTGAAAGCGTTATCAAACCCTCCTGCCAGAACCGGCAAAGAATGTCCTTTTAATACTTTGTCTTTTTCATCGATAATGTTATCGCCATTTTGATCTTTCCATTTCGGATCGCCGGCTTTTAACGGTGTACCATTGTATTTTAAAGGCTGTCCGTTAACAACAGGCACCTGACTGTTTGCGGTATAAATCCCTTCATTTTCCAGTAACCAATACTGATCTACCGGTTCACCAACTTTTAAAAACCTGTTACCGATGATAATTTCGTTCAATCCTCTTGGCAAGGCGGTTAGTTTATTACTGTTATGGTTCAGGTTTAACGAAGAGTTCCATGAGAATTTGCTTTTAGCAATTACCAGCGCACTGATGGTTAAATCTACACCGGTATTGCTCATATTCAATCCACTCTCGATAGATTGCTTGTAACCATATTCTGCATATGACGGGATGCCCAGCAATTGGTTTTTCTCTGCTTTGGTATAAAAATCAAGCGCTACATGCAGGCGGTTTTTAAGCATGGCTACATCTGCACCAATATTTAACTGATCTGAATACGACCATGGCACACCATAACCTACCCAACCGAATGAATATGGCCTGGTTAATACCCCGATTGCATTATAACCCGGAACAGTTAAATTTCCGGTGTAACCAACCGATGCACTGTACTGAGGCCCCTGTGCATAATTATCAAAGGTAAAAGCCCTGCCCATTCTGCCCGCGCTGGCACGCAACACCAGGTCGTCGATAAATTTTTCGTCTTTAAGCAGTTCGTTTTTGATGTTCCACGCTGCTGAAACGGTAGGCGAATAAAACCAGCGCTTTGTTGGTTGTGCATTTGATGAACCATCTGCCCTTAATATTCCCGATAAAAAGTATTTATCATTGTACGAGTAATTTACCTTACCATAAAATGATAACAGGTTATCGGCGGTTTTATCCAGGAAACGATAAGTTAACTCTCTTGGAAATGCTGTTGGCACCAGGTAGTTGGGGTTATCGGCACCGTTATCGAGTTTAGGTTTAGAATCCAACAGGTTGATTTTGATATAATCATTGGCCCCTTTATAAGCATAAGCATAGTTGTACTTATAAATATCCCATATCATGGACTGGCCCAGTTCGAAATGAAAATCGTGTACTTCTCTAAGTTTCAGATCATAAGTGGCCTTATTTTCCATCATTAGCCTTTGGTTAAACCCATAATAGTTAGAGGCATAGCTATTACCCTGCAACAATGTTCTTGCATAGAAAATATCCCTGTAACCTTCGTTATAATCTACATTGAAAGATGAGCTGATGTTAAATTTGCCCAATGTGGCCACCAGTTTGGCAAAGCCCTGGATGCTATTGGTTTTGTTATCATCAAAACCTTTACTGTATGAATTTAAGTAACTGGCATAATAATCTTTATTGGGTGCCAGCGGTGCACTTAGGTCAGGAAAATAGTTGATCTGTGCAAACCTGTCTCTTAAGGTTCTGTTTCGATCGCGGTTTAAACGGTTACCATTAATCATGGCCGAAAACAACAACCATTTAACCGGTTTCATGTTGATATTGAACATGGCGCTATAACGATCTAAGCCAGTATCATCAGCAACGCCACTGCTTTTCGTATTCCCTAAAGAGAACCTGAAATTTGCACGGTCAGAACCACCGGTTAAGCCTAAGTTAATGCCATAAACTAATGCATTTTTATAATATAAATCGGTCCAGTTAGATTTGCCGCTATATACATTATTAAGCGAATCACTTAAATATACCGGATAAGCTTCATCATCAGAGTACCTGCCGTTAGTGGTATAAATATCGTAGAAACGCTGTCTGAATTCATTCTCATACTTACCGTTAATGGTGTTTACAACTGGCTTTTGTGCCATACCGATATACGAGTTAAAACTGATGCTGCGCGAAACACCGTCAGGAGCTTTTGTTTTAAGCAGGATAACACCATTTACACCTCTTGGGCCATAAACAGCCGTACTGGCCAGATCGCTCAAAACTTCTATAGAAGCGATGTTGTTCATATCAATCCCGGTAAGCAGGTTAGTGGCAGGACCAATCCTGTTGAAATCATACTGCTGGATATCAAAAGCGAAAGGATGCTCGCCAATTAAAGGCACACCATCCAGCACCACCAATGGCTGTGAGGCATATACATCTTTTTTAGACAGCAACGGCATTGGCGCTCCTCTTAAAAACATATTTTGTATGGTTCCCGGTTCGCCTGAGGGCTCCTGAACATACAGGCCGGCAAAATTGCCCTTTAAATTTTGCTGTAATGAAATGGCCGGGAAAAGAGAAAGGTCTTTGGTATCTTTCTGCACACCACCCGATAGTTTGTTATAAACTGTTTTCTGACTGATCTGCTTTAAACTATCTTTCCGCAGTGAATCTTTTAGGGGTACGAACTTAATTTTCGTCGTATCCTGAAAGATCAAATAATTAATTGTTAGGCCTTTACTGATTTTTTTGCCCGCTGCAAAAACTGGTAAAACGTTTAATGTAAACGCGGCAAAAAAGACAAGGCACGCCCATAAGTATCGCATAGTTAATGGATCTTTAATTGGTAAAAAAATGATTCTTAAAATTTATTTTTTTGGAAACGGCAAGATATATCCTTGATTAGGGAGATAGGTACTTCTGGAGTAATAGTTAGGGATTCTCATAAAATTTAGCATTTGGTTAAATCAAATATATATATACTAAATCGTTTTAACAACAAATTGTCATTTTTATGAAATTTTTATTAAATCCGATAATAATATTCAATTATTAACAATAAATGTCAATTTGACACATAAAAAAATCAAATATTATTAAATTATATTAACATTTTAATCCGCTAGAAAACAGCATATAGCGATATTTTACACCCCTGATTACAATAAATTGAGTGATATTATGTTGCAGGAAATAAATCTAGTTAAACGTTTTACCTAAACTGTTTTTAAGCAGGTTTTAACTACGTAATTATAGTATAACAATCAATATCTGTGTACATCACACTTAACATAGAATTAATATTACAGAATAGCTTCCATAAATGCATTGTTTGAAATACGAATCATAAATTGCTGAACCGCAACTATTTTTCTGTAGCAACATGATAAAGAGGATCTTCAATGATATTTACCTCAATAATTTCGTCCGCATTTTTTAGAAGGCGCTTACAATCTTCGCTAAGGTGCTTTAACTGAAGTTTTTTATTGGCTAAGCGGTACCTTTCGGTAAGTTTGTTTAGGGCATCTATGCCCGACATATCAAAAACCCGGCTGTGTCTAAAATCAACGGTAACCGTTAAAGGATCATCGGCAACATCAAAAAGTTCGTTAAAATTGGCTACTGAGCCGAAAAACAATGGACCGAATACTTCGTAGTGCTTTACACCATCTACATCAATATACCTGCTGGCCCTTATCCTTTTAGAGCTTTGCCATGCAAAAACAAGCGCCGAAATAATTACGCCGATTAATACTGCCAGGGCCAGATTGTGCAACCATACGGTAATTACGGCTACTAAAATACCAATAATAATATCCTGTTTGGGCATTTTATTGATTACCCTGAAACTCATCCACTCAAAGGTACCAATAGCTACCATCATCATTACGCCAACCAATGCAGCCATAGGCACACGGTCGATTACCGGGGCGCCTATTAAAATGATGAGCAATATGGTTAATGCAGCAATAATGCCCGATAACCTGGCCCTCGCTCCTGCCGAAAGATTTACCAGTGTTTGCGCAATCATCGGGCAACCGCCCATACCGGTAAAAAAACCATTTAACATATTGGCAATCCCTTGCGCAATGCTTTCACGGTTGCGGTTCCCTTTGGTTTCGGTAATTTCATCAACCAGGTTTAAAGTAAGCAGTCCTTCGGTTAAGCCCACACCGGCCATAATAAGCGAGTAAGGGAAAATAATTTTAAGCATATCGAGATTCAACGGCACTTTAGGGATATGGAATGGCGGGAAACCACCGTTTACCGAGGAGATATTCTTTACCAGCCTGGTATCGATACCAAAGCAAAGCACAATTAAAAAAACCACGATGATGGCCACTAAAGAAGCTGGAACAGCTTTCGTTATTTTGGGAAGGATAATTACAATGGCTACGGTAAGTAAAACCAAACCAAGCATAATATACAAAGGCGGACCGCTTAACCATTCCACCCTACCGTTTACCAGGGTTTTAAACTGTTCTAACTGCGACATAAAAATGATCACGGCCAAACCATTCACAAAACCGAACATTACCGGCTGCGGAACAAGCCTTACAAATTTGCCCAGCTTAAAAAGCCCGACCATAATCTGGATTACACCCGCCAGCGCTACCGCAGCAAACACATATTCAATGCCCTGCGTTTTCATTAAGGCGATAAGAACAATTACCGTTGCTCCTGCCCCGCCCGAAACCAAACCTGGCCTTCCGCCTAAAACAGCAGTCACTAAACCCATTATAAAAGCGGCATATAAACCAGTTAATGGAGGAAACCCAGCCAGGATAGCAAATGATAATGATTCGGGGATCATCGTCATGGCAACCGTTAAGCCTGCAAGGATTTCGGTTTTATAGTTTATTTTTTTTGAAAAATCGAAAAGCTGCAGGTAGGGTTTCATGTAAGGAATAATATTAGAGGAAACAAATATCCGATTTTATAACAAAATACAGTTGATAATAATTTCATTCCGATTGATAATATACCCTCTTATGGAATATTGGTGCTCAATTGCTTGTCAGGACTAGACCTATATTTAATCTGCGTCCTTCGCGTCATCTGCGGGAAACAAAAATCCTGCAAACAGATCTTTTACCACTGGAGATATCAATAACCAAATCAGCTAAAAATGCCGGTACATAACTTGCTAATCAAACGGTTGCGCGGAGTTTTACCGGCAATCATTGTTTACAAGGCCCAAATAATTGATATTCTGAAAGGAAACGTAGTCATTATAAGACCCTGGGTCTATTTACTTTAGCATTTTCGAATACAATAACAGGCTATTAATTGTCACTTTTACATTTCTTATTGCCTGTAATACGTCTTTTTCTGCCTTATTCACCCCAGCACCGCATTTTATATTGCCACAAACGTTTGCGTGGAGTTTGCTCCCCCATTTATTTGATCGCAAGTGGTTTCATTTCTAAATTACGGCTTCAGCCGTTCGAAAAGCTGCAACTAAACTATTAACTAACAAAACAAACAACCATGAACAAATTAAAAAAAAGGCAAGCCCTTCTAACCGGCTTGTTTTTAATGTTCTCTCTTTTGGCCTTTGCGCAGGTAAAAATTACCGGTGTTGTAAAGGATAGTGATGGAGGAACTGTACCAGGTGCAACCGTGATGATTAAGGGAACCAGCACTGCTGTAAGTACCACACCCGACGGTAAATTCTCAATCAACGCTCCGGCAGATGCCATCTTAACAATCTCTTTTATTGGTTATGACCCACAGGATGTGCCTGTTAATGGTAAAACCACATTAAATGTAGTGCTTACATCTTCTGCCAAATCGCTAAACGAGGTGGTGGTAGTGGGTTACGGCATGCAAAAAAAGGTAAACTTATCCGGTTCGGTAAACACGGTAGATACCAAAAACATTGTAAACCGTCCGGTTACTTCGCTTACCAATGCTTTACAGGGCGCCGTACCCGGCATGGCCATTAAAGCTACACCTGGCGATGTTGGCGGCGACATTGGTACCATTAACGTACGTGGACGGGGTAATTTAGGTACTTCAGAGCCGCTCTTCGTGGTAGATGGGGTAATTGTAAATTCGGGTGATTTTGCCCGCATCAACACCAATGATGTAGAAAACATTTCGATCCTGAAAGATGCCTCGGCCTCTGCCATTTATGGCTCGAGGGCTGCCTATGGTGTAATATTAATTACGACCAAACGAGGAAAGAAGGGCGAAATGACCATTAATTACAATGCTTATTACGGCATTCAATCGGCAACGGTTTTGCCAAACTGGGTTGGCGCTTATGATTATGCTACTTTGCGTAACGAGGCTGCGACCAATGCAGGTAAAGCTCCGGTTTACTCGGCCAGCGATTTAACCAAGATCCAGAATCAGTCAGACCCGGATCGTTTTCCGGATAACGACTGGTATGCTTTAACCTTAAAAAACACTGCTCCGGTAATGGAACATGCCATTAATGTTTCTGGTGGTGATAAAACCAGGTATTATTTAAGCGGAGCCTATTTTAACCAAAACTCCCTGGTTCCGGGAAAAGATTTAACACGTTACTCGTTAAGGGCAAATACCGAAACCCAGGTAAGTGATAAATTTAAGGTAGGTACCAACATCTCATTTATCCGTGATGGTTTTGATAATAAAAACGGATTAATCGATTTTACCAGTTTAAACAGGCTTACTCCATTAGTGGTAAATAAACAAACCAATGGTAACTGGGGCAGCATGAACGGTGGTAAAATAGACGGAACGCTTGCCGCAACCAATACGGTTAGGAAGCTGGAAGAAGGTGGCCGTAACTCGTACAATACCAACCGTTTTATTGGTAATTTAAACGGAACTTACACACCAGTAAAAGGTTTAGAGATCAGTGGTTTGGTTTCTTACAATTTCTATAATACCTTAAACAGTGCATTTATCAGCACCATTGATCCGATTCCGGATTTTAATACCGGTGCACCACTTAGCGGAACGGCTGTAAATACCAACCAGCTTACGGAAGAATGGCAAAACATTGGTCGTTTGCTAACCCAGGCAACCGCCAGCTACGAAAAAACAATAGATAAACATTACGCCAAGTTGCTGGCAGGTGCTTCTTACGAAAATAACAACACCAGGATAATCAAAACCATCCGCAAGAACTTTGTAAGTAACGATTTAAATGCCATAGACGGTGGTTCAAGCGATCCGTTAAATACCACCGCATCAGGCAGTATTCAGCAAAAAGCTTTCGAATCGGTATTTGGCAGGTTTAACTACGCTTATAACGACCGTTATTTATTCGAAGCCAGTGTAAGGTTAGATGCTTCTTCTCAGTTTGCTCCTGGCCACCGCTGGGGTGCGTATCCATCATTTTCGGGTGCATGGAGAATCTCACAGGAAGATTTCATGAAAAACATCAGCTGGATATCTGAATTAAAACTCCGTGCATCGTGGGGTAAACTGGGTAATGTAAATAATGTAGGCCCTTACGATTATTTCGATGGTTTAAAAACAGGAACTGCAGCAATCCTCGACGAATCTAAACAGGATGGTGTTTTCCCGAATAAAATCTATAATCCACGCTTATCATGGGAAAAAATCGACATGACTAATATTGGTGTGGACGTGAATCTTTTCAAAAAGCTGAGTCTTCAGGTTGATGCCTTTGACCGTTTAACCAATGATATTTTATTGCCCGACCCAACTATACCAACAGAAGCAGGTTTAGTAACTGATCCTGATCCACTTAAAACCCAAAATCCATCTATTAACCTTGGTCAGGTGAGAAACAGGGGCTTCGAACTTTCGTTAACGTACAACGGACAAATCAACGATTTTAAATATTCAATCGGTGGTAACCTGAGTAAAATCTGGAACAAAGTGGTAAGCTTAGGTGATGCTTCAGAAACGCCTCCAAGCGGATATTATATCAACAGGGTTGGTCAGCCGATCGGTTCGTTTTACATGTGGCAATCAGACGGCTTATTTGCAAGCGATGCGGAAGTTGCCCAGCATGCATTTCAGGCCAATGGAACAAAAGCTGGTGACATTAAATATGTAGATCAGAATGGCGACCATAAAATTGACGGAGATGACCGCGTAATTGTAGGTAACGATGTGCCTTACCTTATCTATGGACTTAACTTTTCGGCAAATTACAAAAACTTCGATTTTTCAGTTTTAGCCAATGGAGTAAGTGATGTTAAGGTATATCTGGAAAGTGAAGCATCACAGGCTTTCTTTAACGGTGCTGGTGCAAAAGAATATGTATTAGACCGATGGACTGCCGCCAATCCTAATCCAAATGCAGCCTACCCAAGGGTTCTGGTATCTGGCGATAATACACAGAACTTAAAACAGTCTGATTTCTGGTTATTCAATGCAGATTACTTAAGGATTAAATCGTTAACCCTGGGTTACAGCTTGCCAAAATCGGTATTGGATAAAATTAAAATCAGGGGATTGAGGATTTATGCATCAAGCAATAATCCGTTTACCATCCGCGGCGATAAAAGGTTAAAGGATTTCGATCCGGAGGCTGCTTCTCAGCGTGCAGCTTATCCACAGTTAAAAACTTATTCGTTCGGTATTAACCTTACCCTTTAACAAAAGCTTTTTATGAAAAAATTAATATATATATCGTGTTTAACTTTTGCCAGCCTGGCGATAAGCAGCTGCAAAAAATCGGCAATCGATTTTATTCCACAAAATGAGGCTTCGAACGCTACCTTCTGGAAATCACAAAAAGATGCCACTTTAGCCTTAAATGGTTGTTATGGTTATTTAAATAATGCTTTTAATAACGCCTACGATGATGGAGGATCAGACAATGCCTATGCCCAGTATCCGTGGGAAAGCAATGCCACAGCTATTGCTGCCGGTAACATCAATGCCACAATTGATCAGGGTTATAACAGCCGCTATGTCTATATCCGCAGGTATAACTATTTTCTGGATAATGTGGGCAAAACACCAATGGGTGCCGATTTAATGAAAAGATTTATTGCCGAGGCAAGGGTTTTAAGGGCATTAACCTATTTCGATCTGGCCAGAACATTCGGTCCGGTGCCGTTATTAAAGGTAGCGTATAGCGATCCGCACGAAACCGGAATTGCACCAACGCCAGAGGCCGAGGTGATTAACTTTGCCATTGCTGAAATTCAGAGTGCGCTAACCGATCTGCCGGCCACTTATCCTGGAGGCTCAAGTGTTGAAACCGGACGAATTACCAGCGGCGCAGCATGGGCCATTTTAACCAGAATACAGTTACAATATGGCAAATATGCCGATGCGGTTGCCAGTGCTCAAAAAGTAATGAGTGCAGGTTATCAGTTGTTCAGGGTAAGTACATTAGCTCCTGCTGATACGCAGGATGATTTTGGTTCTTTTGTAACTTTCGCCAATGACGCCGAAAAACAGAAATTTTATAAAGGTTTGGCCAGTTACGAGCAACAGTTTTGGCAAATTAATGAGGGAGCCAGCAAAGAGAACATTCTGGTTTCCCAGAATATTACCAATTCCTCTTATGAATATGGTAACGGTTTAAGAACCTTGTTTCCTCCGGGCAATTTAGGCGGATGGAGTTCGATTACCCCTACACAGGAAATGGTAGATGCCTACTGGGATAAAAATGGCAATCCATTTACTCCACCCGATGCAGCTACAAGGGCAAGCAATTATAATAACGGAACACCAAATGCGGCCTATGCAGATGAATTTAAAAACCGCGATACCAGACTTTATGCCAGCATATTATTCCCGGGTACACCCTGGAGCCGCTTTGATAGTGGTTATAAATTCTCGTGGGGAAAAGGCGGTGGAAACAACAGTGTAACCGGTTACAACTTTAAGAAACTGGTAGACCCTGCTTTTACCCAAAACGATTGGGATGGCGCACAGGATTTCCCGATCATCAGATACGCCGAAATCCTGCTGGCTTATGCCGAAGCTAAAAATGAATTAAGCGGACCGGATGCGAGCATCTACGCGGTACTCGACGATATCAGGGACCGTGCCGGAATGCCGGCTGTGGTTCAGGCTACTTATAATACGAAAGAAAAATTAAGAACATTCATCCAGCAAGAACGCCGCATCGAACTGGCAGCAGAAGGTCAGCGTTTCTTTGATATCAGACGCTGGAACATCGCCAAAGATGTAATGAAAACCACTCACGATATCACCAACAGTCCGGTGCAGGAGCGTGTATGGGAATCTAAATTTGTATTGATGCCTTATCCTCAGGCAGCCTTAGATGGCAACCCGAATTTAAAGCCTGCCCAATCGGCAAAAGGTTATTAGAAAAAAAGTCCCGATCTAAAATCGGGACTTTTTTTTTTGTCTGGAAAGTCAGGAGACCGAGGTCGGGAAGTCCGAAGAAAAATAAACCTTAATTTCCAATGGTGAAAAAGTCGGGAAGCCGGGAGACCGAGGTCGGGAAGTCCGAAGAAAATAAACCTTAATTTCCTTAACCTCTTAATGGTGAAAAGTCCCGAAGCCAGGAGACCGAGGTCGGGAAGTCCGAAGAAAAATAAACCTTAATTTACTTAACCTCTTAATGGTGAAAAGTCTGGAAGCCGGGAGACCGAGGTCGGGAAGTCCGAAGAAAATAAACCTTAATTTCCTTAATCCCTTAATGGTGAAAAAGTCCCGAAGCCAGGAGACCGAAGTCAGAAAGTTTAACGTATAAGTAAAAAAGCTTATTACATCTTCCTGCCTTAATAGTAAATCAAAAATACCCTTTATCTTTATCACCCAACATGCACCACGAATTGAGAGCACATATAGAAAAGATAGTCCCGTTAACAGATGAAGAATTTGCTTTTGTAAAGGAACATTTTATCACTAAAAAATTCAAAAAGCATCAATTCCTCATTCAGGAAGGAGAAAATGTAACCTATTCTTATTTTGTAGTTTCAGGGCTTTTAAAACTGGTACATACCGACTATTCAGGCAAGCAGCACATTGTTTCGTTCGCCATGGAAGACTGGTGGGAAAGTGATTACCTGGCCTATTTTACACAAAGTAAGGCAACCATGAGTTTAGAATGCCTGGAAGACACCGAAGTATGCTGCTTTACCCTCGAAAATTACCGTAAATTATGTGCCGGCCTGCAAAAGATGGAACACTTTTTCTTACAGAAAGCAAACTTTGGCCATATCGGATCTCAGCGCCGAATTTTATCTTTACTGACCTCTAATGCACAACAGCGTTACGAACAGCTGTTGAAACAATATCCTGCCTTGTTCCAAAGGGTACCTAAATCATTACTGGCTTCTTATCTGGGTGTTTCGCGCGAAACATTGAGCAGGTTTTCTGTTTAAAATAAACCATATTATGATGGATACTGAAACAAGTTCAGCATGACGAAACGCTTAGCAAACTTATCCAACTAATTCAACAACTGCTTTTTAAATACATTCGGACTAACGCCCACTTCCTTTTTAAATAAACGCGAGAAATAAGAAAGATTCTCAAACCCCAGTGCGTAGGCAATTTCCGAAACCGATTTGTTCTCTCCGATCAGGCGGTTTTTGGCTTCAGATATTAAATAAATATGAATATGTTCAAGGGCTGTTTTTCCGCTTTCCTGTTTTAATACATCAGATAAATAACCTGCAGAAATATTTAACCGTTCGGCCATATAATTTACCGAAGGTAATCCTTTACTCGCCAGTAATCCCCTGGCCACATAATTGTTAATCTCCTCATTAAATCTGGTTACCGTTTTGCCCGAAATCTCTGTCCGGTTAAGGAACTGTCTTTTGTAAAACCGCTGACTATACTTCAACAGCGTATCTACATTTGCCAAAATCAATTCCCTGCTGTATTCATCCTGGTTATTAAGGTATTCATTTTCAATTTTATGGAAAAGTTCCCATACCGTTGTTTCCTCACTGGGCGAGAGGTGCAGCGCTTCATTGGTTTCATAATCAAAGTAATGGTACTTTTTAATTTCATCATGCAGGTTATGCCCGTTCAGGAAATCCTCATGGATAAAAATCAAAAAGCCATCTTCCTCAAATTCGAGGTTTTTCATTTCAATAATCTGGTTGGGCTTAAAAAACATCATCGAGCCGTTCTCATGGTCGTATTTAGTACGCCCGTAAAGCACCTGCCCGGCAATAATCTTTTTAAAACCGATCATATAAAAGTCGCTCGTAAATTCACGGTCGCCCATGGTACACGTGCGGTCGCAATGGTAAACGCTAAATAAAGGGTTTTCGGGTGGTGGAAGCACATTTTCCCGATGCAGCTCTACCAAACTTTTATAATGTTTCATCCTGTAATATCATTACAAAAACAAGCTACGCAATTACCCGCATAGCTTGTTATTTAAACCTTTAATATGATTGATTAATGACCATGTGCCTCTGCAGAAACCGTTGCCCATTCTTCAAATTCGGCCAAACGCTCTGCATAAACCTTTTTAACACCAGGATATGCAACCTTACCCAAAAGAAAATGTAAAGGCGGGTTTTCGCTATCAATCAAAGCCAGTACCGCTGGTGCTGTAGCTTCTGGTTTGCCCCAGGTATCAGGTGTTGCTCCTTCAGCAAATGCTTTTTTAACCGGCTCGTACACTTCCAGAGGTGCTGTCTGGAAAGCCGAAGCACCCGACCAATCGGTAGAAAAACCGTTTGGTTCTATTAAACTCACGTTAATACCAAAACCTTTTACTTCTGTAGCCAGTGTTTCGCTTAAACCATTAACCGCATATTTAGAAGCATTGTATAAGCCCAGCACCGGTAGCGTTACCAGTCCTAAAAAGCTCGATACCTGGATAATATGACCGCTTTTTTGTTCGCGCATTACCGGCACCACCGCCTGTGTTACCCACAGCAACCCAAAAAAGTTGGTTTCCATTTGTGCACGCGCCTGTTCTTCGGTAGTTTCTTCAATAGCACCAAATAAACCAAAGCCAGCATTGTTGATCAATACATCAATTCGGCCGAAATGTTGTTTAACCTTATCTATTGTTGCAAATGCGGCGGCCCTATCGTTCACATCCAATTGCAGAGGAAGTACCGCATCGCCGTAAGCCTCAACCAGGTCGTTTAAATCGTTGGTATTTCTTGCGGTCGCTGCAACTTTATCGCCACGTTCTAAAAGGGCCTTAGCCCAGATTTTACCAAAGCCGCGAGAGGCACCGGTAATTAAAATTATTTTCGACATCTTTTTCTTTGTTAAATATTGATAACAAAGGTATTGGCCATGCTTCAAAGCGATTTATACAAAACACGGAAGTATTAGCACATTTTAAGGGGGGATTAATATTCACTAATAAGCCATAGGTTTAAAAGCACAGGATATTCTTTTTGGAGCGCAATTTTTGTGCTGATAGGTCGGGTTCCGTCCTGCTGTTTGTTCAATCCTTTTGGTGGAACTTGCTCCGAAGAAAAAATCATCGTTTCCCAAAAGGGATTTCACTGCCATCAGGGCTATTTAACAACGGCCGGGTAAAATCCACTAAAGGATTAAAAATACAAAATGACGGTGGTTATAATAAAGCAGGTATTCAATACCAGCAATAGGTTTAAAAGCAACAGGATATTCTTTTTGGAGCGCAATTTTTGTGCTGATAGGTCGGGTTCCGTCCTGCTGTTTGTTCAATCCTTTTGGTGGAACTTGCTCCGAAGAAAAAATCATCGTTTCCCAAAAGGGATTTCACTGCCATCAGGGCTATTTAACAAGGGCTGGGTAAAATCCACTAAAGGATTAAAAATCCAGCTGACGGAATAATCATATTAAATAAAATTACAGCTATATAAAAGGCCGCTACAATATAAAATCGCAACAGCCTGATTTAATTATTCAAGCACCCTGTAATTACTTAAGTTTTAGTGATGTATTTCGACAATGGAAAATCTTTATACTGCCAGTGGAAACTCAACTGCTCTATCTTTTGTGCACTGTGGTAGCCCGAAATATTAACCAGTTTAGGGTTAAATCCGTCGCTAAGATCGGCTGTAAAATAAGTATTGCCAATGCTGCCTCCACCAGCGGTACCAGCTTTTTGGGTACTAAACCAAAGGCCATCTACGTGGCGGTTGGCGTAACCAGTTACATGGTTGATGTATTCGCCATTGCCTACCGTTAAAGTTTCTACCGAACTGCCGGCTTTTCCCTTTAAACCTTCAGATGTTTCGCTTCCATCGTAAAACACTTCCAGCCCGCATAATCCGCCAGCTTCGGCATATATTTTTATCTTACTGATTACACCATTCTCTTTTCCTTTAAATTCTGTTGTTTTATATGGTCCGCCAAACGAGCCTGTTGTTTTACTGGTAATGGTTTCCTCATATTTGGCATGTTCCGGATCAAAATACTTCCAGAGTTTTGCAGGAAGTAAAAATTCATCGAGTTCTGTGCCGTATTGAACCCTAACCTGGTTTTTACGTTGCTCTGCAGCATTGCCGGCAAGTTGTTTATAATCTTCGTCGCCTATTCTATTAGAAGTAAACCTCCATTCCATTTTCCAGCCGTCGTAAGTATCAACCGCTTCCGAAACATGGGTATCGCGTGGCAATTTGCCTCTCCCTTCAATGGTATAATCCCTCCTGTCTTTTACCTGTGCCATCCTGAAATCCATCACGGCTTTTCTGCTTTTCTCTACCTCAGCGCTATATTCTTTTATTGAGGCCCTTAGTTTCCGAAGGTTATTGGCTTTAACCGCATCAGTGGCCTCAATACCATAAAGGTCTTTATACTTGGTTACCATCAGGTTCCTCAGGGCAATCATTATTGTACCTAAACCCACCAGGTAAGGCAATACTTCTTTCGATTGATGCAGAAAATGAGGCTCTCTTCTTACAATACTTAAAATTACATCGTCAATTTTACTCCCTTTTAAGCCGCTCTCGGTATTGATTTCTGCAAGGCTTTTTAATTGCCCTTCCAGCATTTCTTTAAGTTGTTTTAACTGCGATTCTTTAATCAGTTCCCTGATCCGCGCATCTACATAAACCTTCATTTGCTCCCAAAGATTGGCCAGTTTATCTTCCTTGCTCCAAAAATGCTCAACAATCGCTTTAAGTCCACCACCAACTTCGGGCAGTACACCAATAAGCCCTAAAGCAGCGGTATGGGCCATTTCGTTAATTTCTATAAAAGACGCCGGACTATCGTCGACAGGTTGGTTAATTACCGCTACAGGTTTAAAAAGCTGGTTATCGGTTGTGGTTAAACGGTGCTGTACCACCTCGGCATTATCAGCTGTACTTAAGCCATAAACATCGAGATATTTGCCACTGTTAAGGTTCATGATGCGGTAATATCCGTCACCTGCAGGTATAAACCTGAAATGCAGGTTAGCTTTGTTGGGTTCCCAATGCCAGGAAATGGGGCGTACCCCGTCATCTTTTGAACTATTATGTATAGCTAAAAAACGTTCTTTGTAAGGCTCCATTAAAATCCAGTGGAAGTTGTTTCCAAAATCGAACCGAAATTGCTGCTGTTTGTTGTCAGGATCGAATTTCATCTGGATCAATCCAATTCCGAGATTGGTGTTGGCAAAGCCAAGTGCTTTTGCACTATGCTTCGCAATCAGGTAATAGCTCTGATTGGCTAAAGGTTTAAACGACATGGGATGAGGGTAATTAAATTTAACTAAATGTATCTAAATTAATCTGGATACAGGATCATCATTAATGAGTAAATGCGAAATAGTCCGGAGACCGAGTTTGGAAGATCGTAATGATGGAAAAGGTAAGATGGGATAAGTCCGAAAGTCGGGAAGACCGGGGTCGGATGATAAAGGATATAGAATGATGGATGATGGAAAATGTAAGATGGATGATGGGATAAGTCCGAAAGTCCGAAGACCGGGGTCGGATGATAGAGTACATAGAATAGCGACCCGGCTCTGCGTTCCTTGTGCTCTTCTCTCTTTGCTCTTTGCTCTTTGCTGTTAAATTAGCTTTTTTTTGCCACCGATGCACAGAAAACACGGAGGATTTGGTAAACACTTCATTTTTACTAATTCTGATTGAAGGATATACAGAAGGTAGTTTTTGTAAAAGCAGAAAATCCTATTAAGGCGGCATCACATCCGTCGCGTTTTACCCCTTAACTTGTCGTTTTTGCACGTTAACACCTATGGCTAATGCCTGTATCTTTGAGTAAACTAAATAAGAAAACAAATATGGCAACTCAAATTTTTGTAAATCTGGCTGTTAGCGACCTTAACAAATCAGTAGAATTTTTTACCAAACTTGGTTATACTTTTAACCCGAAATTTACCGACGAAAAAGCAACCTGCATGATCATCAGCGATACGATTTATATGATGCTGCTCACCAGAACCTTTTTCCAGACTTTTACCCAAAAAGAAATTATTGATGCCCACAAAGCCATAGAAACTTCCATTGCCTTATCGGCCGATAGTAAAGATGAGGTAAACGCCATGGTAGATAAAGCGGTAGCTGCAGGTGCAACCATACCGAACCCGTCTACAGATTATGGCTTTATGTACCAGCACAGTTTCGACGATCTGGATGGCCACCACTGGGAATATGTGTGGATGGACCCAAATGGTATGCCGGAGCATCAGGACTCATAATATAATGCATCATAAAAAGGCAGGCAACGATTTTTCGGGCTTGCCTTTTGCTTTTTCTATTGTTGATATCAGCCAGAGGCTGGCACCACCGAAAGACTACCTGCTTTTGGTAAATAAGAATTCTGCCCCCTGTGAATTGATCAGGATTAAATTATCGCGATCTGATTTAACTACGCTATAAATCTCCTTGCGTGGCGGTTCTATCATAGTACGCTGTGGCTTAAGATCAACAAATACATCACTTCTTTTTTGTAGAAATTTGCTGAAAGGGATAATTACACGGTTATAACCTATAAAATCAACTGTGAAATATTGGATTTTTTGTGATTGATCCACCCGCAGACTGGTTTTTCCCTCCGACATCGAATCTGCAGCAAAAACAATATTAAATTCTCCATCCCTTAAAGCAACCTGCACACCATTCATCGGTATTTTGCCGTCAAATGCCTGAACAAAGATATAAGTGTATCCGTACAGCTCTTTACCGGTGTTGATTTTATAGGTAGATGAATCTTTATCTTCCAGCTTAAAATAGTTCAGGTAAAGATGATCATTATCCATTCTAAATGATCCCTCACCATATTTGCCGCTAACGTGCCCGGTTGATCGATCTGTGAAACCAGAGCCATTAAAAGTTAATGTTCGTGTGCCTGCATCTACGCCGGCAGAATAAATGTAAGTGCCTTTTATTTGTGCAAATGAAATTCCTGTTATTAAAAGGAGGATAGCTGTAATCGCGTATTTGTTAAGCATATTACCCGTTTATGGTTTTAATTTAAAGGTCTGAAATTTCGTCTAAGTGTTTCGCTGCGGCAGCTGGTATTATTTCGAAAATTTAATTTTCTTTTGGTATGCTTTCTTAATTTCAATCAGTATCACGCCGTTAGCGCCTCTAGCACCATATATTGCTGTTGCCGAGGCATCTTTTAGTACTTCTATTTTCTCAATCCATTCAGGCGATATTTCACCCATCCTGGAAGGATCGATGATACAGTTTTTACGACCAGCATACACATAGCAAAGCGGCTTTTGATTTACCGACACTGCTGCAATGCCCCCCAGCATAATCCTTCGCTCGGCGATTAATTTCACCACAATGTTGTTGTTAATGTAAACCTCCGCTTTCGAAAAACCTGGTAAATTAAAGATGAACTTACTAAGCATATCCCTATCGGTCAGCCTAAGTTCAAATCTGCCAGTTGAGTCGGTAACGGCCAGCACCTTTTCATCGCCCTTTTTCCTGATCTCTACACCACCTAATGGCCGGCCATTTACATTATCGGCCACTTTACCCATAATCATAATACTTAAAGGCGGCAAACTATATGGTGCTTCAAAGGGTAAAGATGAAGATTTAGGATGTTGTTCGCTGGATAATGCCTTAGGTTTTAAATTTTGTGCCTGGGCCGGACTAACTACAAATGCACCTAAAGCGAATGGCATTAGCCAGTGCCAGCTAAGCTTTGACGAGGGCAAAACAAGCTCCCGGTTTAACTGGCTGGCAAGCACCCTTCCACACACATTTTCATTTTTATTTTGAAAGAAAAGCAATAATTCCTTATCTGATTTGGCCGTAAGATCAAGAATGTTTTTTTCGCAACGGCTGCAATGATGGTTTCCATCTGCGCGTTCAATCTCACTCCATTGTTGTGTACAGGGATTGGTTAGTACTAATTGTAGACTTTTCATGCTTAAGGTTTTAAAGAAGATGCAATAAGGTATTTTATTCCATAATACAATCAGCCGGTATTTTATTGTTCTTCTAAAACATACAAATCTTCTCAAAGAGAATTTTTCGCCATCTATGGAGTAATCTTATCTATTCATCGACTACACCTTTAGTTCGGTATCGTTTTAATCTAAATTAGTCATACCGATTTTAGATTAAAATAATTAAAGCACTTTTTACAGATAGTTCGTGCAGGTAAATGCGCTTATTATGAAATAATAAAATCGTATTGAAGGGAAACCTTCGTGCCAGCTAATAATTAACCAAACACTAAACTACATCATGAATAATATGCATTGTTTTAAACCGGCCTATGAGAAACAGTATATTAAATTTATCTGCTAAGTAGGGGTAAACGCCGCCATCAGCCATACATAAACGATGCTAAATCCGGCATTAACAGAATGCAGGGCGTAACAGCTTAGATCGATCCAAAATCCCGGAAATTAGCTTAACAGGCACTGTAAATACCTGCTCAAATATCGGCATATACATGGTTTTTAGGGATCATCCAAAAAGCACTTGCTAACCCAAATACACCAACTCCTGCATCACCATTTAACCAATAGTTGTAAAGTATGCTGCTTTCTTTTTGCGCAGTATTAAATGATGTTCTAAAAGGAGATGATATGGTGAAAAACAAAATAAACTGATAATAATATACTGTAAACAAAATGAAGAAAATTTATTCAACCATCAGTGCCATAAAAATCGCATTTCCCGGTGCAACCGGTGATCTGTGTAAACTGGCATTTCTCGGCCTTACTGTGCTAGGCTTACAAAACACGGCCAAGGCCGGAGGAATTGTAACCAATAAAACCGGTGTTTCAATGCTAATAACAAGGCCCGCAAACAATTTCGGGAGCAAAATATTTAAACCCGTCAATGGATTGGTAACTGATGAAACAGGAATTCCACTGCCTGGCGCAACCGTTGTTGCTAAGGGCACCAACGCCAAAACACTTACAGACAGTGATGGAAAATTTGCGTTAAATGTTCCAGACAATGCCACAACCCTGGTAATTTCATACATTGGCATGGAGTCTCAGGAAGTGAACATCAGCAACCTGAGCAACGTAACTATAAAGTTAAAGCCCTCAGGCAGCGCCAACCTGTCAGAAGTAGTGGTTACCGCGTTAGGTGTAAAACGCGAAAAAAGGGCGCTTACCTTTGCGGCACAGCAACTTGCAGGTACAGAACTTACCAAAGCCGGAAGCCCCAATTTTATGGAGGCTTTAAGCGGTAAAGCTGCTGGTATTGATATCGGAATAAGTAATTCAGGTGTGGGCGGTTCAACCAAAACAGTATTAAGGGGTTCAAAATCTATTGCAGGAAACAGCGAAGCCCTTTTTGTAATTGATGGAGTTCCTGTGGTAAATAACAAAGCGGGGCAACCGGGCTCTTATGGCGGAACGGATGGTGGTGATGGTTTATCAGCACTAAATCAGGACGATTTTGAATCGGTTACTATTTTAAGGGGTGCAAACGGATCCATTTTATACGGTAGTCAGGGTGCAAACGGTGTAATTTTAATTAATACTAAAAAAGGTCAGGCCGGAAAAGTAGCCATCGCTTTAAATTCTACAACAAATTTTAGCACTGCAGCTACATTACCAGAATTTCAGTTTAATTATGGTGCTAAAGACGGAAATGATAGAAGCTGGTCTCCATCAAAGGGAAATTACCAAAGCAACTATATTGATGATTTTTTTCAGACAGGCGTAAACACCATTAATTCAATATCCGTATCCGGAGGAAATGAAAGAACAACTACTTATTTTTCTTATGGAAATAACTACGCCACAGGCATTGTGCCTACCAGTACTTACAATAAGCATAATGTAACTTTAAGTCAGGAAACAAAATTATTTGATGATAAGCTTACACTTAGCGCGAATGTAAGGTTCTCTTACGAAAAATCAAAAAACCGCCCCGGGGCAGGTTATTACAACAACCCGTTAACGGGATTATATTTATTTGCCCGCGAGAGAAATTTTGATGATTACAAAACCAATTATCAGATTTTTGATGCTACCCGAAATTTGTACAAACAAAACTGGTATTCGAGCGAAGAAAAACAGAACAACCCTTATTGGGAATTGTATAACGACCCAAAACTTTCTACCAGTAACAGGGTAATTGCTACGGCAAAAGCATCATACGCATTTTTACCGCATTTTAAATTTGATGTACGTGGAAACATTGATTATAACGATAAACTATTGGACTATCGTTATGCTGCAGGCGGTAACCCGGTAAGTGTAAGTTCTAACGGAACCTGGAATTATACCAAGTATAATGACAAGGCCTTATATGGTGATGCCATTTTAAGCTACGACAATACTTTTGGTAAATTCAATTTAAATAGTGTATTGGGAGGAAGTATCCAGGATTATACGTTTAATGATGGGATGACTTTTGCAAATGGTATAGTACCGCTTCAGTACCCAAACTTTTTTAGTTTCGCAAACCTGCCATATAATTTAGTAATTAATCAAACCTATAGCAGGGTACAAAAACAAGGCTTATTTGCAAATGCTTCTTTAGGCTTTAAAGATATGATTTATTTAGATCTGGCAGGCCGTAATGACTACGCATCTACACTGGCGACTACCGGAAATGACTCCTATTTCTACTATTCAGGTGGTTTATCGGCAATAATAAGCCAAATGATAACCCTGCCTAAAGAAATCAATTTCTTAAAACTGAGAGCATCAACATCAAAAGTAGGTAATGAGGTGCCCTATAATATTGTAAACCCTGGCAACACCATAGGTGGTGCAGGTGGGCCAGATGGCATAGGCGGTATTAACAGAAATACACAAACACCATTTGCAACATTGGTACCCGAAAAAATAATCAGTAACGAGATTGGTTTGGAAAGCCGTTTTCTAAATGATAGGTTAAACTTTGATATTACTTATTATAAAAATACAAGCACGAATCAATTTTTATCTTTAACAGCTCCTTCGGGCTCTGGTTATACTTTTTATTATGTAAATGCGGGTAAAGTAACTAACCAGGGTTTTGAGCTAACACTGGGTGGATACCCGATAAAAAATGACAATTTTACCTGGAACTCAACGCTGAATTTATCGCAGAACAAAAATAAAATTGTAGCGCTTATAGCCGAAAATCCAGAATACCAGGTAGGTAGTAACGATGAGGGATTTAATTCAATCATTAAATCAGGCGGTTCTTTTAACGATTTATACATTTATAAGCTTGCACGTAATGCAACCGGCCAAATCATATTAGATGCCGATGGAAAGCCAACCAGAACCACTAACCAAGAATATGCAGGAAATTTAAACCCGGATTTTATCAGCGGATGGAACAACACATTCACGTACAAAGATTTCACTTTAAGTGCTTTGGTATCGGCTAAGTTTGGTGGTGTTGCCTTTTCTAAAACAGAAGCTTTCTTAGATTCATACGGAGTAAGTAAAAGAACAGGCGATATTCGCGATGCCGGACCAACCATGCCAATCAACGCCATTAAAGGGAATACACCCGTTACATCAATCGACCCGGAAGAGTACTATAAGGTAGTGGGCGATCGAAATGGAATTATGGAACCTTACGTGTTCTCCAGAACCAATGTTCGTTTAGCGCAGGTATCATTAGCTTACACTATACCTGTCAAACGTTCTGCTATTAAGTCGGCGTCTGTTTCGTTAATTGGCCGTAACTTATTCTTCTTCTACAAAAAAGCACCTTTCGATCCGGAGCAAGCAATGAGTACAAACAATAGCAATCAGGCAAATGATGTTTTTGCAATTCCTGCAACCCGTTCTTATGGACTAAATCTTAAGTTAAACTTCTAATATCTTAATAATGAAAAAATTATGTTTAATGGTGCTTGCTTTGATTTTACTCAATTCCTGCACCAAAAATTTCGAAGAGATAAATACAAATCCGAATCAGATAACAGATAAGATGTTAGAACAGGATTTTAATTTAGTAGGTTCTTCTTTTTCAGTGATGTTATTTAACCTAATGGGACACCAGGTTGAAGAAGATTTGTGTTACGATAACTGGATGGGCTATATGGGTACACCCACCCCTTTTGTTGGGAATGTAAACAACACCACCTATTACCTGCGCTGGATTGATTCTTACTGGAACCGTATATACGGCAGTGTAATGTCACCTTCAAAACAGGTAATACAACTTGCCCAGGAAAAAAACTTACCATTGTTTGGCGATTGGGCAAAGTTGGTTAGAATTCTGGCAATATCTAAATTAACAGCTTTACACGGACCGGTAATTTATTCTAACTATGGAACTTCAGGATTGGGTTCAATTAAATACGATAAAGAGTCAGATCTGTATAACAATATGTTTACGCAATTAGATCAGATTGAAGCAAATCTCAAAGCCAACACATCGTATGTGGGCTTTATCAAATTCGACCCAAGTTATAAAGGCAATATCAACTCATGGTTAAAATTGCTTAATTCAGTACGGTTGCGTTTGGCCATGCGTTTGGTTAAGGTTAGCCCTGCAATTGCTAAAACACAGGGCGAAAAAGCTTTGTCAGACCCGGTTGGATTAATTACCACTAATGCCGAAAATTTCCTTGTACCTCTTAATGGCAATGTAATGCCAGTTGCAACAATCAGCTTTGACTGGAATGATACACGGATGGGTGCTACAATGGAATCTTTTATGGTAGGCTTAAAAGATGGCCGTATAGCTAAGTATTTTAATGAAGTAACCGATGCTTCATTAGTTTCTGATCACCCTGCTTATAAATATAAAGGTATCCGCGGCGGAGCATTTATAAATGCCAAAGATGACAGGGTTTCGTATTCAACGGTTAATACAGATTTCAAATCAGTACAAAAGCGAAGAGGGTTTACTGCATCGGAAACAGCCTTTTTAAAAGCTGAAGCGGCATTAAGAGGCTGGGCCGGTGCCGGCGATGCCAAAACCAATTATGAGGATGGCGTTCGTTTGTCGTTTGCCGACTGGGGAGCTGCCGGTGTTGATGCCTACCTGGCAGATGCAACAAGCAAGCCTATTAATTATGTTGACCCAAAAGACAGTAAAAATAATTTCACGCCACTTTCTACCATTACGGTAGCATGGGATGCAGGCGATTCTGATGAACTGAAACTGGAAAAAATTATCACCCAAAAATACTTGGCTACTTTTACCAATACTTTAGAGGCCTGGGTAGATTTTAGAAGAACAGGATATCCAAAAATTCCGCATGTGGCTAAAAATGACAGTAGTCCAGATTGGGGCATTATAGCACCCAATCAATGGATAAAACGACTTGTATTTGTACCTGCAGAAAGAACCGGGAATGCTACGGCTGTGGCAGAAGCGACTACTTTTTTAAGCTCAGGTAAGGACGACATCGCTTCACGCCTGTGGTGGGATACACCTGCAACGAGTAATTTCTAAATCATTTAAATAGTGCTTTAAAAAATGGCTGCCTTTATGGTGGCCATTTTTGTAAAAAAAACACTAATAATGTCACATTCTGATTTTTCGTGTGTCTTTTATCGATATGAATAAAGCCATACTTTTTGCAACCCTTTTATGCGCTTCCATCACTCAAAGTATTTGGGCGCAAAAATCTGTAAACCTGATCACTACAGATATTGACCATTTCTGGCAGGCTTACGATAAAATTATCTCCACAAAAGATACGAGTGCGCAATACGCGTATCTTAGTACCTTATTTCTGGAGAAAGCCACGCCTGGCCAAAAAGCAATGATAAAGGCCAGGAACTATACTACAAAAGATTACCTCAAAATTATTACGGAGCAACAAACTTATTTTAATTCCATCCGTGCCAATACCTTAAAAGCGAAAGATTATGCAAAGGCCATCGCCATAAAAGTTGAAAAACTGAAACAACTTTATCCGGCTTTAAAGCCCGCAGAAATCTACTTTACGGTTGGTGCCTTTAGAAGTGGCGGTACTACCACAGGTAAAATGGTACTGATTGGAAGTGAAATTGCCATGGCTGACGAGCACCTTGAGAACCTGGTTTTTACCAATGTCCATGAATATGTGCACACTCAACAAAAAACAAATATGGGCGACAATCTATTGGCACAATGCGCAATGGAAGGTGTTGCAGAATTTGTTTCTGAAATGGTGATGGCCAGTCCTTCTACTGCTTCCGCCATAGCGTACGGCAAGGCAAATACTAAAAAAGTGATGCAGGCATTTTCCTTGCAGATGTTTAATACCGGAAACGGCTTTTGGTTGTATAGCGATGCCGAAAATCAGTTTGGTGTAAGAGATCTGGGCTATTATGTGGGTTATGCCATTGCCGAACAGTATTATACAAAAGCGAGTGATAAAGCAAAAGCGATTAGCGAAATGATTGAGCTAGACTACAACAATGCGGAAGCTTTATCTGCCTATGTGGATCAGTCGGGTTATTTTGATCAGGCGGTTAAGCAATTAAGTGATGAATATGAAAAAAACCGTCCTTTTGTGGTGAGTGCGATACCTGAGAAAGTTACAGATTCAGCAGGTTCCTTAAAATATACAGTGAAAATCCTCTTTTCAAAACCAATGGATAAACGCTTCAGAAACTTTGAATATGGCCCATTAGGTAAAGACAATGCCATGTACATTAAAAATTTTATTGGCTTTTCTGCGGATGGCAGCGCTGCAACATTCGATACGGAATTAAAACCCGGCAGGCAATATCAGCTTGTACTTGGAGAAGGATTTAAGGATGCGAATGGCATAACGATGAAGCCTTACCTCATCGATTTTAAAACCGGAGATAAATAATGTTCAACAATTAAGCGTAAATATTTCTCTGCTGAACCATTAGGCATATCAACTTATATGGCCTTATATTCCTTACATGGTAAAATATTCACAGCTTGAAGAATCGTAGAGGTAAAGGGCTAAAACAAATTTGCTTGCTCTGGTGGGCTTCCTTCTCCTACGCTCAAAGTAAATTTTTCGATCAGCTCAAAACAAAAAAAGCGAATAACTTTCGTTATCCGCTTTCAAGCTCCCTCTGCTGGGCTCGAACCAGCGACCCTCTGATTAACAGTCAGATGCTCTAACCAGCTGAGCTAAGAAGGAATATTTATTTATTCTGGTTGTACTTTACTAAATTTGATCAAAATCCTTTGATCGTTTCTTAACTCTGATTAATCCCGCACCTGCGGGACTCAACCAGCTGAGCTAAGAAGGAATATTTATTCTGGTTGTAATCAATAATGATCAAATTCCTTTGATCATTTCCTAAAACGAGGTTATATATACCTTTAAGTAACTTTACCCTTGTTCGTTTTGGGAGTGCAATATTAGCGCTTTTAAATTATTTATGCAAAAAATAAATAAAATATTATTTAAGAAAATGTTGCTCCGTTTAAAGCAGAGCAACTTTTCTTTATTTTAAAACTGAATATCAAATAGTTATCAATTTCTATTTTATAATCCAGGGGGCTAGATTAATATCATCTACCCCATTATACTGACGTTGTAATGCCACTTTAAGGTTATCGCCATTGGTTGTTCTTTC
The DNA here is from genome assembly GCF_052045455.1 of Pedobacter sp. 22226. Classification (NCBI taxonomy): domain Bacteria; kingdom Pseudomonadati; phylum Bacteroidota; class Sphingobacteriia; order Sphingobacteriales; family Sphingobacteriaceae; genus Pedobacter; species Pedobacter sp. 22226. Next base: position 384,971 of record NZ_JBQEPB010000004.1, on the reverse strand, counting down.
GATCGTGGTGTATTGAAAACGTTTCGGAATCCTCTGGCTGTTACCCGTACCCGGCCCGGTCTGGAATTCAGGAATATTGGTTCGGCGGTACTGGTAATAAGCTTCGAAACCTGAGTTTCGAAAAAAGGCAAGGTATTTTTGTGTTAGAATCTGTGTTAAACCTGTAGCCGTATTACCTGCATATTTAACCGCAGTTTGTGTATAATAATCAGTTTCGAAATTGAAATTAACACTGACGCTTTCAAATTCACCCAGTTTACCATCCTTTTTAAGAAAAGTAACTACATTACTTCCATCTTTAATGCCATAGAAACCTATAGAAGCCTGAATACCTTTTTTATACCAGCTTTCGGCATCGCCATTGGCCCAGCCACGGTTAATGCCTTCGGCTTTGATAAAACACAATTCCGGGTAAGAAATAATGAAAGTATTTTCGGCCGTATAACCACTGTAATACCTGTAACGGCCAATAAGTGAGTATAAACCTTTCTGCACTTTATCCAACATCACCCCCTGATCTTCGCCTGAGTTTGCACCCACAAAATTGCGGTAATCGGTAATCGCATATCCATTGGCTTCTGCAATTCCCCTGGCAGGTTCTGCCACCATATAAGCGCGGGGATCTTTCAGCGCAGAAAGTGTATTTAAATACGTCCCCGCCATGTTATAGCGCAAAGCATCGTTACCAAAATTATCCTTATTGTTAGGATACTTGTTAAAACTCTCGTTATACACAAACTGAAGGTTATCGGCCATACTGTCCATCACCGGATATTTGGTCGGGTTATCCAATACTGCTGCAAACTGTTGTTTTACCTGCAGATCGGCATCATCAACCCTGTTGCTCAAATGGATCAGCACTCTTAGTTTAAAAGTATTAACAACTTTTTGCCAGGCCACAAGGTCATTTTTAAGGTAAATATCGCCCTTTAACTCTTTATTGCCTGCAGCAATTAAAGTGCTCAGGTTTTGGTTGGCTTCTTCTAACCAAAGCAACGATTGTTTAAAAACATCTTTTTGGGTGTCGTATTTTGGTGTAAGATTGGCTACGCCTTTTAAAGCCTCCGCCATGGGGATATCGCCCACCTTTAAACTCATTTTCACAAAGAAATAAGCTTTAAAAAATTTGGCCAAAGCCAGGTAAGGTTTGCCCACCTCGCCACCTAAACGGTTGGCTTCTTCTTCCATTTTCCCTACGTTTTTGAGCGTGGTATAATCTAATGAAGCGCCTGTCCAATCGTAATTATTGGTTGCATAATAGAAATAATTTGCTGCGGTGTATTGATTCCAACGTTCAGAACCTGAAAACGGCGCTTCGTACATGTCGTATAAAATACCATTCAGGACTAAGTTTGGCGGCACACTTTCGGCCTGGTTTGGGTTTTTAAAGTTGTCTTCAAATTGTTTCTTACATCCGCCGCAAACTGCAACTGCAATGAAGAGGAACAAAATTTTATATATCGTTTTCATAATCTTTTGTGCTAACAGTTAAAAAGTAACATTCAGGTTAAAGCCCACACTTCTGGTGGTTGGCGTTTGCAATGTAGAAGTACCTTCTCTACCCGAATACTGATCTACATCCACATCGTTGTAGGTAGAATTAATGAAATACAGGAGGTTACGGCCCACTACCGAAATATTGGCCGAACGGATAAAAGTACCTTCCAGTAATTTTTTAGGCAACTGGTAACCAAAGGTTACTTCGCGCAATTTGGCATAGGTACGGCTCATCATCGTATTTTCTTTCGCACCGTAAAACACGCCTAAATAATCCTGTAATAAAACAGGGGTATTATTTGGAGCGAAAGCAAGATCGCCATAATTGGTAATTACACCGGTAACCGGATCAAAGTTGAGTTTACCGCTATTGGCAACCACTACCCCATCGCCTACCCATGTACCTTTATAGTTGGGATCGCTAACGTGGATATAATCCTGATACCTGGCATCACCCATTTTACCCTGGATGGTTTCGATCTGGCGACCGCCCTGGAACGATTTTAACCTTACATAATCCTGCATTACACCGCCCACTTTACCATCTAACTGGAAGCTGAAAGAGAAATTCTGATACCTGAATTTATTGCCGATACTCCATACCCAGTTCGGATCGGCATGACCTAACAATTGATTAACCGGCAACAAGATCGGCGTTCCGCTTGCGGTATGGATCACCTGCCCGCCAGGTGTTTTGGCCAGTACAGAACCATAGATGTTATCGATACGGTCGCCGGTTTTGAAGAATTGATCAACCGATGTTTCGCCTGGAGCCAGTTCTTTATAAATCTGTTTGTAGGTAGACCAGTTGATCATCACATCCCAGCCAAATTTATCGGTCATGATTGGTGAACCTGACAAGCTCAGCTCTACCCCGCTGTTCTGTGTTTTACGGCCATTAATCGTATTTAGTTCATAACCCGAAGCCTGCGGAATGGCTTGTTTAATGATTTTTGGTCCGTCGATGTACCTGAAATATGTGGCTTCGAAGCCTAACCTGTTTTTCAGGAATTTAAGGTCGATACCACCTTCGTAATTGGTTCTGCTTTGCGCCCTGATGCTATTTAAATCGATAAGGCTATTGGTATAATACGCACCGGTTTGGTTATTATAGGTTTGCCTGATGGTGTATGGAGAGGAAAGGCCATAAACTGGACCACCATAAGACGAATTATATTCTGCGCCATAACCCAGCGGATAACTTTGCAATGGCGTGGCGCCGATATAATCCTGCGTGCCCAAACCAGGATCTTTAACGTTGGCGTAAGATACCCTTACTTTTGCAAAAGAAATAAACTCAGGCATTTTAACATAATCAGAAATTACCGAGCTTAATGAAACTGAAGGATAAAAAGCCGAATTATTGTTTGGTGGCAGTGCAGAGTTTTTATCTACACGGCCTGTAGTATTGATGTTGAGGTATTTTTTAAAACTTAAATCAACCGAATAAAAAGCACTTAACACCAACATTTTAGAGTTAAAATCGAAAGCCTTAACCGGATTTTTAGAGTTAGAGAAGTTATACACATTCGGAACGTTGAGGTAATCGGTTGTGGTAAAACTCGAGTTATAACTGAAGTTACGGGCGTTACCTCCTCCAAAAGCGCTGATCTCGAATAAATCACCAACATTTTTGTTGTATTTTAAAATTAGCTGGGTATTGTTTTCGAACATGCTGCGGCGGTCTTCCCTGTAATCGCCCAAACCTTCTTCACGACCGTAAGGGTGTGCAGAGAATGGCATTTTCTCTGTTCTTAACTGATCGTAGGTAGAAATCTGTGTTTTTAATAATACATCCAATCCTTTGCTTACATTATAATTTAATGAAGCATAACCGTTAATATCGTTCTTTTTATGTCCGCGTAACCACTCGTACGACATAAAATAAGGGTTATGGTAACGTTGGTATTCGGCATAAATAGATTGGATACCTTCCTTACCCGGCTGCCAGTAGTTTTTCATATCATCAATATTCCAGTCTGCACCACCCCAAAGCGTCATGTTGTAAATCACACTGTTCGGACCATAGTTTACATCAGGAATATTATCCGAAAACTGACGGCTGTAATTGATATAGGTTTCTGCCCTTAACTTCGGCGTGATGTTATAAGAACCGCTTACATTAAAATTATTGATGTTTAACTGAGTATTCGGGATAATTCCTTTCTGGTAATTGTTAGAGATGGAAACCCTTAAATTGTACTTATCATTTGCTGAAGATAACGCCACATTATTGGCAGAAAGCAAACCTGTTTCGATAAAACGCTTTAAATTATCTTTACCGCGGGCTACCCATGGCGTACCCTGGCGCACACCGTTTACCACCGGGCTATCGTATTGAGGGATTAACTGACCTTCAAATTTCGGCCCCCAGATATCATAATCACCATCATTTAAACCACCGCCTTTACCATCGCCAAAGGCATAGGCACTGTGTTCACCAGGTCCGTATTCGTCCTGGCTTTTTGGCAAAGCGATAAAACCCTTGTTAAACTGAGTGCTCGAGTTTAATTCTACAGTAAAACCTTTGTCGCTCAGTTTGCCTTTTTTAGTAGTGATTAATAAAGCACCGTTATAAGCCTGATAACCGTAAAGTGCCGCCGCAGCAGGGCCTTTAAGCACCGTATAAGTATCAATATCATCAGGATTGATGTTCCAGGTATCCGAATTGATCGGCACCCCATCTACCACCACCAGGTTTACATCATTACCACGCAGGTAAAGTGATGAGCGACCCAAAAGTTCGGATGATACACCGACAGTTAAACCTGCAACTTTACCCACCAAACCATTTACAGGGTTGGCTTCCCTTGCTTTTACCAGATCGGCACCTTTAACTTCCTGAATGGCATAACCAAGGTTCCGTTTTTCTTTACGGATTCCAAGTGCGGTAACCACTACTTCGTTCAGGTTTTTAGAATCTGTTTTTAAAACGATGCTTAGGTTTGCACCGGTAACCTGCACCTCTTGTGTTAAAAAACCGATAGAGCTTACTACAAGCATTTCGCCTGTTTTTGCATCGAGGGTAAAACGGCCAGATAAATCGGTAGAAGTGGCTTTTCTGGTACCTTTTATCAATACACTTACACCTGGGATCGGCTGCTGTGCATCATCCTTAACGATACCGGCTATTTTTGTTTGCGCCCATGTAAAATAGGGCGTGAGGCATAATAACAATAAAGTTATCATGCACATCTTCATCTTGTAGAGATGTTTCATTTATCTATAAATTGTTTATGGTTTATAGATGCAATGATAAGATCTGCATGTTAGCCTAATGCCAACTTTTAGTTAACAAAACAGCCTATTTTTGTTTAGTATTTGTTAACTAAATATTTTCTTAATGCTTTCTGCGGCGTAGCCAGCACTTGCAGTCATTCCTTTACCCCCAATAGCTGTACGGATGTGGATACGGTCGTCCAGATCGTATGTTACAATATGTTTGGAGGGGTGCTGCGGGTAAAATCCGGCCCAGGTTGTTTGCAGTTTACGCACATCGAAATCGACGATGCGTGCTGCTTCTTCCAGCATTAGTTCGTTAATGTGATGGCTTAGATCAAAACCCAGATCATCGAAATGGTTCACATCAGCATACACGTGCGAATCACCAATGATGATGCTGTTATCTGCCGCTTTTTTAAACAGGATGTGGATGCCCCATTTTTTCAATTCTTCGTAATGCGCTGGTGTTTTAATGGTTTTGAATGAAGGACAATAATGCTCAAAACTTTCGTAACGGCGGGTGGTTAAACCCGTTAAAATATTGCCTTCCAGCTTTACATCAGGCATCGGAATGCTGCGCATCATCTGCAATTTGCTCACCACAATTCCGCTTTCGCTAAACAGTTCGGGGTAGAGCAATTTAAACTCATAACCATTGCAGATAATGGCTTTCTCTGCCGTAAAAAGCTTAGCGTTGTTTTTTAACCCAACTTCTACCCCGGCATCTTTGCTTTCGCAGGCGGTAACCGGGCTGTTATATTTAAGCGTGTATTTTTCAAATTTTGTCTGCATGTACTGATGCAAACGGTGAATCATCTGATCGGGTGCCACACTGATTTCCTGCGGAAAAAAGAGGGCTTCTTTAGCATAGGAAGCTTTAATGGCAGGATACTTTTTTAAAATCGCATCCTGACTGAGCAATTCTGTTGTATAACCGATGATATCGTAATGTGCCTTCAACTCGTGAATTAAAGTGCATTCATCATCATCAGAGGCGATGTACACACTGCCGTTCTGCTGCACAGAAATATCATATTCCCGCTGGATGGATTTGTAGATATCCAGTCCGGCTACACCGTACTCAAACCATTCGGCTTCCATACCCGAGGGCACCACCTGACCAAAATTGCGTACGGTAGCACCTACCGGAAAATTGTCTTTTTCGAGCTGCAATACCGATTTACCTAGCATTAAAGCATGGTAAGCGTGGAAAGTACCTAAAATACCTCCGCCAATTACAATAAGATCGAATTGTTTATTCATGTTTGTTTATTTTTTTAAGATGCTTTTAAAATGCACCTGTGTTATTATTGATTAAAGATCCTTCGATCACGCTCAGGATGACAATTTAATTTAGCATCCGTTATCTCGATTGAAGCGCAGCGGAACGCCCGCCTGCTTCGGGCAGGGAGAGATCTATCCCGAGACAGATTTCTCCACTTCGTTGCACTTCGGTCGAAATGACGGGTTAAGTGGGAGTTTTGTTTATAATAACAGAATGTAAATAATTGATAATCATAATTCTTATTTTTTATCATATAAGACATACGAGAGCATTTAAGTTTAAAACCTCATCCCAATCAGATAGCTATCTGATTTTCCCTGTGCTCACCCCCGATGGTTACCCGAAATGACGGTATCTTTAAAAACCATACTTCCCGCTGCCTGCATCTTTTTATTGGTAGCCAATGTTTTCCTTCTGAAATACACCAGTGAAAGTACGCTGCATGCCCCACCAATTAGCGGAACGGCAAACAGACACTGTTTAAAAAAGTGCATCCAGCTGATATTGGTTTCTCCGAACTCATGGAGCATCAATACCGAAAAACTGCCTACATAACCAATTGAATCGGCTACATACATAATGAAACCGATATTGCTTTTATAGTGAAAATTGGCAATCATCCGCTCAAAAAAAATGGCATTATACGGGATGTAAGCCATGTACAATCCCATTCCGAGTAAAGCCATCCAGGTAATTGGCCCCATGTACCCGCGATCGAAAAAGTAAGTACTCACACCAATCAATAAACAGCCGGCAATAATCATGACGTGGATTACTGTAAATGCTTTCAGGTTGTCTTTAATCAGGATTAAAAGCCCCATCATCACCAGTACCACCACCGAAATCAGTGTATCAATCTGCGTATAAATGTGGTTGTTATGAATACCTAAACCATTCCAGATTTCGACTTCAAAATTATCGCGCATATCGCGAATACAGGTAAGCAGCACATAAATAATAATGGTTAAGATAATACCCGGTAAAAAAGCGGTGATAAAAGCCTTCCGCTGTTTTGCATCCATAGGCACCCTTTTGGTTCTCAGCTCCTGATCTTCTTTAGATGGCGGCGGAATTACTTCCAGGCAAAAAACAAAGAGCAGTAGTGCCGGTAAAAATACCAGACCTGTTAAAAAGGGCATCCAATAATCACTTACTGCTGCGAACGACATCAGCGTACGGGCCACCGTTTTTACAAAACCGGAAGCAAAAATTAAACTGATCGACATTAATGCGCCCATAAACTCAGTGGTTTTTCTTCCTTCGAGGTAACTGAACACCAAACCCCAGATCATCCCCAATGGAAAGCCGTTTAGGAATAGAAACACGATATTGTAGGGCGCGGGCACCAGTGCAAAACCAAGCAGCGCGAGCCAGGAAAAAAGAATCAGAAAAATGATGCTCCGGGCCCGGTTACTTTTTCCCGATTCGGAAATAAAACGGATCCCGTAAAATTTACTCAGGGTGTACCCCACCATTTGTGCAATAACCAGCCAAACCTTATAATCAATGTGTAAAAATTCCTGATGCTCGAAAGTAGCAGATGCAAAGGCTTTCCTGAACGCATACATACTGGTATAACAACCAAAGGCTGCAACGCCACCAATTACCGTAACCAGCCAATAGGGCCAGTGCAGTGCTTTTTTGCGGGCAATATGAAGCAAACTCATTGCGTTATTAATTTAAACCCCGCGGTTACATTAAGGCTGTAAGCCAACTTACCTAACACGATTAACCTAATTTCCATCATAATAACATTAAAAACACAATAGTAAACAATGTTTATTATTTGTAAACAAATGATAAGTTATCAAATTGTTAAATCTGCCAGGCTCGGATAGCTTATTTGCCAAATGCTTCTAATACCGGCTTTCCTCTCCAGCTTTGCGGCTGTTGCAGCCTCATTAACCAGGCCAGTGTAGCTGCTGTATCGTAAGTAATAATAACGTTTTTTATTTCGTGGTTTTTACGTACGCCGGGACCAGAAATAATCCACGGAATCTGTACTTCATCCAGCGATTTACCACCATGGCCTTTACCCGTTCCACCGTGATCGGCAGTTACTAAAATAATGGTTTCATCGGTAATGCCAGCATCGTTAACAGCTTTTAAAATTTTACCAATGCGCTGATCTACCAGCTCCAGTTGTTTGTAATAAGCCGGCGTGCGGTGACCAATGGCATGACCTGTATTGTCAGGTTCATCCAGATGCAGGAAAGTAAAATAAGGCTTTTCGTTTTTGATGATCGCAGCAGCAGTATCGGTGCAGAAATCATCTTTTTCTTTTCCGTCTACAACAATACTTACCGCTTCTTTTTCGAACAGGTAACCAATACCATTCCAGCTATAAATAACAGCTGTTTTAGCCGTTTTTTTCTGATCCCTGATTACACTGAATATGGTGGGGAATATACCATAAGAAGTTTTGGTTACCGAAGGGATTTCGGGTACCTTGCTGTTCCATTCGGTATAACCATGCTCGGTTGGACCAGCACCCATCAATAAAGATGCCCAGTTAACTGCGCTTGATGAAGGCAACACACAACGAGCTTTATCCGTCCACGAGCCATTAGCCATTAAAGCTTTAAGGTTTGGCATATTGGCCTCCTGCAGGGCATAACCTCCAAATCCATCGCAACCGATCAGGATGATATGTTTAATTTTTTTTGATTGTGCCTGAACAAAAACACTCAGGAAAAGCAGCAGAAATGTGCTTTTTAGAAATTTTTTCATTTTCATATTTTTACCGGTTAAGGTAGGGTTGATTTATGAAGATGAAGATAAAAATTTGTTAAGTATAAATAAACTTTGTTTACTAAATTGTTACTCGAAAAAATAAACAACCAACATCAATGCCTTCGTATCGCCAATATTAACAGGGGTATGAGAAAGTCTACCGTCGAAAAGCATGGAGTCGCCTTTTTCAAGGATCACTTTCTTTTTCGCAAACTGGTATTCCACCTTGCCTTCTATCATGTACTTAAACTCAAAAGCTTCGGTTTTAACCATTGGACGATGTGCATTTACTTCAAGCTCGAGTAGTACAAAATCGGCAGTAGAAAATTTAATGTTTTTGGTTAAAATACGCGAATAGTTAAAGCCAACGGCTTGTTCTTTTTCGAATTTCTGGTAATTATCTTTCCGTTTAACAAGCACAGGTGCATCTTTTTTATGAAAATTGATGTCTTTAAAAAAGCTGTTTAAATCAATTTCCAGGCTTTTAATAATGTCCATCAATACCATTAAGGATGGGATGGTTCTGCTGTTTTCGATCTGAGAAATAAGGCCTTTACTTACTTCTGCCTTATCTGCAAGTTCCTGAACGGTGATGCCAAGTTCTTTACGTCTTTCTTTAATTTTACCGCTTATCTGTAAAAGAATTTCTTCCTGCATTGTTAAAATAGATATTAATACTGCTAATGTATTATTTTATTCCTGTATTCTAAATGAAACATCACTTTCGTTACACCTTAAACAGGCAAACAGTGGTATTCTTTTTACCACAGCGAAAACAGAGATAAGGCACGGAGTACACAGAAATTAAAATTCTGCGGTGAGCAGCCCGATCGATGAGAACCAAAAGAACATAAAACTTGCTAACAGATTTAAAAAGATACTTGCAAAAAACAATTATAAAATCGGCCGGTGAAACACCGGCCGGTAAAGTTTTAACGGTAATGACCATGTACCCAATGACGGCCGCCGTAAGGGCCAACATTATAATGTCCGGGTACCCAGTGGGCACGTGGCGCACGTGCACTAACTACGCAGGCACTAAAATTAAACGCCATAACCAATAAGAGCAACGCATTAACAATCTTTTTCATAACCTAACCTTTTTAAGTGAAAAAATAATTCAAGCTTTACGCTGTGTGTTTAATTTGGACAGGTGCAGGGTAAAAAAGGTTTAATAGGACAGGATTAGTTTAATTTAAAATAGTAGAATTTACTTTTTTATTAAATAAACTAATCCTGCTGTAAATGCATTAGTTTGATTATACCTTGTTGATTCAATTTCATTAGTATGATACTGTTGATCTGTTAAAGATTTGTAATAATGAAATTTAATAGACAAAAAAACATTCTTAATGATATGATATTCCAATTCAGCTTTACTACTTATACCAAACTCTAATCTATTGTCATATATTGAATCGAATTTATGCATATATTTAATTCTCTCCAGCTTTACTATATCATTTTCTTTGGCATCGCTATTTATTTCAAAAACATTTGGGGCATTCCCCTCTATTTCACTTCTTAACCAATAAGCGTAATAGCCCCCCAGAGACATTGATAAGTTTATTCTTTTTTTCGAAAAGAAACAAAACTTCAAGTTGATTGGAAATTGTAAATATGTATTATTTACTTCATTAAGTATTCCACTTACATTCACCCATGAATATTTCTTTTCCAAGAAACCAGGAATCAATTCCAACAATAGTAATTTACCAAGTCTATAATTTAAGTTAACACCCAAAATATAACCTTGCCTTTCCTTTGTCTTTAATGCTGTATCAATTGAAGTAATATTTAATTGATTATTGGTTATTCCAAAATCAACACCAACACTAAATTGAGCATAAACTCCGTTTAAAAAAAAGAAGAGGGAAAGAAAAGTTAAAAGTATTTTTTTATCAACAATCAAATTATTTATATCTTTTAACACCTTAAGAAGGAAAATATATTTTTGGTCCTTTGAAAAAGATATTGAATGATTTAACAATAGTACTCCTAGGGGCTCCATTATTTGGAACGACATCAAACGAAATCCTCAGAACATGATTTCTCAATTTTTTGTTTTCGGTTACCGGATAAGCCATTAGCATGTCAAAAGTATCACAGCCAGAACAACTTGAAAACTGTTGCAAAGGAATTTCATAGTCCGCAATATTGACAAACCCCATCTGACTTACTACTCTGGTTGTATTATTTGTTAAATCACTTTTCAAATAAGGCTTATCCCCATCATATTCGGTATATTGTGATGGGAAATGCGCAGGGTTTAAATCATCTGTATCATCCAAATAATTTTCATAACTAATTATTTCCTGTTTTAAATTTTGTATCGCAGCTCCCGTTGTAGAGTTGTTGATTACATTTGGATTCCAAATGATGCTATATGAGTTAGGATCTAATTTCATGAAGTTATATACTATACCGGTACTTGATGTGCCAACTGTTAAATGACTCTCAGGAACAGAGGATAAAGTCATAACGCCCATTGCTTTAGTATACAAAGGACTATATCCCGTAACCGATTCTTGGCCACTACTACCAGGAATTACCATTGTTGGGTTACTGATCTGATAAGTGTCGGTAGAGGTTCCTGCTAACGTGTATGTTGTGTTAGTAGTTAAATTAACATATTGCTTTGTACTATCAGTACCAGCCCCGCTAGCCCCTCCATAAATTGCATTCACAACATTTTTAATATTCCCTTGAATACCTGACTCCATAGAACTTTTAAGAGAAGTTGCGAAAAGGTTGCTCAATTTAAGGTCATTTATTATAGAAATAGAAGAAAGCTGCAACGCTCCTGCAAAAAAGGAAGATAGTAAATCTGGAGCAGGAACAGGCTGGGCAATTGTTCCTTTAATACTGCCTTTTGAGGTACCGTTAATTTTAATGTCGCTAATATTAACCGAATTAACAGACCATTCCATTAAATTGGTAATGGCCGATTTTGTACCTACATTGGGATCATATGCCATTTCAAACTCGGCGGCATACCAGGTTCCGGTTGATGTTGTTCTATATTGCTGTACCAATGTAGAAACATTATTGGTTGTGCTCAAATCTGCCGAACCTAATGAAGAATAGCTCAGTACAGGCAGAGGATTAGCGTTATTTTTTTGTGTTAAGGAATGAGCAATATTGCTACTGGGTATCGGGGTATTAGGCGTTAAATAAAAATACCCTCTTAATAAACCTCTGTATCTATTATATAGGACAAAGAATGCGGGTTGTATAAATTGCGTTGGGCTAAATGTATTATAGACAAGTTCCCATCCATCAGATTTTTTTATATCTGTACCATAGATACTCGGAAAAGATTGATTTGAATTACTTGCCCATGGCACTAATATTTGCGTTCCGGCTGGTGTTGGCATGTAATCAACTGTTTCCCAATCAAAACTGTAAGGTATAACTGTATTTTTTGTAGGGGATCCTAATTTAATATACCCTTGCTCTTGTTCTTTTTTACAGCCAAAACAAAAGAGTACCAATAGAATAATAAAACATGATAATTTAATTTCTTTTTTCATTTTAGTAGCTTAATTATGGTTTATAGTTATATAATAAATATAAAGAGCACACTTCAAAGAAAAACCATGTTTCAATTTGATAATAAATTAATAACAAAGACTTAATAATAAAAAGACTTTGTTACCTAATTAAACCTACTAATCGCTAACTCAAGCTGCGTATCTTTTCCTTCAGATAGACGCTTATAGTTAAAAGGAGAAATGATGTCTGGGGTAATGCCTTTTGACTCATAAAATTCTCCGTTAGCGCCTATGAATTCTACAGAAGAACTTGTTACGGTTAAAAAATCACCAACATCAAATGAACCAGAATTAAATATTGACGAGTCGGAAACCGGACCTGTTGCTCCGTATGTTTGCTCGCCGATAAATAAGTTATTTTTAGATCTCAAAGCGATAATAAATGTTTCAGACAAGGAAGCGGAAAAAATGTCGCCTAAAATTATGATGGGAACGTTAACGTTATATTGCGGATCACTTTTTAATTTAGCTTCTATCCAAGGAAAATACCCATATTTTTCAATTCCATTTTTACTTCTCGAAAATCCAAAAACAGTATCACGATTAATTAACTTGCCTCCTATAAAATTTAAATCTTCAATATTACCTCCAGTATTATTTCTTAGGTCTAATATAATGCCTTTGGTTTGCCCATTTATGTTTTTAAGTTTTGAGAAGAAAAATGCTAGTGCCTCTTGCACTTTATTACCATCATTTAATTGATAAGATTTTTTAAGTGCAAAAAAATTACAATGGAAATAGAGGATATTCTTATTAATTGTTCCGGCAAGTGAATTTATCAATTCGCCATTAATATTAATACTGCCTTTACCCCCAAAAAAACCGGCATCTAAATAATTTTTAACAACATCATCATAATTATATCTATCATGAAAACCGGCAATTTTATTTTTTCTATTAATTGAAGGAAAAATAACGGAATCCCTAATTACCTTATCATGAAAAAGAATATTAAAATGACCATCAATCAATGAACCGGTAATTTCTTTGAAATAACCAACAGCCTTTCTTTTCGAAACATCGCTATCATCCAATCTATCAAATAATGGCTTATATTTTGCATATACCATGTCCCAATTTGTTGGATCTTTATCCCAATAAACATATCGATTATTCAACTTGTACCAGAATAATTCAAAAATTTCATTGAAATTCCGCGGATTCTCATAATCAGAAAGACCATCATGTTTACAGCTATTGAAAAAAAAATATACCATAATGATCAATAAAACATTTTTCACAGAACTGTGATTTGCAAATAATAATAATAATAATAATAATAATAAGCTGAACTCAATCAATAGCTTATGCAGGTAACTGGCAATACAATTCGGATATAATAAAATTGGCAATTCCCTATCGAGAATTGCCAATAATTACTGAGATTAATTCAAGTGTAATCAACAATATTATTTAAATCATAAGATTAGAAACTATACCTCAATCCTAATTGCATCTGGTAACGTGATGCAAAGAAATCTTTTGAATAAGAGGTTACATCACTTTGTTTAAAGGTGTATACCGGATATGCTGTTGGTGTACCTGCAGTTTGAACTTTAATACCCATACTAGCCATAGAGTTATAAGTATTAGGAGAAAAATACTGAACTCCCCAATCTTTATTAACCAGGTTGGTTAGGTTGATGATATCATAAGTTAAAGTAAGTACATGCGGGTGTTTTCCTTTTGCAACTTGTAAATCCTGAGAGAAACGGAAATCAGCCTGAACATTCCAAGGGGTACGTGCACCGTTACGCTCTGTAAAATCGCCACGACGGCTGCTCAGGTATTTATCACCATTGATATAGCTATCAAACGCTGCTGCCTGTGCAATTCCATCAGGTGTATTGGCAAAAAATTTCTGTGTTTCGCCTACAGCTGGTACATACATTAAACTTACTGTTTGTCCGGTTCCGTTGATCCTCGTGTTTACTAAACCCAATGAATATGGAGAACCCGACTGACCGCTGAAGAACAACGAGAAGTTAGACACATATTTACCGTTTTTAGCCCAATCTAACCTATAATTAATGGTTGAGATAATCCTGTTGCGGATATCGAAGTTAGAGTAAGCCAAACCTGCATTGTTAGGGCTAAGCGATTGGTTTAATTGCCAGTTAGATTCCATTGAGTTACGGATACCGTTGGCAATATCTTTCGATCTTCCGTAGGTATAAGCCACCATCATATCTAAACCGATAGGAAGTGATTTACTTACCTGTGCAGTTAAACTGTATTTATAACCTTTATCGGTGTTCGATAACAAATATGCGTTGGTAAACAATTTATTGATTTTCCCATTACCGTTTGGCCCAGATGTTGTGCTGTAAATCGGCTGTTGTTTTTGCGTATCGTAAACCATGTAAGTAGGATTATCTACATAGTTGATCTGTTGAAACTGTACGTCTTTAATTACCTGACTAAAAATTCCTTCAACTGTAAATTTCCACTGATCGTCTGTTTTATAATCAAAAGCTAAATTACTTCTCCATGCTTTTGGCATTTTAAAGTTGTTATCCACCAAATCTACCTGTGTAGCACCGCTTGCATCTTTAACATTTACACCTTGTTTGGTTACATAACCAGCTTCGCCATTACCGGTTAAAGCATCTTTAATCGGATCTGAACCTGCAGCAGGTTTCACGATTTTGCTAGGATCAGCATTTGTATAAACATACGATTTATCAAAAGCACCGTAGTTTACACCGTTATTGTAATAAGCATAACCGATCCACGCAAAAGGAACACGGCTGGTAAATAAACCGGTACCACCACGCATAACCAGGCTTTGGTTGCCCAACACATCGAAATTAAAACCAACACGTGGAGAAATCTGAATTTTGTTCAGAAATTTTCCGGTAATTGACGATGGCTGTGTATAGGTATAAGTTGTGCCGTAGTTTGGATCAACCGGAGAGTTTGTTGTTTTTGTACTCAAAGATGGCATATCAGGCAGGTTCGCCATATCAAAACGTAAACCTGGTGTTAATTTAAAACGGTCGCCGATACGGATTTCATCCTGACCATAAACGCTGTACATATTTACATTAAATTCTGCAGTTGGGTTGGCAATAATGTTATCACGACTGTTATCATCGTAGTTATAACTGGTACGTACCCTGTTCGGCTGGTTAGCCAGGAAATCTGGAATACTGCTATAAGCCACACGGCCATTCCATGAGTTAACAAAACCATAATTAATTTTATAAAACTCATTGTGTGTACCAACTGTAAAGGTGTGGATACCTGAGCTATAAGTATAGTTATCGGTAAATTCGAAAGTATTTTGTTTCATGTTGAAGATACTGGCCTCACGATCGGTACCTAAAAACAATGTTCCACCGTTTGAAGCAATCTCGATCTGCGGTAAAGCCGGATTAGACAGCGGATCACGATAATCGTGTACGGTAGAGTAACCCACAATTAAGTTGTTGGTAGCTGCGTTTCCGAAGCGGGTTTTCAGATCGGCAACGGTCGAAGTCTGGTTATTATTCTGTCTGAAATCGATACCGCCAAACCTAAAGTTAGACTGATCTCTTTCCAAATTTGTTGCTTTCGAAATAATGGTGTTATTTCTGATCGTTAACTGGTTGTTTTCGTTGATATTCCAATCTAAACGGTTAAAGAATTTGTTAGATTGTGAATAAATGTTGTAATCGCCAAACGAACCTGCATCTACACCGTAAACATTTTTCATACGGTCAGAAATCTGCTGAGCTTCTGCCAGTGTAAGCAATTTCATATCTGATGAGCCTGCACCTAAAATAACCGGATCTTGACGGCGGGTAATCTCCTCATTGGTAAAGAAGAACAATTTATCTTTAATAATCGGGAAACCTACACGGAAACCGGTTTGATAATCGTGGAATGCTGAAGGCTCTTTGCTGTTATCGCCGATTTTGTTTCTGCCAATTAATGAAGCATTACGACCATAACCGTAAACCGATCCAACTACTTCGTTGGTACCACCACGGGTTACGGCGTTGATACTACCACCTAAAAAGTTACCTACTTTAACATCGTAAGGCGAAAGAAGAACGGTAACATCCTGGATGGCATCAAGTGAAACCGGATTGGTACGGGTACTGCTTCCCGGCATGCCCGAACTTCCGCTCTGGCCACCTAAGGAAGGACTGAAACCAATCGCATCATTATTAATTGCACCATCAATGGTTACGTTATTGTACCTGAAGTTGGTACCACCAAAGGTATTATCTTTACTGCCCTGAGGCGTTACGCGGGTAACATCCTGTAAGCTGCGGTTCATGGTAGGCAGGGTTTTAATCTGACCTTCGCCAATGCTTGTACCCGCACCAGATTTTGTTCCGCCTTTTTGCCCCTTCACACTTACTTCGGCCAGTTGGTTGCCTTGCTCCTGAAGATCGATATCAAGTTTTACATCATTACCCAAGGTTAAATAAATGTTTTCTTTTACCACCGGACTATAACCCACAAAGGTTACAGTGATTTTGTATGGCCCGCCCGGGTTTAAGTTACCAATGCGGTAAAGGCCGTTTTCGTTTGACGAGCCTTTAGATACCGTACCTGTAGGCACATGCACCATAACAATGGTTGCGCCGGGGATGATACCTTTGTTATCCTTAATCTTTCCATTAATACTAGACGTTGTAACCTGCGCCTGAACTAATGTGACCAGGAGCACAAGAATACTTACTAGGGATAGTACACGTGATTTCATTTTCTGTTATTTTATTTTGGTACAAAACAACAGCACTAATGTTAATTCAATATTAAGAGCAGATTAAGTTTAACCTTGATTTAACAATATAAAAATGAGAATTAAATAATGGCAAAACAATTCCTTAACAGGCCTTTTGAGGCCGGAATATGATGAAGAGCGATATGCTCAAATATCAATCAGAAAGATGAAGATTTCGTGAAGATTTTACAGGAAAGTTGAGGGATGGAACGTTAAAAAGTTGAAATGTTGGAATGTTGTAGCGCCTGGTGAATAGTGTTTGGAAAGTTAACCAATAAACAAATGACCAATGAACGAATGAACCTATTCCCTATCTTTGCCTCCATGACAATAAGATTAGCCGTTACAGCAGATATCCCTCAAATTATGCAGCTGGTAAAGAAAGTTGTACCCTTAATGCGTGCCGCCGGAAATTTTCAGTGGGGAGATGATTATCCCAATCCGGAAGTTTTTGCGAAAGATATCAGCATCGGGCAGTTATGGGTTGCCCTGTTGGAAAATCAGGTTGTTGGGGTTTCGGCCATTACCAACGATCAGGATGAAGAATATGCGGATGCCGGTTGGGACATTACCGAAAAAGCGATTGTAACACACCGTTTGGCCGTTGATCCCGATTGCCAGGGCAAGGGCATTGCAAAAGCTTTAATGCAACAGGCAGAACTGGTTGCCGAAGCAACAGGAGTTAAGATTTTAAGGGTAGATACAAATAGCGAGAACAAGGCCACACAGGCACTCTTCCCAAAACTTGGCTATACTTTTAGTGGCGAAATTGGTTTGGCCAAACGCCCGGGTTTGCGGTTTTTCTGTTACGAAAAGCTGTTATAGTTATTTATACCCTTAACGAACCGCGGAAAGCCCTTGCGGCATAATACGATTGTGCACCGTTATGGTAAATAAATACATGGTCGTAGCGCCGATCGCCAAAAAGGGCACCGCCGAGTTTTCTGATTGCAGGTGGGGTAAAAATCCAGCTCGAAGTTTTATTGTCGAATTTTCCGAGTTGCTGTAAATTACGGTATTGCGCTTCGGTTAATAATTCGATGCCCATTACAGCAGCCATATCAACCGCATTATTTTCGGGTTGGTGTTCTTTTCTCGATTCAAGTCCTTCGCGGTCGTAGCAAACACTTCTGCGGCCTTTAGGACTTTCGGCCGAGCAATCGTAAAAAATATATTCGCCGGTAGCCTCGTCATAATCTACCACATCGGGTTCGCCGCCGGTTATTTCCATTTCGTCCAACACCCATAGTTTTTCAGGGTTTACTTCAAGTTTCGCCTGTACTTTAGCCCATTCTACAGCTGTATGCCTGTTCATATTTTCTCTAAAACGGTTTTCTAAAGTTTGAAGCAGTTCTGCCGTTTGGGTTGAGGAGAGTTCTTTTTTGTTTGTTTTACTCATAATTGATTAATTTATTTTCAAAATATCGTCATCTCGAGCGGAGTGCAACGTAGTAGAGAGATCTATCGAAGCAGATATCTCCCTGCCCGAAGCAGGCGGGCGTTGCACCGCGTTTCAGTCGAGATGACATTTTATAGCGGGACTATATGGTTAAACCAGCTTTTCATTTTTGAGGTTGCAAGGCGCACAAACCCTTGTACATAAACCCGACAGCAGCGACAGCCTCCGATTTTTTCTATCGGAGCTATAGCGAATGGCGGGACTAAAAACCGCCAAGCACCACAAGCCGTTCATTTCCAATCTTAAATCATTCCTTTTTGCATAAGCGCAATACCAGTCCTCACTTTTGAACTTCAAGAGCGTATCATCAATTAATGTTTACCCACCCATAGTAGTAAGATTGCTTCGTGCCTCGCAATGACGATCTGTCGCGATTAGTAATCCCAAATCGTCTGTTTTTCTAAAGATTTACCGGCCGAAATGAAGGTACTTTAACACTAATCGTTCAATCCTTTACTACTTAAAATTTGCGGCATATATTTCTCAATCCTGGCTTCGCGGGTTTTGGATTGTTTAGCAGACGAAAAATATAAATTTAGCTTTTACGCATCGCTGCCTCCTATGTTGTTGCTTTCCCGAAACTTCGGGATAACGCTTCAACCGGGGCTATATGGCCAAACCAGCTTTTCATTCTTGAGGTTGCAAGGCGCACAAACCTTTGTACATAAACCCGACAGCAGCGACAGCCTCCGATTTTTTCTATCGGAGCTATAGCGAATGGCGGAACTAAAAACCGCCAAGCACCACAAGCCGTTCATTTTCTAATCTTAAATCATTCCTTTTTGCATAAGCGCAATACCGTCCTCATTTTTGAACTTCAAGAGCATATCATCAATTAATGTTTACCCACCCATAGTAGTAAGATTGCTTCGTGCCTCGCAATGACGATCTTTCGCGACCAATAATCCCAAATCGTCTGTTTTTCTAAGGATTTACCGGCCAAAATGACGGTACTTTAATACTAATCATCCAATCCTTTACCACTTAAAATCTGCGGTATGTATTTTTCCACCCTTGCTTCGCGGGTTTTGGATTGTTTAGCAGACGAAAAATATAAAAGATATCCGCGCTGGCGCCCTGGCGTTAAGGCTTCGAAAGCTGCTTTTAAATCCGGAATTTGGTCCAGTTTGCTTTGAAACTCTTCCGGAATTGCATATTCTGTTGTTTTTTTTAATTCAACTTTCAGTCCGGCCTTTTCTATCTCAATGGCTTCCAAAATATAGGCTTTTAAAATTGCCTTCATTTCTACAATCTGCAATGCGTTGGTAAAACGGATTTGCCTCGAAGATTGTACATTCTCCGTTTGCTGGATCAAGATAGTTTCCTTATCTTTCAATAAAGCACCTTTAAAGAATAAAAAAGCACAGTATTCTTTAAAATCGTGGATTAAAACGATATTATTTCCATTAAGCGTGTAGCAGGGGCAACCCCATTTCAATTCTTCGGTAAGTCCGCAATCGAGGGCAATTGTTCTTAACAAATTTACTGCTTCCTGCCATTTTTTGGCTTTGTTAAAATAAAAATCAACTTTTGGATTCATCTTATTTATGGATTAGTTGAAACAATTTTCCTTTCTGCAGGCCTGAAATACCACGAAAGTATTGTTAACACCAACAATAACATCGGCCCGAAATATGCTGAAAAACTATGATCGGCGACCGAAATATGTGAAAAAACAGCACCAGACATGGCAAAGAAAAAACCTGCATAAGCCCACTCTTTAAGTAACGTAAATTTAGGAATAAGCATGGCAATAACGCCTAAAATTTTCCAGATGCCCAATAAGGTGAGGAAATAAACCGGATAACCTAATTGGGTAAAAAGTGCGACTTCATCTTTCGTTTTCAATAATTGTACAATACCGGTTGATAACATGCCCAGGGAAAGCCAAATGGTAGCGATCCAATAGATAATTTTGTTTCTCCTTTTCATGGTTTTTTATTTTAATTGACTGACAATATTTTGCAAACGGTTATGTGCCATGTTAATGCCCTGGGCAAAAGGTAAAGAGAGGATCTGATCCCTTAACCCAACCGATTTGTATATCACGTGCATGGTGAGTTTGCTCCTTTCAGCGCTCAGTTTTTCGAAAGTTAAAAATTCAAGCTGTGCCGCGAAAGGCGTATTTTCCATTTCGAATGTCCTGGTGATTTTTTCTTCGGGCACAAATTCATGGATTACACCACTGGCTACAAAAGCTACGTTTCCTTTGTTATCTGAAGTTTCGAAAGCATAACTGCCGTGTTTTTTATTTTCGAGTTTCAGTACTTTGGTACCCATCCATTGCGCAACAATTTCGGGTTCTACGTAAGCTTTAAAAAGCAATTCAACAGGAAGATCAAATTCCCTGGTAATTACGATTTCCTGTTTGCCATTTTCGGCATTAATTTTTGTTTTCTGCTCCATTTGGTTCTATTTGGTTGGTTTATAATTTTTCATAATATCTTCCAGTTTGTTAAACCTGTCGTCCCACATCTGGCGGAAAGGTTCGATAAAATCAGCTATTTCTTTCATCTTTTTGGCGTTGGTATGGTAATGCACTTCCCTTCCGTTCTGTTTCTGCTCCAGTAATTCGCACTCCGTAAGGATCTGCAGGTGTTTAGAAACTGTTGGTCGGGCCGTATCGAAATTGGCCGCTATAGCGCCAGCCGTCATCGATTGTGTGGCGACCAATAATAATATTGCCCTGCGGGTAGGGTCGGCAATGGCCTGGAATACATCTCTTCTTAAATTCATTATGTAGCTATTTGACTACAAATATAAATGTAGTCATTTAACTACGCAAATTTTTGAGAAGATTTTTTTAATGGCATAGGGTAAGAAAGAAGATTTGTCATCCTGAGCGTAGCGAAGGATCTTTAAGTTACAGCAACAAAAGTCGTTATTTAAGGCCTATGCCTGATTAAAGCAAAGGCGAGTGTGAAACAGATTCTTCGCTGCGCTCAGAATGACAGCGGAACGGAAATTTCGGTCCGTGGAGACACGGACCGAGGCATTGAAGGATAAACAATTTGTCAATCCTGAGCGCAGCAAAGGATCTCCAAGTTACAGCAACAAAAGTTATTATTTTAAGGCCTATGCCCGATTAAAGCAAAGGCGAATGTGAAACAGATTCTTCACTGCGCTCAGAATGACAGCGGAACGGAAATTTCGGCCCGTGGAGACACGGACCGAGGCATTGAAGGATAAGCAATTTGTCATCCTGAGCGTAGCGAAGGATCTCTAAGTTATAGCAACAATAGCTGTTATTTTAGGCCTACGCCTGATTAAAGCAAAGGCGAATGTGAAACAGATTCTTCGCTGCGCTCAGAATGACAGTGGAACGGAAATTTCGGTCCGCAGAAATACGGACCGAAGCGTTGAAGAATAAGCAATTTGTCATCCTGAGCGCAGCGAAGGATCTCTAAGTTATAGCAACAAAAGTCGTTATTTAAGGTCTATGCCTGATTAAAGCAAAGGCGAATGTGAAACAGATTCTTCGCTGCGCTCAGAATGACAGCGGAACGGAAATTTCGGTCCGTGGAAACACGGACCGAGGCATATTATTTAAAATCAGGCACAGGGAACAAATATCCACCGAACAGGATGTATGACCATAACAACGTCCAGAAGATATTGAAAATCTGGGCCGTAACAAAAGTAAATGCCGGCCGGCCACCCTGCAGTTTTACCAGTGATGAAAACTTAGCCTCCATACCAATCGAAATAAAGGCAATGGCGAACCAAACGGTACGTAATCCGTTTAGGGTTGGCGCAACACTTTTTGCAGTTGTAGGCGATAATAAGAAAGAAAACACCAGCGATGCAGCAACAAATCCCAGTACAAATTTCGGGAAACGCTCCCATACAATTTTAAGTCCCGGACTTTCTGCTTTAACCAAAACCTCACCATTTTCGCCTTTTGGTTTTTTATAAGCCCACCAGATGGCGATAAAAAACGCCGCTACACCGATAAATACATTTTGCGAAAATTTCGCAATTACTCCGGCTTTAACGGCTATTGGTCCAACCAGATCACCTGCTGCGGTAACTGTTGCAGTGGTATCTAACGTTCCGCCCAGCCAGGCACCACCAATTACATCCGGAATGTGGAAATACCTCACGGCCCAGGGCTGGATAATCATCATGGGTATGGCCATAATCAATACCAATGTGGTTACGTAAGATAATTTACGTTTATCGCCGTTAATGGCCCCTGCAGCAACAATAGCAGCTGAAACACCACAGATGGATACGGCTGATGCTAAAATCACACCAAATTCATCATCCACTTTCAGCCTGCGGCTTAACCATAGGGAGAAAAACCATACTGCCGTTACTACAATAACCGCCTGCACAATTCCGGGTAAACCTGCTTTAATTAAATCGGCAGATAAAATAGTGGTTCCTAAAATTACCAGACCAGTTTTAATGTAAAACTCAGACCGTACAGCTTCTCTCAACCAATCGGGCAATTTTACTACATTCCCTAAAAAAATTCCGATTAGCAAAGCAAACACCACATATTCCAGTCCGAAATAAGATACGTTTTTATTGCCTCCAATAATGAAAGAGATAATGGCAAAAAAGTAGATCAGCGAAAAACCTGCAGCAAACCTCGCTACGTTACCACCAGAAAGGCCGATGGCTATGGATGCAAGCGCCAGAAAAATGACACCTGTTTCTAAAATGAGTAGTAAATTCTGGCCTGAAAGGATTTTATTAAAAAGATCGTCAGAGGTAGCCCATTTATAAGCAGGTAAAGTAATGGTTGTGCCGTTATTGGTTAAATAAAGTACGGTGGCAATAATAATTGTACCTAAAATTACCGCCCACCAATCTTCGGTAAGCGATTGTAAAAATGTTTTTTTATCGGGCGTTATCCCTGCATCTGTTAAAGCTCCCGTAGTGCCTGAAGCATTGTTTTGTGTTGACATCGTTTTTTCTTTGTGGTTATCTGATTTTTATATTGAAAATATCTTTTAATGCTCTTTTTGCAGCATTGTAGCCGCACATGCCGTGTACTCCACCTCCAGGCGGGGTAGACGACGAGCAGATGTACAATCCTTTAGCCGAGGTTTTATATGGCGACCACCTTAAAGCCGGACGTGTAAATAATTGCCCCAGGTCTAATATCCCGCCGTTAATATCGCCGCCGATATAGTTACGGTTATGCGCTTCCATCTGTTCGGTATTCATGGTATGTTTGGCCAAAATCCGATCTTTGAAACCAGGTGCAAAGCGCTCCACCTGGTTTTCGATTAAGGCTGTCATATCCTGTTTTGATCCGTTTGGAACATGGCAGTAAGCCCAGGCCGTTTGTTTTCCTTCGGGTGCACGCGATGGGTCGAACAAACTCTGCTGTGCCAAAAGCACATAAGGTTTTTCGGCTTGCTGGCCTTTACTGGTCATCAGTTCGCCTGCGGCTATCTCTTCAAAAGTATTGCCCAGGTGTATGGTACCCGCCCCCCGGCATTCTTCGGCAGTAAACGGAATAGGACCATCTAATGCCCAATCTACCTTAAACACACCCATACCATAACGGTAACGTTCGAGCTGCCATTTGTAAATACTGGAGAATTTATGCCCGGCAATTTGTAATAACTGTTTCGGGGTAACATCAAAAAGCACCGCATGGGCAGAAGGCAATTGATCTAAAGAAGTTACAAAGGTTCCGGTTTCGATTTTCCCGCCAAGTGATTTAAAATAACTGGCCAATGCTTCTGCAATAAATTTTGATCCGCCTTTGGGTATCGGCCAGCCTTTGAGGTGTCCGCCAGCCAATAATACCAAACCAATGGCTGTGGTGCTTAAATTGCTTAAAGGTTGTATGGCATGTGCGGCCATCCCGCCAAAAAGTCCGCGGGCATGTTTTTCTTTAAAACGTTTAACAAAACCCGTAGCGCTGGTTAATGCTTTTAGGCCAAAACCTGCCATGGCCAATGGGTGTTTAGGAAAATGTAAAGGTCCTAACGCATCTTCATCAATCAACGGCCATGCAGTGGTGATGTTTTCCATTAAGGAAGTATAAGTTTTTGCATCGCCACCCAAATAATCAGCTGTTTTATGGATAGAATGGTCCAGTATAGCAGCGGTACCATCATCAAAAGGATGTGCCGCAGCCAAAACGGGCTGTAAATATTCCAAGCCAAAATCTCCCAGGGGCAATGTTTTAAAAAATGGTGAAGCCAGTGCCATGGGGTGGATGGCCGAACATACATCGTGTGTAAAGCCGGGCAAAGTGAGTTCAGCAGAGCTCAATCCGCCTCCAATTACGTTTTTACCTTCTATAATTAAAACGGAAAGTCCCTGTTGCTGCAAAAGAATGGCCGCAGCCAGTCCATTTGGCCCCGATCCTACTACAATTGCATCATAATCCCGTTTTTCTAGTTTCATCTGGTTATTTTATGGTTTCCGGTTTAAATAAAACGGTCCCGTCGTTTTTAATCTGCCATGCAGTGATGGGATTCATGTGGTATCCGCCCAGGTTTACGCCACGGGCCTCTGCCAATTGTGCCAAAGTTGGCTGTAAATAGCCGGTTTCATCGGTCACACGGCTTAATATTTCAGTCGCTTCACCCTTCCAGTCCCACAAATACCTGAAATAGGTATGTGCCTTGCTCAGTACGGGTTCCTGTAAATTAGCCATTTGCCATGTTCTTCCGGCATCGGTACTAACTTCTACTTTTTCTACCTTTCCCCTGCCGCTCCAGGCAATTCCACGAATCTCTACCCAACCCTTATTTACCTTTTGGGGATAAGATGGATAGGTGATGATGGAACGCGCATCCAACTCAAAGCTAAACATTCTGATTTTATCTTTTACAGGGTAAGTATATTTTGACGTTTCTTCCCTGGTCATGTAGGGTTCTTCGGAAAGTTCGATGCGCCTTAACCATTTGATATTCATGTTCCCTTCAAAACCGGGCAAAAGTAACCGGATTGGATAACCCTGCTCAGGCCTTATGGCTTCACCATTCTGGGCATAAACAATCATAGCATCATCCCAGGCTTTTGCAATGGGGATGGTACGGGTCATTATTGCCGCATCCGAACCTTCGGCCAAAAACCATTTCGCCTTATCGCTGACGCCCACTTCATTAAATAGGGTAGAAAGCATTACACCTGTCCACTCACTCTGACTGGTTAGCCCGAGGATATCCTGTGGGGTCATTTCGGCTTTACCGGTACGGAAATTACCGGCACATTCGATAAAACAGGTTCGTGTAACAGATGGGAACCTTTTAATATCGGCAAGGGTAAATTTCATCGGGTTATCAACCAATCCGTGAATAAGCAACTCGTGTTTTGCCGGATCGATGGTTGGAATACCGGCATGATGACGTTCGAAATGCAAATCGGCCGGCGTTATGGTACTGTGCAGATCCTGCAAAGGTGTACGCGAAGAAATATCAGAAGGTTTGCGTACAGGTTGCTCAAATGGTGAACGTTTCCCCAGCGGACTAGGCCCGGGGCCAACAATTTTGGTCGGATCATCTGCAATTTCAGGAAGAACCGGCGTTTCAGCGGGTACTTCATCAGCAAATAACGATTGTACAGGTAAAACTGCCGCAGCAATTACCCCTCCCAATAAAGTTCGCCTGCTGATTTTACCAGTGGCTTTTTTCTGATCTTTGTTATCGAGCTTCTCCATTACTTTATTTCAGGCCCTCCTTTGCGATCGTCCATAATAAACAGTTTTTTTGCCGGCATTACTATTTTAGGAAGGTTTTTAGCATCGAGTACCACATCTGCTTTGATAATTTTGTTGGCATTGAGCAGGTAGGCCGTGATGCTGTAAACTTCGTTGTTGCTTAAAGAACCGGGAAGATTGTAGGGCATGGCACGGCGCATATAATCGAACAAAGTGGTGGCATAAGGCCAGTAATTGCCAATGGTTTTGGGTTTGCTGGTAGCCAATGTATCGCCCACCAAAGCATTTCCCGGGAGTTTTACACCTGGTTTTTCGGTACCATCAACGCCATGGCACATTGCACATTTTTGAGCGTACAATAACTTTCCTTTTTTTACATCGCCCTGTCCTGCCGGTAATCCTTTCCCATCCGGACGAACGTCGATATCCCATGCCGCAATTTCCTGTGCGGTAGCCGGGCGGCCAAAACCGAATTTAGCCGGCCGCTTTAAGCTATCCGATAAAGGCTTTTTTCCTTGTGAGGGTATAAATGCCGTTTTTAGCGACATTAATAACAACATTACAGGGCATGCGAGTATGAGTACCGTTTTTTTGTTCATCTCCTTAATATTTACCCGCGCTTAAAGTACTTTTTGGCAATACATATTGCCGGTCGTAACGATCGAGTACCACGTAAATAGAATCTTTTCGCTCATTGATGCCCGAAAGGATAACCCTCGAACCATCGGTGGTATCATACCTCAGTACCATGCGATGGCGTTTTACTTCCCTTGGCTTTTCTTCAAATTCGCGGTCTCTGCGGGTAGACCATGCGGCTTTATCGATCATTTTATTTTCATCGCCGATGTGTTGCCATGCGGTTTTACTAATCCAGTTGTCTTCTTTTGGTTTGGCTTCTCTGGCCTGATCTGCACCTTTGCGTCCACCCCTTAAAGCCATCACATTTTTATCCTGCAGGTACAGCACTTTATCTACGGTATCTGCATAATAATGAAATGCCCTTTGACCACCGGCAACACCACTGATTTCGAAAGTGCGCTGGATATCGCGCATCGGGCTACCGCCACCATTTGATGGATCGATGAGTACTGGTCGATTGATTTTGAAGGTTAGTGTGGTCCAGTTTTCGAAAGTAGCTTCCTGCCAACGGGTAGAATCGAGCGGATTAAACGGAATAACTTCTCCGTTAATTTTAAACTCGCTTACACGATAATTTCCCCTTAGTTTTTTAACGCCGGCGGTTGCAGGCTGTTTGTAGGGATCGTATTTAAAGTTAATCACCTCGGTATAGGTAAGCACGCCGAAAAAGATCACAAAAGTGAGCACTTTTAAGGTAATGCGGGTGTATTTAAGCCATGGTTTTCGAAAATCGGGATATACCCTGAACGGAACGGTATAACGTTCGAGAATGAGCAGGTTGTATAATTTAGGAAAATCATCGGCAGCGATAAATAGCCCGAGTAACACAAAATAAAATGCGTAAACATGTACACCGCCATCGTAAGCATAGTTTACGAAAGTGATATCGCCTAGCGCAGCCGCTAAAAGTATAGCGCCAAATGTGCTGGTTTTCCGGAAGAAAAGCATGGCACCGGCAACAATTTCGACCACGCCTCCAAAAACCTGGTACCAGGGCACTACACCTACCGAAAGCCAGTATATTTTTTGTGCGGTAAAATCGCCAAAATTACTGTTGAGCAAACCCAGTGAGGGATAAGGCATCTGCGTAGGGAAAAGTTTGGTAAAACCGAAGCCAATAATGCCGATCCCGGCACGGTAACGCACCACTACCCTGATCCAATAATAAAGGATGTGATAAGATTTACGCTTGCGATCAAAGGCCGTCCAGATTAATGCACCTACGAGTGCAAATACCAATGCGATGCCCCAATCTATATAATCGGCAAGAAAACTTCTCTTGGACGGTAAAGCTGCACCATTTTCGTTTTGTGCTTTTTTGTCGCCAACTTTTTCTGCCTTATTCTTTTTGACACCATCTTTTTTAGACGATTCATCACCTGATGGCGAATCGGTAACATCACGCGAACGCTGTCCGCCAAAAAGCGATAAAAAGCTGGGCTGGAAACGGGCAATATCGTACAAATCGCGGTAATGCGGTCGCGACCAATCTAAGGTAAATACGTTTTTATACCAATTGGCCGAAAATGGAATAGACATGGCGAGGAAGAAAATAAACAGCACCCGGAAGCCAAATTTCTTTTGCCACGACCATGGCTTTTTAGCTTCAGCTTGTTGCGCCGTTACCCAGTTTTCTATATCCTGTTGTTTTATTTCAGACATAACATTATAGTTTAAGTGCTTTGCGGCGGCTAAGCTTTAAAGGATATTTTTTATCGATTTTATTCAATACCAAATAAATCGAATCGCGGTGCTGATTGGTACCTGAAAGGATGATGGTTGCACTATCAGGACGGCTATAATTTAACCGCAACTGTTCGCCCTTGTAGTGTGGATTTTTGTTATCCAATAACAATACATGGTTCAGCGAATCAATTGTATAACTGTAATAATGCCTTCCGGCGGTACCAGCCAGTTCATAATCACGGTCTTTATCATTTTTAAATACCTGTTCATAATTTGCCGAATCAACAATTACCTTCCGATCGGAACGCACGCTGATGGTGGCCCATTTTTCGAATACCACATCTTTCCAACGGATGGAATCTGCAGCAGCGTAAGGCAATACACGGCCATTGATTTTGAATTCGCTTACATTATAGATCCCGGCAGCTTTGGCTAAACCTTTGGTGCGTGGAAACTGGTAAGGATCGTGGTGGAAACCCGAGTAAGTTTTAAAACCATAAAGGAAGACGAAAAAGAAAATAACCAGCGTTTTAAGCACCAAACGCAGGGATTTGGTTTTACCCACAAAATGTGGTTTAAAACTGTTGGGAGCAGTAGGCCGCTCGAGTGAGATAAGGTTATAAATCCGCTGTGCATCAAACCAGAGTACAAACAGAGCGAAGGTGATCAGGTAAGTGGCATACACAAACTCACCACCTTCGTAAGCCAGATTGGAAATAAATACATTTCCGGTAAATACCAGGATAATTGCTGCACCGATGGTAGCTGTTTTGCGGAAGAACAATAACAAACCCGCGAGGATTTCGATAGCGCCCAAAAACGCTTCGTAAGAAGGTACAATGCCCAAACTCATCGAAAATATTTTCCAGTCGGTAAAATCGCCATAACTGGTATTTAAATTACTGATGGAGGGAAAAGGTGCCTGCAAAGGAAAAAACTTGATAAAGCCGTATCCGATGATGCCAATGGCCAAACGGTAACGCACCACAACCCTTAACCAGTAATAAAACTGGTTGTAATCGATATCTTTATATTTCGATTTACCCCAGGCTACCGCGCCAATTATTGCAATTATTGCAACAATGATCCAATTGATAAAACTATCAGCACCAGGCAAGAACTTTGCAGATAAACGCGTAAGGTTAAAGATATCGCCATAGCTGATGTGAAACCAGTTAAAACCAAAAACAATTTTAAAAAAATCGACACTTAAAGGAATGGCCTGAAGGATAAAAAAAAGAAAAAAGAACCTGAATATCAGCTTTTCCCTAGCGGTCCATACAGGCGGCGATGGTATATTGGTATTACTCATTGCTTTAATTTTTAAGGATTAATTTGAAGCGGTATTACCTGATTTCCGTGGTTCTTTAATCACCTGCCTTTTGGCCAGGTCGTATTTCTGGCCTGCACCTAAAAAGAAAAATGGTCCGTTTGAAGCCGTAAAATCTTCACGGTTATTTACAACATGTTTTTCGCCACTGTTTACAATGGTATTGTAATCGTAAATGGCCACAAATGAATGTCCGAGCACCTGCAACGTATCACGCTGTACCAGAATGGCGGTTGCCTCGTTCAGGCCAATGCCGATAAAATCAGGGGCTTTACGGATAAAATCAACCAGATCATACTGGCGGTTACGGACCAATAAATGTTGATCGATAGCTGAATATTTAAGGAAACCTAAACCCTGGGTATGGTCGCCCACCAAAACCTGTGCGCCTTTGGTATCGCCTCTCCATAAAAAAGAACCAATAATACTTGCCCCGGCCGAGCTGCCTGCAATTACACCTCCCCTGTTCAGCACATCGATAAAAGCCTGATGCGTAAGGGTATTGAGGTAAGAATCGGCAATACGCCACTGGCGGCCACCTTCAAAATAAACTGCGGTTGCATTTTTTAGGGGAGCGATAAATTTTTCGCTATTGGCTTCTTTGAAATCGCTGGTGTGGAAAAGGGTGACATTTTTAATTCCTGTCTGACGTTTTACCTCTTCTACCCCTTTTTTATCATAAGCTGCCGAATCGCCCGATGCAGTAGTAACCACTACCAGTACGGCTTTATCTTTACCACCGGCCAGTTCAGTAAATTTCTCCCAGATATCGCGTTGCGAACCCACATTACCACCAATAATGAGCAGACTTCCTTTTTCGGGGCCATGCCGGGTATCAGATTTTTTTACGGTAATGGGCGATGATTGGGCAAAGGCCGAAAAACCGAATGCGGTTAGGGCTAAAAGAAAAATGCTTAATTTTTTCATGATCAATATTTTTAATAACCAGGGTTACGGTTTGGTCCTGCCAATTGCGGATCAACCAATGTTTCGTTATAAGGAATCGGAAAAAGATAAAGGTGTTTATCAGGCAGGGCCAGCACGGTTTGTGCACGGTCTGTACGCACCAGGTTAAACCAGCGATCGGCTTCGAAAGGGAATTCTACCTGACGTTCTTTTTCGAGTGCCAGTAAAATCTCACTCAGTGTAGCCGCAGTAGTTGCACCAAGTCCGGCACGGCTACGCACCGAATTCAAATCGGTTTCTGCGCTGTTAGCACCAATGAGGTTGCCCTGTTGCGCCCTTGCTTCTGAACGGATCAGGTATAATTCGGCAATACGAATAACGTAAGCCGGATCGGTACCCAACGGATTACGGTAATATAATTTTCCGTACCATAAATTGCCCGGAGGCGCGGTCTGTGCAATTAAAGTATTGCGGTTACCGCCAATTGCCGGGTTATTTAATAAAGCAACTAAAGCATCATTCGGCGACCATTCTCTACGTCCGCCCAAAGCAGGTGGCAACCACCAGTTGCTGTGTCCGTTGGTGTTCGAAGTGGTATAAGCCAGCTCCAGTACCGATTCGTTTGTAGTTACGGCATTATTGGCAAAAAACGCGCTGTATGGTGCCACAAGCGAATAATTTGCATTATCGTTAATTACCGACGTAGCAAATTGCTCGGCCAACGCCCAGTTTTTCTGATAAAGGTAAAACCTGGCTTTAAGTGCCTGAACTGTCCGTAAGCTTACCCGGTTACGGCTTACAGCTGTTGGAACCAAAGTTTCGGCGGCGTTTAAATCTTTTAATACCTGTGCGTAGGTATCGGCCAAACTGCTGCGTGGAATATCGCTGTTATCTGATGAGTTATTGGTCGGTTTTAAAATGAGCTGTACACCACCCCAACCACGTGCTAGATCAAAATAAGCCAAAGCACGCACGAAATAAGCTTCGCCAAGGTATTGATTTTTCAAGGTTGTGGTCAATAAAGGATCGCTAACAGTAGGCACCTTATCAATAATATAATTAGCCTGAGATATGGTTTTATAAATAGCCGTCCATGCCGACTGCACATAACCATTGGTAGCAGAAGTAAGGTGTTTGGTAATCTCATTTGGATCAGACTGGGACCCCGACCACTGAATATCTCCGGCAGATAAATAAGAAAGCGCCGGGAAGTTTGAGCCATAATAACTGTTGGCCGCCAAAAGGTTAAATAAACCATTTACGGCAGTGGCCGCAGTACCGGCATTGATAATGGCCTGATCCTGATCTACCTGCAACTGGGGCTGTACCTCCAGAAACTTTTTGCAGGAAGTGAACAGGATGATGACTGCGAATATGTATATAACTTTTTTCATGATTGATTATTCGGTTTAAAAAGTAATGTTTGCACCTATCTGGAAAGTACGTGGCACAGGTGGCGTACCTAAATCATAACCGAGTACGGTAGCCGATGATGATACATTGATCTCCGGATCCGGACCTTTGTATTTCGTCCACAACCAAAGGTTTGAACCACTTGCATAGATCCTTACAGAATTCATTCTGGCTTTTTTGATAAAGTCTTTGGGCAGGTTATAACCAAGGGTTACATTACTAAGGCGAAGGAAAGATCCGTCCTCAATGTTACGGCTGGTTGGGCTCAGGGTGTAATTTTGTCCGTAAGCGGTTAGCCTTGGCATATTGGTAATATCGCCGGGTTTCTGCCAGCGGTCTAACTGGTAAACATCCATGGCCCTGTTGGCATCGCGGGTTCCGCCACCTTCGAGAAAATAATTGTTGTTATTGTAAACCTTATTGCCATAAACAAAATTGAAGAACACCGATAAATCGAAGCCTTTGTAGCTGAGGTTATTGGTTAAACCCCCGTTAAATTTCGGTAGCGCATTGCCCACCGGAACAATATCATTCGCGTTGATTACACCATTGTGATCGGCATCTTCGTACACCGCATTTCCGGTCTGCGGATCAACGTAAAGCTGGTTATACACATAAAAAGTGTACATTGATAAACCCTGCACCATACGTTCGGCAGCATAAGCGGCAACCACCGGTGTAGGTAGTTTTTCAATTTTATTGATGTTACGCGAAATATTAAAATTGGTACTCCATTTAAACGCACCATCGAGATTAACGCTGCTGATATTCAGTTCCAATCCTTTATTGCTCATTTCGCCGGCATTGGTAAGGATAGAAGAAAAACCTTTACTCGAAGCTAACGGCAAATTAAGCAACAGGTTGCTGGTGTATTTATCGTAAACATCACCGCTTAAGGTCAACCGGTCTTTAAAGAAACTCAAGTCAAAACCAATATTGGCCTGACGGGTGCTTTCCCATTTCAGATCAGGATTGGCCAATTGCGACGGCACCGTACCCGGATTGTTCTGATAGTTGGCTCCGGCACCCCATAAACCACGTGAGGCAAAATCGTTGATCCCGTTCTGGTTTCCGGTTACACCAATACTTCCGCGGAGTTTTAAGTCTGAAATTATGGCAACATCTTTTAAGAAATTTTCCTGTTTAACACGCCATGCTAAACCTGCAGAAGGGAAATATCCCCATTGGTGGTTGGCGCCAAAACGTGAAGAACCATCGGCACGGATACTGAAAACTGCATAATATTTTCCACCGTAATTATAATTTAAACGGGCAAAAAATGAAGATAATGTATATTTAGATTCAGATGCAGATGAAGTGGTATTAGCGGCAGAGGCAATCTGCTGGAACGAATCGTTCGGGAAATTGGTACCCTGTGCGAGGGTCTGGTTAGATACTGATCCCTGTAATGAATTACCGATCAAAGCACCAAAAGTATGTTTGCCGGTAACGTGGTTATAATTTAGGGTTTGCTCGTTTGTCCAGATGGTGTTATTGCTTACACTTGAGGTACCCAGGTTTTTGTTCGCAATACCCAGGTTGGTTAAACTGTTCCAGTACTGAAACTCATTGTACTGGTTATAATCAACACTCCAGCTGGTTTTAAAGGTTAAATCTTTGGTAATATTCACTTCGCCATACAGGTTACTAATTAACCTGTTACTGGTGCTGTTCATATTCGTATTGTTTAACAGGACATCAAGGTTGTCAAAACCAGCCCATTTGCCGGGTGTTCCATCAGCATTTACCTCCGGAAGATAAGTTGGGGTATGCAAAGCCGACTGTAAAATCCCACCCTGTGGCCCATCCCCTACACGTGCATTGGTGCGGTAAGTTTGCGTAAGAATATTACTGGTTCCGATTTTTACGTAATCGTTGATTTTCTGATCAAGGTTCAGCTTAAAACTCCCTCTTCTGAAATCGTTTGTTTTCAGGGTTGCCTCCTGTTTATTTAATCCTCCACCAATATAATAAGTGGTTTTATCGTTACCTCCTGAAACAGAAACATCGTAGTTTTGCAACAGTCCGGTGCGGAAGGCTTTATTTAAACGATCATAAGTATTCTGATCTTGTGGCAAACCACGTGGTGCCGGCGAAGCAGTAGGATTATCGGTTAATGCCCTAAAAGGCTGAAACCTGTAAGTAGTAGCCGGGCTTGTTCCGTTTGCTGCAGCAATTGCAATGGCATCGGCGTTTGAATTGCGGTAAAATTCATTAATTAGTTCAGCGTGCTGCGGACCATTTACCAGGTCCCACAATTTTGGTGCTTTTGCCACACCTACATAAGCACTTAAACTTACTTTTGGCGCAGTGTTATATTTACCGCGTTTGGTGGTAATCACAATTACCCCGTTGGCTGCACGGGCACCATAAATAGCCGTTGCATCGGCATCTTTTAAAACGGTAACACTTTCTATATCATCCGGACTGATATCCGACAGGGGGTTATTCGCCTGCCCCTGGGTAGTAATACGTTGTAGCGATCCGCTGTTTACATAAACACCATCAATTACATACAAAGGATCGTTGCTGGCATTGATAGAAGTTGTACCGCGGATGCGGATAAACATTCCGTCGCCAGGAACACCGGTAGAAGTGCTTACCTGCAAACCAGGAGCTTTACCCTGCAACTGCTCGGCAAAAGTGGCGGTTGGTTTGGCCCTTACTTCATCAACAGCAATGGTAGAAACCGAACCGGTTAACGATTTCCTCGTTTGAGTACCGTAACCAACTACCACTACATCGTTTAACTGACTGTTTACTTCTTTTAACCGGATAGTTGTAGGACTGCTACTTACCACAATTTCTTTGGTTTCGTAACCTACAGAGCTTAAAATTAAAGTATAAGGCAATTTCTGACCGGTTACAAAAACAAATTTTCCATCTCCATCGGTCGAAACTACGTGTGTAACGCCTTTAATGCGCACTACAACGCCAGGCAATGGTTGTTTAGTTAAAGAGTCGATTACTGTACCTGCCAGTTTGGAATTTATGAGTGGCGGAGGCTCAACCTGGGCAAAAATTTTAAAGGGTGCGGCCAGCACAGTGAGGAGCAAAATGAGGCTGGCCAATAAGAATGGTTTTTTCTTATGGAGAAATATTTCCATATTTAACGGGTTTTATGTTAATGATTCAATTCATTGGATAAAGCTGAATGGGTATCAGTGCGTGATTGGCGTTACTGAACTGATATTCCGTGATAACCGGCGAGGCTTCCTTGCCGGTTCTTTTTTGGCAATAATTTCAACACATATTTAAGGGGGCTTGGTGGTCAGGTTTTAAGGTATCATAGGTTTAACCCATAACTTTTCGGGAAAAAATCAAAATCAACAACAGCACATATTCCCATGGAAATAGATATTTAAAACAGAGCGTTTAATGTTAATATCAGAGATAGAGGATGTTTGGGGTGTTATTGTTGCATTCATGATCAGCGCAAACATATTGATAAATATTTAATCTACAAAATCGATAGACTAACTATTAATAATGTTACACGGGTTATGTTGTTGAATTTGAGTGAATGAGGTAGAAGTATATTAAAACGGAATGTTGTTATAAACAAAAAAGCCTTACAATTTCGTTGTAAAGCTTTCAAACCGGCTCCCTCTGCTGGGCTTCCCGAAAAATCGGGATCTTACTCTCCAGCAACCCTCTGATTAATTCCGCAACTGCAGGACGCTGACCAGCTGATCCGGAAGGCTCTTAAAATGTCCTTAACGCAAAAAACCACAACTTTCATTGTGGTTTTTGAAGCTCCCTCTGCTGGGCTTCCCCAAAGAGCGGGATTTTACTCCCCAGCGACCCTCTGATTAATCCCGCAACTGCGGGACGCTAACCAGCTGATCCGGAAGGCTCTTAAAATGTCCTTAACGCAAAAAACCACAACTTTCATTGTGGTTTTTGAAGCTCCCTCTGCTGGGCTTCCCGAAAATCGGGATCTTACTCCCCAGCGACCCTCTGATTAATCCCGCAACTGCGGGACGCTAACCAGCTGATCCGGAAGGCTTTGAAAATGTCTTTAAACGCAAAAAACCACAACTTTCATTGTGGTTTTTGAAGCTCCCTCTGCTGGGCTTCCCGAAAATCGGGATCTTACTCCCCAGCGACCCTCTGATTAATCCCGCAACTGCGGGACGCTAACCAGCTGATCCGGAAGGCTCTTAAAATGTCCTTAAATGCAAAAAACCACAACTTTCATTGTGGTTTCTGAAGCTCCCTCTGCTGGGCTCGAACCAGCGACCCTCTGATTAACAGTCAGATGCTCTAACCAGCTGAGCTAAGAAGGAATATTTATTTATTCTGGTTGTACTTTACTAAATTTGATCAAAATCCTTTGATCGTTTCTTAACTCTGATTAATCCCGCACCTGCTGGACTCAACCAGCTGAGCTAAGAAGGAGTGCTGGTTGTTTCCTAAAACGTGGTTATTGATGCTTTACAACATACATACCCTTGTTCGTTTTGGGAATGCAATATTAGGGCTTTTAAATTATTTATGCAATATTTGCAGTGAAAAAATTTAGAAAAAAAATTAATACAAAGATATGAGCCTGATAATCATAGGTACTGTAGCTTTTGATGCTATTGAAACTCCTTTCGGAAAAACGGATAAAATTGTTGGTGGCGCTGCAACCTACGCAAGTTTAGCTGCTTCTTACTTTTATAATAAAGCAAAAATTGTAGCAGTGGTTGGCGATGATTTCCATCAGTCAGACATCGATACCTTTACCAATCACGGCATTGATACCGAAGGATTACAGATTAAAGCAGGCGAAAAATCATTTTTCTGGTCGGGGAAATACCATAACGACATGAACAGCCGCGATACTTTAATTACGGAATTAAACGTATTGGAAAACTTCGACCCGATTATCCCTGAAAGCTATCAGGACTGCGAATACCTGATGTTGGGCAATTTAACACCACAGGTACAGCAAACTGTAATTAAACGCCTTAAAAACCGCCCGAAATTAATCGTAATGGATACCATGAACTTCTGGATGGACATTATGATGGACGATCTACTGGAAACCATTAAACTGGTTGATGTATTAACGATTAATGATGCAGAAGCCCGTCAGTTATCAGGCGAATACTCGTTAGTTAAGGCGGCAAAAAAAATCCTTGCCATGGGACCAAAATACCTGATTATTAAAAAAGGTGAACATGGTGCATTATTGTTCCACGAAGATCAGATTTTCTCTGCTCCGGCGCTACCATTGGCAGAAGTTTTCGATCCAACCGGTGCGGGCGATACCTTTGCAGGTGGTTTTATCGGTTATTTAGCGAAAGTAGGTACCATCAACTTCAATAACATGAAAAATGCGATCATTTATGGTTCGGCACTGGCTTCTTTCTGCGTTGAAAAATTCGGAACAGAAAAGTTGTTAAACCTAACTGATGAAGAAGTTGCCGCAAGGATTCAACAGTTTGTAAGCTTAAGCGCGTTTACAATAGAAGCTTAATCAGTTCTCAATTGGCAGTTTTCAGTTGACAACTGGCAATTGAAGACAAACGAACCGCAGGTTTAGAGAAGAATTTCTTCTAAACCTGCGGTTTTTTTAGCCCATTCCGTCATTTCGACTGTAGCGTGCCGATTTTTCATCGGTAGCGGAACGGAGAAATCTATCTCGAGACAGATCTCTCCGCACCGGTTGATAAGCACTTACTTTGACAATCTTTTTCGGCTGTATGCATAAAGATTGTCAAAATTTAAGCCACCGAAGCTAGATCTAAGTCAATTAATCTCGCCATTGCATTACGTTTCGTTTCACCTACTAAAACCCTACCGCTGCAGGCTGCCTGTTCCTTAAATTAATCACCGTTCTGCTGATAACCGGTTGCAAGGCAATCAGAATAATCGATAGTAAACAAAGCACCGCAATCCATTCATAATAGCTTACACAGAACTGTAGAAACGTTTGCTTTTGCACAGCTTTATTGAGCAAGCCAATTGCCGCTTTACCAGCTTCATCGCGAGGCATCCCCCTGCTGTTTAGTACCGATTGATACATTTTTAACCTATCCGGCAGGTTAAAATCGAGTAAAGTAAGGCTACTTCGCAAATCATCGTTATGTTTTCCTTTAAAGTACAACTGATAGAAATTAATAAAAGCTAAACTCAGGCTAAAAGTCGAAAAACGAACGAAAATCCCTACAGAAGACGCCGACTGACTCATATTTTCAGGTACTGATGACATAATAAACATCACAATCGGCGACATTACCATACCCGCACCTACACCCTGCATAAACAAAGGCAGGTAAAAATTATCCGTTCCTGCTTCGGTTGCAAATAACTGACACATCCATATAAAAAACACAAAAAGGAATACAAAACCGGTTACCCACAGTATTCTTAAATGTCTCTGACGAATAAGAAAACGGATCGCGATGATAGAACCAACTACCACCCCGGCGATATTAAAAATCATCATTTCATTAGCATGCAGCGAATCCATTCCTAAAACCATTATAAAATAAGAAGAAGTTAAACCGAAAGCACCGCGAATGATATACAGAATTACCAAAAAAACAATCCCGATGGCGAAATTCCTCGATTTAAACACCGACAGATCAACTGCAGGTCTTTTCAAAGTACGCTGCCGGGCTATCGAAACCACAAACAGAAACAGAATGGCCAATATAGAATAAACAATGCTTTCGTCATCCAGCCAATCGTACTCCTGCCCATAAACCAATACGTAAGCAATTAGCACCAACATGGTTGAGAAAAGTACAAAACTCATCCAATCTATTTTATAGAGTGGTGTTTTGCGCAAAATGTGCACACGATTAATTACACTGAAAAGCAGCACGGCACTTGGTAAAAAGCAGAAAATAATGGCCTTATAAACCACATTATATTCATAATTTTCTACAATGGGCACCGAAAACAATGCTGTAAGGGGCGATACACAAAGGATCATTCCATAAAAAATGGTATAACCGGTTTCTTTTGCATGTTCTGATTTTAAGCGGCTAAAAAGCAGATTCAGCGAAATGCTTGTTAAACCACAGTTTACAATTCCCTGTAAAAAACGAAGGGTAAAAATCAGCCATATTTCACGCGTATGGTAACACCAATAGGCAATCAGGATTTCTAAAATAATACAGATCAGCAGGTAATCTTTGGTAACAACCCTGGCAAAAAACCGCCGCTCTACCACTGCAAAACTGGCTACGGCTGCGTAAAACATCAACATCGAAAACTGGATATCGGAGGCACTGGCCCCATAATAACCCGCTGCAGCGGTACCATCAGCGGTAGATAGTGCAAAAAGCAATACGGATGATAGAAGCACTGCAAAAATGCTCAATATCACCAGCCATTCAGGTATCCTTGTTTTAAATATCGGCAAACGATCAGTCATTTTTTTTCACTTTAACACTGGCACTCATGCCCGCACTTAACGCATCAATCCCTTTATCCTGCTTATCCAGGCGGATACGTACGGGGATTCTTTGTGCAATTTTAACAAAGTTCCCGGTCGAATTATCTGGCGGCAATAACGAAAACCGCGAACCTGTTGCACCGGAAAGGGATTCTATTTCACCTTGAAACGACTGTCCGGGGAAAGCATCTACTTCTACATTTACCTTTTCACCAACATGCATTTTAGCAATCTGCGTTTCCTTAAAATTGGCCACTACCCATTTCCCTGCGCTGCGATCAACCAGATAGGCGATGGTTTGGCCGGTTTGAACCAATTGACCGACCTGTATCGTTCTTCTGCCCATTTTGCCATCGTAAGGTGCTACAATAACTGTGTAGGAGGTATTCAGGTTATTTCTTTTTACTACTGCTGTTCTTCTTTTTATTTCAGATGCCAGTACTTCGCTCTGCACTTTAATATCGTTCGTTCTCGAAATGGCAGTTGCATAATCTTCTTTGGCCGCCAGGTATTCGGCCTGTGCTACCTGCAATAAACTTTCTATCGTTTCTAATTGCTGGCGTGTGGCCGATTCTGCATCGAAAAGTTTTTTATAGCGGTTATATTCTGTTTGCTGTTTCCAGAGTTTTGCTTTTGCTGCGGCAATTTTAGCTGCAGCAACCAAAGCGGTACTCTGCGCGGTTTTAATGTTACTCTGCTGTACCGAAACCTGCGCTTTGGCATTTAACAACGAAGCCGAAGCCTCATCCTGCTGTACGGTATAATCGTCATCATCAATAAGTACCAGCGTATCGCCTTTTTTCACTTCCTGGTTTTCTTCAAATTTTACTGCTTTAATGTAACCGCTTACCCTTGCCGTTACGGGATTAATGTACTCATCCACCTGCGCATCGTTGGTTTCTTCATATT
This sequence comes from Pedobacter sp. 22226, assembly GCF_052045455.1. Taxonomy (NCBI): domain Bacteria; kingdom Pseudomonadati; phylum Bacteroidota; class Sphingobacteriia; order Sphingobacteriales; family Sphingobacteriaceae; genus Pedobacter; species Pedobacter sp. 22226. Next base: position 344,589 of record NZ_JBQEPB010000004.1, on the reverse strand, counting down.
TGATATAGCCGAAAAGGGTTTTCCCACCCCATACCATTAGCACCGCTAAAACGATGAGCGCGATGATGGTGGTAATTCTGCTGATGATTTTATCGGCTTTGCTTTGTTTCTGTGTGTTCATTTTATAAATTTCCTACGGCTTTTTGTAATTGATAATATTGCATTTTGGCATTCACTTTTGCAGTGGTCAGTTCGAACCTCGATTGCAGTAACTGGGTTTCGGCATCGAGTAAATCGGTTAAAAGCGACAACTGGTTGAAATAGGTATTCTGCACAATGCGGTAGCTTTCTGCAGCCTGTTTAATGTTCTCTTCGGCTAATGTGATACGCTGCACCGATTCTTTATAGCGGATATAGTTTTCCTGCACTTCCTGGCGGATATGATCTTTTACATCCTCATCTTCTACTTCCTGCTGATGTACTTTAATTTCCGCTTCTTTTACTTTATGCTGATTGGTGTACCACGATGAAATCGGAATTTTAAGCTTAAGCCCCACCATACCATTACTGTAAAGCGAAAGTGCATAAGGGTAAAACTGGATCTGCGGATAAGCAAAAGTATATTCACCGAAGAAACCCAGAGAAGGCATGATATTCGATTTTACATTTTTAAGCTTCAGTTTAGCCAGTGCCTGCTCTTTTTCCGAAATCTGGATCTTATACGACGATGTTTTTGCATCATTAAAATATTCATTAACCTGTTTTAACGCAATAGCATCTGTTTCCTGGTCTGAGATCTGTGGATTTAAAGGCGCATCATCTGCCCTGCCGATTAAAATGTTGAGTTTATGTTTGGCAATGCTAATGCTGTTCTCGATTTCGGTAAGCAACATCTTTTGTTTCGAAAGGCGTAATTCGGCTCTTAATACATCGCTTTTTAATATCGTGCCGTTTTTATAGAGCTGGTTAATTTCCGCAAGCTGCTTTTCGCGGTCGCGGATGTCCTGCTCCAGCAAAACCCTGTAAGAAATATTGCGGAATACATCATAAAAATAAACGGCCGCCGTATAATGGATTTCCTGTTTGTTCTGGCTTTTTTGGATCCTGCTCAATTCACTTTCTACTTTCGAAGCATTAATTTCGGTAGTGGTTTTTCCGCCATTATAAATATTGAAATAAGCATCGGCACCGGCTTTATAATAAGTAGGCGCAACAGGAAACTGGCTTGGGGTATGGAATAACCCGTTTTCGTAAATCGGTAACGGAAAAACATGGGCATAAAGTCCTTCGGCAGCAATTTCAGGCAATCTTTCGGCCTTACTTACTTTTACATGCGCATCGGCACCCTGCACGTTAAGTCCTTGCATCTGCATCTTTTTATTGTTGCTATCGGCCAGTGCCCAAACCTGATTAATGGTAAAATTGCTTTGATCGGGAACGGCTTGCGCATGTACAAAAACTGATGATAAAAGAAAGGCCATGCATACCCAGAACATTCTTTTACGCTTTAAAAAAATCATATCTGTTAATTAATGATGCAAATTTCGCTACAGATTTGTTACTTTGTTTTATCTAAACTGACAGATATTTATTCAAACCAGCCAAATGATAAAAGTTAGCAACGAAGACCTTTTATTTGCAATCGACGAAAAACCAGAAACCATGTATGTTTGGCATAGCAGGTTCGAAGACCGATTTCAAGACCATACCCATTTAAAGGGGCAGCTTACTTATGTAGAAGGCGGCATTATTTTTTTATACACTAAAGAAAAATCTTACTTTTTGCCTGCCCGGCATTATGTCTGGATTCCTGCCGGGGTAGAACACCATTTACAACACCGTTACCATGCCGCCATTGTGCGAAACATTTATTTCGACACCACTACCGATGATGAAAACCCATTTTACAAACAGATTGGCATTTACCCGGTAAATAACCTTTTGCTCGAAATGTTCCTCTTTTCGGAGCGCTGGAATGGAAACATTATACCCAAAACGCATGAATACGATTTTTTAAATACGCTAAAAAACATTTTGCCGGTGGTGAGCGAACATCCGCTGCCTATTGCGCTCCCTACTACCGAAAACATGCGGTTGCGCCCGGTATTACGGCACATAGTAGATGGCCTCTCCGATGATGGTATGAGTTTAGAAAGCGTGGGTAAGGCCATGGGCTTTAGCGAACGTACGCTCTCGAGGTTATTTCAATCGGCTTTGGATACTTCCTTTTTTCAATACCTGAAACTGGCCCGGATGATTAAAGCAATGGAAAAATTATTAGAAAGCGATGCCACCATTAGCGAAGTGGCCTACCAGGTGGGTTATAACAGCATTTCCTCTTTCAGTAATACTTTTTATAAAATGGTAGGCAAAAGGCCGTCTGAATTTAAGGAGTTAAAACAAGCTACGCTCACTAAAATGAACCTGGTTTAACCAGTACGGCAATGGGCGTAAATTTCTCGAAAACAGCTTCTGTATGTGGTGCGTCGGGCAGTTCGTCGGTTAAATCCTGTCCAGCCCAATGTTCATAATGTTTACCGTTGCGCCATAACCTGCTATCCGTCATATCATAAATCAGTCCTTTGTAAGCCACCCAAATCTGTTGTTTGTCCTGTCCGTTGCGTAAGGCTAGCTGTTGTTTGGTATAAGCGGGTAAATCCATTGATGTTAATTTCGGGTTGAAGATAGAAAAATTTAAGAAGACAGTCTCTCCAGAGATACCGTCATTTCGAGCGGAGTGCAACGCAGTCGAGAACCCGAAGGCTCAGCGAAGCTAAATCTATTGAGCACAGATCTCTCCCCGCCTGTACGGGCAGGCGTTCCGCAAAGGTTCCAGTCGAGATAACGAATTTTATTGGTTAGAAGCGCAAAACCGCTGCAAAACACTTAATTTCTTCCCATTTTACGCTTGTACGCTTTGCTTCCTCGTACCTCGTTGCTGCAGGGTACCGCTCCAACCGGGGCTAGGTGGCCAGGGCTTTATTTCATCTTCGGGGTTTGCAGGGTGCACAAACCCTTGTTGTTAAACCCGATTGTAGTGGTAGCTGCCGGCTTCACGCCGGCACTACAAACGAAAAGCGGGACCGCAGCCCCCTAAGCATTACCAAACATTCATTTTCCAGCAAAAAATCAACGAATTTGATCTTACGCTACGCTTTTATTCGCTTTAGCCTTAAAAACCTCATACAGATAAACATTCATCAACAACAGGCCCATTAAATAAAAATGATCTTCGAAAGGGATTGTTCCCACCCTAAAACCTAGATTTTCTTTGTTATTGTACATCACCACCGGAATAGCCGTTAAAAATCCATTCACGATATAAAAAGGAATAAGCGAAACGAAATAGGCCCTGTAAAATTTATACATAAACCTGAATTTTACATTTAAATATTCTACATACCCCAATACCAAAAGTAAAAAACCGAAATTGATACATGTGTACCATTTACTATAGCCAAAAAATAACATGGCCACACACAAACCCAGAAATAAATTGCTCAACGCCAGACTATATTTCTGCAGATGGTTTTTCGGGAAATAAACATTTAAACACTCGTAAATAAACACACAGGCGTAGGGAACGGTTAAAAAGAAGAGCATTTCTTCTAAAGGTAAGCCCATTAAGTTTATACCGATCAAATAATCGGGGTTGAACGACCACACATTAAGTTTGGTAAACAGCATATCCCAGATTAAAAACATTACTCCGGTAATTAATATGGCAGGAAATATAAATTTCCATTTGCTAAAGAAATGCACCTTTTTATCGAAAGATAAAACCAGCGGAAAAAAAATTACGGCGAGGTTAATAAGTAAATAGGTATAATTCATTTAGAGGTGTTTCTTTAAAATTTTAATGTCTGCAGGTGTACATTTTTTACTATCAATCATAAATCTGGCTACATTTTTAACCAGTTCATCATCGGCAAGGCCAAAATTTTCATTTTGATAATGTTTAATAATTTCCTTTTTATCTGTTGCCAGATCTTTACTAAAGCCTAAAAAAGCAGGGGTATAAAACTCGATTGAAAAACGCATAAAACGGATTTCCATATTTTCTTTATCCATATCTATTGCCCTTTGCATGGTTTTTAGCGACCGGCTTACATATTTAATCTTATTATACGGATTCCACGAATGTTTTGCTTTTAATGCTTCTAGAGTACCTGTATAGCCGGTAATCAAAGCCGTTTTATTTGGCAGTTTATTCAATTTGGTAAATAAAGAATCGGTGAGTTTAGCGTTTTCTACCGCTTTAACCATGTTGGTTTTCAATACCGCAATTTCGTGGGTAGATAACTGGGCATAAGTGATATTGCTTGCTGCAAAGAGCAGAAAAAAGATAATGCGTAATTTAATCATGTTTGGGTGTAAAGGTAAGAAAAGCTGAGCGCATTTGCCCCACTGTCATCCTGAGCGCAGCGAAGGATCTCTAACCGATGAAACACAGAACCCCAAACATCACCTTACCATCAAAGCCAGTGAAACATTTAAGTAAGTGCTAATACAAAACAGATTCTTCACTGCGTTCAGAATGACAAATCTTTTACACCGCTGTCATCCTGAGCGCAGCGAAGGATCTCCAACCGATGAAATACAGAACCCAATACCACCTTACCATCAAAGCCAATAATGCATTTTAGCAAATGCTAATACAAAACAGATTCTTCACTGCGCTCAGAATGACAAATCTTTTGCCCCACTGTCATCCTGAGCGCAGCGAAGGATCCCCAACCAATGAAATACCGTCCCCCAAATATCACTTTACCGTCAAATCCAGTGAAACATTTAAATAAGTGCTAATACAAAACAGATTCTTCACTACGTTCAGAATGACAAATCTTTTACACCGCTGTCATCCTGAGCGCAACGAAGGATCCCTAACCAATGAAACACAGAACCCCAAAATATCTTTTTACCAAAGCAAATTCGATATTTTGCGATTGTGCAGCTATTAAACAGATTCTTCACTGCGCTCAGAATGACAAATACTTTATTAAAAAAAATATTTATTTTTAATAATGGATCATAATTATTTCGTTTACATCTTAACAAACAAGAACAAAACTGTTGTTTATACCGGAGTAACCCATGACCTGGAAGTAAGACTTAAGCAACACATAGATAACAAAGAAAATAAATTTGCTTTTACATATAAATACAACTGCCACTACCTGGTTTATTTTGAGAGATTTGAACACATTGAATTTGCTATTGAACGTGAAAAGGAAATAAAAGGCTGGACAAGGACAAAAAAGAATGCTTTAATTGAATTAAAAAACAAAAACTGGAATTTTCTTAATGATATGGTTATTGAAGAATAAGTCGTTTCTACAACACTTAATCTCACTGTCATCCTGAGCGCAGCGAAGGATCCCCAACCGATGAAATACAGAACCCTAAATTTTACCCTTACCAATGCAAATTCGAGGTTTCGCAATTGTGCAGTTATTAAACAGATTCTTCACTGTGTTCAGAATGGCAAATCTTTTTCCACTGCTGTTATCCTGAGCGCAGCGAAGGATCTCCAACCAATGAAACACTGAACCCAAATATCACCTTACCATCAAAGCCTGTGAAACATTTAAGTAAGTGCTAATACAAAACAGATCCTTCGCTACGCTCAGGATGACAAAGTCTATTGAATGACAAAAAACAAAAACAAAACGCAATAAATTTACTTTATTTACACCATGGAGAAAAAACCCAGGGTAACCATTATTGGTGCCGGCTTTGCGGGCCTGGCTGCTGCTGCTTTACTTGCAAAAGACGGCTGCGAAGTTACAGTAATCGAAAAAAACGAAATGGCCGGCGGACGTGCCCGTACCTGGGAGAAAGATGGTTTCCTGTTTGATATGGGTCCAAGCTGGTACTGGATGCCTGATGTTTTCGAAAATTATTACCAGCTCTTTAATAAAACAACCTCTGATTTTTACGAGCTGAAAAGGTTAAGCCCTTCTTACCGCATTTACTTTGGCAAAGATGATACGCTTGATGTACCGGTAACATTAGATGATTTATACCAGTTGTTCGAACAATTAGAACCTGGCAGCACTAAAAACCTCCAGTCCTTTCTAGATCAGGCCAAATACAAATACGATGTGGGCATGAATGAGTATGTTTTTAAGCCTTCGCACAGCGTAATGGAGTATTTCGATCCGCGTTTAGCCGCCAGCGGAATTAAACTGCAGCTTTTGGGCAATATGCGCAAGCACGTTCATCAACTATTTAAAAATGAGCGGTTAAGAAAATTGTTAGAATTCCCGGTTTTATTTTTAGGAGCTACACCACAAAATACCCCGGCCCTGTACAGTTTAATGAACTATGCCGATCTCGTTTTAGGTACCTGGTACCCACTGGGTGGTATGCACAAAATTGTAGACGCCATGCAAAACATTGCCGAAGAGCAGGGTGTAAAGTTTATTTTTAATACTGAAGTAACCAAGATAGCAGTTAAAAACAATATTGCCGAAGAGGTGATTACCAATAAAGGCAGTTTTAAAAGCGAATTTTTTATAGGCAATGCCGATTATCACCACATCGACCAACACCTTTTTGATGCGCCATACCGCAATTACAGCGAAAAATACTGGAACGAAAGAACCATGGCCCCTTCCTGTCTTTTATTTTACATCGGTTTAAATAAAAAACTGGATAACATACTACATCATAACCTGTTTTTCGATGAAGATTTCGATCAGCATGCCGAAGAAATCTATACCGATCCGCAGTGGCCATCAAAACCATTGTTTTACGCTTGTTGTCCTTCGGTTACCGATCCGGGTGTAGCACCGGAGGGTTGCGAGAATCTTTTCTTTTTGGTTCCGCTTGCACCAAATTTAAAAGATAGCGAAAGCAAAAGGGAAGAATATTTTAATTTATTAATCGACCGGTTTAAAAATTTAACCGGAAACGACATTAAAGATAACATTCTGTTTAAACGCAGTTATGCCATGAATGATTTTGTAGCCGATTATCACGCTTTTAAAGGAAATGCGTATGGATTAGCAAACACTTTGAAACAGACCGCCTTTCTAAAACCGAAGATGAAAAGTAAAGTAACAAATTTTTTATATACGGGACAATTAACCGTTCCAGGCCCCGGAGTGCCGCCTGCAATCATATCCGGGCAAGTGGTAGCAAAAGAAATAAAAAAAAAGTTAAAAAAAGCTTGACAAATTTAAAATTTCCCTTATCTTTATAACCACAAAACAAAAACACTGCAATAAAGCTTCAAAACACATAATCGTTCGGGGTTTGCATTTGTTTCGAAATAAGAGAGAAGGCGAATTGTTGAAAGAAAAAATAAGAATCAACTAACCAAATATATGATAAGCAAAAAGGCCTGAAGTTTCAGGCCTTTTGCTTTTTAAGACATTTTGGGATGAAATTGCATTAATCTACTCCAGGCGACCAATTAATTAAATGACGTCATTTCAACTGTAGCATAGCAGAATGCCTGCCCGTACAGGCGGGGAGAAATCTATTCTAGGCAGATTAAGCTTCGCTGAGCATTCGGGTTCTCAACATCATTGCATTCCGCTCTAAATGATGATACCGTCAATGGAAATAAAGAACACAAAAAAGGCCCAGATAATATCTGAGCCCCTGGTTTTTCGATTGATGTATCTTAAGCCATTTCGGTAGTGGCAATTTCTTTCGAATATGTTTTTAAGTATTTTTTCAAAATTCCTCTGGCTACGTGGATACGTGTCTTAACGGTTCCGATTGGAATTTCAAGCATATCAGCAATTTCGTGGTATTTATATCCTTCAAAATAACGGATAAACGGCACATAATATTCTTCCGGCAATTGAGAAAGAGCTTTATCTATATCGCCTAATACAAATTTACTCTCTGCCTGGTTTTTAGTAGCACTATATGAAAGGTTCGCTGAAGAAATATCTTCGCTCTGTGTAATTAAAGTATTGGTTTTTACCAAACGACGGTAGTTATTAATGAAAGTGTTTTTCATAATGGTAAATAACCAGCCTTTCAGGTTCGTACCCTCCTTAAACTTATTATAATAAGTAATTGCTTTAAGCATGGTGTCTTGAACCAAATCATTTGCGTCTTCTGCGTCTTTAGTGAAATTTAAAGCATAAGACCTAAGTGATACCGAGTGATGATTAACCAGATGATTGAATTCAAATTTTGTCATGATTTTTAGCTTTAGGTAGATTAAAACAAATTATTGCTTATTCTACTAAACCTAAACAAACTTAGTACCAAAAATTTCTGGCACGGTGCCAAAAGCGTAAATACATCCTACAGCAACTTTTCGTCACAGAATATTTACTTCCCGTTCTAAAGTGACTCCAAAAGTAGACTTTACACTGTCTATAATTTGTTCAGAAAACTGATAAACTTCTGTGCCAGTTGCGCCGCCATGGTTAACTAAAACCAAAGCCTGGTTTTTCCAGGTACCGGTATTGCCTACAATTTTGCCTTTCCAGCCACATTGCTCGATTAGCCAGCCTGCTGCCAGTTTAATTTTATTATCTGGTGTTGAATAATGCACCACATCGGGGTGTTTAGCCACAATATCTGCAAATTCATACTTTTCGATTACCGGATTTTTAAAGAAACTACCTGCATTGCCAATGGTAGAGGGATCAGGCAGTTTACTTACGCGGATATGCGATACGGCTGCAGAAACATCTGCAATGTTTGGGTTTTCAATGCCCCTGGCCTGAAGTTCTGTTTCAATTGCACCATAAGAAGTATTAATTTTTGCTGAGGAAGACAATCGAAAAGTAACCGAAGTAATGATATACTGCCCTTTTAATTCACCTTTAAAAATACTTTCGCGGTACCCGAAATGACAATCAGCATAGGTAAAGGTTTTAATTGTTCCGGTTTTGATTTCAAATGCAGTACAACTGTCGAAAACATCTTTCAATTCTACGCCATAGGCACCAATATTTTGTATAGGCGATGCCCCAACCGTGCCCGGAATTAAACTTAAATTTTCTACCCCAGCAAAATGGTGCGCTACACAATAGTTTACAAAATCGTTCCAAACTTCACCAGCTCCCGCAGTTACTGATACTTTATCTTCAATAATTTCAGATTTAATTCCCTTGATGCTAATCTTGATGACTAAGCCATTATAATCTTGAGTAAACAACACATTACTCCCTCCGCCTATAATAAACAGCTTTTGAGAGTTAACCAGGTCACGCTGAAAAAGTTCCTTCAAATCATCTTCCGAAAATATTTCGGCAAAAAAATGAGCCTTAACATCGATACCAAAGGAGTTATAAGGTTTTAATGAAATATTTTCCTGAATTTGAAGCATCTTGATTTTGTGTTATGCGGCAAAAGTAAGAAATAAATAGATAGCGTAATTTAAAGATGTGGCATTTGCTCCCCAATTAATTTACAGCTAATTATTCTACAATTTTTGTAATTGCCTTATCAAAGTGAAAGCTTTTAACTGCCTGCTGTGGCGCTTCTATTTTAACGCCGGTAAGCTGCCAGCCGATAAAAACAGGTTTGGTTTTGGCAAGCTCCAATAAACGGTATCTTTCTTTTGTCAATTTTGCGCTGATTAAACCCACACTATCAGATTCAGCCTGACTTAAATGCTCAATCTCGCTTTCCAATTTAGCTAAAGTAGCATCCAGTTCATTCCCTTTTGCAAGGCTATCGCCATAAGCTTCTGGAGAAATATTATAGAGACTATCAAGCTTTGCATTATCGAAACTGAATTTTTGGTTACTGTCTTTATACTTAGCTTCTATAAGTTCAACGGCCCGGTCCTGATCGGTTTTTGCTTTTTTATGGCATGATGTAATAACAACAAATGATAAAAATAAACAGCAATAATAGATTTTTTTCATAGCACAAGTTTAAGATACAAGTACAAGCACCTTGCCAAGAATAACCACTGCTAAATTCATGAAGCATTATTCTTTTCTTCATCGATTTTCTTTTTAATTGCTTTTCCTTTATTACTGTTTTTAAACGGTTTGAGAAGGTTGTGTATAATTCTGCCGGTGAGCTAAAATCTTGCATGTATCATCCTCCAAAGAATAGTGCAAAGCAAAAAATAAGTTTTCTCATCAGTTTTATATTTACAACATAAATACAAAACTAATCAATTAGTTAGAAAAATATGTTAATCATTTTTTATTAGGTTCTTCCTTACAAACAACAACCCAAAAGCTTTTCCTTTCTCCTTACCTCTGTTTTTGTGGTGGATTTTATGCGCTTTCCTCACTGCCTGTAAATAAGTGTTATTGCTTTTAAAGGTTTTAAACCTACGGTGCACAAACCAATCGTGCACCACAAAATAAACCATGCCATATAAAGAAATGCCTAAGCCGATAAAAAACCTGTAACCCAGCTCATCTCGATCGGTGTACATTAAATACAAGGAAAGTGCAGCGAATAATAGCGCAAAAATATCGTTCCACTCGAAAAATGATTTCGCTTTCTGGTGATGACTTTTATGCATAAACCACAGCGGTCCGTGGAATAAATACTTGTGTATAAACCATGATAAACACTCCATCAAAACGATGGTAAATAATACAGTTAAAACGTTAAGGAATACTGACAAGATTTATAAATGATTGGTTTGTAAAGATATATAAACAGCAGAAGAATCAAAAATGCGTCATAGAATTGTAAGCTTAATGCGCTTTTGAACAAACCCTTCATGACAAATGATTTTTTAGCACTATTTTTGACTAAAATATTAAAAAAGTCAGAAAGTAGAAAAGTAAAATGATTGTAGCCGATAAAAAGAGAGAGCAGATTATTGATGGTGCGATAAAACGCTTTATCCATTTTGGTATTGGTAAAACCACAATGAATGATATTGCAGAAGATCTTTCCGTTTCCAAACCATCGCTTTATTATTATTTCCCGGATAAAAAACATTTAATTATAGGCGTAATAGAAAGGGTATTCCATGATTTTTTTGAACTGATCAAAAAGAAATACAATCCCGATCTTCCTTTAGAAGAGATTCTTTTTAACACCATAGACGTTAGAAACACCTTTTTTCAAAAATATTACATGTTGCGGATTACCGAAGGTATTCCTGATTTATTAAATGATGATGTGATAAAAGGCAAGCTACAAACCCTAAAAGGATCAGAAAAAGAATTCTTTGCAGAAATTTTTAGCCGCGCAAAAGAAAAAAGGGAAATAGAGCACGATGATACTTTCCATGTGGCAGAGCTTTACCTCGAAAGTTTGATGGGCCTTTGTACCATGTGCATAATGGAAACAGGTAAAGATCTTTTCCCGGATAAAAAGGCATTTAATAAAATGACGCTGAAGCAAAAAAACCTCACTACCATATTTGTAAGGGGTTTAAGATGCGCAGATTGAAATAAAAACTTAAATAGATAAGAACCCAAAAACAAAAAAACAATACATTATGCTTAGAGTAAAATTGGTAAAATTAATGCTTCTACTGCTAACCGGCTCGGTTTTACCCCAGCTGGTAATTGCACAGCAGCAGGTTACCTTAAAAGATGCGCTAACCTATGCGCTCCAAAACAATACAAAGGTCCGGAATGCGAAACTGGATATTGAAGGCGGAAGATATAAGGTAGAGGAAGTTAGGGCGCAGGCTTTACCTCAGCTTACAGGAAATGTGGGTTTAACCTACAACCCGATTATCGGTCAATTGGTTGCAAATTTCGGAGGGGAGACACAGGCGATTAAATTGGGCCAGAACTGGAATTCGACTGCGGGTGTTCAACTTTCGCAACAGTTGTTTAACCAACAGGTTTTTACCGGTTTACAGGCTGCAAGATCGAGCGAAGAGTACTATAGCCTTACTTCGCAATTAACAGAAGAGCAGATTATCGAACTAGTTGCCAACAATTATTACCAGGTTCTGGTAAACAGACAACAGCTTAACGTAATCGACACCAACATTAAAAATGTGAAGATTGTAGAGAAAATTGTTTCGAACCAGTTTAAAAATGGTTTGGCCAGAAAAATTGATGTTGACCGTATTAATGTTAACTTAACTAACCTTACTACACAACGTGAGCAAACCATCAACGCAATTACACAATTGGAAAATCAGTTAAAATTCTCGATGGGTATGCCGGTTTCTACACCAATTATCCTGCCTGCTACCGAATTAACTGAAGTAACTACCTTACCTGTATTTACAGATTCTATCGATCTGGCCAACAGAACAGAAGTTAAACTTTTGAACAATCAGGATAAACTTTTATCGCTCCAAAGAAAAGCTTACGTTGCTGAATATTATCCATCACTGGCTTTAACCGGAAATTACACGTATTCAAGCCAGAGTGACGGTTTTGATTTCTTAAAATCTAATGCTGCTGCAATCGGGTATGGCGCATCAGCAGTTGGACTAACTTTAAAAGTGCCAATTTTTAACGGCTTTTTAACACGTTCAAAAATCCGCCAGGCAGATGTAAATATTAAAAAAGCACAAGAAAGCAGAAAAGAATCTGTAAACTCTTTAAACCTGGCTTACGAGAACGCTAAAATACAGTTGCGCAACAACCTTAACACCATTAAATCGCAACGTAAAAATGCCGATTTAGCTCAGGAAATTTACAAAAGCACACAGAACAACTATAACAATGGCTTAGCTTCTTTAACTGATCTTCTGGATACAGAAAATGCACTTACATCGGCACAGAACAGCTATACACAGGCTTTATTGAATTACAAAATAGCCGAAATACAATTAATAAAATCAAACGGAAATATTAAATCGCTAGTACAATAGAAATGAAAAGAGTAATTACCATAATTATCGTAGTTGTTGTTGCCCTTGGTGCAATAGCTTATGTTTTAAGCAACAATAAAAAGAAGAATGAAGAGAAAACTGCTTTCATTGCTAAAGGTGGTGGCGCTGTTGCCGTTCGTGTTGCTGAAGTAGAGAGAAAAGCTGTGAATTTAGATTTTGCGGCTAACGGAAACTTTGTTCCAAAGCAGGAACTTAATTTCTTATCAGAAAATGCAGGTCGTGTTACCGCCATCAATGTTGATGAAGGCGACCGTGTAAGCAAAGGTCAGGTTTTGGCCCGTATTGATGCAGAAATTATCAATACCGACAGAGAAACCGCTGAAGCTACTTACCAGAATGCGGTAAGGGATGAGGCAAGGTACCAAAGCTCATTCCAAACTGGTGGTGTTACACAACAACAGTTAGACCAGGCTAAACTGGCTACTAAAAATGCAAAACTGCGTTTACAGGCTTCGCAAAGAAAATTAAGCGATGCCAACATTAAATCGCCAATTAACGGTATTGTAAACAAAAGATACATTGAGGTTGGTGCTTTTGTAACCGCTCAGGGTACCCAGTTATTCGAATTGGTTGATGTTTCTAAATTAAAACTGAAAGTTAACGTAAACGAATCGCAGGTTGCAAATCTTAAAATCGGCGATCAGATCGAAATTAAATCATCTGTTTTCCCAACGGATAATTTCTCTGGAAAAGTAACTTTTATTGCGGCAAAAGCGGATGGAACGTTAAACTTCCCGATTGAAATTGAAGTAGACAACAGCCACAAAAACACCTTAAAAGCAGGTATGTACGGAACAGCAATATTCAAGTTTCCTAAACAGGCTCCAAGCATTATTATTCCGCGTACTTCCTTTGTGGGTAGTGTAAGCAGCAACCAGGTTTTTGTATTGGATAAAGCCAGCAATACTTCTAAAACCCGCAATGTAGTGGCCGGTCGTATTTTGGGCGACAATGTTGAAATTCTTGATGGCTTAAAAGAAGGAGAAACTGTAATCATCAGTGGACAGATTAACTTAACTGAGGGTGCTCCTGTTAGTATCGTAAAATAAGTTAAAGGAATTTTTCGGCTTTTAAAACGCGATATGCCAATCGCAAAACGCAATACTAATTAAAATGAAGATAACAGATATATCTATAAAAAGGCCTTCGCTGGTGATTGTGGTGTTTACCGCACTTACTTTGCTCGGGCTATTAAGTTACTTTTCGTTGGGTTATGAATTACTTCCAAAATTCTCTAACAACGTAGTATCTATTTCGACCATCTACCCTGGTGCTTCACCAAATGAGGTTGAAAATACCGTAACCAAAAAAATTGAGGATGCGGTATCATCGATGGAAAACATTAAAAAGATCAACTCTGTATCGTTTGAGAGTTTATCAACCGTTACCATCACCCTTACTGATGCAGCAAACATCGATATCTCCTTAAATGATGCACAAAGAAAGGTAAATGCCATTCTTTCTGATTTACCGGAGGATGTTAAAACGCCATCATTAAGTAAATTCTCGCTGGATGATTTACCGGTAATTACCATGTCGGCCTCGGCCAATATGGATGATATTACTTTTTACGATCTGATCGACAAACGTATTGCCCCGGTAATTTCGAGGGTAAGCGGTATTGCGCAGGTTAACCTGGTAGGTGGTTCGGAGCGTGAAATTCAGGTTTCATTAGATGCTGATAAATTACAGGGTTATAACCTTTCGGTGCCACAAGTGCAGCAACTGATCCTTTCTTCTAACCTGGATTTCCCTACAGGAAGTGTAAAAACTCAAAACCAGGACGTATTGATCCGTTTATCGGGTAAATACAGAAGTATGGAAGAATTGAGAAACCTGGTTTTAACCACCTCGAAAGATGGTGCACAGATCCGTTTAGGTGATGTGGCCGATGTTCAGGATTCGCAAAAAGAAACCGAAAAACTGGCCCGTATCGATCGTAAAGCATCTATCGCTATTCAGATCATTAAACAAAGTGATGCCAACGCGGTAGAGGTAAGTAAAGGTGTACACGCCATTATCGCTAAACTTAAAAATGAATACGGAGCCAATAAGCTTGATATCAGAATTGTTAATGATAGCTCGATCTTTACTTTAGAATCTGCAGATGCGGTAATCCACGATTTAATCCTTGCGGTTATTTTGGTGGCCTTTGTAATGCTTTTCTTCCTGCACAGTTTGCGTAATGCGTTAATTGTAATGGTATCGATTCCGGTTTCATTAATTGCTACATTTATCGGAATCAGCCTGTTCGGTTTTACTTTAAACTTAATGTCGCTGTTGGGGCTATCGCTCGTGGTAGGTATCCTGGTGGATGATGCCATTGTGGTACTGGAGAATATCCAGCGACACATGGAGATGGGTAAAAACAAAGTTAGGGCAGCATCTGACGCGACAAGAGAGATCGGTTTCACGGTTGTATCCATTACCTTCGTAATTGTGGTGGTATTCTTCCCTATTGCGGTAAGTACCGGTCTGGTTTCGAACATCCTTCGTCAGTTCTGTATTGTGGTAATTATTGCAACACTACTTTCATTGGTGGCTTCATTTACCATTGTACCCCTTATTTTCTCACGTTTTGGTAAGTTAGAACACATAGAAGGCAAAAATATATTTGGCCGTTTTATCCTTTGGTTCGAAAAACAGTTAAAGAAATTTACCCTTTGGATTACCAGCATTTTAACATGGTCGTTAAACCATAAAGCGTTAACTTTAATCGCCGTTGTGGTAATGTTCTTAAGTTCATGCGGTTTATTGGTGGGTGGATTTATCGGTTCTGAGTTTTTCCCTAAATCGGATAAAGGCGAATTCTTAGTACAGTTGGAGTTACCTAAAGATGCTTCTTTAGAGCAAACCAACTTCCTGACACAAAAAGCTGAAGCTTATTTAGATAAACAACCAGAAATTACCCAGTTAATTACTACTGTTGGACAATCAACAGGTGATTTTGGTGGTACGCAGGCAACAGCCTATAAATCAGAAATCAACGTAAAACTTGTTGAGCGCGATCAGCGTGAAGGCGTGTCTTCTGATATTTTCGCCACCAAAATGAGCCGTGCACTGGCTAAAGAATTGGTAGGAGCAAAAGTAAAAACGGTTCCGATCAGTATCCTGGGTATTGCAGAAAATGCACCGATCCAGTTAGTGGTAATGGGATCTGATTTAGATAGTGCTTTAAAATATGCTGAAGGTGCCCAAAAAGTGCTTGCTTCGATTCCGGGTGCTACGGAGATTAAATTATCGGTAGAAAAAGGAACCCCTGAGATTAACGTGCAGGTAGACCGTGATAAAATGTCGGCTGTTGGTTTAACCCTACAAACCGTAGGTTCTACCATGCAGACAGCCTTTGCGGGTAATACCGATGGTAAATACAGAAAAGGTGAATACGAATACGATATCAATATCCAGTATCAAAACTTTAACCGTCAGAATATTGACGACGTACGTAACCTGATTTTTGTAAACGCTGATGGTAAACAGATTAAATTATCGCAGTTTGCTACCATTACAGAAGGTTCAGGTCCGAGTCAGTTAGAGCGTTTAAATAAATCTACTTCGGTATCAGTTAAGGCTCAATCAATCGGTAGACCAACAGGAACCGTGGTTGCAGAATTCCAGGCCAAACTGGAAGAAATGCAAAAAAATGGTAAGCTAAAAGCTCCGGTTGGTGTAAGTTACAGCTGGGCGGGTGATCAGGAGAACCAGAGCGAAGGTTTTGGTACTTTAGGTATCGCTTTATTAGCCTCTATTATTTTGGTTTACCTCATTATGGTTGCCCTTTACGATAGTTTTATTTACCCACTGGTGGTAATGTTCTCGCTTCCGTTAGCGGTAATTGGGGCATTGTTGGCACTGGCTTTAACCAATAACTCAATCGGTATCTTCACCATTTTAGGTTTAATTATGCTGATGGGTCTGGTAGCGAAAAACGCGATTATCCTGGTCGATTTTACCAACCACTTAAAGGCAGAAGGTAAAGAAACCAAAGAAGCGCTTGTTTTGGCCAACCATGCTCGTTTAAGACCAATTTTAATGACAACCATCGCCATGGTATTCGGTATGCTTCCAATTGCATTGGCAAGCGGTGCCGGTGCAGAATGGAAAAATGGTTTGGCATGGGTTATCGTAGGTGGATTAACCAGTTCGTTATTCTTAACCTTAATTGTAGTACCGGTTGTGTATTTAATATTCGACAGAATGTTAGAGCGCTTTGGTTTCAACAAAAAAGGGAAAACCATTGATGAACTGATGGAAGAACCATATGATCATAAAGATGTAAATGAATACGATTTAGATCACGGACATTAATCACCATCCATATTAACAATCAATAGCCCCGACCCAAATCGGGGCTTTTTTGTGGAGTGCTTAACGCTCTTGATGTACTATTGTGGCAAAAACAAATCATCCATGGTCACTTCATTCTGTACCAGGCCAATAGAATACATATTATCTTTAACACCATAGGTTGTAACCATTGTTAGAAATAACGCTTTTCTGGTTTTGCTCTGTTGACGGAATATCTCAAGTTTGTACTGTAATTCTGCAGCGTAAGCTTTATCTATTGCGAACCCGGTATTTGAAAATTTCATTTCACATACACTAATCACATTATCTTGTCTGTCTAACAAGAGATCGATCTGTGCGCCGTTTCCATCTTTTGGAGCATGTCGCCAGGCTGATGTTTCTGTAAAAACTCCTGAAATGCCCAGTGCCTGCTTAATATTACCGGTATGTTTCATGCAGATCCCTTCAAAGGCATAACCACTCCAGCTCTTCCAGGAAGACGTTGATGATTTTTTTAGCCATGTACCTGCACCGGTGGCGCGAGAATGTTCGATAAATTTAAGATAAAAAAGGCTGTATTCGTCGCTGAGTTTGTAAATGCTCTGATTGGCATTCTTTTGAAAAGGCAGGTGCGGAGTAATAAAACCAGACTCCACAAGTTCCTCGAGTAAAAGACTGGTAGTCCCTCCACTCTGCAGGTTACATGCCGCAATGATTTCGTTTCTTGTTAATCCCGATGGTTTGTCTGCAAGTGCCTTTACTACAGAAATGTGCCTGCCTGCGTTTTCGAACAACGAGCGGTAAAGGTTTGCAAATTCTGTTGAGAGGAGGCCATCCTTAGTGAAACAAAGCCTGTCGATAGCCTGAATAGCACTTTCCCCTCTTTTAAGTTCTTTCAGGTAATGTGGCACACCGCCCATTGCCATAAAAATATTTAGCACCTGATAACGGTCAAGATGGATATTATTGCTTTTTAAATATTGTTCTGTCTCATACAAGGTGAAAGGTAAAAGGCGTATTTTACGCGTCAGCCGATTGTGCAGGCCTCCTTTGTTATTTACAACCTTTTTAATCATCCAGGTGGCAGCAGATCCACATATCGCAACAATGAGGTTCGGCTGTTGTGAAGCCCATTGGTTCCAAAAATATTCAAATGCAGAAAGAAAACCTGATTTATGTGAACTTAGCCAGGGGAACTCGTCAAAGAAAATTACAGCTTTTCTTTTTTTAAGTATAGGGGTTGCAAATTCTCTAAGTTGCCAGAAGGCTTCTGTCCAGTTTTTGGGTGCTGCAGGAGTTAATGGGGAATATAATGCATCTGCCATGGCCTTGCTAAAATTAAGCAATTGCTCAGCTGCATTTGCATCATGAACACCCGAAAGTTCAAAAATAAGCTGTTTCTGAAAGACTGAGCGGATCAGGAAAGTTTTTCCAACCCTCCTCCTGCCAAAAACCGCTAATAATTCTGATGAGGACGACGTAAGTGCCTCTGACAGTATTTTTTTCTCAGCAATTCTTCCAATGAGCAATTCCATTTCTTTTCTTTTTAATGTTAATGATGAAAAACAATTTTATCCGCAGCCAAAATACAACTCAAATATATGGTTTTGGCTGTAGATAAAAAATTTATCCACAGCCAAAATGCATCAAAAACATATAGTTTTGGCTATGGATAATGAATTTTATTTTAATAAGCTATCTTCATATGTAATCAGACCGATGATTTTTTTACCACAGGAACATTGAAAAATACAGTTAAATAACTTGTTCTGAGCCATGCGCAGATAATTCTACAATACTTTCAGCAAACAAATTATGTACCCACATTGTATATTAGGGATTATGTTCAAAATCATCCTTAGCCTGTTCCTAATCTTTTCCACATTCCTCGTAAAAGCGCAACATCCACCCGTTTTCGCCGCCATGAGTACCGATTCGAGTTTTATTAAACTCTGTAATCTGGATATTACGTTAGTGAAATACAGCTACAAACCCAACGGCGTAAAGTTTTTGGTGGTGCACGACAATGAAGATACCGGTGTTAAAGCTGGTTTCGATTATATCCGCTGGTATGGTGGCGAATTGATCGACAGTCAGTATGGAGCGGTGAGAGATTATTACTTCAGCTATATGGACGATCAGTATCGTATTGATCCCAATGCGATATATACCGAAGTAGGTGTAAATACCCGGTTAAAAAAAGATAAGTTCAGTTCTAATGAAGTGGAGAAAGCAATACTAAGCGCGGGCAAACAAATTGTTGATTTTTACGATCCAAAAACTACAGGTTATTTTTTAACACTTCATAATAATGCTGATGGAGGCTTTGGGATCTCATCTTATTTACCAGGATATGACCTGGCCAGTACGGCCGATTCTGTTTACATCAACTTCCAGATGGATGGTGATGACCTGATTTATGTAACCGAAGCAAGATTATTCAGCAGTTTAAAAAAAGCAAATGTTAATGTAATCCTGCAATCTAAATTCGCAACCAACGATGGTTCACTTTCGGTTTATGCCATGCAGAATAATATTCCTTATATTAATGTAGAGGTACAGCACGGGCATCAGGAAGAAAATTTCAGGTTAATCGAACTCGCAGTTGCTACCCTGAAGGAACATGGAATAATCAGGAAAGAATAGACAAGACATTGTAGAAAATTTAAGCTTATTATTCTATCAGTTGGTGTCTCTCCGCCCGAAATAAATCAAAGACAAATTAGTAGTTTAAGATTTGGAAATGAGCATACAGTAGTTCATGGAGGCTTGCAGTCCCGCTTTGCGCTTTATCCCAATGAAACCTGTGAAACAAGCAAGCATACCAAAAAATAATAAACAATAATGCTTAAATCGGGATGCCCGCTACATTGGGTTTATGAACAACGGTTTCTGCAACCTGCAACCTTAAAAATGAAATACTTGCATTAGATACCTGGCCCCGGTTGAAGCGTTATCCCGAAGTTTCGGGACAGCAACGAGGCACGAGGAAGCAAAGCGTACAAGCGAAAAACGGGAAGAAATTTATTTTTTCTGTACTGAACTTGCGCTCCAAATAATAGATATGTTTTTTATGGAATGAAATCCTAGTTTATAGCTTTTATCTTCGTAACCAAAAAAGTGATCAGCAGGCCAAAAACAGAAATGATCCCGAAGGAATAACGCAAGCTGGATAACTGCGATACGTAACCAATTAATGGCGGACCGAACAAAAAAGCAAAATAACCTATACTCGATACCATAGTGATGGCCTTACCTGCAGGCACTTTTTTATTGTTACCGGCAATGCTGTAAACCATCGGTACAATACTCGAAACCCCCAGACCGATAAGCATAAAACCAAAAATAGCCACAATAATATTTGGGAATATTACAGCCAGTGCCATACCAATTGAGATAATGGCCCCGCTGATTTGCAACAGGTTTTTCCGTCCGAATTTGCTGATCAGATAAACACCTAAAAACCGTCCGCTAGCCATCATAAACATAAACGATGCATAGCCGATAATGGCTTTATTATGAGGCAATTTCACCACGTCTTCAAAGTAAATAGCACTCCAATCGAACATTGTACCTTCGGTAGCCATGCTGCAAAAAGCGATAATACCCAATAAAACCAGGATGCCCTGCGGCATGGTAAAAAACTTTGTTTTTTCAGCCGGAACATCAGGTTTGTTATTGTGATCTAATAATTTTTTTGAACTAAATACTACATTAGTCAGTGATATTAAGGCAACGATCCAAAAATGGGTGTACATCCCAAGTTTTAAGTTCACCAATCCAAGCGCAATTAATGCCCCGGTTAAATTCCCAATGCTCCAGGCCCCGTGGAAGGAGCTCATTATCGGTTTGCCATAATAATTTTCACCGGCAACTCCCTGGGTATTCAGGGCAATGTTGCAAAGATTACCTGTGATGCCAAACAGCACCAAAAAAGCGGCCAGCTGCCAGCCTGTGCTTGCCAAAGCCAAAAAAGTTAAGGCAATGGCATAAAGCGGTGCAGTGGCCCTGAGCATTTTTTTGCTACCGAAATGTGTAGTCAGTTTTGCAGAAAAAAACATCGTAATGATCTGCCCTGCAGGCAATGCGAAAAGAATAGATCCTAATTCGGCATCGTTTAAACCCATCGAGGCCTTAAAAGTGGGAATCCTGCTGGCCCAACTTGCAAAACAGACGCCTTGCATAAAATAGAAGGCTGATATGGCTAAACGGACTTGTTTTGGAGAGCTTTGTGCTAATACAGGTTTATTTTCTTGGTTAACTAAAATTTCCTTGTCTTGCGTACTTTCTTCCAAAATTGATGTTTTAAATAATAGATTAAGCTGCAAAGTTCCTTAAATCTATTGGAAATACCGACTATTTTTTGATTTTAAATCAAAAAATTTGCAATGATTAGGGTTAAAATGTTAAATTTTCCATTTTTCCTGTTCGTAAGCACTGTCCCAAAACATCCATTCCAACCGTGTAGCCATTTCGAAAGCAACCAACATTTTCTCCCTGGTTTCTTCATTAACTCCTCCAGCCAGCTGATCGGTAATGGCAATTGCTTTTTCTACTGCAGCGGCAAATTCTGCTCCGGCATACATATCGATCCACCTTTTATAAGGATTCTGATCTCCGGTTTGTTCTGCCAAAATATAGTCTCCTACAGCTTTATAAATCCAGAAACAAGGTAGCACCGCCGCAGCGGCAACTTCGACACTAGCGTAAGCCGCCTGATTAAGGATATAATTGGTGTACAAAAGTGTAGATGGCGTAGGCGCAACTTTATCTGGCAAACCAAATTCTACAAAGTAACTCTCGTGTAAACTCCGCTCGGCAAAAATTGCTCCTGTAGAAAATCCGGCAAAAGCCAGTATCAGTTCTGCATCCTGCATTCGGCCACTAATGGTGCTCAAAGTCCGCCCAAATTCCAGAAGGTAATAAGCATCCTGTGCTAAATAGAAGATAAATTTTTCTTTGGACAAAGTGCCATTGCTCAGTTCGGTATTAAAGGGCATGGTTAAAATTTTATTGTAGATGGGTTTAACCCTTTCCCATGCCTGCTCACTCCATTTCATTGGATAATTAATTTTAGGGGATTAAAAAAATGATTTAAAGGTCCGTTGCCCTGCCCTGTATTTATTTCGCTGCCCGCTTGTAAGGCATTGCTGATATAATTTTTTGCATTTTTAATTGCGGCCAGTAAATCGTTGCCTTTTGCCATTTCAGCTGCTATGGCTGATGATAAGGTGCAACCTGTTCCGTGCAGGTTTTTGGAGTTGATAAAAGCGCTTTCCAATATCACCGGGGCATCGTTTCCAGCAATAAAGACATCGTAAATTACCGGCCCGGCTAAATGACCGCCTTTTACCAAAACTGCCTTTGCTCCTTTTTCAATGATTTTGCGTCCTGCAGCAATCATATCATCGAGGTTATGGATTTCCTGATCAGCAAGGATTATGGCTTCATCAATATTGGGGGTAACCAGGCTTACGATGGGGAACAATCTAGCGATTAACTCATTAATGGTATCGGGTTCAATTAACCGGTGACCACTGGTAGCCACCATTACCGGATCTAAAATAACCGGAACCTGCTTGGTATAAGCCTTTAGTTCTTTTTCAATCACCTGCACCACTTCTGCACGGTTAATCATCCCGATTTTAATGGCCACAGGTGCAATATCTTCCAACACCGCCTGGAGCTGGTCTTTAATCATTTCAGCCGGAATACCATGCACGGCTCTCACCCCCATGGTGTTCTGTGCGGTTATGGCAGTGATTACCGAAGTGCCAAAGCAACCTAATGCAGAAAAGGTTTTTAAATCGGCCTGAATGCCTGCCCCACCCCCACTATCAGAACCGGCTACTGTTAATACGTTAATGTAATTCATAACAAAGACTTCATTTTGTGATACAACTTCAGGAGTCTTCAAATGCAGAATGCATTGTGCACAGCTTGTGCAGACAAACTAATTTTCCTACGCCGGCATGATCCGGATCAGGTTCATTTATAGGTCGTAAGGTGTATGGTTTAGGGCATAGGGTTTTAACCTGTCGCCTTTTACCTCTTACTTTTCACCTATAAAACGGGTATATTCTCAGCCAACTGTTTTGAAGGCACCCCTAAAGTTTATTTTATGTCGCAATATAAGGCTTAGTTTTTATTATTGGGAAAAAAAGGTGAAAGACTAAAGAGCAGAGGTGAAAACGCCCCACTTCGTGATGTCGACCGCAGCATAGCGGAGCACCCGCCTGCTACGGGCAGGGAGAGATCTACCTCGCAATAGATCTCTCCACTTCGCGATGCTCCGGTCGAGATGACGTAACTATAATAAATGAACTCTGGAGTTTAATAATTCGCGATTGGGTTGGGGGTGAGGTAACTGGATAGATCTCTCGACTACGTTGCACTCCACTCGAGATGACGGAAAAATTAAACAAAAAATCCCGGTATAAATACCAGGATTTTTTAAGATTTATTAAACAGATACTGAAACAAGTTCAGTATGGTGACAGAATGTTAAATATGTATCGCCCTGTTATCAGTTGCCGCAAGTGCAGCTTCTTTTAATGCTTCAGTATAAGTTGGGTGAGCATGGCAGGTACGTGCAATATCTTCGGCAGAAGCACGAAATTCCATTGCAATAACGGCTTCAGCAATCATATCTGCAGCACGCGGACCGATCATGTGTACACCTAAAACTTCGTCAGTAGCAGCATCGGCTAACACTTTAATAAAACCATCGGTATCCATACTCGCTTTTGCACGTCCGCTGGCTTTAAAAGGGAATGAACCTGCTTTATATTTTACGCCTTTTTCTTTTAATTGCTCTTCGGTTAAACCTACAGAAGCAACTTCTGGCCAGGTATAAACCACACCAGGAATTAAGTTATAGTTGATATGCGGTTTTTGTCCGGCAATGGTTTCGGCAACATAAGTACCTTCATCCTCTGCTTTGTGTGCCAGCATGGCACCGGTAATTACATCACCAATGGCATAAACACCTTTAACCGAAGTTTCCAAATGTTCGTTAACCGGGATTTTTTTACCTCTTTCTTCTACTGTGATTCCGATTTTATCTAAACCTAAACCTTCGCTATAAGCCGTACGGCCCACAGCAACAATACAGTAATCAGCATCTAAAGAAATGGTTTCGCCTTTTGGTGTTTCAGCAGTAACCGTTACAGTTTTACCTTTATTGGTTGCGCCGGTAACTTTGTGGCCCATGTAAAACTCCATGCCCAAAGTTTTCTTTAAAACACGTTGAAGTTCTTTACCTAAACCAGCATCCATTGTACCGATAATTGAGGGTAAAAACTCTACCACAGAAACTTTTGTACCTAAACGGGCATAAACTGAACCCAATTCCAGGCCGATTACACCACCACCAATAACCACCATTGTTTTTGGTACTTCTTTAATATTTAAAGCTTCGGTTGAAGTAATGATGCGTTTTTTATCGATCGGTAAAAATGGTAAGGCTGTTGGTTTAGAACCTGTAGCAATAATGACATTTTTAGCAGATAATGTTTCAGTAGAACCATCAGCTTTGGTTACCAGAATGGTATTTTTATCTACAAAAGAACCAACGCCTTCAAAAGAATCGATTTTGTTTTTCTTGAACAAATAGGTGATACCGGCTGTATTTTGAGCAACAACATCGTCTTTACGGGCGATCATCTGTTTCATATCAACCTTTAAATCTTTTAAGTTGATACCGTGAGTGGTAAATGTATGGGCAGCGTTGTGGAAATGCTCTGAAGAATCTAACAAAGCCTTAGATGGGATACAGCCTACATTTAAGCAGGTACCTCCAAAAGTTTTATATTTTTCTACTACTGCAGTTTTTAAACCTAACTGAGCACAACGGATTGCGCCTACATAACCGCCCGGCCCTGAACCGATAACAACGACATCGTATTGCATAATTTCTTGATAATTTTAATTAGCAAATGTAGGGAAAAAAGGCGGAAAGCTGAAAGCAAATTGGCCAATACTAAATGGTGCATTAACAGGTAAGCAAGGGCTGAGCCTCAATATAATGCCATAACAAAGCACAAAAGTCCGTTGGTTTGATGAGCGTACAAAACATTTTACTTTCAACGTATAAAATGTGCTGTTAAATTCAAACCTAACGGACTAATGAACGGGGGCGTTAGTAGGAAGTTTTTAGTCGGAAGTCCGGAGTTGGTGTTAAGCGATTGGCGTTTCGCGTCTGGCGTTAACTAAACGATATACAATCCACGCCATGAACCATCAACCATTAAACCATTAAACCATTGACCAATGAACTAATGACTATTGACTAATGACCAATAAACTACAGAACCAACTACAAACTATACGATGCTGAAGCACTCAAAACCGCCCCGCTTGATGTACCTTCACTTTTCAGTTCCCCGTCAACATAAATGCGTGCTTTTAAGGTAGAAGTCGCATTTGCACCTGTTGCACCGGCAGCAATGTTTAAAGAGATGGTTCCGGCAGGTACCGTGATTTCCTGACTCGTCCAGGTAGTGCCGCTTAAGCTGGTTGCAGTGGTTACCTGGGTATCATAACCATAAACTACCGTACTGATGTTGCTGCCAGCGGAGGCTTCAAGTTTAAAAACTACCTTGTGCGAACTTTTTGAAGGAGTTTCTGCATCGTCTTTTTTACACGACATTAAGCCGGTAAATAAAACCAACGCAAAGAAAGAAAGTACAAATGTTTTAATTTTGATGTTTTTCATAATTAGATTTTAAAAAATAGAACTGCAAATAAACAAATGCGTGTTTTGCTGTGCAATAACCGGAAAACACCATTTTTTTCTACCTGATTTCAGGTATATTCTGACTTTAATTTCTGGTTGATGGATAAAGCATGCATTTTTAGTTTTAATGAGAAATTACATCCCCCTGTTTTTATCCCTGATTTTCTGTTCTTTATATGGCAGGGCACAGTTGCAACCGGTAGACAAACGATATACCGACAGCCTGAACAGCCTAATTAATGGCAATGCACCCGATAGTATAAAAGCTATAGCCGGTTTTAAACTAACCGATTTTTGGGCTGATAATGATAGTACAAAAGCAGTAGCTTTTTTAACTAATGCAAGAAACCACAGCAGGAAAAACCCGGTTCTTTTTGCCAGGTCATATTGGTACGAATCTTTAATTTACCTGGAAAAGGATTACCCAAAGGCAGAAAAGCTACTTATCCATGCCGATTCATTATTGAGCAGGTTTAACACAAAAGGTATTTACCGCTTAAGATCGATGGTTTGGCATAACTATGCTTTAATACAACAACATAAGGATGACCTCAAAACCACGCTGGATATATTGATTAACCGCGCTTTACCCCTTTCTAAAAAGGCTGGCGAAAAAGAATTTATCTGTACAGAATATGTTTCTATTGGTACCATACTGATGAACATCGGTCAATACGAAAAAGCAAAGCCATACCTGCACCAGGGCCTGAGTGCCTTAAAAGACGCTACTCCCGATAAATATTACCTGCTCGTTAATCTATACATCACCATATCTCAAAATTATTATCATTTAAAGCATTACAGCGAAACCAAAAAGTACCTCGATCTTGCAAAAATAATATTGGATAAGTCGGATCATGTTCGCACAGGCTATCCAATGGCAGTATTCTGGCTCGATTACTATAAAAGCACCACCCGTTATTTCATTAATACAAAGCAGGAGAAACTGGCCCTGGCAGATGCCGGCAAGGCAATTAAACTAGCTGAGCAGCTGAAAGATAATTATACGCTACAGGAAATTGTATTTGAGAAATACCGGATCCTTTTCGATCAGAAAAAATTTGCCGAAGCCAGAAAAACATTGTTACAGGTAGTCGGTCAGCCAGAAATTAACACGCTTGCAACCAACAAACTCCGGCTAACCGAGGCGCTTTCGGAGGTAAATTACGAACTGGGCAACTTTAAAGAAGCTTACCAATTGCTCAAAAAAAGCAAGTTGCTTAACGATAGCCTCAACGAAGATAAAACCAAAGAAGATATTAATGCGCTGGAGATTAAATATAAAAATGCCGAAAACCAGAAAAAGATTGCCCATTTAAACGCAGAAAAAAAGCAGCATGCAGCGATTATCAAAAACAATAAAATCACTACTCTGCTGCTCATTGCCGCTTCATTTTTTCTCCTGGTAATTATTATTCTTTTGTTCTTCTATTTTAATGGCTATAAAAAACTGGCAGAACAGCGGGCCATTAACTATAAGCAAAAAGTGGCTGATTTACAGCAGAAACAACAGCTGGAAATTAGCCGGGCGATGCTTAATGCCGAGGAAAAAGAAAGAAACCGGGTAGCACAAGACCTGCATGATGGGCTTGGCGGAATGCTATCGGGACTGAAAATAAACTTATCCAATTGGGCAAAACACCGTGAAATGCAATTGCACGATGTAGAATTACAACGGATTGTTACCCAGTTAGACGGTTCTGTTACCGAGCTAAGGCACATTGCAAGAAACATGATGCCGCAAACTTTATTAAAATTCGGACTGGAAACGGCACTGAAAGATCTGGCAGAATCGGCCATGAGCCATGAGCTGCATATCGATTTTCAGGCATTAAATATCTCTAAAAACATTGCGCTCGAAGAACAGATCATCATTTACCGGATTGTACAGGAAATCCTGACCAATACCTTAAAACATGCCCGCGCTACTGAAGTAGTTTTGCAGTGCAGCGAGAACGAAAACCACTTTTACATCACCATAGAAGATAATGGAAAAGGTTTTGATACTGCAACATATAAAAAGGGAATGGGCATAGAAAACATCAAAAACAGGGTGGCTTACCTCAAAGGAAATTTTGAAATTGATGCTCAACCCGGCAATGGTGCAACTGTTAACATCGAAATCCCAATTAGTTATGAATAAGAACATTAAACTAGCCGTTGTGGACGATCACCCGATTGTGATCCAGGGAATTGTGTCGCTAATTAACAACCTCGGCAATATGGAAGTGGTAGGCAGTTTCCAGTCGGGCAACGAATTAATTATTTTTTTAAATGATCATGAACTGGATATCCTGTTGCTTGATATCATGCTGCCCGACATCAATGGCATTGAACTTTGCGCCCAGGTTAAGAAAATATCGCCGGCAACGGCCGTTATTGCCATTAGCAACCATACCGAAAGGAGCATTATTATGCAGATTTTACAAAACGGTGCCAGTGGTTATATTTTAAAAAATGCTTCAGTAGAAGAACTAAAAAACTGCATCGAAACCGCGCTTAACGGAGAACTGGCTTTTAGTAAAGAAGTGATGGAAATTATTGCCAAACCATCAATCAACGATTTAAAAGGCCGCCCCAAATTTACCAGGCGCGAAAAAGAAATTTTACGTTTAATAGCACAGGGAAAAACCACAACAGGCATAGCCGACGAACTTTTTTTGAGTCCGCTTACTGTAGAAACCCACCGCCGCAACATGATGCAAAAACTCGACGTTAAGAATTCCATTGAGCTGATTAATATGGCTACAGAACAGTTGCTGATTTAGCCGGGATTTTTGAGTTGGAATTTTTGAGTTCGGGGTTGGGAGCTGGGAGTTTGGAGTAAATTTTTCTATGAACCATCAACCAATAAACCATTGACTAATGACTAATAAACCATTGACTAATGACCAATAAACCCCTCTTAAACCTCCTGCCCAAAAGTCAGCAGATTACTATCCGGATCAAGCATGGCAAATTCTTTCTGCCCCCAGGGTTTCGTTTGCAAACTTCCGGCCGGATGGATACTTTGTTGCGTATCCAACATCGATTGGTAAAGTCCGTCTATATCATTGGTACGGATGTAAACCTGGCCATAGTTTTCTTTGGGATCGAGTGCTTCGAATAAAAAGAAGTGAATCTGCACATGGTCTTTCTGCACCATCAGGTAATCACTAAAATCGGCACTGCCAATATCTTTAAAACCCAGTTTATTTACATAAAAGTTTCTGGTAACTGCTTTATTCCGCATGGGCAGTTTCGGATTGATTGCTGTAAGCATATTTTTTTTATTTCAAAAATGAGGATTTTTCTCAAAAGCAGCACTTGATCGAAATCAGGAAATTTAATGGCTTGCCCTAACCCGACTTAAGGTTTCAGGAGCGATTTTAAGATAAGAAGCAATCATTTTAACCGGAAAAACCTGAACAATAAGGGGTTTGGCATTTGTAATGTAGCTATACTTTTGTGCCGGACTTAATGCATGATCGAAGAGATAAGTCCGGTGATTTGGCTGGTTAAAAACCCGACCGAAGCTTAAAAAAGATTGTGATTTTACAATCAGTTCATGCAGGTGCTGTAAACTCAATTCAATAACTTCAGCAGCCTCAAATGCTTTAATGGCGGTGTGTGATGGTTTTTGATCGATCAAGCTCGGGTGGTTATACATCCATTCTTCCGGCAGGTGCAAATCGATAATTGTTTCATTTATGCCATCAGATTGAAACTGAAAAAAGGATCCCGACAAAATGAAATAAACAGATTGGCAAATTTCACCCTGGCGCAATAGCAAATCATTTTTCCTGAATACCTTCCGCCGGATTTTTTCTTCAAAAAGAAGCATATCCTGAACTGAAAACGATCCGACACTGGCTAAAATTTCCTGAACAGACATGGCATTAAACTTATTGATCAGCAATTTTTCTTGTTATTAAATATGCAACAATCAAATTGGGTATCCAGCATAACCAGGCAACAACCAGATAGGCTTTTGAAAAATCACCATAAATCATTATCAAAACCGGAAGCCATATCCTCAAAGTAACCGCAGCAAAGCAGGCCGCATAACTATAAATCATCATTTTTTGATGTTTTACAATTTCGCCGTTTTTAATGGATAAATAAGCTTTTAGGGTGGTGTAGAACCAAATGATGCCTAAACAGATAAATCCTGCAGAAGAAACCACTCCACCAGTGGCGAAAAAACCAATATAAATACCTGCCAATGCACTAAGCAGTACCGCAACAACATATACTTTACCAAGTTTTCGGTGTAATTTAATACGTCTGTTTCTCATTTTCGGACTGAACTGTATCCAGCCAGTAAACAAGGCGATTCCCCCTAAAACAATGTGCGTATAAAAACCGATGTTCCAGAAAGTATTGGTTAAGAGTTCAACGGATTTTGAATTTAAAAGACCAAATTTTCTGTCGATCAAAAAGTAAATTATCGGATAAAGTCCAATCAGCATCGAGAAGGTAGCCAATAAAATCCATAATCCTTTTTTCACCATAAAAATTTCTATTGCTTTCTGCTAAGCTAGTTAATTTTCCAAAACTAAATCAATCCCTTTTGCAGCATAAATTCTTTGGCATTGGCAAAACTAAGGAAAAGTTCATCGGCTATTTTTAGTTTTTGGTGTGCACGTACATTGTTCTGTATCGCGTAACAGGTAATGCCTGCAGCCATGGCCGATTTAACGCCGCTTAAGGTATCTTCAAAAACAATGCATTCGTCCTTCGCCAAACCCAATCGCGCTACGCAGAGGTTATAACTTTCAGGATCAGGCTTTGATTTACTCACATCTGTCCGCGTGATAAACAACCTGAAATACTTCGCTAAACCATTACGCTCAAAAACTGCTTCAACATCAATTTTCGGACTGGCAGTAACCACTGCAAGCGTAAGTCCTTTTTCGTAAGCAAACTGCACAAATTCTAAAGCAAATGGCATTAACCGGATATCCGTTGTTCTAAAACCATCAAAAGTTATTTTCTCCCTCCTATCAATAAAGCTGTCTAAATCTTCATCAATTTTATACCGGTCGATAATCGTTTTTGCGTTTTTCGGTAGTGGAATTCCCGCATAATTGCTTAGCCAATCTTTAAAATCGATGCTTACATTATAGTCACACAAAAAGGTGTTCCAGCAATCGAAATGAAATTTCTCCGAATCGATTAATGTACCATCTAAATCGAAAAGCAATGCTTTTATTTTACTCATTATAAATTATAAGTTGGAATTGGTTTAAGGAATAACTTCGAACAGGAAAAACTGCTGTACCTGCGATTTCCCAAAATTATTATCGACACAAAAAATT
This sequence comes from Pedobacter sp. 22226, assembly GCF_052045455.1. Lineage (NCBI taxonomy): Bacteria > Pseudomonadati > Bacteroidota > Sphingobacteriia > Sphingobacteriales > Sphingobacteriaceae > Pedobacter > Pedobacter sp. 22226. The sequence continues at coordinate 313,565 of NZ_JBQEPB010000004.1, read as the reverse complement.
AAAGATTGATGTCCGTTTGCAAGTTCCGGACCAAAAGTTACCCCTTCAAAATTATCGATATGCCTGTTTAAAGTATCAAAATCGAAAAGTAGTTTTTTGGTTAAAGGCTTCGGCGGATTTTTCGCAAAAGATGCATTATCGATTTCATTTTCTGCACCGTTCAGGTCAACCAGGTAAAGCTTTAAAAAAGTATGGTCATCATGCCCTTTTGCCCAGGCCCTTTCCATAACCAGAAGCGTATGGTTATTAACCGCCAGTATTTCAGAAATGCCGTTAATATTCCAGTCGTTATCTACAGTAGGTTTCACCGGTAAATCGCCCAGGTTGTACGCATATTGTGCCACATTCTTTTTTGTGGCCACATCGAATTTCAAGATCCGCGTTAAAGCCTTATCATATCCAAAAGAAGATTGCGGGCCATCCTGATATAAAGGTTCTTCTAAACTGGCATATAATGTTTTGTAATGATCGGCAAAGGTCAGCCCTTCAAACAATGCATTTTTACGTGCACCGTTCTCCGTCTTGGTAAAGTGAAAGCCTTTTGGCAGTGGTAAAGTATCCAAAAATTTTCCGGCCGTAGAAATAAAAGTTAGGCTGGGCTGAACGATTGTAGTATCGCCATTTTTAAATAACCGCTCCCCCTCACTGCTCCAGATTAAATGTTTAGTAAACGGATTATAACGTACCGACTCGCCATCTGGTTTTACACTTTTATCCGTACCATATTTGGGATATTGCTTTCCATTTTCCTGTAGGAGATAGGTAACACCGGTAATCCGGATGGTATCAATTTTATTTGCTTTGAGATCAATCTGTGCGGTATAAATCCTCGCCGGACTAAACTGCGAGGGATCATCACTGATGAGGTAATATTGATTTTGCGCTGCATCATAATCAATGCCCGATAAACCGCCCACCACTGTATTTTGAAAATTTAAGTTTAGCGGCAAAACGTATTCGTGAAGAAATTTAACCGATGAGATACTGGTTTCTACCTGCTTAACCGCCACATTTTTGGTTACAGAACAGGAGGAGAATACAACAGCAAAAAGAGCATAAACAAAAAAGAACTGGCGTATGGGTTTCAAATCGACATGTTTAGGATGTAAAAATATGGATTTTGCTGCAACAATTAATAGTTTTTGCCACGGAGGCTCAGATGAGCACGGAATAATTCTATCCTGGATAAGGTATTGACTACCAAAAAATATCTCCGTGCCAATCCGTGCATCTGTGGCTAAAAAAAAGTAGGATGGTAATATCCAATTACACTTATAGTTTTTGCCACGGAGGCCCAGATGAGCACTGAATAATTCTATCCTGGATAAGGTATTGACTACCAAAAAATATCTCCGTGTCAATCCGTGCATCTGTGGCTAAAAAAAAAGTAGGATGGCAATATCCAATTTCTCTTATAGTTTTTGCCACGGAGGCTCAGATGAGCACGGAATAATCTCATCCTGGATAAGGTATCGACTATCAAAAAATATCTCCGTGTCAATCCGTGCATCTGTGGCTAAAAAAAGTAGGATGGCAATATCCAATTTCACTTATAGTTTTTGCCACGGAGGCTCAGATGAGCACGGAGTAATCTCATCCTGGATAAGGTATTGACTACCAAAAAATATCTCCGTGCCAATCCGTGCATCTGTGGCTAAAAAAACTTGGAGGGCAACATCCAACTTTACTTCCTTAATCAGCTTAACTCCTTAATGATAAAAAACTTCTCCGAGTCAATCCGTGCATCCGTGGCTAAAAAAAAGTCGGATGGTAACATCCAACTTACTTCCTTAATCAGCTTAACTCCTTAATGATAAAAAACTTCTCCGTGCCAATCCGTGCATCTGTGGCTAAAAAAAAAGTAGGATGGCAATATCCAATTTCTCTTATAGTTTTTGCCACGGAGGCTCAGATGAGCACGGAATAATCTCATCCTGGATAAGGTATCGACTATCAAAAAATATCTCCATGCCAATCCGTGCATCTGTGGCTAAAAAAAAGTAGGATGGCAATATCCAATTTCACTTATAGTTTTTGCCACGGAGGCTCAGATGAGCACGGAGTAATCTCACCCTGGATAAGGTATTGACTACCAAAAAATATCTCCGTGCCAATCCGTGCATCCGTAGCTAAAAAAAAGTCGGATGGCAACACCCAACTTTACTTCCTTAATCAGCTTAACTCCTTAATGATAAAAAACTTCTCCGTGCCAATCCGTGCATCCGTGGCTAAAAAACAATAGGATGGCAATATCCAACTTCAATTACTTCCTTAATCAGCTTAACTCCTTAATGATAAAAATAAACTCACCATTAAGAAATTAAATTCAATAAGAAATAAAAAATGCTGATCACATTTAACATGACCAGCATTTGATTTAAATATTAAAATAGTTCTAGAACAACTTACCAATTACGCGGTAAGTAACATTTGTCCCATCCACTATTTCTTCATAATACACATCATCAGGCGAAACAAAGTATTTCTCATTTTTAATCGTCACCTCTCTGCAACCTTCAGGCAATTGGTTAATGATATCACCAATATTGTGCGTATCCACCGGACCATCTGTCGTATTTAAAACCCCATCTTTTCCGGCTACCACATACACTGTTTTACCATCCGCATTTTCTTTTTGTGTATAGTAAACACCTTTATATTCGTAATAATCTACCCCGTTAATGGTTACCTGATTTGCATCCGATGGTAAATTCGGAACCTCAGCACCAACTGGCGGCGTTACCACTTCATATTGATCATTGTTTTGCTGATAGAATAAACCACCGGAATAATAAAACTGGTTCGGACCATAATAAAAAGGATAATAACCGTAAGGCAATACACCAATCCTGAAACCTAAAAACGGTCTGTAAAAATTGTAGTAACTATAGTATGGTCTGTAATATGGCCTCCCGAAACCAGGTCTGTAACCATAACCCGGTCTGCCATACCCCGGACGATAGCCCGGCCTGTTATAACCATAACTTGGTCTGCCTGAACGGATGCCCGGAGAATAACTGCCCCTGCCGGGTGCACGCATAGATGGCTGACGGGAAATGGAACCCCCGCCCCTTGACGAACCAATAGAACCTGATCTGCCTCCGCCGAAAGAACCTCCGCCACCACCACCTCTGCTTGCCCGCTGCGCAGAAACACTTTCGATACTTAAGGTTGCAATCATCGCTGCTGCAGCGAAAACAACCAATCCTTTATTTAATAACCTATTCATTTTTTTGTGTTTAATTCGATTATCAATATGACGGTTAAAATTCTTAAAAGATTATCCCTTAACAACATTTAACTAAATTTTGATAAAGCAATGACGAATAGAAGGTTATTCACCACAAGTCAGGAAGACACAATTTCTTTTTCACCCCCAAACCTCCAACCCCGGTCCCCCGACTTTCGGACTATTCCATCTTCCATCATTAACAAACCTTTTACCGGCTATTTTTTCTAATCAATCACTAATCACCTATATTTAAATTTTATTCCCAAAAACTAAAACAAATGAATCTTCAAAGAATTTTTGGCCTGCTGTTTTGCCTGTTTATTTCCAGCAAATTATTTGCCCGGCAAACTGATTCGGCCTATGTGAGAGAGAACTATACCAAAATAGAACGCCAGATCCCCATGCGTGATGGGGTTAAGTTATTCACTTCCATTTACATACCCAAAAATCAAACCAAAAAATATCCTTTTTTAATTAACCGTACCCCCTATACCGTTGCCCCTTACGGCGAAGATAAATATAAGCTGAGCCTGGGCAATTTCCCGGCAATGATGCGCGAAGGATTTATTTTTGTTTACCAGGATGTGCGCGGCCGATGGATGAGTGAGGGCACTTTCGCCGATATCCGCCCGCAAGTGCTGGGCAAAAAAGGTAAAACTGCCATCGATGAAAGTACAGATACTTACGACACCATTGATTGGTTAATAAAAAATGTAAAAGGCAATAACGGTAACGCCGGCATTTATGGCATTTCGTACCCGGGTTTTTACTCTACTACTTCCTTGCCAAATGCGCACCCGGCTTTAAAAGCCGTTTCGCCACAGGCGCCCGTTACCGATTGGTTTTTAGGAGATGATTTTCACCATCGCGGCACTTTATTTTTAATGGATGCCTTTAGTTTTATGGGCAGTTTCGGCGTCCCGCGACCAAAACCCATTACACCCGATAAAGGGCCAAAAGGCTTTCAGTTTCCGATTCAGGACAATTACCGTTTTTATCTGGAAGCCGGTTCAGTTAAAAACCTAAAAGACCGTTATTTTGCCGATAGCATTAAATTCTGGAACGATTTATTTAAACATCCAAATTTAGATACCTTCTGGAAATCGCGTTTAATTACCCCACATTTAACCAATGTAAAACCTGCCGTTATGGTTGTAGGAGGTTTCTTCGATGCAGAAGATGCTTATGGTACTTTTGCCACTTACAAAGCCATCGAAAAACAAAACCCTGGTGCAAACAATATCCTGGTAGCCGGCCCCTGGTTTCATGGTGGCTGGGTACGCAGTGATGGTTCTTTTCTTGGCGACATCAACTTCGGCAAAACCACCAGTATCGATTACCAGCAACAATACGAGCTACCTTTCTTTAAACATTATTTAAAAGGTGAAGGCGATTTTAATGCTGCAGAAGCAAACATTTTCGTAACCGGAAGTAACGAATGGAAAAAATTTAAAACCTGGCCGCCACAAGACGTAGAAACCAAAAACCTGTACCTACAACCCAACGGAAAACTGGCTTTCGAAAAGGTGGGCCGAACCGATAGCTGGGACGAATATGTAAGCGATCCCAATAATCCGGTTCCTTATCAGGATGGTATTCAGGCCAAACGAACCCGAGAATACATGATCGACGATCAGCGTTTTGCTGCCCGCCGGCCAGATGTTAAAACCTACCAGACCGATGCTTTAACAGAAGATATTACCCTAACCGGACCGGTACTGGCCAACCTGGTGGTTTCTACCACCGGAACTGATGCCGATTACGTGGTAAAACTGATTGATGTTTACCCTGAAGATGCCCCTAACCCGGTACCTAACCCAAAAAACCTGATCATGGGTGGTTACGAGATGCTGGTACGTGGAGAGATTATGCGTGGCAAATACCGCAACAGTTTCGAAAAGCCCGAAGCTTTTGTTCCGGGAACAATTACCAAAGTAAATTATCCTTTGCCAGATGTAGCCCATACCTTTAAAAAAGGACATAAAATTATGATCCAGATCCAGAACTCCTGGTTTCCTTTGGCCGATCGCAATCCACAGAAATTTATGGACATTTATCAGGCCGAGCCACAGGATTTCCAGAAAGCAACACACAAGATTTATCATGATGTACACAACAGTTCTTTTATTACCGTTTCGGTGTTAAAATAAACCCGTCCGCCCCGGTTCGTGTCCCCACGAACCGGAACAGAACCAAATTCTTAGCTTATTATTCTTAAAAAATGAAATACCTTAAACTCATCATCATCCTGCTTTCAGTCTCCACGGCCTTTGCGCAAAGCGATGCAGGATACCCAAAGTTAAACTACACCAAAAAAGAAGTGTATATCCCCATGCGTGATGGCACCAAACTTTTTACCGCCATTTATACGCCTAAAGATGCCTCAAAGGATAAAAAATACCCGATGATTATGCAGCGCACCTGCTATAGCGTTGCCCCTTATGGCGAAGATAAATTTCCCGCACGTTTAGGCCCTTCAGAATTAATGATGAAAGAAGGATATATCGTGGTAATGCAGGATGTACGCGGACGCTGGAAAAGTGAAGGTACCTGGACAAACATGACACCTGTAATCGACAATAAAAAAACAAAGAAAGATGTAGATGAAGGTTCAGACACTTACGATACCATCGATTGGCTGGTTAAAAATGTAGCCAATAACAATGGCAAAGTAGGCCAGTGGGGAATCTCTTATCCGGGTTTTTATACCGCAGCCGGCATCTTAAGCAATCACCCTGCATTAAAAGCTTCTTCGCCACAGGCTCCGATTTCGGATTTCTTTTTTGACGATTTCCACCACAATGGGTCATTTCTACAAAGCTATTTCTTTACCTTTCCGGTATTTGGTGTTCAGAAAACCGATACTACTTCAAAAGCCTGGTACAACAACCAGATGATTTTGCCAAAAACAAAAGATGGCTATCAGTTTGCTTTAGATCTTGGCCCTTTAACCAATGCCGATAAATATTACAAAGACAACTTTTTTTGGCAGGAAACCGTAAATCACCCAAACTACGATGAGTTTTGGCAAAAACGCGGATTGTTAAAACACTACAACACCATTAAACCTGCCGTAATGCTGGTGGGTGGCTGGTACGATGCCGAAGATTTATCAGGTCCGCTAAACATTTACAAAACCATCGAAAAGAAAAACCCCAATGCCTATAATACCATTGTTATGGGACCATTCGGACATGGAAGATGGAGCCGCGAAACCGGCCATACCATGCACAGCAATGTTTATTTCGGCGATAGCATTGCCACTTTTTATCAAAAGGAAATTGAAGCCAAATTCTTTAACCATTTCTTAAAAGGCAACGGAGATAAAAACTCTGGCTTGCCAGAAGCCTACATGTTCGATACCGGTAAAAAACAATGGGAAACCTTTACAAAATGGCCAACTGAAAAAGCCAGCAAACAAAAATTATATTTGGGTGCCGATGGCAAACTGAGCATGACTGCCCCATCAGCAGCTGGCTCAGTAAATTACATCAGCGATCCTTTAAAGCCGGTTCCATATACCGAAGATTTAACCACAACCTTAGGTTTCACCCCGCACAATTACATGAGCGAAGATCAGCGTTTTGCGGGCAGAAGACCAGATGTGCTTGTTTACCAAACCGATGTATTGGATAACGACATTACCTTAGGCGGCGAAATCATGTCGCACCTCAAAATTGCCACTACCGGTACCGATGCCGATTTCATTGTAAAACTGATCGATGTGTATCCTGCCGATGAACCGAACAATCCTTACATGCCAAACAAGAACATTACCTTAAGCAATTACTGGCAAATGGTACGTTCGGAGGTAATGCCGGCCCGTTTCCGCAATAGTTTTGAAAAACCTGAAGCTTTAGTAGCCAACCAAAAAACAGAGGTGAACTTTCAATTGCAGGATGTATTGCATACCTTTAAAAAAGGACACAGGATTATGATCCAGGTGCAGAGTACTGCTTTTCCGTTGTTTGCCCGTAACCCTCAAAAGTTTGTAGAAAACCCATATAAAGCAACAGAAGCCGATTATATTAAAGCCACACAAACCGTTTTTAACGACAGCTTTATTGAGGTTGATGTGATCAAATAAGCTAGATTGTCATTGCAAAGCCCCGGCTCGTGTCTCCACGAACCTGAAATTTATCCAATCAATAAATAAATGAAAAAACTATTATTCATCCTCGCAGCCACCCTCAGTATTTTAACTGCGCAGGCACAACTACTCTAAAAGCCCCGGTTCGTGTCTCCACGAACCGGAAACTTATCCAATCAATAAATAAATGAAAAAACTATTTATTCTTTTCGCCCTTGCTTTCAGCATTCCTGCCACAAAGGCACAAATGCTGGGCAAAAACCAGGTAAACTCCAGGGCCGATAGCCTCCGTGGAACACTTACCCCTTTGCGTACCTGTTACGACATTAATTATTACCATTTAGATGTGAAAATTGATATCGATCAGAAATCCATCACCGGAAGCAACGAATTTGCCTTTACCGCCACACAGGATTTTACTAAACTCCAGTTCGATCTATTCGACAACCTTAAAATAGAAAAGATAGTGTACAGGGACACAGATTTACCTTTTACAAGAGAGTATAACGCTGTTTTTGTAACCTTCCCCAAAGCCATTAAAAAAGGAAGCAAAGATAAATTCACTGTTTTTTATTCAGGGAACCCAACTGTGGCCAAAACCCCGCCATGGGATGGTGGTTTCATTTTCAAAAAAGATGCCGCAGGCAATCCCTTTGTTTCTGTAGCCTGCCAGGGATTGGGAGCCAGTGTATGGTGGCCAAATAAAGATCACCAGAGCGATGAAGTAGACAGCATGCTCATCAGCATCAGCATACCGAATACTTTGCAGGAAATATCAAATGGAAGGTTAAGAAATACCGTCGATAAACCCGATGGTTACAAACAATACAACTGGTTTGTAGGTAACCCCATCAACAATTATGATGTAACTTTTTATATCGGTAAATATGCACACTGGCAGGATAGCTTTGCCGGCGAGAACGGAAACCTGAGTATCGATTACTGGGCATTACAAACCGACAGTGCAAAAGCCCGCCCGCACTGGGATGCCGATGTTAAACCCATGTTAAAATGTTTCGAATATTGGTTCGGTCCTTACCCATGGTATAAAGACGGATACAAACTGGTACAGGCGCCGCATTTAGGAATGGAGCATCAAAGTGCCGTTGCCTATGGCAATCAGTTTAAACAGGGTTATTTAGGCAGAGATTTAAGCGGTACCGGCCATGGATTAAAATGGGATTTCATTACCATCCACGAAAGCGGACACGAATGGTTTGGCAATAACATCACTTCAAAAGATATTGGCGACATGTGGGTGCACGAAGGTTTTACCAATTACTCTGAAGTGTTGTTTACCGAATGTACTGAGAACAAGACAGCTGCCGATGAATATGTTATCGGATTACAGAAAATTATCCGCAATGATATTCCTGTAATTGGTCCTTATGGCGTTAACAAAGAAGGTTCAGGCGATATGTACCCCAAAGGTGCAAACCTGATCAGCATCATCCGCCAGCTCATTAATAACGACGAAAAATTCAGGCAAATCCTCCGTGGATTAAGCAAAACTTTTTATCACCAGACCGTAACCACTGCCCAGATCGAAAATTACATCGCCAAACAAAGCGGTTTAAAATTAGATAAGATTTTCGATCAGTATTTACGTTACACCAAAATACCGGTTCTCGAATATAAAATCGACAATGGCAGTTTATCTTACCGCTGGGTAACCGATGTTAAAGGTTTCGATATGCCTGTGCGCGTAACCCTAAAAACCGGTGCTTATACTTTAATTAAACCAACAAACAATTGGAAAGCTATTAAAGTTGATGCCAGCATAAATGCCGGTAACTTTAAACACGATCCGCTGTTTTATATTAATGTTAAGAAAGGGTAATACCCGCCAAACTTCGGAAGTTTCCCCGGCCCTGTAACCCGGCAACTTCCGAAGTCGCCCAGGAACGATAATTTTCAACTTGTGCAACTTTTCCCAAAAACAACCGTCTTATAAGAAAAGCTCATTATTTATCTAAAAAATAAAATCTATAACCATGAAAAAAGTATTTGCAATATTATTGGCATCATTAACACTAACCGCTGGCATTAACGCAATTGCAAAAGACGGCACAGGCATCAATGTATCAGGCAAAAGGAACGACGACCGCAACGTTAAAAATTTTAACGGCGTAGCTTCAGCAGGCCCCATCAATGTAATTGTAACTTTAGGCAATACCGAAAGCTGCCGCCTGGAAGGCGATGCAGAAGCAATTGCTTCGATTGTTACCGAGGTAAAAGGCAATGTTTTAATTATCCGCCCACAAACCAGTATCAGAAGCTGGTCTAACAAATACGAAGGCAAAAAAATTACGGCTTACGTGACCGCAAAAGAGCTGGCCAGCTTAACCATAAGCGGCTCCGGTAACCTCACTGTTAACGGTAAAATCAGCACAGGTAGCTTAACCACAACGGTAAGTGGCTCGGGCAACATTAAAGCTTCTGCCGATGTAGATGATTATAGTGGTGTAATCAGCGGTTCTGGTTCCATAAGCATCACTGGCGGTGCAGATCATGCAAAAGTGGTCATCAGCAGTTCAGGTACATTTGCCGGTAAATCTTTTTCAACAAAAACACTAACCAGCACCATCAGCGGTTCGGGCACTGTAAATATTGCCGTAAGCGAAAGCATCAGGGCGGTAATCAGCGGATCAGGAAATGTAAATTACTCCGGCAACCCTACTATCGATAAAACCGTTATCGGTTCAGGCGGTGTAAGAAAAGTATAAAATCAGATTCCTCATATAAAAACGCCCGAAGCAATTCAGGGCGTTTTTTTTTGCGTTTACATTTTCCCTCATAATGAATAACCTTATAGGCCCTTATATGTCTTACATGGTTAATATATTAAGAAAAATCGTAATTGCGAGGCACGAAGCAATCCTACTACTATGGGTGCACATTTAAGCTATGCTCCGCAACAATAACCCCTCATAATAAATAACTTATATGCCCTTATATGTCTTATATGGTTTAATACATCAAGAAAAATCGTCATTGCGAGGCACGAAGCAATCCTACTACTATGGGTGCACATTTAAGCTATGCTCCGCAACAATAACCCCTCATAATGAATAACTTATATACCCTTATATGTCTTATATGGTTTAATACATCAAGAAAAATCGTCATTGCGAGGCACGAAGCAATCCTACTACTATGGGTGGGCATTTAAGCTATGCTGCGCAACAATAATCCCTCATAATGAATAACCTATATGCTCTTATATGTCTTACATGGTTAATACATCAAGAAAAATCGTCATTGCTGAGGCACGAAGCAATCCTACTACTATGGGTGAACATTTAAGCTATGCTCCGCAACAATAACCCCTCATAATAAATAACTTATATGCCCTTATATGTCTTATATGGTTTAATACATCAAGAAAAATCGTCATTGCGAGGCACGAAGCAATCCTACTACTATGGGTGAACATTTAAGCTATGCTCCGCAACAAAAACCCATTGTAATGAATAACCTTATATGCCCTTATATGTCTTACATGGTTAATACATTAAAAAATGATTATCTCATGGTTCCTGTCTCCACCAACCACAATTCTTTTAAAACAGCATCCGTTTATTTAAAGAAATTCAATTTAATATCCCTTCATTTGTATATTGAAACCGGCTTAACACAACATTGACCAGTAAGCATACCAATCATGAGTTTATTCAACCTATTTAAAAAGAAAAACACTGCAGAAGAAAATGCCCCGTTAACAGAAAATGATCCATTGGAGAATTTTCCTGAGCTCCTTAGCGCCAAGCTTTTATTCCTTAAAAAACCAATTCTCGATAGCAATCTGCTTTTAGCTGAAGTAGAAAAACATTTTGCGAAAGTCGACCATTCCTTCACAAAAAGTACCCTGATTTTTTCTTTTCCCGATCATACCATTCAGCTGGCCGACGGCGCTGTTCCCGCACAATGCACCATCATGATACCCGATCAGGACGAAGCCGAAATCGACCTTCCAGATGCTGCCTTTCAACAAAACTGGCATTGGCCCGAAGCCAATCAGACGGCTAAAAACTGCAGCTATGAAATATTGGTAACAGATTTCATGTCGAGAACATTACCCTACAAGGAAAGGCTTAATTCATTTATGGATTTCCTGGTGGCGGTGATCAGGGTAACTCAACCAAATGCAGTTTATTCCTCACCCGCACAGAAAATTTTAAACCCTGCCAATATCACCAGCATTTGGGATACTGATAAAATGCAAACCCTAAATGCCATCTGTAATGTACGGCTTTACAATGTGAGCAGCGATGCAGATCACAAAGAATTATTAATGGATACCATAGGTCTTCACACCATCGGATTGCCGGATTTTCAAATCAGGTTCTCTGTGGCAAACGAAAATGAAATCGCAAATTTATTATGGACATATGCTTACTATGTTTATGAATACGGCGATGTGATCTTAGATGGAAATTCACTCGAAGGAGTAAACGCAGGTTCAAAATGGAAATGTGAGAAACAACTTTCGCTTGTTGCCCCCGGGAGAATCGTAGTAAATGTTATTCCGGATTAATTATCTTCGCTAATCTACCTGCCCTCATGAAAAAAATAGTATTAGTTTCTTTATTGATCTGCACCGTAAGCTTTGTTTATGCGCAGGAGCAAACGCTCGATAAAAAATACCGCCCCGTGGTAACCAGTTTCATTAATGCGGTTAAAAGCGGAAATATTGAAAAGCTGGGCAGCAAAATCAGCTACCCTTTAAACAGGGCCTATCCCATCCCGCCCATTAAAAACAAGCAGGAATTTGTTAAGCGTTACAAAGAGGTTTTTGATGATAATTTAACCAAAAAGATCATTAACTCTAAAGTAAATACCGATTGGGATGCCGTTGGCTGGCGTGGCATTATGTTGCTAAATGGCGAATTGTGGCTTGATACCAATGGCAAACTCCTTGCCGTTAACCACCAATCGAGGTTAGAAGCCAAAGAGCAGGCCAGGTTAATTAATGTTGAAAAAAGCAGTCTGCACCCATCCATCAGCAATTTTATACAGCCTGTACTCGTTTTCGAAACGGCACAATACCGGGTGAGGATTGATGACCTTGGCAATAACAATTACCGCTATGCTTCATGGCCTATAAAAAGTAAAATGAGCGACAAACCCAAACTGGTTTTAAGCAATGGGAAATGGGCACCCGATGGCAGCGGCGGTAACCACAATTACCAGTTTAAAAGCGGCGATTATTTATATACCTGTTTCATTAACGTAATGGGCGAAGAAAGTACGCCACCAGCCTTATTGGTGATTAGTAAAGCAGGAAAAGAAATTTTATCCCAGCCCGCAAAGAAACTGACCCCTTAATTATTTGCTTATGCTTACCGAAACCTTAAAAAAACTTTTTAACAGGGACCTTACCAGACTGAAATCGGAAATTGAAGCCTACCGGAACGAAGCTAATTTATGGCAGATAGATCGCGGTATTGCAAATTCGGCCGGAAACCTTTGCCTGCACCTCATCGGTAACCTGAATACCTACATCGGCGCTACTTTGGGCGGCACCAGTTACATTCGCAACCGCGAACTCGAATTTTCCTTAAAAGATCTCCCGCAGCAGGAGTTGCTTAAAATGATCGACGAAACAAAAACCATCGTTAACCAAACTTTGGAAGGACTAAGTAACGAGCAAATAAGCGGCGAATACCCTCTACTCGTTTTCGATGAAAAAACTTCCACCGAATTTTTCCTTGTGCACCTCACCACACATTTAACTTATCATCTGGGGCAGATTAATTACCACAGAAGGCTGTTAGATCAGGAATAAGTTTAAGCGTGAGGCGTTTAGCGTAAAGCGAGCCGTTTTAGATTTTATCACAAAGAGTTCAGCCCATATCGTTACGTCATCCCGACCGGAACGTCGCGAAGTGGAGAGATCTATCCAGTTACCTCACCAGAGTTCATTTATTATCGTTACGTCATCTCGACCGGAGCGTCGCGAAGTGGAGAGATCTACATACTTACCTCACCCCAAACCCAATCGCGAATCTTAACCAAAGAGTTTAGTCACCATAGTTACGTCATCTCGACCGGAGCGTCGCGAAGTGGAGAGATCTATCCAGTTACATCACCCCCAACCCAATCGCGAATTCTTAAACTCCAGAGTTCATTTATTATAGTTACGTCATCTCGACCGGAGCGTCGCGAAGTGGAGAGATCTACATAGTTACATCACCCCAAACCCAATCGCGAATTCTTAAACTCCAGAGTTCATTTATTATAGTTACGTCATCTCGACCGGAGCGTCGCGAAGTGGAGAGATCTACATAGTTACATCACCCCCAACCCAATCGTGAATTCTTAAACTCCAGAGTTCATTTATTATAGTTACGTCATCTCGACCGGAGCGTAGCGAAGTGGAGAGATCTACATAGTTACATCACCCCCAACCCAATCGTGAATTCTTAAACTCCAGAGTTCATTTATTATAATTACGTCATCTCGACCGGAGCGTCGCGAAGTGGAGAGATCTACCCAGTTACTTCACCCCAACCCAATCGTGAATTCTTAAACTCCAGAGTTCATTTATTATAGTTACGTCATCTCGACCGGAAAGTCCCGAATATTCGGGAGAGAGATCTACATAGTTACATCACCCCCAACCCAATCGTGAATTCTTAAACTCCAGAGTTCATTTATTATAGTTACGTCATCCCGACCGGAGCGTCGCGAAGTGGAGAGATCTACCCAGTTACCTCACCCCCAACCCAATCTCGAATCTTAACCAAAGAGTTTAGTCACCATAGTTACGACATCTCGACCGGAGCGTCGCGAAGTGGAGAGATCTACCCAGTTACCTCACCCCCAACCCAATTTGACAATCAGAACTCATTAAGGATTCATCCAGTCCACACATTCCCTGGCGATCTATTCCATTACAATAACCTACATTTTAATTTTTCACAAAAAACATTTAACTTTTTACAAAATCAATCGAATTTATTAAAACATACATCGAACTTTTTACAACTTACATTATACTTTTTAAAACAGTATTTACATTATTATAAAGAGACATTTAAAATCTTTCAACCGCATTTACATTTCTTTCAACTTCAATCGTAAAACTTTCATAATTAATTCAAAATCGTTCAAATGTATTTGCAAATCTTTATACCACATTTACATTTTTTTTAAAGCATCATTTAATTTTTTTAACCTATATTTAAAACATTCAATGATGCATTGCCGTAAAGGCAACCGCATTAACTATTGTTAAATCATCCCCGATAAACTGAATACTTTTTTTATCACTTAACAGATTTACAATATGTTGATTCTAAATTTAATCCCCATCTTCGTTGCAAGGGGTATCGAGAGGCCTTCAACCTATCTCATTAAAGCTGGTTTCAGTGCACATTCTGCACACTATCTCTTACATGGCAAAACCCGGTCTGTCCGGCTAGACCACATCGAGAAACTATGCAAACTTTTAATCTGCGAGCCAAGCGATCTTTTTGTATGGTATCCCGAAAAAAATGAGAATATCCCCGATACCCACCCCATTACCAGACTGAAAAAACCAGAGATAAACGAAAGCATCACAAACCTGATAGCCGATTTACCATTTAAACAGCTTGCAGCAATAGCGGCAGCAATTAAAGAAAAGAAAGAAGACGGGCTTGCACCACAAACAAAAAAGGAGGCTTAAGCCTCCTTCAATATCTTTTAAAACTGAACCCCGATTAACCACATATTTTCGATGTAATTAATTTTCTGGCTTGCCTTATCGTATTCATCCCAGCCTGTGGTATGCACATTGGTTAAATTAGTTGCTCCAAACTTAGTGGTATTCTGCAAATAAACGTTTTTCCAAACGTAAAACTTAAGCCCGATTTTAGCCGAAACCCCATAACCCGAAATATTCCAGTGGTTGTTTCTGCCCAGGCCAAATAAACGCACATCAGAACGGGGAACCATCAACCCTCCGCCTAAACCGGTTTCTAAAGTTAGCGAAGTATTGCCGCCAGGTGCCACCCAGATATCATCATAACGCTCCACCTCAATATTGGCGTAGTTAAAACCATCGGTATGTTCGTAAGTAAGCATGCTTTCCTTAACATTTATACTTTGCCCATTATAATCACCAGCCAATGCGCCTGTAGCCACATTTTCAGGGGTAATATTTGGTCCGATATGACCGGTAATGGCCACCGTTTGAGGAATATCCATTACATATTTCATGTGGTCCCAGCCGATAGAAATACTGTAATTATCTTTGATAAAATAACCCAAGCGGATGTTATATTGTGGTACCGTAATTAATCCCGGGTTTAAATAATCCCAGCTTAATTTTGATTGCCTGTCGTGTGCAACCACATCTTTTAAAGTAAAATCATAATTCGGCCCCTGAAACCTGATATCACTCTTACCGTACCAGGAACTGTTATAGCCCCAGTGAAAAAAGAAATCGCCCTTACGCGAAAAATTCCTCTTATGCTCAGGATTAAATAAGCTTTTCGAAGTGGGTGTATGATCTGTTGTTGAGCTTGGAGCCTCCTGTGCCTGCATCCGCTTGCCAAACAAGAGTGCTAAAAATAGAATGGTAAATTTTTTCACGCGGCAAATTGAGCAAAAAGACCAGTCATTTACAACACCTTTAACATTTGGTAAGCTTTATGATACAAAAAATGACTTTAAATCATTAAAACCTCGTATAAACTGCCAGCTGAATAATGTTGTTGATGGTGTTGTGGGTTAAACCATGACTAGCCTGATTCATATAGCCGGCCTCCAGATCAAACTTTTTCGAAAAGCGGTAGCCCACAGCAAGATAGGCCCTGTTCTGATCGAACACACTATTATTAATTTCGCTCTTATTTTGAAGATTTAAAAATACCTCATTTTGCAAAGCCACAAAAGGCCCCTTTGTAAATGCTGGCTGCGTTTTTTGTAAAGGCTGGATTAACCTGAAGAAATAACGGAACCGCTGCGAAAACACATCTTCACCTGTTCTGCCGATAAAGCGCTGCTCTACCCTAAACCTGTGACTGGCAAATACCGAACTGATTTTATGGTTGTAAATATACTGCTCAAAAATGCGGTGCTCGTGTAGTGTCAAATCTGCCGCTCCGGCAACCTCCGTGGTTGTAGTTTGCCACAAATACCCCAGGGCAACATTACTTTTATCATTAATGAAATATTGTACCGCAGGCCTCACCAGAGTATTGCGCACATAACCCCAGTCATCCGCAGAACGAACCTGAAAATCGAACTGTAATCCCCATTTATCATTAAATTTAGTATTGTTTAAAAACATAAACCAACCCGAATGATGATATTGGGTTTGCGCATACAGCTTTCCTGATGCCATGATGAGAACCATCGCGGCAGATAATAATATTTTTTTCATAAAAAGATAAACCGGTTTTATCTGTGTGCCGCTAAATTAAGAGATTTATAGTAAAATAAACGAACAGTCTTTTAATTAGTCCGGAAGTTGGGGGACGGATGTCCGAAGTTTTCAGCCCTGATTCCAATTTATTAACCTCTTTGCGCCTTTGTGGTTAATTAAACCGAAATGTAATCGCCTGATAAAAAACGTTCAGTAACACTAGCCTCTGTGTGTGCGCTGTGCCTTTTCTCTCTTAACGCTATGGTAAAAACAGGCGATACCGTCTCCTCCTTTGCAGTTAAAAACAAATTTCATTTAACGTTAAACAATTAAAAATATATCTTCGTTAAAGATTTGGGCATTAGGGCATTTTCAACAACCTAAAAATTGCGCTTATTTTAACATTACAAAACGTAAAAAAGAACAAAAATGATTATCGAACCTAGAATGAGGGGCTTTATCTGTTTAACCGCACACCCTGATGGTTGCGCACAAAACGTAAAGAATCAAATTGAATATGTAAAATCAAAAGGAGCTATTGATGGTCCTAAAAAAGTATTGGTAATTGGCGCTTCAACCGGTTTCGGTTTAGCTTCACGCATTGCTGCTGCTTATGGATCAAGCGCTTCTACCATTGGCGTATTTTTCGAAAAAGCTCCTTCTGAAGGAAAAACGGCTTCACCAGGCTGGTACAACAGTGCCGCTTTTGAAAAAGAAGCACATGCTGCCGGTTTATATGCAAAAAGCATTAACGGCGATGCCTTCTCAAAAGAAATCAAAGAAAAAACCATCGAACTGATCAAAGCCGATCTTGGTCAGGTTGATCTCGTAATCTATAGTTTAGCTTCTCCGGTAAGGAAACATCCTGATACCGAAGTATTGCACCGTTCTACTTTAAAACCAATCGGTGGTACCTATACCAACAAAACTGTCGATTTCCATACCGGTAATGTGTCTGAAATTTCTATCGAACCAGCTACCGAAGAAGATATTACCAATACCGTTGCCGTAATGGGCGGCGAAGACTGGGCCATGTGGATTGATGCCCTTAAGGCAGAAAACTTACTGGCCGAAGGTGCCACTACCGTAGCATATTCTTACATCGGCCCTGCATTAACCGAACCGGTTTACCGCAAAGGAACCATTGGCAGAGCAAAAGACGATTTAGAAGCAACCGCTTTCAAAATCAGCGATAAATTAAAAGATATTGATGGCAAAGCCTATGTATCAGTTAACAAAGCATTGGTTACACAGGCAAGCTCGGCTATTCCGGTAATTCCATTGTATATTTCATTATTGTACAAAGTGATGAAAGCCGAAGGCGTACACGAAGGTACCATTGAGCAGATCCAGCGTTTATATGCAGATCGTTTATATACCGGCAGTCCGGTTCCTGTCGACGAAAAAGGAAGAATCAGGATCGACGATTGGGAAATGCGTGAAGATATCCAGGCTAAAGTTGCAGAACTCTGGAAAGAAGCCACTACCGAAACTTTACCAGCAATTGGTGATTTACCAGGTTACAGA
Source organism: Pedobacter sp. 22226 (assembly GCF_052045455.1). Taxonomy (NCBI): domain Bacteria; kingdom Pseudomonadati; phylum Bacteroidota; class Sphingobacteriia; order Sphingobacteriales; family Sphingobacteriaceae; genus Pedobacter; species Pedobacter sp. 22226. Next base: position 295,361 of record NZ_JBQEPB010000004.1, on the reverse strand, counting down.
TCTGATTTCTTAAGCTTGTTTGGCTTTGAAATTGATAAAGTAGATTATCAGAAAGATGCACAGGAAGTAGTGGAAATTGAAGGTTTGGTAAACTAATAACATCATAACCACGAGATGTCGTCATTTCGACTGTAGCGCAGCGGAATGGAGAAATCTATAAGTTAATTACAAACGGCTGGCCTTATAGCCGGCCGTTTTTATTCCCCCGATAATATGAATTTCGATTTACAACCTACACTAGAAAACGATCTGATTAAAGTAGTTCCTTTAAAAGAGTCTGACTTTGAAGCACTTTTTGCTGTAGCTTCCGATCCGCTGATCTGGGAACAGCACCCCAACAAAGACCGCTACAAAAGAGAAGTGTTCGAAAATTTCTTTAAGGGTGCAATGGAATCGAAGGGTGCTTTTATCGTTTATGAAAAAGAAACCAACAAAATAGTGGGCAGCTCCAGGTACTACGAACCCGATGAGGCAGACAATTCTGTTGCAGTTGGCTATACCTTTATTGCACGCGAATTTTGGGGCAAAGGACACAACAGGGCTTTAAAAACCTTAATGCTTGATTATGCTTTTCAGTTTGTAGATAAAGTAATCCTGCACATCGGCGCAACCAATTTCCGTTCGCAAAAAGCATCAGAAAAGCTAGGCGCAATTAAAATCTCCGAAATCGAAGTAGCTTACTACGGTGAACCCGTAAAATGGAACTTCGTTTACCAGATTGATAAAGCAAACTGGGTAGCTTAATCTCTGGTATCGCCATTTCGAGCGGAGTGCAATGCAGCCTGGAAATCTAACAGTTTAACCACAGATTTACACCGATAAACACAGATGCAATTACCTTATCTGTGTTCATCCTTTCATCTTGGTTAATACAGCAGAGAAAAACTGCCACGGAAACGCAGAAACACGGAGAATCTTAGCGCAATTATAAGCCGCAAAATTCGTCATTGCGAGAAGGCTTTTTCAGCCGACGAAGCAATCTTTCCAGCAAGGATCATCAACAGGAAAGATTGCTTCGGCCGTTCCTCCTCAGCAATGACGACCCTATTCATAGGTCTGTAAATATATCATAGCCGAAAGAAGTGAATCATCCCGGAGTGCTGTCATTTCGAGCGGAGTGCAACGCAGCCGGGAAATCTAACAGTTTAACCACAGATTTACACCAATAAACACAGATGCAATTACCTTATCTGTGTTCATCCTTTCATTTGTGGTTAATATTCCCTTATCCAAACCTAAATCACAAGAGCATAACCGAATAAAATCGTATTTATCCTTTAGTATTGTTATCTTTGTTTAATTCTCCATTCCACTCACCTTTCAAAACAAAACAATTAAATAAAATATGGCTAAATCTCAGGCAACATACAGTAAAAAAGAGAACGAAAAAAAACGATTAAAAAAGAAAAACGACAAACAAGAGAAAAAAGAAGAGCGTCAGGCAAATGCTAAAAAAGGCTTATCTCTTGAAGACATGATGGCTTACGTTGATGAAAACGGAAACATCTCCTCTACCCCGCCAGATCCGAAAAAGAAAGTGGTAATCAATACAGAAGATATTCAGATCGGTATTTCAAGACAAGAAGACATCATTGATGAAAATCCTGTTAAAAAAGGAACAGTTACTTTCTTTAACGACAGCAAAGGTTACGGCTTTATTAAAAACACCGAAACCCAGGATAGCATTTTCGTTCATGCAAACGGTTTAATCACCCAGATTAAAGAGGGCGATAAAGTAACCTTCGAAGTAGAAATGGGCCAAAAAGGACCAACTGCTGTTAAAGTTTCAAAGGTTTAATTACCTTAATCCAATTCTTTTTGCAATTCCGGATTGCAAAACATGATTAAAATTCTGCAGAAAACTCTGCTGCGCTAGGTTTTATAACCATATATAATTCCGTCTATTAAGCATAAAACCTTGCGCATAATTTTATTCATCATACTTATTTTCTGAAAACCCGGTTTAGAAAATAAATAATCTCCACACATTCCTGTTATATGCAGTAGCCCGAATAATTTAAAATGGGCAACCTATATTTCATGGCTGTCTTTCTTTTTTTTCTTTACGCATTAATGCTTATTTTATCTTGCTGTAAGTAAATGACATAGGATTACGATGTAACAAAATTGTAGCTTTTATCAGGTCGCAACCGTTTATAAAAATAAAAAAGATGCAATCCCGGTGTGGAATTTGCATACGGTTTACATCATTACAGTACACACAAAGAAAAATACATTATGAAAAAGTTAATAGCATTTGCACTGGTTGCATTTTTAGGAGTATCAACAGCGATGGCCCAACAAGTAGATTTACGTAGAAAAATTAATGTAAGCGGAACCGCTGAAACAGAAGTTACCCCTGATATTATTTACATCGGTATTTCGCTTAAAGAGTATTTAAACGGAAAGAAAAAAACAGATATTACCGAACTGGAAAAACAACTGTATGCTGCAGTACAAAAAGCAGGCATTGCAAAAGAAAACTTAACCATCAGCAATTTAAGCAGCTGGAATTATGAAACAGAGAAAAAGAAAAACCCTGATTTTTTAGCAAGCAAACAATACCGGTTAAAAGTAAGCGACCTGAATAAGTTCAATGCAATATTAGAAGCTATCGATGCCAAAGGAATTGCCAATACCAATATCGAAAGCTACGATTATTCTAAAATTGAGAGCTTAAAAAAAGACCTTAAAATTAAAGCCTTATTAGCTGCAAAAGATAAAGCAACTTATATGGTAGAAGCTTTAGGTAATAAATTAGGTAGTGTAATTGAAATCCAGGATGGTGGAGACAATGTAATACAACCGGTTTACAGAAATTTCGCAATGAAAGCTGAAATGGCTGATGCTGCCGCCGCTCCGGAAATTGATTTCAAAAAAATTAAACTGAATTTCACAGTAAATGCCATTTTCGAGATCAAATAAGCATTTTAACACTTAATTTAATCCTTTTTAAAACCTACCAGAACAATTTGGTAGGTTTTTTGTTAGGTAGAGGTCGAACACTAAAAAATTAGATATTATGAAAAAATTCATCTACACGTTAGCCTTGATTTTCTCTTTAGGCATTAGTTTTAATTCAGCTCAGGCAGCTGATAAACCTGCGAAAAACCCTACAGAATTAACTGCAGAACAGGCAGTGAAACTGGAAAAAATTAAAACCCGTGTTGAAGAAATCAGAGACATGGATAAATCTAACTTAACCAAAGCAGAACGTAAAGCTTTACGCAACGAGTTAAGAGAATTAAAAGGTCAGGCCCGTGCCGTTTCCGGAGGTGTTTACCTTTCGGTTGGTGCAATTATCATCATCATCTTATTATTGATCTTGATTTTATAATCAGTAAAAACACTCATCTATCTATAAAAACAAAAAGCTTTGCATTACTGCAAAGCTTTTTTTATGCACCTCACCCTTGTTAACGGGCGAAGAATATGCAGTGTCTGTGCTTTCCCTCTCCTGCAGGAGAGGGATGCAAAGACAGAAAAATTAGCAATTCCTTTAATAGGGTGAGGTTAGTCAATCATTTCAAACCCTGTATATTTCACCAGTGCTTCCGGAATTTTAATTCCGTTTTCGGTTTGATAGTTTTCTAAAATAGAAGCCACAATACGAGGTAAGGCCAATGCACTTCCGTTTAACGAGTGTGCCAGCTGTGCTTTGCCTTCTTTTCCTTTAAAACGTAATTTTAAACGGTTGCTCTGGTAAGTTTCGAAATTTGATACAGAAGAAACCTCTAACCACCGCTCCTGTGCAGCACTCCAAACCTCCATATCGTAAGTCATGGCAGAAGTGAAGCCCATATCGCCGCCACATAAACGCAATACACGGTAATGTAATCCAAGCTCCTTCAAAAGTGATTGAACATACATGCTCATATCTTCCAAAGTTTCGTAAGATTTATCCGGATGGGTAATCTGTACTACCTCAACCTTATCAAACTGGTGTAAACGGTTTAAACCGCGAACATGCGCACCATAAGAGCCAGCTTCTCTACGGAAACAAGGCGTATAAGCTGTATTTTTAATCGGTAAATCTTCTTCCTTAACAATTACATCGCGGTATAAATTGGTTACCGGAACTTCGGCAGTGGGAATTAAATATAAATCATCAACAGTTGAGTGGTACATCTGTCCTTCTTTATCGGGCAATTGTCCGGTACCAAAACCTGAGGCTGCATTAACCAGGTGAGGCACCTGCATTTCTTTATAACCCGCAGCTGTAGCATGATCTAAAAAGAAATTGATCAATGCACGTTGCAACCTTGCTCCTTTTCCTTTATATACCGGAAAGCCGGCACCGGTAATTTTTACGCCCAGTTCGAAATCGATAATATCATACTTAGCAGCCAGCTCCCAATGTGGCAAAGACTTGGCTGGTAGTTGCGCAGGCTCACCATGAGTTAAAACAACCTCATTCTCATCTGCTGTAGAACCCTGTTTTACCAAATGGTAAGGCAGGTTTGGCAACTGAACAATTAAGTTGTGCTGAGCGGTTTCCAGCTCGTTCAGTTTATCGCTCAGGCTTTTGATATTTTCTTTATGAGAAGCCGTTTGCGCTTTAATCGCTTCTGCCTCTTCTTTTTTACCCGTACGCATTAAATCGCCAATTTGTTTGGCAGCTGCATTCGCCTCAGCAGAAATATTATCCAGGGAAGTTTGTGTTGAACGGCGGTCTTCATCAATTTTAATGATTTCATCTACCAGTTCTGGTTGTTTAAAATTACGGATACTTAAACGTTCTAAAACTTTCTCTCTATTTTCGCGGATATAGTTAACTTGCAGCATTATTTAATTTTTTAAGCAAAGATAATAATTAAGTCGTCATTGCGAACGCAGTGCGGCAATCTATCCATAAAAAGATTGCTTCGTCGTTCCTCCTCGCAATGACGAATGTAGAAAAATATGGATGGCAAACTATTTCTCGTACCAACGCCCATAGGCAATTTGGAGGATATGACCTTTAGGGCAATCCGTATATTAAAAGAATGCGATTTGATCCTCGCCGAAGATACCCGCACCAGCGCCCCGATGCTCAAACATTTTGGGATTGATAAAAGGGTTTTCTCGCATCACCAGCACAACGAACATAAAGCAACTTCAGAGATTATTAAGTTTTTACATGAAGGACAGAAAATTGCGCTAATTTCTGACGCCGGCACACCAGCCATTTCCGATCCGGGTTTCTTTTTGGTGCGTGAAGCCATTAAAAATGATATTGCAGTTGAATGTTTACCGGGAGCAACCGCTTTTGTACCGGCTTTGGTAAACTCGGGCTTACCTGCAGATGCCTTTTGCTTTGAAGGATTTTTACCAGTAAAAAAAGGCCGGCAAACCAAGTTTAAAAAGTTAGCAGAAGAAGACCGCACCATTATACTTTATGAAAGTCCGCACCGTTTATTAAAAACCTTAGAAGAATTTGCACAATATTTGGGGGCAGACAGGCCGGCATCGGTAAGCAGAGAACTGACCAAGATGTTCGAAGAAACGGTACGCGGCACATTGGTAGAAATAAAATCACATTTTGAAAACAATACATTAAAAGGAGAATTTGTAATTTGCATAGCGGGGAAACCCAATGTTAAGAGCAAAAACAAATACGAGGATGCTGAGGAATAGCTTGTTTTAAATTAGAAATATGGAAAGTTTAATTTCAGATCATTTACACGAAATAAAAAATCTCTTTAAAAAATACGATGTTAAAGAGGCTTATTTATTTGGTAGCGCTGCCAAAAATAATCTAAAAGAGGACAGTGATATTGATTTTTTAATTAATTTTTCTAATCAATCTGATTTTGAAAGCTACGGAAATAATTATTTCGATTTACTTTATGCCCTACAGGATTTATTAAAAAGAGATGTTGATTTATTGGCTGAAGAAACATTAAGTAATCCTTATCTTATTGAAAGTATTAATCAAAGTAAGATTCAATTGATATGAGTACGTTAGAAGAAAAGAAACTGCTTACCGATATTAAAATTTCGATTGAATCTATTTATGAGCATTTGGAAAACAACTTCGCTTTTGAAATTTATAAAGCGAACAAAACCAAACGAAGAGCGGTTGAACGTGAACTTGAAATTATAGGAGAAGCCATTAATAAGCTACTAAAGATAAATCCCGAAATCATCATTTCATATTCAAGACAAATTGTTGATTTAAGAAATAAAATAATCCATTCATATGACAATGTTAATGATATGGTTATATGGAAAATTATAATTAAAGACATACCAGTTTTACAAAAAGAGGTAGAAAATTATCTCGAAGACAAAATTTAAAAATATTATGACAAGTATAGATAGATTTTTAAGTGACGAACAAGATCCTAAAGCGGTTGAAAAAGTTATTGGAAAATTAAACGACCTGTTAACTACAGGCGAAGAGCTTTTATATTTAGCGGTACAAAAAAAACCTGCAGTAAATTTAATGCCGGATAGTATCGCGATCTCTAACAAACGTATTTTTTACTGCGAGCCAGGCAATTTAGGTTTAACCATGAATTTTAAAGATATTTCGTGGAAAAACATTAAAGAAGTTTCTTTCAAGGAAGATTTTTTTACCTCTAAGTTTATCTGTGTACCACAGAGCGGTGAAAATATTGTAACCGAATATATTCCAAAAGTACAGGCCCGTAAACTACATCAGTCAGCCAGCCAGCAACTGGAAGAATATAAAGAAATGCTGCGTCAGCAAAAATTGGAAGAAAACCGTGCAACAGCGTCTCTTACCAACGTAAATGCGCAACCTTTAGCCGAAATTCCGGCTTATGAGCCAACTCCGGAGCCTATTCAACCTGTTATTCAGCTGGCAGAAGTTGTAGAGGAACCGGAAGATGAAACGACTTTAAAATTACGTAAACTTAAAACTTTGTACGATAAACACCTGATTACGCAAGAGGAGTATGAAGCTAAAAAAGCGGATATTTTAGATAGTTTGTAATTAATACTGTCATGCTGAGGCAATGCTTGCCCCGATCTATCTCGGGAAAGCATCCATAACATAATTGCACTGTACTTACAATAACAAAAACAAGGTCAGTTCTTTGTCGCTTAGAGATTCTTCCTGCGTCAGAATGACAAGTAATTTTATATGAAATCTAAACAAACCTATCTCCTTGCCTTAGCCAGCGCATTTTTACTTTGGCTGGCCTGGCCGCCGATGCCTTTTACCACTCCGCTACTATTAATTGGCCTGGTTCCGCTTTTTGTTGCAATTGAAGCCATCGCCAGTGATACAGCTAAGAAACAGGGCAAAAGGATTTTTTTAACTGCAGGTTTAACCTTTTTGGTTTGGAATACGGCGTCAACTTATTGGGTATATAATGCCATAAGTGCATATAATGGATGGATGGTAGCTTTACCGGTTTCATTAATTCCTTATGGCTTAGGTGCGTTATTAATAACTTTTGCCTTTTGGTTATATTACCGCCTTGGTAAATATGTAAACAAAAAAATTGCTTACCTGGGTTTAATCGCCTTTTATATTGCATTAGAATATTTACAACAAACCTGGGATTTAGCTTTCCCCTGGATGACTTTAGGCAATGGTTTGGCCGGCATGCACCAATTGGCACAATGGTATGATCATACCGGAATTTATGGTGGTTCATTATGGATTTTAGTCAGTAATATTTTAGCGTTCGAAGCCTATAAAAAACTGAAATTGCAAACTGGTTATTTAAGGTTCAGAACTTTGGGCATTTGGGTTTTGGTGGTGATTATTCCCATTGGTATCTCATTAACAAAATATTTTAACGCTGAGCAAAAAGGAACACCAAGCAATGTAGTGGTGGTTCAGCCTAATATCGATCCTTATCAAAAACTGGAGAATATTCCAGCAGCCGAGCAGATCAGAATTTTAACACACCTATCCGATTCAATCGGACAACCGAATACTGAATATTTTATCTGGCCGGAAACGGCAATCCCTAATCATGCAGATGAAGATAGAATCAGAAGCAATAATGATTTCATTAACCTGCAAAGCTTTTTATCAAAATATAAAAACGGAACATTGATTACCGGTATTGAGAGCATTAAAACTTATCAGGATAAAAAAACCATCACTGCAAAATTTGATAATCAGAGCGGTATTTATTTTGATAATTTTAATACGGCCATGCAGGTGGAGAATTCTGCAAATGTTCAGTTCTACCATAAATCGAAATTGGTGCCTGGGGTAGAAAAAATGCCCTTCCCAAAAGTATTTTCATTTTTAGATGGTGTTTTTGCACAGTTAGGCGGAACTGTGGGCGGATGGGGCTGGCAGGATAAACCCAGCGTACTTTATGCCCAAAGTGGTATTGGAGTTGCTCCGGTGGTTTGTTATGAAAGTTTATGGGGCGATTGGATCGGCGAACAGGTTAAAGATGGCGCACAGTTTATTGCCATTATTACAAATGATGGCTGGTGGGGAAATACGTCCGGAAAAGACCAGCACATGATGTACGCAAAACTCAGGGCCATTGAAAGCCACCGCGATGTAGCCCGTTCGGCCAATACCGGAATTTCCTGCTTCATTAACCAACGTGGTGATGTAATACAAAGCACTAAATGGTGGACCAGAACTGCCCTGAAAGCAAATATTAACTTAAACGATGAGATTACTTTTTATGTAAAAAGCGGAGACATTATTGCCAAAATATTCAGTGTTTTAGCGGTAATTTTAGCTTTGATTATTCCTTACAGAAAATGGGTAAAAAAGTAAAATTAATCCCGTAGTTATCTTCAATTTTAAATCCATGCAACAAATAAAAAATATTAGATGGTCTTTCCTGTTATTGATGTTAACCCTAAATTTTGGTTGCGATCAGATTTCAAAAAAAATTGTCCGTACCGAAATCAGCGATTACGAACACATCAGCATTATTAAAGATCGTTTCACCTTACTTAAAGTAGAAAATACGGGCGCTTTTTTAAGTTTAGGCGATCAGATGCCTTATATTTTCAGACTGATTATTTTAACAGGCTTACCACTCTTATTTTTGTGCTACGGACTATATTATCTATTTGCTAAAAAGAATCTCCCGGTTATGATGCAAGTTGCCCTGTGTTTCTTAATCGGCGGAGGCATCGGCAACCTGTACGATAGAATTATCTACGGGTCTGTTACCGATTTTATGCACATGGATTTTTATATCTTCCAAACAGGTGTTTTTAATTTTGCCGATATCTCAATCATGATCGGAATCGGAATATTGCTTTTTCAATCCATCAGAAGTAGTACCACAAAACAACAGGCGGAGCAGGAACAATTAGAACGCAATACTGATTAAAAATACAAAATTTACGTATTAAACATACGTTTATGTATTTTTTTCAGTATATTTAGTGCTGTGATACTCAATTACAGCACATTACGATCTAACTAAAAAACCTAAACTATGAAAAACCTGTTAAAAAAATTTGCTGTGATGGCTTTGCTCTCAGCAGTAATGATCTCATGCTCTAAGAAAAATGACGTCTCAACCGATCCGGAAACCGAAATTACACAAAATCAAAAAGTTCTTGCCTACATCAAAAATCTTGGATTTACAGATGCACAGATTGTAGATAGCGGGGATAATTATGTGGTTGACGGCGATATTGTTTTCAATAAAAAAATGGAAGTTCCGGCAGATTATGGAAAAGCGATAACAGAGCAATATTACAATGGTTATATTGTAACCAATAGCAATAATATCCGTGTAAAAATCGATCCTTCGATAACCAGCATGACCAGCGAAATCAATTCTGCAATTAACCAGTGGAATACAGTGCCCAATTCTAAAATCAAATTTGTAATTACAACAGGCACCGTTTATGATATTCTGATCAAGGTGGATAATACAATCGGAGGCTCTACTTGCGGACAAGCCTATCTGTCGACCTCTAACGGCAAAGCTGGTAACACCGTCTGGATTAATCAGGCTTTGATCCAGAACAATTCTTTTGCACAGCGTACAAGAACCATTACACATGAATTTGGCCATACCATTTCATTTAAGCACACCAACCAATCTACAACAACCAATGTTCCGGGAGTTGGCGGAACCGATGCACAATCATTAATGAACGGCGGGCAATGTGGAAGTGGCGCTACTGTTTTATCGGCCAAGGATAAACAAGCTACTGCAGTATTGTATCCTTTATAATTAAAAATCAGATAAATAACCTAACAAGATCGTAATGAAAGAGAAGCTGTTTCTTTGAGGCAGCTTCTTTTTTTTAAAGCTTTACAGGAAGCTAAAAATAATTTGCATAAGAATTTCTTAACAAAGAATTCCACCATTTAAACAAACATATATTTATCTTTAGGTGTTAAACAATCTAAAACAACCAAAAATTAAATTCCATCATGAAAAGAAATGCAACGGCCGTATGGCAAGGTTCTATTAAAGAAGGTAACGGTAACATCACTACACAAAGTACTACTTTAAACAATACTCAATACTCATTTAATTCGCGCTTTGCTGAAGGTGTAGGCACAAACCCTGAAGAGTTAATTGCTGCTGCACATGCAGGCTGTTTCACCATGAAATTATCTGCCAATTTAGCCGAAGCTGGTTTTACGGCTACCAAGCTGGAAACCAAATGCGAAATTAACCTGGATCCATCAAAAGGTGAAATTGTAGAATCGCACTTAACTTTAACAGCTTCTGTACCTGATTTAACACAAGAAAAGTTTGATGAACTGGTAGCAGATGCGGAAAAAAACTGCCCGATTTCTAAATTATTAAATACAACCATTACAGTTGATGCTACTTTAGCATAAGTTGTAATAACCCAGAGTTCGTCATTTCGGGCGGAGTGAAACGAAGTTGAGAAATCTAACAAGATAGATCTCTCCGCTACGGTCGAGATGACGTTCTTTTATGGTATAATTACAAAAACTAAAAATTAAGATTTATCATAACTTAGCTTAATCATCTTAGTTAACAATTCCCTAAAACAATCAAACCAACAAATAGACAGTTTTCAATTGGCAATTTGCAGTACACAATTTAAACACTTAATTGTTTAACCAGTTAACTAACAAGTAAGCAGTTTTCAATTGGCAATTTGCACTACACAATTTGAACAATTAACCGTTTAACCAGTTAACCAACAAGCAAGCAGTTTTCAATTGGCAATTTGCAGTGCACAACTTAAACTATTAACCGTTTAACCAGTTAACCAACAAGTAGACAGTTTTCAATTGGCAATTTGCAGTACACAATTTGAACAATTAACCGTTTAACCAGTTAACCAACTAATAAACAACAATTGAACAATCAAATTCAAACCTTCTAACATTTCAACCGCTACACCATATACTTCCCTACAATCGGCATTCTTCTACCCATACCGAATGCTTTAGGCGATACCCTTAAAATTGGTGGCGTTTGATAACGTTTAAATTCGGCAATATTTACCATTTTCAATATGCGCTGTACCAAGGCCTCATCGAATCCCTGGGCGATGATGGCTTTTGAGCCTTGTTTCTTTTCGATATGCTGGTACAATATTTTATCGAGAATTTCATATTCAGGTAGCGAATCAGAATCTTTTTGATCAGGCCTTAATTCTGCCGATGGCGGTTTAACTATCGTATTGACCGGAATAATTTCCCTTTCCTTATTGATGTATTTTGCCAGCTCGAAAACCTGCATTTTATAAACATCACCAATAACTCCTATGGCACCACACATATCTCCATATAAAGTACCATAACCTACTGCGCATTCGCTTTTATTTGAGGTATTGAGTAAAATATAACCAAACTTGTTGCTCATGGCCATATTTATAATTCCGCGGATGCGGGCCTGAATATTCTCTTCGGTAAGATTAAAAGGCAAGCCTTTAAAAGCCGGCGCTAAAATATGATCAAAAGCTTCGGCAACTTCTTTAATCGGCACAATTTCGTGCATACAGCCAATATTGTTTACCAGATCCAAGGCATCCTGAACGGAGTGATCGGATGAAAATTTTGAAGGCATTAAAACCGCCATTACATTTTCTGCTCCTAAAGCACGACAAGCCAAAGCGCAAACCACAGCAGAGTCAATTCCACCGGATAAACCTAAAACCGCTTTACTAAAACCTGATTTCCTGAAATAATCCTTGATACCTAAAACCAGTGCATCATGAATCTGCTCAATATCCGTCAGTCTTTCCGATTTCGGGTATTTATTACGCACGCTTTCAACCTCGTCTAAATCAAAAACCTGCAGATCTTCCTCAAAATATTTCATTTCTGCTTTCATTTCGCCATCAGCATCAAATACCAGCGAACCACCATCAAAAATAATTTCGGTCTGTGCGCCAACCTGATTTACATAAAATACCGGAAGTTTATATTTTTTCGCATTATCGGCCAATATCTGTATCCGCTCATCATCATGTGTATAAGAAAACGGCGAAGCAGCAATATTGATCATCACATCCGGCTGTTCTTTAATCAGCTCATCCATCGGATTCGACACGTACAATGGATTATCATTGATGTTCCAGAGGTCTTCACAAATGGTTAAGGCAATTTTTTTTCCTTGAAATTCGATACAGCTAAATTGCGTTGCAGGCTCAAAATAACGGTACTCATCAAATACATCGTAAGTTGGCAAAAGCGCTTTTTTTACCACCGCTTTAACTTTTCCAGCTTCTATAAAATAAGCTGCATTAAATAAATCTTTTCCCTGTAATACCTCGTTTTTAATCGGTAAACCAACAATACAGGCTATATCCGTACAATATTTGGCTATTTCCTGAACGGCATTTTCACAAAGCACGATAAATTCATCAAATTCCAAAAAATCCCTCGGCGGATACCCGCAAATGGCCAGTTCGGCAAATACAACGAGATCAGCACCTTTAGCTTTCGCCAGCTGGATATGTTCGGTTATTTTTTGGGTGTTGGCCTCAAAGTTTCCGATATGGTAATTAAGTTGTGCTAGCGCTATTTTCATGTTTGTAGTAGGTTTTAGGAGTATCGGGTACTAGATAATATGTATCAAGAAAATATTTAAGACTAAAAAAACACGCCAAAGTTGAGTGCCAAATAATGGTTTTTAACATTTCTGCCTTTATCGGTTACAATATTGGTAAAACCGTTGTTAAAAGTTAAACCGGCTACGATACTGGTATTTCCGGAAACATCAAACTCTCCACCGCCACCAATGATTAATCCGGCACGGTAAAGTTTAATATTATCAGATACATTCAAGTTATCGCCTGCAACCGCTCCATCGGTCACAGCATCCTGTTTGGCACTGATGTTAAATGAATTAGACAATCCAAACTGGCCATACCAGCGTTTTCCATCAGCCTTTACGGTCTTTAATTTAACCGTTAGTGGCAGGTCTACATATTGCAGCTTATATTTTAAATCATAAGCTTTTGGAATAGAGCCACCTGCATAATATGGCTGCGCATTTACTTCTGTACTTTTTCCATTTATAGATGTAATGGTTAACGCGGTAGAAAAACTATAATTAGGTGCAAAATTGAAATCGCCGATCAATCCATAAGAAAACCCCAAAGTTATTCCATCTGTTTTTCCCTGCTCGGGTTTAATCCAGCCAAAAGTTGGTGTAGCGGTTAAACCTAACCTGAAGCCGTAATTGGTTAAAGATGAATTTTGCGCCCATGCGCCGAAACTTAAAAGAGATAAAATTAAAATGGCCGATATTCTTTTCATGCTATAGCTGTTTATATATATTTGTTCTACATGACATATAACGTAAAACAATGGCAAATTTATCTAATTTTTCTTTTTGCCATGGCATTTATTTCCTGCAAGCAAAGTAAGCGGCCTGATGTAAGTAAAATACAGGTAGATATTAAGATTGAAAGGTTTGATAACGAGCTATTTACAGGGAAAAACAAAAACATTACTGAAGTAGATCAACAGCTTCGCTCCAGGTATGGCGTATTTTATGATGATTTTATTCACCGGATATTAGACAGTAAATATTCCAATACCGAGTCGCTGGCCAATTTATACCACGACCAGGCTTACACCGATTTAACCAAAGAAGTGGATAGCGTTTTTCCAAATCTAAAGCCTCAGGAAGAGGGATTAAGCGAAACTTTCAAATACATCAAATACTATTACCCGAAAGCAAAAATCCCAAGATTTATTTCTTTTGCATCGGGTTTTGCCTACCAGATGCCTGTTGGCGACAATTACCTTGGCATTGGTTTGGATATGTTTTTGGGCAAAGACAGTAAATTTTACAAAGCCATTGTACAAAGTGTTCCATTATACCTCTCCAGGAGATTCGCCCCTGAATATATTGTACCACGCGTGGCAGAAACCTATGCCCATGAAGAACTTTTTACCGAACCCGACGAAAACAGAACACTTTTATCTAAAATGATTTTCCAGGGGAAAATATTGTATTTTCTTGATCAGGTTTTACCTGAAAATGTAAGCGATTCGACTAAAATAGGCTATACCAAACAGCAATTGGATTGGGCACAAAATTTTGAAGGCGACATTTGGGCATATTTTTTGGAGAACAACTTTTTGTATGAAACCGATTATCAAAAGATCCAGGTATTTTTATCTGAAGGACCTTTTACTCCGGGTTTAGGCGAAAACAGAGATTCGGCACCAAAATTGGGTGTATGGATGGGTTGGCAAATTGTAAGAAAATACATGGCAGCACATCCTGAGGTTACTTTACAAAAATTAATGGCAGATAACGATGCACAGAAAATATTAAATCAATCGAAATACAAACCGAAACAACAGAAATAGTTTTCAGCTGGTAGTTTACAGTTAAAGGATTAACCAGTTCAAACAATTAACCCAAAAAAATGAGAGTTGGCATAGTATTATCAGGCGGAGGCATCAGGGGAATAGCACATTTAGGCGTTTTGAAAGCCTTTAGCAATTTGGGCATTACGTTTAGCCACATCAGCGGAACGAGTGCGGGCGCTATAGCCGGGGCTTTTTTTGCGGCTGGCATTGATCCGGAGGAGGGTTTGAATATTTTCCTTAAAACCAAACTCTGGCGCTTCGTCCGCCCGGCAGTAGGTTCTCTGGGGCTGATTAATATTGAGAATACCGCGCTAATTTTAAAAGAATATTTCCCCGAAGATACCATTGAGAAACTAAAAATACCTTTAACCATTGCTGCCGTGAATTTTAGTGAAGGCCGCCTGGTTTATTTCACCAAAGGACCGCTAATCAGAGCGGTACATGCTTCGAGCTGCATCCCCGGAATTTTTAAACCCATTATGATCGACGGACAAATGTATGTGGATGGTGGCATTTTAAATAATTTCCCTGTAGAACCTTTGATGGAAGATTGCGATTTCATTATCGGTTCATCCTGCAATCACCTTAAACCTGTAGATAAAATTACCGGCATTACCAATTTAATGGGTAGGGCTGGTATTATGTCGATCAACCATGATATGGAAAGAAAGGCAAAATTCTGTAATGTACTTATCGAGCCAAAAGGTTTAGGTGCCATTAGTACTTTTGATATGAAACGTGCCGAAGATATTTATTGGCTGGCACACGAAGAGGCATTAATTACCATAAAAAACAGCCCAACCATTTCTGAGCTCATTACCAAACCCTAAGCTAATTATCGGGTTAGCTTACATAAAGCATTATTAATAATACAATATTGAATTAAAAAACAATCAAATAGATAGCGTGTAATAAATACACTTATGCAATAAAAATATTACATTTATTTTGGTATTTATGTAATATTATTTTACTTTAGGATTATACTTCGCAAATGCAGAGTATATTAACCTAAACGTCTGTCTATGTTTTTTAGTCTGTTCATTCTTTTTCAGATGAGAAGAATTCCGGTTTTTACGATCTTCTAACTTGATTTCCGTCAAAATAACAGATCATTAATTTTTACCTAAAAAACCTAAAACATGAAATTCTTAAAATTAAATAAAGCGCTGATTGCTGCGCTTGCATTAACTACTGTATTGTATTCTTGTAAAAAAGAAAAACCTACAGAAACTGCAGATCTTCAAAAGCCAGAAGCTATGTCTGTGAATAAGCTTAGCGAGATCAAGATTTGTACTGAAAGAACTTTTGATGACGGTACTACCCCAAGAGGTGCCGTTATAAAATCATCAAAGTGGACCAACGGCTCTACCATTAAAGTAAGCTTGAACGGCGGTACAGCTGTTGTAAGGGCGAAAGTAATTCAGTTTGCCAAACAGTGGGAACAATATGCAAACATAAAATTCAATTTCGTAACCAATGATAATACTGCAAAGATCAGGGTAACTTTTGATAGTGGAGGTTCATGGTCTTATATTGGAAAATCGACACCAGCCAGCGGCGCAACCATGAATTATGGCTGGTTAACCGATACCACAGACGATTCGGAATACAGCCGCGTGGTAATACACGAATTTGGTCATGCGCTGGGAATGATCCACGAGCATCAGCATCCTTTAGTTAGTATTCCATGGGATAAACCAGCTGTTTACGCTTATTATGCTGCTGCACCAAATTATTGGGATCAGGCCACTACTGATAATAATATTTTTGCAAAATACAGCACTACGCAAACCAACTATAGCGCTTATGATAAAAATTCGATCATGCACTATTCGGTTCCAAACGAATTAACCATCGGCGATTATGAAGTGGGATGGAACACTGTTTTATCGCCTACTGATAAAACGTTTATCGCTTCAGTATATCCATTTTAAATAAAATATGTGCACATAGTGGTTTAATTTGCCACTATGTGTATTTTGCTTTGTATAAACCTAAAACTAATATGCAGATCACCTTGCGGATTTTCTCTTTTAAATATTGCTTAACCTGTTTAATTCTGATTTTATTTTACAAAACTTCATCTGCACAGGATGCTCCGCATAAATGGGAAATAAAGCCTTATGTTGGCTTTCAGCAATCCAGATTTGATTGGTCCATTGCGGGTAATTCCTCAGGTACAAATCCAAATATACTATCAGAGCTGATCTGGAAAGACCTTAAAGGGCCTGGCTACGGTTTAGATATCAAGTACTATATTACCAGCAAACTAAGTGTAAAAATTGCTAATCAATACAGTAATATCACTAAAGGCGATGCTGAGGATACCGATTATGCAGATGATGACAGACAAGGCGCATTTTATTTTGATCTGCTCAATGCCAACAAAGGCTATTTGTATAATACTGATTTACAGATTGATTATCAACTTTTTAAAACAGGAAAATTCAACATTAATCCGGTTATTGGGGTTTCGTATAACCAGCAAAAATTTCACCTTTTGGAAAGTGCTAGTAACCCTGAAAGCAACGGCCTAAACTCTACTTATGAGGCCAGGTATAAAGGTTTCGATTTCGGAGGGACGTTTGTTTTTAAAACAGATGCATTTAGCATTGGTGCCACGGTTTTAGGAGGATTTTACACTTATTCTGCCAAGGCCAACTGGAATTTAATCCCCGATTTTGCCAAACCTGTAAGTTTTACGCACAAGGCCAACTCATTTGCATTAAGTGGCGGTGTTAACTTATCGGTACCGTTGACTAAAAATTTAAGGGTAGATGCTGATTATAAAATCAATAACATCAATACTTATTCAGGAGTAGATAAAGCTTATTTTAATAACCGTAATACTGAAGAAACCCAGTTTAATGGTGCAAATTTTAGAAAAAATGCAGTGTTTCTGGGGCTAAAGTTTAGCTTTTAAAAAGAGGATTATAGCGCTCTTTATTTTTTTAAAGCAACCAGACGTTCACCTTCTAAAACAGGAATAGCTTCGCAAACATTTAATTGTAGGCAAAAAACCACATCTTCTTCGATATTCAATTGAGCCAAACGGTGACTATGTGATGATTTGTGCAGGTATTTCCGCAGATCATCTTTAGCTAAAAGGTATAAATCTTCAGCAGCTACGCTGGAATCATCAAAATGTTCAAAATTCTGACGGAGTTTATTTACTACTGCTCCGGCAAATAAGGTATCTTCTAAATTGAACTGATCTTTCCAGCCGGCACACAATAAAAGCACATTTTTATCTTCGCTTTTCAAATAAGAACAAAGTGAGTCTAAATTAAGAAATGATCCGATAACTACCTGATAAGCCCTTTTTTGTGCTAAATGCAAAGCTTTGGTTCCGTTAGTAGTAGTAAGGACAACTGTTTTGCCGCCAACTTTTTCTTTAGTATAGGAGAAAGGCGAATTACCAAAGTCATATCCTGTTACCACCTCTCCGTTTCTTTCTGCTGCAAGCAAGAATCCGCTGTCGCGATAATTTAAACAATCTTCTACATTAGCTACCGGAATAATGGCTTCAGCACCATTATCTATCCCATAGGTAATAGATGATGTAGCTCGTAAAATATCGATCACCACCACAATGCTTTCTTCTATATCGTATAAACCGATCAATGCTGGCGTTAAACAAACTTCTATTTTTTTTGACATTTGAGGAGATTTGAGTATTGAGATATGAGATATGAGATTTGGCGACCTAACCGTCTCAAATCTCATATCTATTTTCTCAAATCCTATTTATAAAAAGGAAACTTAACCACTTTTGCTTTGATCGGCGTGTTACGGATGAGGATAAAAACTTCTGTACCTTCTTTAGTAAAATCTTTTGCGATGTAGCCCATACCGATTGCTTTTTGCAATGATGGAGCCTGTGTACCAGAAGTTACTTTACCGATAATATTGCCTTCAGCATCAGCAATCTGGTAATCGTGACGTGGAATACCACGATCGATCATTTCGAAACCAACCAGTTTTTTTTGGATACCAGCTTCTTTTTGCGCCAGTAATGCTTCAGAATTGGTAAAAGTTTTAGAAAACTTGGTAATCCAGCCTAAGCCTGCTTCAATTGGCGATGTGGTATCATCAATATCATTTCCGTATAAACAGAAACCCATTTCTAAACGTAAAGTATCACGCGCACCTAAACCAATTGGCTGAATGTTATAAGGCGCACCAGCTTCAAAAATGGCATCCCAGATCTGATCTGCATATTGATTTTCGAAATAAATCTCAAAACCGCCGGCTCCGGTATAACCTGTTGCAGAAATCACCACATTATCAATACCTGCAAAAGTACCTTTAACGAAAGTATAATATTCCATCGATGCCAGGTTAACATCAGTCAGGCTTTGCAATGCATCTGCGGCTTTTGGGCCCTGAATAGCCAACAAAGAAGTCTGATCAGAAATATTGTGCATTTCTACCTCTTCGGTATTAAACTTTTGGATCCAGTTCCAGTCTTTCTCAATATTTGATGCATTTACCACCAACATATAGGTTTTATCATCAATTTTATAAACCAAAAGATCATCTACAATTCCACCATCCTGATTTGGCAAACAAGAATACTGAACTTTTCCATCGTATAATTTAGAGGCATCATTACTGGTTACACGTTGGATTAAGTCTAGCGCATTTTCGCCTTTCAGGATAAATTCGCCCATGTGGCTCACATCAAAAACACCTACACCATTGCGAACAGTTGCATGTTCAGCATTAATACCCTCGTAAGTAACAGGCATATTATAACCTGCAAATGGAACCATTTTAGCGCCTAAAGCGATGTGTTTTTCTGTTAATGCGGTATTTTTCATCCGTGAATATTATTTTTTATGATAATAAAGCAGTTTTAATTTGTTTATGCACTTATTAAGCTGCAAATTATGAAGTATTTTGAGTTTATTCTTCTGCGGGGCAAAACTACTAAGAAAAAGGCGAAATTCTGGCTTAATTTTAATGAGTTTTCAATAGATTTTCACTTTATCCACAAGCAAAAAATCATCATTTCGGGCGGAATGCAACGCAGTCGAGAACCACGTAAGTGCTCAGCGAAGCTAATCTATCTTGAAATAGATCTCTCCGTTCCGCTGCGCTTCAGTCGAGATGACGATCGTGTTATTAGCTACGCGCTCACCAATTCCTCGTAAATCTTTAACATTTTACCGGAGATTAAATGAACGCCGTGATCATTCTCAACGGTTTTACGGGCATTCTCACCGATTTCCATCCAGCGTTTTGGGTTAATGATGCACTGCAAAATTGAACGGTAAAATTCATCCGCCGAATCGGCAATTAAAATATCATGTCCATGCCTGCAATTAATCCCTTCGGCAGCAGTAGTGGTGGCAATGATGCATTTTTTCATGGCCATGCCTTCAATAATTTTAACCCTCATACCTGTACCCGAAATTAAAGGTACAATCATAATGGCTTTCGAATTCATAAACTCTACCGCATCAAAAACCTCTCCTTCCACAATCAGATTTTCGGAATCATATTCGAAAAAATGTTTCTGCATGTTTTTTCCGGCAATATAAAAACGGAGGTCTTTATTCAGCTTTTCGATATCAGGCCAGATATCATCCAGAAACCATTCTAAACCCTCCTGATTGGGCCGCCAATCCATTGCTCCTAAATGAAAAAGTGTAGGGAAACTGGTTTTGGTTTTATCTACTTTATATTTCTCTAAATCAATAGCAACGGGAAAAACGGACATTGGTACTTCACAGCCGAAGCGCAATATACTTTGCCGGTCGGGCTCGCTAATGGCGAAAATCTGGTGGAAACGGTTAATCTGATCGGTTTCGTAAGCTTTAAGCCTTTGAGCTAAAAATGCGAGGTATTTACGGCGAACGAGAAATTTTTCTGAATGGGAAAGTCGTTCCCAAAGGGTAAATTCGATATTATGGGCCCTGTAAATTAACTTGGCATTGCTGTTTGCCTTCACCACATCCAGATATGGCACTACAAAAAGCCCTTCGAACTGGATAATATCAAAAGCATTTTCGCGCAACAGGTTTTCTAATTGCCGCGCAGCATCCTCACTGTAATAGCGTGATACATTATAAGATTCATTGGTAAAAATGTTAAAAAATGCCGACCATACATTTACTTCGGTATCTAAATCGTAGGTATGGTATTTAATCTGTTCAAAAATGGGGTCGTAAATGTCTTCAATATCGATCCTTCCTTTTGTGGGGTTAAGACTAAACAAAGTGATATCTGCACCAAGTTGCAGCAAACCTTTTATGGTATTGTAAACCACAATGGGATAACCGCTATTTGGCGGAAAGGGAATCCGCTTAGTAATTAACAGAATTTTCACAATGTTGTGAAATTACGAAATTTTAGGCGTTTTTTGAAAACAGTTCTAACTGCGGATCGCTAACATTAAAAGTTTTGCGGTGAAAAGGTGATAATCCGATCTCAATCACTGCTTTACGATGCGCAATGGTTGGATAGCCTTTGTTCTGTTGCCAGTTATAATGCGGATAATCGATATGCAGGTTGGTCATGTATTCATCGCGATGCGTTTTGGCCAGTATCGAAGCCGCAGCAATGTTTAAATATTTCCCATCGCCTTTAACAATACAGCTATGCGGAATCTGCGGATAGGTTTTAAAACGGTTTCCGTCAATAACGAGGTATTGAGGCTGGGTATGCAGCTTTTCGATTGCGCGGTGCATGGCTAAAAAGGAAGCATTTAATATGTTGATGCGGTCTATTTCTTCATGATCGCAGGAGGCTACGGCCCAGGCTAAAGCTTCCTGTTCGATAATTGGCCTTAATAAAGCCCTTTGATCGTGTGATAACTGTTTGGAATCGTTTAATCCTTCAAGCACGAAACCCTTTGGCAAAATTACCGCAGCTGCAAAAACAGGCCCGGCAAGGCAACCTCTTCCAGCTTCATCACATCCGGCCTCTAATAATTCTTCCTGATAGCAGTTTAACAACATATTGCAAATTTACTGAAATAGAGCTACTAAGGAAATTATTTTGTTCAACATCTTTTAAACATTAATTTTAGGATAAATTGCCTGGAGTTATAATGAGAATGGTTGTAGAAGCGCCTGGTCCAGATCGAATCGTCATACTGTCCCGATTTTCACATCGGGATCAGCATCTTTTTAGCGTGAAAGACCCTGAAATAAATTCAGGGTGACGACCGCCTCAATGAAAAAAACTGTTGCAAACTGTCTATATGAAATATTAATTATCCAATTCATGTTAAACAAGAATTTAAAACCATGAAATACAACGAAACCCTTGCCCTCAGGGTAGCCGAACGTTTAATGCACATAAAAGATGTAGAGGAAAAAGAAATGTTTAGTGGCCTCGTTTTTATGGTGAACGGCAAAATGTGTATTGGTGTATCTAAAGACGGCATGATGTTGCGACTGGATCCAAATGAACTGGAAAATTTATCAGATAAGGATGGCTGGGAACAGATGGTAATGGGCAGCAGACCAATGAAGGGTTATATTTCGGTTTCGGAGGATGTACTAAGCCGTAATGACGAACTCGATTTTTGGGTTAAGCTTGCCCTGGCCTTTAATCCTTTTGCAAAAGCATCAAAAAAGAAATAAAACCCTCTGGCAAGGTAAAAAAACTGGCAGGAGCCATATTTTTTGACTAATTTTAAACTTCTAATCAAATTTTATGAAAAAAAAGGCTGTTATAGCAGCATTTCTGCTATTTACTTCTTTTATTGTTCTGGCTCAGGTTAAAACTACCACATTAACAGAAACTCAACAATTAGCTATACAATCAAAAACTAAAACGTCTGATGGGCACTACTGCAATTATTGCAAATTGAATTATCCTGAATCTCATTTTCCCTGCATTATGAAATCGATTAAGGGTAAACTGGATGCAGCAACCGGAGATATTAATTTTACAGCCGGACAAGCAATTAGCGGCATTGTGGTTAAAGGCAGCAAAAATACAGGAGATTTAATTACTTTTATTACTAACGAAAATGGTGAAATAGAATTTAACAACATGGCTACAGGAAATTATAAATTTGTGGTTTCTGTTCCATCTACCAATCCAAATTCGAGGGTGGCAGGTTCGCCAATTGCTGGTGTAATACTTAAGGGAGGGAAAAAACAGGGCGGAAATCCAATTATACTGATAACGAATGAAAACGGCGAAATAGAACTCCAAAATATACCCGCCGGAAATTATAAGTTTACGGCTACAGGAGCTTCTGAAGATGAAAAAAGCAACACTTTGTATAAATCAGTTTATTCGGAAAAAGTAAATCCATAATATATCATTAAATTTACGCTACATTCCATTTTTGGCACTATTATGGAATCTTTCAAATCTGTGCATCTTTAAATTGTTACACATTTAAAACACACATTATGAAACGTTTAAATTTAATATTGAGCTTTGCCTTTCTTTCGATCGGGGTTCAATCTTTTGCCCAAACCAATAAAGAAACTACAGTAAAAATTGTAGCAGACAAGAATTATACTTTTGTTGCCAATACCGCCATGCCTATGGCCAATAATGATATTAGCCGGGTGTTAAATATGATGCCTGGAGGACAAGGCGGTTCTACAATCAACCTCACAGGTTCTCAATACGACGTAAGGGTAACGAAAGATAGTGTAATAGCCTTTTTGCCTTATTATGGAAGATCGTATTCTGCACCTTTAGATCCAAGTGAGGGCGGAATTAAATTTACCTCGAAAGATTTTACTTATACGGAATCGAAGAATAAAAAAGGAGCTTATACCATCCAGATTAATACAAAGGATGTAAAAAGGGAAAACTACCGGTTTACCATCAATATCTCTACCAATGGCTATGCGCAGTTAACGGCCAGCAGTGTAAATAAACAACCAATAATTTTTAACGGTTATTTAAATGAACCGAAGAAAAAGGATTAATAGAACAATCCAGCTCCGAAACTCGTCATTGCGAGAAGGCTTTTTCAGCCGACGAAGCAATCTTTAAAATATGGATTATAGCGATCGTTTTAAGATTGCTTCGTCGTTCCTCCTCGCAATGACGATAATGTTGCTATTTCTTCACCAGCTCAATCTGGAAAATATGCGGCCACTTTTTGCCGGCAACAAAAAGCCTTTTGGTTGCTTTATCATAAGCAATTCCATTTAATACGTTATTGGCTTTTGCATCTTCTGTTTTGAAATAATCGGCAGGTAACAATCCGGATAAATCAACCTTGCCTTCTACAGCACCTGTTTCGGGGTTAATGATGAGGATATTATTTGTAGTGTACACATTTGCATAAATCTTACCATCAATCACTTCCAGCTCGTTTAGGTTTTGAATAGCTCCTTTGTTATCAAAAACATCAATTGATCCGGTTTTTTGGTAAGTATCCTTATTCAGGAAAAAGATGGTGTTGGATCCATCAGTATTCAATACTTTCTGTCCGTCAAAAGCAAGTCCCCAGCCCTCTCTGCCTGTAGTGTACGAAAACTCTGATAGCTTTTTAAAAGTGGCTTTGTCATATACAAAACCCACTTTTTCGCGATAGGTTAGCTGAATAATTTTGCTGCCAATTATGGTGATCCCTTCGCCAAAATATTGTTTATCCAGGTCTGCTTTCTGCAGGACTTTACCAGTTGCAGGATCTACTTTACGTAAGCTGGAATGGCCATAATCGCCTGCACTTTCGTAGAAAAAGCCATCGTGGTATTCTAAACCTTCTACATAAGAAGCGGTATCGTGAGGCAGAGTTTTAATTATTTTATAGGTATATTCTGCTGGTGCCTGAGCGGCCAGAATATTGATGTTTGAGGTTAAATCTTCTGATTTCCCTTCGCCGAATATTTTTGCTGTTAGCAGGTGATTGCCCAATTTTAAACCAGCAGTTCTAAGTTTTATTGCTGAGGTATCGGTTTTCGAAACCACTTTAACGGTATCGATCAGGTACACTACCGAATCTACTTTTTGCTCAGTTCCAAACTGTACTTTAACATCAAATTCGTTGCCCGATGGTACGTTAAGACCAATCATTGGTGAAACAAAGTTTCTATAGGTTGTCGTTGTAGTATCTTTACAAGCACTTATAAATGCAAGCGCAACTCCTATAAACATGAAATTTTTGATGGGGTTAATCTTCAGGCCAAAACGCATCTTCTATATGGTTTAAATTATAATTTTTATTTTTTGTAAATGTAATTGCAATAATATCAAAACGGATGTCATTTTGATGGTTCATGATGTCAATATAAGCATTAGCTGCCAATTCCATTTGGATTTGCTTTGCTTTGTGCACAAATTCTTCCGGTTCGCCAAAAGCAACTGAGCTGCGGGCTTTCACTTCCACGAAAACCATAATGCCGTCTTTGTAAACGATTAAATCGATCTCCGCCTTGCCATGGGTCCAGTTTTCATCCAAAACCTCATAACCCTGATCTTCGAGATATTGTTTGGCGATACTCTCGCCCTCTTTACCTAAATCGTTATGAAGCGCCATATTTAATTATTGAATGAGTGAGTTTTGAATGAGTGAATAAATAAATAATGATTGAGTTTTGAATGAGTGAATAATTAAATTTCGAAGGAGTAAGTTTTGAATGAGTGGATTGGTATCCAAATATATTATTTTCAGTCAGCCATTTCAACATTCAATCAATCAATCAATCATTCTCTAATCTCTAATTCAATCATTACTTAACATAATGAATGATTGAGTTTTGAATGAGTGAATAAATAAATTTCGAAGGAGTAAGTTTTGAATGAGTGGATGGGTATCAAAATATATTATTTTCAGTCAGCCATTTCACCATTCAATCAATCAATCATTCTCTAATCTCAAATTCAATCATTACTTAACTATAACAGAGCCCAGGAACTTTGAAATTTCCCTTTCTACACCTTTAATTACACCATAACGCTGCATTAAAATCATCTGGTTATCCTCGTTCTTTTCTTCTTTAATCTCTTTTAACAAGTTCAGCAATATTTTTTCGACTTTACGTTTTTTCAGGTGAAAAATACCGCCCAAAATGGTGGCTTTTAAATTCATCGATTCATCTTTAACATAAATCAGGTGTTTGTTTAGCCAATTTTCACTTAAAGCATACTCTGAGGTGGAAAGTGTGATGGCCAGATCAGCAATTGTCCTATCCTCGTGTTTAACAAAATGGTTCGATGTGGGTAAACGTCCGTTATCGATTTCCGATTTATAATAATCGATAATCCTTTTACAAAGCGGATCATCAAATTCAACATCGGCAAGGTTCTGCAAAATAAACGGACCGATATACATGTCGTCAATCTTGTCCCAGTTTACAAATTCATGTCCGTAAGCTAATAACAACCGGATAATCTCTTTCTCCTGAAATTCCTCTTCTTCTACCGGTTCGGGCTCGTAGCCCCCAGGACCAGCGCTATCATCCCATAAATCATCTGGCGGACCAAGTGGCTCCGGCGCACCAGAGGAATAAGGTTTAGGACTCGATGATGGATTTGCACGTTGATGGTTATCGAAGCTTTTCTTAACCTTTGCTGAGCGCATTTTATTGAGCTCACCTAACAAAATATGCTCATCAATTTCGAGTAAGCTGCTGCACTCGCGGATAAAAACGGAAGCCTTGATCTGATCGGGAATCTTTGCAATACTTTCTACAATATCGCGGATAATGCCTGCACGTTTGATGGGATCGTTGCCGGCATCTTTAAGCAGCACATTGGCTTTGTATAATATAAAATCTTTTCTGTTCTGCTCGAGGTAAGTTTTAAAGGCCCCGGCACCAACGTGGTGCATGTAAGAATCGGGGTCGTGACCATCGGGGAAGGAAACAATTTTTACGTTCAATCCTTCTTCCAGAATCATATCTAAACCACGAAGCGAAGCTTTGATACCCGCAGCATCGCCATCAAATAAAATGGTAATATTCTGGGTAAAACGCCCGATTAGTTTGATCTGCTCTACAGTTAAGGAAGTACCCGAAGAGGCCACTACATTTTCTATTCCGGCCTGGTGTACCGAAAGAACATCGGCATAGCCTTCGGCCAGGTAACAGTTATCAAGATCGCGGATGGCTTTTTTGGCATGAAATAAACCATAAAGCACATTCGATTTATGGTAAATTTCACTTTCGGGCGAGTTTACGTACTTGGGAACGTTTTTATCGGTTTTTAGTGTTCTGCCACCAAAACCAATAATCCTCCCCGTAAAGTTATGGATAGGAAACATTACACGACCGCGAAAACGATCGTAAATTTTGCCATTATCGTTTTTAATCGATAATCCGGTAGCTTCTAAAAACTCTAATTTATGACCTGCATTTGTAGCGCTTTGTGTTAACGCATCCCAAACATCAGGCGAATAACCCACTTCGAACTTTTTAAGGATATCTTCCCGAAAGCCACGTTCTTTAAAGTAACTTAGGCCAATACCCCTGCCCTCGTCGGTTTCCCAAAGCTGTTTTACAAAAAAAGCACTTGCGTACTGCGAAACAATATAGAGGCTTTCTTTAGCACTTTGTGCTTCGGCATCCTGCGGACTAAGTTCGGTTTCTTCAACTTCTATATTGTATTTATTGGCTAAAAATTTAAGCGCTTCGGGATATGAATATTTTTCATGATCCATAATAAAGCGCACCGAATCGCCTCCTTTACCACAGCCAAAGCATTTGTAAATGCCTTTGGTTACGGATACGTGAAAGGAAGGTGTTTTTTCGCCATGGAAAGGGCAATTACCAATTAAACTGGTTCCGCGTTTTTTTAAGTGCACAAAATCCCCAACTACCTCCTCAATACGGGCGGTATCCATTATCTTATCTATTGTTTCGCGGTTTATCATACTCATTATTGTCCGTCATTGCGAGGAGGTACGACGAAGCAATCTATTTTTCTATTTTATTTTTAAACTATTAATGCCGTGCAGGAAAGATTGCTTCACTCCACCACACAATCCTTTGCTTCAGTTCGCAATGACGCAGCAAAGATCGTCATTTCGAGGAGGCTTTTTCTGCCGACAGCTTGTCCCGAATTTTGGAAGCACCTTTAATGCTTTTATTATTTTTTCAATCTATATTCCAAAACTGGAAAGATTGCTCCACCACACAATCCCCCTTCTTCAGTTCGACTGCCCAAAGTCGTCATTGCGAGGAGGCACGACGAAGCAATCTTTTTTGCTATTTTTATTTTAATCTGTTGTTACCTGCAGGAAGATTGCTTCACTCCATCGTACATTCCTCTTCTTCAGTTCGCAATGACGTCGCAAAGATCGTCATTGCGAGGAGGCTTTTTCAGTCGACAGCTTGTCCCGAATTTTCGGGGAAGTAATCTTTTTGCTTTTATTTATTTTGATCTATTATCGCCTTGCATGAAAGATTGCTTCACTCCACCACACATCCCTAGCCTCAGTTCGCAATGACGACAGAGAAATTCTATTACTTTACCAAAGGCAACAACTGGTCGGCGACCAATTTATTGCCGGTTTCGTTCAGGTGTACTCTATCAACGGTTAAAACACCTTTTTCTTTATCTTCTGGATTATTTTTTGCTTCATAGTCGGCAAAAATCTTTCTTAAATCGCATACAGGAAGGTTGTTTTTTGCAGCCAATGTTCTGATACCTTCAGCATATTTATTCAGGTCGGCATCTAACTCATTCGTACCGTCTTTTTTCTCGCCCACCACAGATGGGGTTACCAATACCACTTTGCTGCCCACACCTTGAATTTTATTGATCAAAGCCTGATAGAACTTTAAATATTTATCATAATCGGTTCCGGTGTGTGATGATTGTTTGTGCCAAACATCGTTAATTCCCACATAAATCACCACTAAATCGGGTTTCTTGTTTAAAACGTCATCTTCTAAACGCAGGTAAAGATCGTACACTTTGTTCCCACCAATACCTGCACCTATTACATCGTATTTGGTAGAATCGAGCGATTTTTTAATCAGGGTTACATAGCCGTTTTTAGAAACGCCCTGCTGGGTAATCGAATCGCCGAAAAAGATAATTCTTTTTGGTTTAAATGTCATTGAGGTTAACACAATTAAGCAAAAGCTTAGTAAAATACTTGTTTTTAATAGGGTTTTCATCGTTTATAATGGTTAGGTTATTTTTTATCGGTCTTTTTAAAATCAAGGTCCTGAAAATCGAAACTAAAATCGGTTAATGGCGAAATGGCTTCAATTTTAAAACCATCGGCCGAAGCATTGTTATCTAAACTAAAATTTACGAAAGCGTCGGCATCCAAACTTCTGTCGTACCATTTTACAATAAAGGTATTGCCTTTATAATAGGTCATATCACCTTTCAGTTTTGGCGCATTTTTAGCCTGAAAATGCATTTTGCCATTTACTTCGCTAATGGTTACTTCTCCAAACCACGAATCGCGGAAAGTGCCGTAGTAATTTTTAGCATCAGGTTTTGTGGTCGATAATTTTTGCTGAGCAGCAATATCGTTCCAAACTTTCGCAACCATTTCATCGGCCTGTTTTTCGTTCCGCAGCCTGTTATCGTTATAGGCTTTAATTCTATCCTGACCTTTGATTCCCAGGTAGCCATCTTTGATCGAGTTGGTAATGGCATTAAAAGCAGCACCCGATTGCTGATTGGTTAATACGATGATACCGAGTTTTAGCTCTGGTAAAATGGTAACCTGCGTAACAATTCCAGATAAGCCACCGGTATGGGTCGCCTGAAAATTACCATTCACGTTACTCAGAAACCAGCCTAAACCATAGCTGCTGAAAGCTGCCGGATTACCACCTGCAATAAGGGTCTGCGGGGTCCAAAGTTCTCTTGCCACGGCAGGACTGAACAGTTTTTTATCCAGGGTTTCTCCATATTTGCCACCATTGATCATAGCTGTTACCCATTTGCTCATATCGGTAACATTAGAATAAATTCCACCGGCTGCATTGGCAATTTCGCCAAAGCTTAAACCTACAGGAAGTAATTTACCTTCGTAAGGTGCATGACCATCAATTACATTCGATTTATCTTTTAAGCGGTACCAGGAAGCAGCAGTTTTAGTCATGCCCAATGGTTTAATGATCCTGGTCTCAATAAAATCTTCATAGGTAATGCCTGAAACTCTTGCCACCACTTCGCCGGCAACAATATACATCAGGTTGTCGTAATCATATTTGGTACGGAAAGACGAAACCGGTTTTAAATAACGGAGGTTATGGATTAACTGTTTTTTATCAACGGTTGATGAATCGGGCCAGATCATTAAGTCGCCGGCACCCAAACCTAAACCACTGCGGTGTGTAAGCAGATCGCGGATGGTAAACTCGCTGGTTACATAGGCATCGTACATTTTAAATTCAGGAATAACATCGGTTACTTTGGTGTCCCAGGTGATTTTCTTTTCATCAACGAGCATACCTAAAGAAGCCGCAGTAAAAGCCTTTGTATTGGATGCCACGCCAAAAAGGGTATTTTCATCAACCTTTTTATTGGTTTTGATGGAACTTACGCCGTAACCTTTTAAATGAATAACCTTACCATCTTTAATTACAGAAACGGCGATTCCGGGAACATTAAAAGTGGTTAATGTTTTTTCGACTACACTATCAATCTGTTTTGAAGTGAGTACCTGTGCATGCACCTGGATACCCAAAAACAGCAATATAGTAATGGATATTTTAAATTTTAACGAAGAAAAGAGTTGCATATTTATGGGTTTAAATAATCGTTTAAAGATAATACCTGAATTCGATTAATATTTATTCAGAAGGATAAAATTTCCTTTACCAAACCAACCCTGAAATAAATTCAGGGTGACGATAAGCATTAGTTTAAATGTTACTTGCCTTTTTCGAGTTTGTAATCTTTATGCACAATTAAAAAACTTGCCCGTTCTTCTTTTTTGAAAGGATAATCCCAGTTGCCCTGATAGGTAATTTTGGTTGGTAATTTATCTTCACCAAAATAACCCATTTCGATATTCATCTGTACATCAAAATCGAAAAGCATATTGCTGTATTTCATGTCGACATATCGACCGAGGATATTAAAATTACGTTTATCAAAAATGGTTACCAGCTCTTTAATCATGATGCCATCTTTTGTCCAGCTGCTGAGATCGGGTTTTACCGAAACTTTAAAACGGTACACGGGAATAGAATCTAAATAAGTGCCACTGGTGAAACCATAATCGTAATACTGGCGCATATTGGCCGAAAATATCTCGGTTTTACTTCCAATAAACGGAACCTTTACAGGTCGGCCGGGATTAAAAATCAATGTTTTCAGTTTATCTTTATAACTTTCGTTTGTTCCGCCTTTTCCATCTGGTTTGGGTGCATTTGGCACGAAATCGGTATTGTAGGCATTCATAAAAATGTAATCGAACATTTCTACAGTGTACAATTGGTATTTACCGTTCTTTTTATAAATTTTCCCGGTATCCTGTTTTACCAGGTATTCCATTTTGTAGGGGCCACTATTGTTATGCCTTATTTTACGATATATTTTGCCATCAACCTTGTTCTTTTTATCGTAACTGTAAATCCTGTTCTCGGCAATAAAAGTATAACGTTTCATATCCCTGAACGACTGATAAAAGGAAGTATCGTACATGATCTTCCTGATAAAAGTTTCCACATTCAGTTTTTCAGCCTTAATATTTACGGTAGAATCGAGCGTAATGGTTTTGATCGTATCCGGGTTGAAACGCTTGATTTCCTGAGTAAAACCCTGTTGAAAGAATGGGATTAACAGTAAATACAGAAATAATTTTTTCATGGAAGAAATAGTAAAATGGAAGATGGAAAATGGATGATGTGAGATGGAAAATGGACGATGTAACTTAAACCTTCCATTTTCCATCTTACCTTTCAACATCTTCCATCCTAATTACCTAGTTGTTTTAAAGCGATGTAGGCCATCAATCCGGTCGAGATTTTCAAGGCATCTTCATCCACATCAAATCGTGGCGTATGTACGGAATATTGTGTGTCTTTAGCGGCATTTCCGGTGCCTAAACGATAAAAGCAGGCGTCTGTTATCTGCGAGTAGAAAGAAAAATCTTCAGCCGCCATCCAGATATCTAAATCGACTACATTTTCTTTACCTAAAAAATCTTCGGCAAAGACCCTTGCGTTTGCGGTTAACTTTTCTTCGTTAATCAAAAACGGATATCCACTGTGAATATCAAAATCGCAGCTTCCGCCCATACTTTCGGCAATGCCTTCGGCCATTTTTTTCATGCGTTTATGCGCTTCATCTCTCCATTCTTCATCTAAAGTCCTGAATGTTCCTTCAATCTTTACTTCGTTCGGGATAATGTTGGTTGCACCGTTTGCAATTACTTTACCAAAAGATAAAACTGAGGGGATTCGTGGATCGGCGTTGCGGCTTACAATTTGCTGCAAGGCAATAATGATGTGCGAAGCGATTACAACAGGATCGATATTCTGGTGAGGCTGTGCACCATGACCACCTTTTCCGGTTACGGTAACATATAATTCATCGGTAGAAGCCATATAAATGCCTGAACGGAAACCTACTTTACCGGCATCGATCATCGGCATCACATGCTGACCAACAATATAATGTGGTTTTGGATTTTCGAGCACACCTTCTTTGATCATGATGCTTGCTCCACCCGGTAACAATTCTTCAGCAGGCTGGAAAATCAGTTTAATGGTTCCGCCGAAATCATCTTTCATTTGATTTAGGATATAAGCAGTTCCTAAAAGAGAAGAAGTATGCACATCATGTCCGCAGGCATGCATTACCCCATGATTTTTAGAACGGTAAGGTTTATCGTTTGCTTCGTGGATAGGTAAAGCATCCATATCGGCACGCAAGGCAATAACATTATCAGATGGTAAATTTCCTTTAATTAAACCCACTACGCCCGTATTGGCGCAATCGGTATATTCGATGCCCCATTTTTTTAATTTATCCTTGATGAATAAAGAGGTTTCGAATTCTTTAAAAGATAATTCCGGGTTGGCGTGGATATGTTGACGATAGCCTACTACATCGTTAAAAATGTTGGCGGCAAGTTCCTGTATTTTATTTTTGATCATTGGTTGTTGTGGTATCTAAACTTGGTGCATTAATTTTTTCCCTGAAAATAAACAATGTTGGGAAAGATGGTCTGAGTTCGTTAATAAGGCGTTGTGCCTCCAAGCGGCTTCTAAAATCGCCCACCCGAACGTAGTAATTAGGTTCTTTATAAGTGAGGTAGGTATTTAACTGCGGGTATAGTCCTTTAAAACGGGCCTGCTGGTTAAAAACTTCGCGCCGGTCTGATCCGTAAAAAATCTGCACCCGGTAACCATATGCAGAAACAATGGGTTTACCGGGTTTTACCTCACCTGAAGTTTTATAAACTTCGAGCCGTTTGGCAATTAAACTATCGATTAAAGGATCTTTTATAACGGTTACTTCACCTTTTTGTGCAAAAGCAGTTATGGCAAGAAACAAACAGAATATAAAAGTAATTGTGGTTTTCATCAGCAAAATAATTGGCATTTGGAGAGCAGATCAACCTGCTCACTTCTTCTTAACAACAAGAATGCCGAAATCGTTGCAAAAATCGGCATTCTTTATGGGTTAAGCAAATCGTTATTATTTGGGAAGAAAATCTTAAAGGGAATAAGGATTAGAAACCTTTATTTGCGGTATCTTTTCAAAGTCTTTAGCATTTCTTGTAATGAGCGTAAGTTCATTCACAATAGCTGTTGCAGCAATTATTGCATCTGGTAATTTTAGGCTGTAAGATTTGCGAACCTCTACAGTTTGATTCTTAATTTCCTGGTTTAATTCATACACATAAGAATCTTTAATAAAGCTTCTTAATATGAGTAAATCGTTTTCAGCGGCAGTTTTCCAGCAAAGAAGTTCAATTTCAGTGATCGCAGAAATGGCAGGCTGATTGGTTGATACAATATTATCAATAAACTTTTCAGCTGTTGGTGTAAATTGCCTTTGAAGGAAATAGATTACAGTGTTCGTATCCCAAAGATAATTTATTCCCACTCGTTCCGTATATTATTTAATTGTTCGTCAACTTCAGAAATTGGCTGTTTTTGCATCGCCCCTTTGTATTTTGAGATTAGATCATTACCAAATACATCTTGCACATCAGAATCTCTTCTCAAACGAATAACTTTAAGTAATTCTAAATCTTTTAAAAGATCTAATGCTTTATCGTTTAAAATATCAAGTGTTACAGTTCTCATACTCAAAAATACTAAAAATATAACTTGATATCAACAATATACGTTTTGTTGCTTCACCTTACTTTTATCAAAACAAAATAATATACTTCATTAGATCTCTCCGCTCCACTGCGTTCCGGTCGAGAGGACGACTCTGCTTCATTAGATCTTTTTGATCAAAAAAAAGCCAGATTCCTTTCGAAACCTGGCTTTTGAATCATTTCCACTAAAAAAATTAATTAATTCGCTTTCTTTGGTTCTAATGTAAATTCGTACACTTTCGGATCGTATTTCATCATTGCGCCTGTAGCAGCATCAACTGCAAATCCAAGAACAAATAATACATTTACCACAGATACAGCATTAAAAGTGGTTTGGGGCTGGAATGTTTTGGTTTCGTAACCATCGAGTTTTAAGCTGATGGTTTGCCCGGTAAATCCTTTTCTCAAGGGCACAGCCATAGGTGTAACACCAGCCTTAACCCCATCTACTTCGATAGTAGCGGCCGGAGGATTGGAATTGATTTGAACGTTTTGTTTTGTACCGGTAAAAATAGTGGCGCAGCTCGAAAGCAGCAATGTCGCTGAAACAGCAGCAACGTTAAAAATTCTTTTCATTTGTGTGTGTGTTTGTGTGTGTTCTTACTCTTATGGCTTTTCAGTTACGCCCCGTTTTTATGGTTTCCAGACTCCATTTTATTTATCACCAGGAAACTGCCTGCCAGTTTCGAATTGACCCAACCGGATATTAAACAGTGTATCTTTTAACCACTACGGTATGTAAAATCTACGTCATTAAATATAGGAGTTAATTTGAGAATTAAAAATTTAGTTACAAAAAAAGCCCCGACAAAAAATGTCGGGGCTTAGTATGCTACGATGGACTAATTTATAAATTAGCGCCGTGGCAGTTTTTGTATTTTTTGCCGCTACCACATGGGCAAGGCTCATTTCTGCCAATGGTTGCTTCTTTACGGATCGGCTGTTGTGGAACGGCTTCGCGTGTATCACCAAACTCGATACCCGGCTCTTCCCTGCCAAATTCCTGTTTAGTGGTTTGCAACTTTGGCTGTTTAACCGGAGCTGGTGCTTCTCTAACCTGATCGGGTTCTTGCTGAACCGGAATACCGCCTTTATATAAGAAACTTACTACTTCTTTATTTACCGCATTAAGCATGTTTTTAAATAAGTTGAACGCTTCCATTTTATAAATCACCAGGGGATCTTTTTGCTCGTAAACGGCGTTTTGTACTGATTGTTTCAAATCGTCCATTTCGCGTAAATGCTCTTTCCAGCTATCATCAATTAAGGCCAGAACGATGGTTTTCTCGAATGAACGAACCACCTCTTTTCCTTTATTATCAATGGCTTTCTTTAAATCAACAGCTACCTGGATGCCACGGATACCATCGGTAAACGGCACTACAATCTGCTCGATATGAGATCCACGCTCTTCGTACACCTGAGTTAAAACAGGTAATGATTGTTGAATGATCGCTTCTGATTTACGTGCATAAAATGCTTCAGCTTCTTCAAATAACTTTTCAGTTAACTGAGGGATGCTGGTTGAGGTAAATTCTTTTTCGGTGATGGCCGTATCTAAAGAGAAGTTTTTAATCACCTCCAATTTGAAACCATCGTAATTACCTTCCTGTTTATATTCGCTAACAATATCTTCGGCAACATCAAAAACCATGTTGTTCATATCCACATCCAAACGTTCGCCAAATAGCGCGTTTTTACGTTTAGCGTAAATTACAGTACGTTGTGAGTTCATCACATCATCGTACTCTAATAAACGTTTACGGATACCAAAGTTATTTTCTTCTACTTTTTTCTGTGCACGTTCGATTGATTTGGTAATCATAGAATGCTGGATCACTTCACCATCTTCGATACCCATACGCACCATGATACCAGAAATACGCTCTGAACCAAATAAACGCATTAAATTATCTTCTAATGAAACGAAGAACTGAGATGAACCCGGATCGCCCTGACGACCAGCACGACCACGCAACTGCCTGTCTACACGACGAGACTCGTGACGCTCGGTACCTACAATGGCTAAACCACCTGCTTCTTTAACACCTGCGCCTAATTTAATATCGGTACCACGACCGGCCATGTTGGTTGCAATGGTTACAGTACCTGCCTGACCAGCTTCGGCAACAATATCTGCCTCTTTCTGGTGCATTTTAGCGTTCAATACGTTGTGTTTGATGCCACGCAGTTTAAGCATACGGCTTAATAACTCGGAAATCTCTACAGAAGTGGTACCCACCAATACCGGACGACCGGCTTTTGGCTCCAGTTGTCCTGTTTGAGGATTAACTGCAGGAATTAAACCACCTTTAGCATCCAATTTAGGTACGGCCCTGCCTATCTGATCGTATTTAATAACCGGCTTACCATCTTTTTGCTTCACGTTACCTTCTTTATCCAATTCATATTCTGTTTCGTAATGAGAATATGGGAAAACAAGGTATTGTATCTCTTCGGCAACGGCATTATATTTTTCTCTAACGGTACGATAAACATAATCCTGCTCGTCATTTCTGGAGATATTTCTGTTGGTTGGAATTTCGACCACATCTAATTTATAGATTGACCAAAACTCGCCGGCTTCTGTGGTTGCAGTACCCGTCATACCGCAAAGTTTGTGGTACATACGGAAGTAATTTTGCAGGGTTACGGTTGCATAAGTTTGTGTGGCATCCTCAACCTTTACATTTTCTTTTGCCTCAATGGCCTGGTGTAAACCATCTGAGTAACGGCGGCCATCCATAATACGGCCGGTTTGCTCATCAACAATTTTGATTTTTCCTTCGTCGATGATGTATTCTACATCAATTTCGAACAAAGTGTAAGCTTTTAATAACTGGTTTACGGAGTGGATACGCTCTGCCTTAACAGAATAATCGCGCATTAAAGCATCTTTTTGGATTACTTTTTCTTCTAAAGGAAGATCAGATTTTTCTAATTCGGCAACTTCAGTACCAACATCAGGCAATACGAAGAAATGTGGATCTTCTCCTGACTGGGTAATTAGTTCGATACCTTTTTCGGTTAATTCAACCTGGTTGTTTTTCTCATCAATATAGAAATACAGTTCAGAATCTACCTTAGGCATATTCTTAGACTGATCTGCCATGTAGTGGTTTTCTGTTTTCAATAACAAACCACGAACACCACTTTCGCTCAAAAACTTAATTAACGCTTTATTTTTTGGTAAACCACGGTAAGCACGTAATAAGGCTAAACCACCTTCACCCTCTTCGGTACCACTGTTACCTGCATTGATTAGTTTTTTAGCTTCGTTTAAAGCTTGTGTAACATAAGCTTTTTGCGCATTAACCAAACGCTCAATACGTGGTTTTAACTCATAAAATTCGTGTTCATCTCCACGTGGAATCGGACCAGAAATAATTAAAGGGGTACGGGCATCATCAATCAAAACTGAATCGACCTCATCCACCATGGCAAAGTGCAGTTTGCGCTGTACCAACTGATCTGGTGTTTGCGACATATTGTCACGCAGGTAATCGAACCCGAACTCATTATTGGTTCCGTAGGTAATATCTGCAGCATAAGCTTTTCTTCTTTCTTCAGAGTTTGGCTCATGTTTATCGATACAATCAACCGTTAAACCGTGGAATTCGAATAACGGACCATTCCACTCACTATCCCTGCGTGCAAGGTAATCATTCACCGTAACGATGTGTACACCTTGTCCGGCTAATGCATTTAAATAAGCTGGCAAGGTACTCACCAGTGTTTTACCCTCACCGGTAGCCATTTCGGCAATTTTACCGCTGTGCAATACAATACCACCAATTAACTGTACATCGTAATGCACCATGTTCCAGGCTACTTCCGTTCCGGCAGCATCCCATTTATTGGCCCACTGTGCTTTATCGCCAATTATTTTTACGTTATTTCTACGCGCTGCATATTCCCTGTCGAACTCGGTTGCAGTAACCTCTAAATAGTCGTTTTCGCTTAAACGGCGTGAAGTTTCTTTTACAACGGCAAAAGCTTCCGGAAGGATTTCCAAAAGTACTTTTTCCAATTCTGCATCGCGGTCTTTACCTAATGCATCAACCTGATCGTAAATAGCCGTTTTTTCGTGAAGATCTAAACTATCACTTTCTGCATCAGCTTTTAAAGCTGCAATTTTCCCATCAATCTCGCTTAGGAAAGCAGAAATTTTCTCTTTAAATTCTATTGTTTTACCACGTAACTCATCATTGCTTAACGCAGACAGTTTACTGTAGTGTTCGTTAATTTTAACAACCAATGGCTGAATAGCCTTTATATCTCTTTCTGATTTACTTCCGAAAACCTTCGCTAAAAATCCTAACATTATAATATTTTAAATCGTATTTATTATTAAAAAATGGAGTGTTACAACAACTAAGCCATTGTCTTTATTAAGTCAGTTTGGCAGCTGTTAGTATAAATGGGGGGCAATCTTATAAAGATTTATTTCTGAAAAAAGATAACTAGGGACTGTTATTCTTCGGTTTTTTCCTGATTGTTAAATCAGAAATTACCTGATTTACACTCACGTATTTTGCAACTTTTAATTGAGCCTGAGTCCCGATTAAAGCTAACCTGGTGTAAGATAACAGATAAGGATTCCGGTCTTCATTAAGTTGAACAAAGGCTTTACCAGTAGCATTAATACTGATATTGTGCTCGTTACAATATTCGTTTAATATCCTTAGCCCTTCAACACGCTCGGCTTTTGCCAGATGTGTTAAGCTAAAAAATACAAGCGATATGGTAACAAAGTGTTTCATTAATAGCGGCAAAGCTAGTTTTAATCTTTTATAAAAAGAAATTACAGCTTAGCAAAAAGTGTACCCCGATTTTTTCAGTCACTTATTCGTTCTAAAATATATTATTGCCATCGTGTTTTATATTGTTGCATCTGCATTTTATATTATCACTTGTTCATTCTATATTATTGCATGTGCTTTTTATTTTATTGCATACGCATTTTATATTATCACTTGTTCATTCTATTTTATTGCATGTGCTTTTTATTTTATTGCGTACGCATTTTATATTATTGCATTCTTGTTTTATGTTTTGGCACCTGTAATATACATGCTGCTTAACGGATTCTCCGCTATAGTTGAAATGACGACTTTTCGAGGCCTTTAACGTTTCAACCCAAGCGTTTGTCGACACATTTGTTACAATCAATTCTATTTCATGCAATTTTAATCCAACGAAACAAAACGCATTGACTATGGAAAGAAAAAATTTCATCAGAAGCTTAATGATCGGGGCCATCTCAACCCCGGTAATTATTGAGGCCTGCAAAAAAAGCAGCATCACCGATGGATCAAACACATCGGGTTCGGGTACGGCCGGAACAACAGCCAGCACCAATGGTACCTGTACGGTAGCCCCAACTGAAACCGAAGGCCCTTTTCCTACAAAAGTACCTGCATCATATGTGCGGAGCGATATTACCGATGGACGAACAGGCTATAAATTGACTGCAAAAATCACCATCGGTAACCTGAACAACAGTTGTGCGGGTTTAGCCGGAGCAATAGTAGATATCTGGCATTGCGATGCAGAAGGCAATTATTCTGAATATGGAGGCAGCGGGATGCAGAGCACAAATTATCAATCGGTACATTTTTTACGCGGACGCCAAACCACTGATGCGAACGGACTGGTTACTTTTACTTCCATTTTTCCGGGCTGGTACAGTGGCCGGGCAACACATATCCACGTGCATGTTTATAATGCTGCCGGCACATCGCTAATGGTAACACAGATTGCTTTCCCGGAAGGTACAGGAACATCTCTGGCTCTGGTAAATGGCTACAGCAAGGGCATGACGGGATATACTTACAATAATGCCGACAATGTTTTTAGTGATGATAAAACGGGGGTAGAAATTGCAACGGTTACAGGATCACTGGCAGCCGGGTTCGATCTTACCTTTAAAGTAAATGTTAAAGCATAGTATATCCTTATAATTGTTTTATTTTTATGAAGGCGCTAGGATTTCTTAGCGTCTTTTTTAATTTTATGCCATGTCGAAAAAAGTGATTACGCTGTGTTACCGAAAAATAATTGATTTTACCAATACCAGTCCATGGGATAAGTTTGTACATGAAGATAGTTTTGCAGAGTTTAAAATGCAGGCCCAGTTTTATAATCAGGAAAAACAGTGTACTACTTTTGCCGAAATGCTGGTGAATGTTCCTGATGCTGAAAAACTACATTTCCTGGTTAGTGCATCCATTACGGGATATTTACGGCAGTTAAACGGGATTATACCTGATGTACTGGATAACCTTGGCCGGCGCTTTTTAACTTTTGAAAATTTTAAGTTCGAAATCATTAATTCGGACATTAACGAACCCGAAAAACACAAAGTGGCGATCAATTTCTTCTCAAAACCATTGGTTTGGCACGATACAATTGACAATCTGCTATTGGTATCGCAGTTTAAAGCAACAGATGAAGAGGAAGTTCTCACCAATCTTTTTCAAGTGCAGCCGTTTGTAAGTATCCACGCCATAAAAAACATTAATTAAAAGATGGAACTCAACCCGGGAAAAATATTTTTGGCCGATCAGCGCGGATTAACTGAAACGTCGGTACTAAGAAGATACAGCACCTTTAATTTCGAGAAGTATTACAATGAGCATAAAGAACCTTTTGGCCATTTATTTTTATGTAATGACGAATCGGTTGCAGGTGGAAAAATTATTTTTTTTCTTTGTAAAGAGGATTCGCTCCAGATATTTATGCCCATTACCGGCGGGATTGATATTGTTGCCAACGGGAAAGAATTTGCTCTCGAAACCGGACAAATACAGGTTTTGAATATGGGCAAAGGCGAGGTATTGGAAATCAGCAATCCTTATCAGCATGATGTGATCAACTACTTGCAGTTCGGGATTAAAACCGATATGTTTTTAATGCGGGCGAGTGAAATGCTTTTCAATTTCGATTTTGAGCAGAATAAAAATCAGCTCATCGAAGTGATTTCCAGCCCTAAATTACCCTTTAAATTAAGCGCAGGTATTTTTGCCGGCCGGGAAGAAGTGGTTTACAAGATGCAAAGTCCTAACCACCAGTTTTATACTTTTATTATAGATGGCGCTTTCGAAATTGAAGGACGGTTAATGCACGCAAGAGATGGTTTGGCACTTTGGGATATTGAACAGGTAGAACTTGAAGCACTGAGCAATAACGCAATTGTGGTGGTTTTGGAGTTTGGGTTTTAGGTTTTGCAAACAAGTGGTTCGTGGGGACATGAAGCATGGCGGGAGACTTATATGCGATTGCTTCATTTTTTTTGGAAAGCAGGTTCCGGTTCTTTTCGGTTAAGGTAGCCCTGCCATCCGCTTTACCTCACTGCGTTCGCTGCCCGCTCCTGTCAGGTTTAGAAAACAACGTACTGTGCAAGAACGGGTTTGAGCTTATTTCACTCCTATACCTTAAATGGTTCAAAACTGAAAAAATTTATATTAAATTTCTCGACTGCGTTGCACTCCGCTCGAAATGACTACAACCGGAGGGATTTTTAAGCCAAAAAGAGAAATCGATCGAAACGAAAACTCCTCCATCATCCATCTCACCTCTTCCCTTTTGCATCCTCCAACCTCTTACATCATTTAAAAACCACTTCTGTAGCACCATAGCCAAATTTTTCTTTCCGCGCATCCATGTACGTTTTTACATGCGGGTTTTTACTGATCAGCTTATGGATTTTGTCTCTTAAAGTGCCATTGCCTGAACCATGGATAAAAACAATTTTATCGAAATGATGCACCACCGCAGCATCCATCGCAGTTTGAAAATGATTAATCTGGATCTGCAACATTTCATCCGCTTCGAGGAAATGATGATCATCCCTCAGTTTTTCAATGTGCAGGTCTATTTCTTTTTGGGGCGCTGCAACTGTTCTTTTTTCTTCGGTTGATTTGAAGAAACTTTCTTTTAATTTTTGCGGATCGATGGTTACCGGAACCAGGTCATCCAAACGGATCAGCCAGCCCTTATTTTTTAATTGTGGTAATTCTTTCTGTTCGGTACTAAAATCTTTTGCCCTGAATTTCTTACGGATAACCAAAGGATCAATCGGTTTAACATCGGCTTTGCTAAACACCAAAACCTGAAAGTTAAATTCTGGCCAAAGGTCTAAATCTGCAAGCGAAGCAGAATAGACTAAAGTAGATGCATAAGCTTCGATTACGCCATGATAGGCACCGGCATATTTTTCTTTACGTCCGGTTGTAAGGCTTACCAATAAAATATTGGGCGAGTGGTTTTGCAAATGAAAATGCACCACATTACCAGCCTTATCATCGGTAGCAACGGCAACGTAAATACCGTTTTCTATTTTACTAATGCTTGGAATATTCACCTGAATGGGTTTTGGCGCATCAAGTTCTTCGGCAACCACACCATGGCCGTGTACCGATGTTAAATTACTCACCGCAACAGGAATTTCAAAACCATCCTCATCGGTAACGCCCAAAGTTTGCGTATCGATAATTTTAGTTACATAACCTTCACGTTTTTCGTCAACAAAACGCACAAAATCTCCCAGTTTAAACTTCATAGCCCCTAATCCCCTAAAGGGGAATCTCCATATTATTTAATTATTAATTTATTCAATTTTTCAGCTCCCCTTCAGGGGCTGGGGGCTTAATGACGCGTATCGTTTCCATGATAAATGCTCAGATAGCTTTCATACCTCGAAACGGCAATTTCACCTTCATTTACGGCTTCAATAACCGCGC
The DNA here is from genome assembly GCF_052045455.1 of Pedobacter sp. 22226. Classification (NCBI taxonomy): domain Bacteria; kingdom Pseudomonadati; phylum Bacteroidota; class Sphingobacteriia; order Sphingobacteriales; family Sphingobacteriaceae; genus Pedobacter; species Pedobacter sp. 22226. The sequence continues at coordinate 252,709 of NZ_JBQEPB010000004.1, read as the reverse complement.
AGCCCGGTTCGTTAACGTGCCTGCAATTGTTAAAACGGCAATTGTGCGAGGTTTTAAAAATTTCCCTAAAAAAATGCCCCAGTTCTTCCTTTTCGATGTCGATCACACCTAATTCCCTGATCCCCGGAGAATCTACAATGAATCCGCCCTGTGGCAGTTCAAACATTTCGGCAAAAGTGGTGGTATGTTGTCCTTTATCGCTCCAGTCTGACACTTCTCCTGTTCTTAAATCGCGATCGGGCATTAAAGCATTAATCAAACTCGATTTCCCTACACCCGAATGTCCGGAGATTAAAGTAATCTTATCCGTAATCAATTCCTGGATAATTGGAATGTTAATTCCCTTTAAAGCCGAAACTTCGTAACAGGCATAGCCGATATTTTCGTAGATATCTTTAAATTCCTGTAGAATTTCCAAACCCTCTTTACTAAACAGATCGAGTTTATTAAATACCAATACAGCAGGAACATCGTAAGCTTCGGCGGTAACCAAAAAACGGTCGATGAAACCCAAAGAGGTACGCGGCGAGGCCAGGGTAACCACCAGCATGGCCATATCTAAATTGGCGGCCAGTATCTGTGCCTGTTTACTCAGGTTGATGGATTTGCGGATGATGTAGTTTTTACGCGGCAGCATTTCGTTAATTAAACCCTGGTTGCTATCCTTTTCCAGATCAAATTTCACCCTGTCGCCAACCGCAATCGGGTTGGTGGTTTTAAGTCCTTTAATCCTGAATTTTCCTACAATCCGGCAATCGTAGCGTTCGCCGTTATCGGCCAAAACACTGTACCAGCTCCCTGTAGATTTAATAACTAATCCCTGCATATTTGCGGTAAAGGTATGAATATGATTTCATTGGTAGAAACGGCTCTGGTGGCAATATCATTAATTTAGGCCATTAAACAGATAAATATAATTAACCACAGATAAAAAGGATGTACACAGATATAAATCCGTGTTTATCTGTGTGCATCTGTGGTTAAAAACGCTGAACTTAAAGATATTTTGTTATCTACCAAATATCTTACATAAATACAACGCTTTAAAAGGCAAAAAACCTAAATTTGCGACAACAAAAATCAAAATATAATGAGTTTCAGAATAGAACACGATACCATGGGCGAGGTGCAGGTACCAGCCGACAAATACTGGGGTGCACAAACCGAACGCTCACGCAATAACTTTAAAATCGGTCCGGAAGGCTCGATGCCAAAAGAAATTATCCACGCTTTTGGATACCTGAAAAAAGCAGCAGCTCTTGCGAATACTGAATTAGGCGTATTATCTGCAGAAAAAGCCGAATTAATCGCTAAAGCCTGCGATGAAATTGTTGCTGGTCAGTTAGACGATCAGTTTCCATTGGTTATCTGGCAAACCGGTTCAGGTACACAAAGTAACATGAATGGTAACGAGGTTATCGCAAACCGTGCCCATGTAATTAATGGTGGTGCGCTGGCTGATGATAAAAAAGTGCTTCACCCTAACGATGATGTGAATAAATCGCAGTCATCAAACGATACTTTCCCAACTGCAATGCACATTGCAGCTTATAAGCTTACGGTAGAAACGACCATTCCGGGTTTAGAGAAACTAAGAAATACCTTAGCTAAAAAAGTGGAAGAATTCAGTTCGATTGTAAAAACCGGACGTACACACTTTATGGATGCTACGCCACTTACTTTAGGACAGGAATTTTCGGGTTATGTACAACAGATTGACAACAGCATCAGAGCCATTAAAAATGCGCTGGTAATGGTTGCTGAACTGGCTTTAGGTGGTACTGCAGTAGGTACAGGCTTAAATACACCAAAAGGATATGATGTTTTGGTGGCAAAGAAAATTGCTGATTTAACCGGATTACCTTTTGTTACTGCTCCAAATAAATTCGAGGCTTTGGCTGCACACGATGCCATGGTAGAACTTTCTGGCGCATTAAAACGTACAGCTGTTGCTTTAATGAAAGTAGCGAATGACGTGAGGATGTTAAGTTCTGGTCCGCGTTGTGGCATTGGCGAAATCGTGATTCCTGATAACGAACCAGGATCTTCTATCATGCCGGGTAAGGTAAACCCAACACAACCAGAGGCTTTAACCATGGTTTGTGCACAGGTAATCGGTAACGATGTGGCGGTTTCAGTTGGGGGCATGAGTGGTCATTTCGAGCTTAATGTATTTAAACCGGTAATTGCGGCCAATGTATTACAATCGGCACGTTTAATTGGCGATGCCTGCGTTTCTTTCACAGATAAATGCGCAGAAGGAATTACAGCCAATTTGCCTGAAATTGAGAAACACCTGCAAAACTCATTAATGTTGGTTACGGCTTTAAATCCACATGTGGGTTACGAAAACGCAGCTAAAATTGCAAAGAAAGCACATAAAGAAAATAAAACTTTAAAAGCAGCGGCTGTAGAGTTGGGATTATTAACCAACGAGCAGTTTGATGAGTGGGTACGCCCGGAAGATATGGTTGGCAGCTTGAAATAAGCTACATAAATAAAGTTTTGTCATCCTGAGCTTGTCGAAGTACCTTACTTAAATTAATAGTAAAACGTTTCGACAGGCTCAACGTGACAAATCTACAGCGAAAGAATAGAATAGTATCAAATCAAAACGGTTAATTAAAATACAGGCAATATGAATTCAATACTTTCTACCCTCCTAAGCTTGGTTTCTATCATTTCGCCATGCATTGTATTTGGAACCTGTTGCTTTTTGTTAGCAAAAAAGCAAGCGGTTGAAGCTATTTTAATGACCATTGGCTCGGGGATTGGCTTATTGGTTACTTTATTCTACAGTGTTTTAATGCCTTTATTGATCTCAAGTCAGCATTTGGCTTACACAGAAGTTTCACGATATTACAGTGTGATAGGTATCATCAGCTTTATAGCTAGTATGTGTTTTGCCTCAGGTTTTTTCATCCTGGTTTACAATACCGTTAAAAAGAATAAGATCATCTACGATCAGTTCCCTAAAAGCAACGATTAACAATATAATGAACAAACTGCATCCTGGCTTAAGGGTTTTCTACATCATCCTTTTTACATTATCCATTTTACATATTGCTTGTAGTCCGAGGCCAAACATCCAGGGCAAAGGCGAAGATTTTTTGCAGGGCGTATGGAACGAAGATTCGGTTGCTTTTAGCAATAAATTAAGCAATTATACGCAGCATCACTTTAAATTTACCTGCGATTCGGTTTACATTGATATGGTTACCCATAGCAAGGTGAACCTGTACGATGATTCATGCTACAATAATGGTATCTGGAAAGAATATGCCAAAGGGGTTTACGTAGTAAAAGGCGATACCTTATTTGTTGGTGCTACTTTTACACACGCCAATTACAAACAAAAAATATCAGGTTGTTACCGTATTGGCCGGTATGAGAAGAATTTCCTGATCAAAAAACATTCGGCAGATACCTTATCTTTAGAAAGCTTAAGCGATCAGCGCGAAATTAAATTAATCCTCAAACAAAAAATCACCTGCGTACAAAAAGAATTATAAAATGATTTTAACATCAATTAAAAAGAAATTAACCACTGTCCTTGCGGTTGGTTTATTCGCGTATCTCCCTATTCAGGCCAATGCCTGGGGTACCATTGGTCATCGTGTAGTTGGCGAAATTGCTGATAGTTATTTAAAAGCGAAAACGCGCAAAGCCATTCAGGATATTTTAGGTTACGAAACTTTGGCCATGAGCGCCAACTGGGGCGATTTTATTAAATCAGACTCTACCTACAATTACATGTATAACTGGCATTTTGTTAACCTTCCGGCAGGATTAAATAAAGATGGCGTGTATAATTTTTTGGAAACAGAAAAATCGCCAAGTCTTTATACCAAAATCCCCGATTTAATTGCCGTTTTAAAGAAAACAAGCAGCACCCCAGCCGAAAAAAAACTGGCTTTGCGCATGTTGGTGCACCTGGCGGGCGATTTATGCCAACCAATGCACGTGGCACGTAAAGAAGATTTAGGGGGTAACCGCGTTTCAGTATTATGGTTTAACGAAAAATCGAATATCCACAGGGTTTGGGATGAGCAACTGATCGAGTACCAACAGTTAAGCTATACCGAATATGCAAAAGCCATTAACCATGCTTCGGCTATACAACTTTATAATTGGCAGAACACAAGCCTGAAAGATTGCATTTACGAATCGTACACCATTTGCAACAAAATTTACGATACCACCAAACCAGATGCTAAATTAAGCTACCGCTACAATTTTGACTGGGTTGAAACCCTCAACGACCAGTTATTAAAAGGTGGCGTACGTTTAGCTAAAATGCTGAATGACATTTACGGATAAACATTTCTCAATTAAAATATTAATACCCCAACGCAAAGCTTGGGGTATTTTTTTTAAAATACTGTAGCAATTCAGCTACGATATCCGTTTTATCAGTTACAAACGAAAACCAATTATAAACTGATGAAAAAATTACTACTTCTTTTAATTATTTGCCTGGCATTTGCCTGTAAAAAGAAAGATAATGTTACCATTGACGACATTACAAGGTATAACTGGCCTTTGCAATCGGCAACTGTTAATCCTGCTTTAACTGCAGATGGTAAATCAAGCACTAATTTCATGACATTTTCCGGCCCTGGTGCATGCTTAAACAATAATTATGCATTAAATTTTTCAGCAAATGGATCTTACGCTTTCACCTCTACAGGTTCATTATGCGACATGATTTCCTTTCAAAATGCAAAATGGACGAAAAACGGAAATGAAATCACCTTAAATGCCGGGTTTGGAAACCCAGAAATTGTAACTTTAAATGGCAGCTATATTACCCAAAAATATACTTTTGATAAGGAGGGAAAAACTTACACTGTTACTTATATCTTTATAGCAAAATCTAAATAATATTGAAAATTTTAATGGTTTGCCTCGGTAACATCTGCCGTTCGCCTCTGGCAGAAGGCATAATGCGCCACCTGGCAGATAAAGCGCATTTAAACTGGGAAATCGCTTCGGCAGGAACAGGTAACTGGCATATCGGTAAAGCACCCGACCACAGGAGTATTGCTGCTGCTAAAGCAATGGGCTACGATATCAGCAAACAGCGGGCGCAGCAGTTTAACCACGCGATGTTTGCCCGGTACGACCTGATTTTAGTAATGGACAGGAACAATTTAGCGGATGTAAAAAATCTGGCTAAAACCGATGAAGAGCGGAAAAAAGTTAAACTTTTTCTTGATAACGACGAAGTTACAGACCCATATTGGGATAATGCCCTGTTTAGCCCTGTTTGCAAACAGGTTGAAGAAAGATGTATGGAAATTATCAAACAACTTTCTTAAATTTAAGCTCATTATCACCACTAACCAAGTCAAAAAATGAAAAAGTACATCTCCCTGTGTTTATTAATCGCATCTGTTTTTTTATTTCAGAGTTATACCGCAGCCAGAAAATCGGCAAAGGTTTTAGTTTTTTCCAAAACTAAGGGCTTCAGGCACAATTCTATCGAAACCGGAAAAGAAGTGATCCAGAAATTAGGAACCGAGCATCATTTTGAAGTAGATACCACTGAAAATGCTGACCTTTTTACCGAAGATAATCTTAAAAAATACGCTGCTGTTATTTTCTTAAATACAACAGGCGATGTACTCGACAACAAACAACAGGTTGCTTTCGAAAGGTATATCCAGGCAGGCGGCGGCTATGTAGGCATCCACGCGGCAACCGATACCGAATACGACTGGCCATGGTATGGAAAACTGGCCGGTGCTTATTTTATTAGTCACCCAGCGGTACAGGAAGCTAAATTTATCATTAAAGACAAAAAACACCTTTCCACCAAATTCTTCACCGATTCGGTTTGGATGAGAAAAGATGAGCTTTACAACTTTAAAGACATTAACCCTGATATTAAAGTGCTGATTACTTTAGACGAAAAATCATATACAGGTGGTAAAAACGGCGATTTCCATCCTTTTAGCTGGTACCACAACTTTGACGGCGGAAGGGCTTTTTATACCTGCATGGGCCATACCAAAGAAGGCTGGACAGAAGATAAATTCCAGAACCATTTATGGGGAGGCATTGAATACGCTATAGGCAACCAAAAGAAATTAGATTACAGCAAAGCGCATTCAAAATTCTAAATATTAATTGAGCTTGTTGAATATCCATCGGCAAGCTCAATGTTTATATTATTTATCTAAACAAAAAATCAGAACCGCTGATTATCAGTAAACCACAAAGATATTCCACCATATATTATTATCTTTATTTAATGGTTTCATTCCCCAAAAGCATTCAATTTGATCTTCATCAAGGATCTTTTCTAAATTCTGAGAGAAGTCAAAAAGATTATTGTTAGACCTGCCCCGCCACTCTTCTGGCTCTATTTTAAAGGGAATAAGCCTGTTCCTTTCAACAAGATATTTAGTTACTTCCGCTGTTACAAAGGGTCGTTGTTTATCACTTAGTTTAAGCTCTTTATCCATTTCTGCCATCATTTTATAAACAAGCATTGTATCCATTTTTGGAATTTCTATTTCGTTTCGGCGCTCCTTTGATTGAACCTGTTGGGCATTAGAAACACCTAAAAAACAATTGCTGAAAAATAAAAAAACCAGTAGTTTTCTCATATCTTGTTATTTCTGTATCTTCTTAAAGTTAACTAAATAAATATAGTTAAGCATACAGAAAGAAGCCACCGCTCCGAAAGTATGCCATAAAAAGTGTGTACCGATGCTCAATATATCCCATTTATCGGCTATGCGGAAAGTAAGGGCAAAGATGAAAGCAATTAATGCAAAGCCCACCCATTTACCGTTCTTCCATTCGGTTTTAATCAGGTAGCCAAATACAGGAAACAAAACCAGCGCAGCCATAAAAGCATAATTGATATTAATAAAGATTTGAAAATCGCCGTTGCTAAAAAGCCGCCTTACATAAAATTGAAAGAATGCATAAACGGCTACAATTAGTACTGCGAAATACCACTTTGTAAGTTTCGCCAGAAAATAAACACCAGCCGAAAGACACAGGAGCATAATCGGCATCCAGTCCATCATGATAAAAATGGGCCAGCGCCTTAACCCGTGATAAGTGGTGCCGCCAATCCCTCCAATGTAAAGCAACACCAGTGCAATACTTAAAAAAGTATGCTGTTTAAAATTACCCCGAAGTTTAATCGTCCAGTACACTGCAATAGCCAAAAAAAAGCAACTTGTTATGGTATTAAATGGCTCCGGAAAAAGCTGACTAAGATTGGTTTCGGTGTACATTGTACCACCGTCTGGAGGGTTTTGGATAAAAGCGCTCATGAATAAATAACGTAAGGAAAAATTAAATGTTTCATCAATCCGTGTAACGATCAAGATGGAAAAATAATTTTACTTTTACCTATTCTACAGGTTAAATATTGATTAACTCTTTTCATTTGGACTGCATTTTTTGTACTTTAGGTACATCTAAGCTATAATGATAATGAAACCTATACTAATTCTTTTTCTTTTCTTAACAACGGCAATTTATGCCCAAAGGCCACCTAAACCTTATGGTGCAGTACCATCAAAAAGGCAATTGGCCTGGCACGATATTGAAGTTTACGGTTTAATTCACTTTACGCCAACCACCTTCGAGAATAAAGAATGGGGCTTTGGTGATGCTGACCCGAAAACATTTAATCCGACAGATTTCAATGCCGATCAGATTATTAAAGCGGCTAAGGCAGGTGGATTAAAAGGCATCATCCTGGTTGCAAAACATCATGATGGTTTCGCCTTGTGGCCTACCAAAACAACTGGTTACAACATTAGCAAAAGTTCTTTCAGAGGAGGAAAAGGAAATTTAGTTAAAGAGGTAGAGCAGGCCGTACGTAAAAATGGTTTAAAATTTGGGGTGTACTGCTCGCCATGGGACAGAAATAATGCCCTTTATGGCACCGATAAATACCTGGCCATTTACCAGGCTCAGTTAAAAGAACTTTACAGCAATTTCGGTGAACTTTTTATGAGCTGGCACGATGGTGCAAATGGTGGCGATGGCTATTATGGCGGTGCGAAAGAAAAACGCTCGATTGACAATACCACTTATTACGATTGGAAGAATACCTGGGCAATTACCCGTAAAATGCAGCCCATGGCCAATATTTTTAGTGATATTGGTCTGGATATCCGCTGGGTAGGTAATGAAGATGGCCATGCAGCAGAAACCTCATGGGCTACTTTTACACCAATGGCACCTGATGGGAAAAACGAAGCTGTTCCCGGCCAGGCTAATTATCCGCAAAGTCCTGAAGGGATTAGAAATGGCAAATTCTGGATGCCGGCCGAATGCGATGTGCCTTTAAGAAAAGGATGGTTTTATCATGCTAATGAAAAACCCAAAACACCAGAAAAACTATTCGACCTTTATTTAAAAAGTGTAGGCCGTGGCGCAGGTTTAGACCTTGGTTTAGCCCCTGATACCCGCGGACAATTGCATGAAGATGATGTAGCCGCCCTCAAAACCTTTGGCGATATGGTGAAGCATACTTTCGAAAACAACCTGGCTAAAAATGCCCAAATTAAAGTGAGCAACAGCCGTGGCAAAAAGTATAATGCTGCCACGCTGATCGATCACAACAGAGAAACTTATTGGGCTACAGCGGATGATATACATACTGCAAGCCTCGAACTGGATTTAAAAGCATCAAAAACATTCAATATCATCAGTTTACAGGAATACATTCCCTTAGGTCAGCGGATAGAAGCTTATACTGTAGAAGTATTTGAAAACAATGCCTGGAGAAAAATCTATGATGGCACAAGCATAGGCGCGAAACGTTTGATTAAACTGGATCGTCCTGTTACCACGAATAAAGTAAAAATAAATATCACTAAATCTCCGGTTTGCATTACTTTGAGCGAGATTGGCTTATATAAAAAGGTAGGATAATAATATTACTGGTAAATAATTTCAAATACCCTGGCCAATGCGTTAGAAGTTTCTTTGCTGTAGCGATAAGTACTGTCAGCCTTAATGTCTCTGTACATTAACATTACGGCCCGGTGCGATACCTTACTCAGTTTTATCTTTTCATCTCGTTCTTTAGCATCTTCGGGCCTTAAATTTAAGGCCTGCATTTGTTTAATTACTACCAGATTCCGCTCCATCGGGATAATACCATCTTCTTTAATAGAAGCCAGTTTAACATCTTTAGGCAAAGAAATTTTTAAATTCATAATGCCATTAAGTGAGCCCAGATTCCCGTTAAAAGTATCTCTTAATTTGCGGTACTCTTCCGTTCCATATTTGGGGCTAAAATGAAGCACTCCGCTAAAAAATAGCAGGAATAAAAGGATCGAAACGGCATACCTTGCCCAGGTTTTAACTTCGAATGTTTTATCCCACTTATAATTAAGGATATAAGTGAAAATAAATCCCGATATAAATCCGCCAATATGTGCCGCATTATCAACCCTCTTGCCAAAGGCACCGTTTACCAGCACCAATAATGATACAATAAGAGTACTTGCCAATAAGGCTTTAGTTGCCCTTGGCTCAAAAGATTTAGTAATCAATAGCGCAATAAAAGCGCCATATAAGCCCATAATGGCTCCGGACGCCCCCATCATCACGCCTTCCTGATGAAAAATCAGACTCACCAAACCACCACAAATACCGCTCACCAAATAAATAAAGAGGTATTTTTTCCAGCCCAGTTTATTCTCAATCATTAAACCGAGGTAAACCAGCGCATACATATTGAAAAACAGATGCGATTTAGATCCGTGGATAAACTGATAGGTAATTAACCGCCAATAGTCGCCACCCAGCACGAGGTTACGCTGGTTAACACCAAAATTTAACGCTACCTTTTTGAGTTCTTCAATAAATTCGGGATCATAACTGCTGCCGTTTCTTACAAACTGATACCGCAGCCAAACAATCGAGAAAATAACAAACGCGATATAATAGAAAATATTGAGAAGCACCAAAATCGGCGTTACGGTATAGCCTTTTTGAGGAAAAAACAGAAACAGTACATTTTTGATCTTATTTTTAGTCGCTAAAGGCGCTTTTTCAAAATAATGATCATCCTGAGTGGCAATAAACTGGTGAAAATTTTGCAAACTTTCTTCCCAGACATCTTTGAGGTGAAATTCTACATATTCAAATTCATGAAAAAATTTTTCGAGGTTTAAGTCATTCTTGCCGTAATCGTTAAACAGCATCTGAATACCCACACACTCACTTTTTACAACAGCAAAATTTCCATGGATGCGGATTGATATTTCCTCGCTGTACGATTGAAAAGATATTGGCGTATAGGCAATTAAACCCGTTTCAGAAACATGGCTCAGGCTCCAGCCCAGATTTTCGATCGCCTGCCTGGCAATAATTAAATATTGATCTGCCGGAAATTCGGCCAGTGGAATATATTTTTCAATTTTAGGCGAGTACCCCCAACTGATTGACATAGCGTTTTAGATTTTTTTCGCTACTAAGATAATATATGGTGATAGATTTTTGCTCTCGAATGGGATAATCTTTGTAAATATTTTGCCTGTAAGCCAAACTGCTTTCTTAAATAACCGAACGCCAGCTGATTTCTGGCTTTCATTTTCCAGCCAAACACTAAAACGGCCAAAATAGCCAGATTTTACTTCTTTAAGTCCCGCCTGCTCGCAGATTGATTTCAAAAGCGCCGGATCCATGCTATCAATATTGTGTTTATCGTAGTTCTCCTTATCGAAATTCTTTTGAAACCAGCCATTAACTGCCTTAAAATTTGGCAGGGTGATAAACAAAGTTCCACCCGGTTTTACAAAGGCAATGTGGCGGTTAATAATATCGACAGTATCATTAAAATGTTCAATTAAACCGCAGCTTAATACCAAATCGTACTGTTTTTCAGGTGTGTAATTAAAAAGATCGGTTTCGATGATGTGGATATCTTTTTCAGTTAAATCGTTCTTTTCCAAAAGTTCTTTTACCACTGGCGGATGAACAAAATAATCCAGAAGGGTAACATCCAGTTTGAAATACTTTTTCAGGAACACAGCATAATAACCAGGAAAACCACCCAGCTCTATGGCAGTTTTAATACCATTTTTCTGGATTACAGCTGCCAGCTGGGCATGAAATAAATAATTTGAAGGTAACTGAACCGCTAGTCCTTTTTTACTTTCCCAATAATTTACCCAAAAAGCCCTGTCCGTTAATAAATTTGCCATGTTTTAAATAATTCCAATCCCAAAGAAACGGAAAAATTTGCTGGATTGTTGAATTGTTTGATTGTTTAATTGCTAAATTGTTCAGCGATTAGCTAGGAAATGAAATTGTTTTATGTTCTGTGCCAGCAATATAACAATCCGACCATAAACAATCTCTCTGCTCCGTAATTGTAACAATCCAACAATTAAACAATCTTTCTGCACCATGCCCAATTAACCGATTAACCATCCTTTCGATTAACCTTACTTTAAATCCTTCAAAATTTCTGCTACTGCTTTTTCCAGTTGAGGATCTTTATCGGCCAGGCGGTCTTCGAAAGTGTTTTTCACAAAAATATCAGGTTTTACACCTTCTTTTTCGATGTTTTTACCATCCATGGTATAACATCCCCATGATGGTAAACGATAAGAAGAACCATCAACCAAACCTTTGGCCGAGGTAAAAATAATCCAGCGGTAGGTTTCCGTACCGATAATTTTTCCCAGTTTCAATTGCTTAAAGCCTGCAGCCGTCATTTCGGCATCACTTAACGATTGTTCATTGATAAGCAATACAATCGGTTTCGCCGCAGGACCAAAATTACTTTGAGGTGCCAGCTTACCACCACGATATTTCCATTGTAAATAAGGCCGTTGCGAAAGAAACTTCAATACATCATCATGCACATTTCCACCGGTATTGTAACGCAGATCGAGGATAATCGCGTCTTTGTTTTCTTCCTGTGCAACCATATCCAGTAAAAAACTTTCCAGTTCGCCGGTACTCATATTTTTCATGTAAGAGTAAGCAATTCTGTTGTTGCTCCATTTATCTACATTCTGGTGGTTCTTGGTAATCCATTCGTCGTAAAGGTTTCCTCGCAGAGTTCCCGAACTTTCGGGATGTACATTTACATAAACATCTTTCCCGTTCCGTTTAAATGTTAAGGTCATTTCGCGATCCAGAGATGGCTTACTGAAATAGTAATCGCGGTCTATTTTTTCATCAACTTTTACACCGTTCACTTCAGTTAAAATATCTCCGGCTAAAATATTTGTTCCGGTACGGGCGGCATTACTTTTTGCCGCAATTCGTTCAACCTTTAAAGGGTTTTCGTTATCGAAGATGATTCCTGTTTCATTGGTAATGTAGTTTAAGTTTTTACGCTCCTCTGCCCCTGCACTGTTAAAGCCCATGTGCGATGAATTGAGTTCGCCAAGCATATCGTTCAATAAAATCCTCAAATCGCTACGGTTGTTCACATAAGGCAGATAAGCCGCATAACGCGTTCTCATTTTGTCCCAATCTACGCCATGGAATTTTTCATCGTAGAAATTTTCATCCAAACCAACCCAGGTTTCGTAAAACATCTGGTTAAATTCGGCATTTAAGTTTCTTGTAAATTTGTAGCCGTGATCTACACGGTCAAGCCTGTTACCTTCCAATGTATATTTATTGATGGTTCCCCGCGATAAAACAAAAAATCTATCCCCTGATGAAATAATCGAATAATCGCCGCCATCGGCAACTTTTTCGGTTTTATTGGCTTCAAAAGGTTCAATTGTGGTACGGTAAAGTCCGGGTGCACCACCTTCATGGTTTGATGAATAGAACACATAAGTTTTATCTCCTTTGGCATAAACATCTGTCCCGTACTGACCGCCAAAAGAAGGTCCCACCAACTCTACCCTATCCAAAATATCCTGGGTGTTAATGGTAATTACCTCTGCAGGTTTCGGAGTAGGTTTAACGTCGGTTTTCTTTTTAGCGGTATCAGTTTTTGATTTTTTATCATTTTTAGGCGCTGTTACCGCTGGCTTAACATCCGTTGGTGCAGGTTTGCTTTCTTTAAACAGATCGTCGAACTTATCAGAGCGGTAAGGCTCGTCGTAATTATTCAAAGCCATGCGGTAAATGTGCGCATTCTGCATGCCCGTTGGGTACGATGGTTTGGTACGGGCACTGGTAAAGTAGATATACTTTCCATCCGGCGACCATGCCGGTCCCGTTTCGGTAACGCCGGTATTGGTTAAATTAATGGTTTTATTGCCTTTAATGCTATGTACCATAATATCCTTTTCAAAATTGCGGTACACGGAAAAAAGCACGTATTCATCATTGGGCGAAAAACTTGGGGCCGAACTCTGTATGGCCCAAAATTCGTCGGTTACCAAAGTTTTGGCATCAAAAGTTTTAAGGTCCATCAGTTTAAGTTCGTTCCTGCCACTTAAATACACCGCCATCGTTTTGGTTTTATTCAAAGTGATATCGCGCACATTCGCTTTATCTTTGGTAAGTTGTTTTACCGATCCCTTTCCATCGCCGGTAATGGTAAACCAGTTCTGGTATCCGTTAGCCGTTTGACTGAACAAAATCGTTTTGTTATCGGCCAGCCATTTACACTCCAAGGCACGTTCGCCGCTATTGGTAATTTTGCGGATAAACTTTCCATCGGCATCACTTACAAATACCTCACCACGAGAGATAAAAGCCATCTTTTTCCCGTCTGTAGAAACATCAAATGCCGAAATGTTGCCACGCACATCGTATTCCTGCTCTTTACTCAATACCTGGTTGCGCGAGGTACTGATATTGATTTTTTCTGTTTTTTTAGAAGCTACATCATAAGTATATAACTGATAATCTTTTTCGAATACTACTGTGGTTCCATTGGCCGAAACAAACGGACGTTTTATGGAAGTATCAAAATTGGTTAAACCTGTTTTTTTGCCATTGATAAAAGTGTAGAGGTTATATTCGTCGTTACCTTCATCCGAAACAAAAAAGATATTTCCTTTCTGATCAACACTCGTCCAGAAATCTTTTCCGATATAATCTGTATAACGTTTATAACTTTTGGTTTTTGGGTTGTACGATTGGATATCGGGATTATATGCGCCTTTGTAGTGTTTGCGGTTGGTAAAACGGTAACTTTCCCAGGTATCGTTAAAAAAAAGTTCGCCCGTTCGCGATTCGGCAATATGGTGCGTGGTATTGAAATAGTTATCAAATAAACGAACAGCTGTACCCCCGTTTACACTCACTTTATAACTCGAAAAAGAATTGTAGCGGCCAGAGGTAAAATAGATTGTTTTCGAATCCCAGCTCCAGTTATCCACTTCATCGGCAGCATCATTAAAAGTTAATTGTTTAATATCACCGCCTGCCAAAGGCATAATATATACATCATAATTGCCAAACTGGTTAGAAGAAAAGGCCATCCACTTCCCGTCAGGAGATATTTTCGGATTAATTTCTTCGCCCTGCATGGCAGTGATCCTGGATGCCACGCCGCCCTTAACCGGAACTTTCCAGATATCGCCGTCGTAACTGAATACTATTGTTTGCGCATCAGGCGTTAAAGCAGGGTATGCTGCAAAGTAGGTTTGGGCTTTTACAATTGAATGAAAAGGCAATAAAAACGCGAGTGTCGCAAGCGATTTTAATAAGAATTTGATCATGATTTATTTTGTTTGGCTTATGATGCCTCAAAATACACAACAGATTTTATATTCGTAAACAATAAAATGTATTTTTGATTGATTTGAAAGTAGTACACCTAAATACCTACGATGGAAATGGCGGAGCGGGACGAGCCTGTTTGCGTTTAAGTGATGCCTTAAGGGCAAGTGGAATCGATTCGAAAGTGTTGGTTTACTATAAATTTGGCCAAAACCCGAAGATAGATACCTTTAGCAAATCGCCCATTCAAAAAGCCCGTGCTGTTTACAATATCCTTTCAGAAAGATATTATGCCAAATGGTTAAGCAAATCGGTAAAAACGCCATTCAGCTTGCAATGGTTCGGCCGTTCGGTAATTAACCACCCTGATGTTAAAGGAGCAGATATTATCCATTTACATTGGGTAAACCATGGCTATCTTAATCCTAAATTTTTAGCGCAGCTTGATGAACTGGAAAAACCAATTGTGTGGACTTTTCATGATAGCAATGCTTTTACCGGCGGATGCCATGTTCGTTATGGCTGCGAAAATTTTCACCACCAATGCGGCAATTGTCCGATTTTGAAAATCAGTGGTAAAAATGATATTTCACATCAAACCTGGTTACGCAAACAAAAAGCTTATACCAAATTAAACTTCCATATTGTGGCGCCGAGCAAATGGATGGCCGCATCGGTGAAATTCAGCAGTTTGTTGGGTACCAGAAAAGCTGCCGTTATTCCAAATACCATTGAAACCAAGATCTTCAAACCTTATGTTAAATCGGAAGCGAAGAAAATCCTGAAGATTAACCCGGATAAATTTGTATTGATGAGCGGTTTTATGCCCTCTAAAAACGACAAACACAAAGGAACACCTTATTTGATTGAAGCTTTAGAAATCCTTTCGCGCCGTACCGGAATACAAAAGGAAAATATAGAACTGGTTATTTTCGGGAATAAGGAAAATGCAGAAATGCCTGAATTCCCTTTCAAAACTACATTTTTGGGTACGATTAATAAAGATGACCATTTGGCAAAATGTTATTCTGCTGCTGATGCTTTTATAACGCCATCATTAGAAGATAATCTACCCAATACGGTGATGGAAAGTCTTTCATGCGCTACACCCGTTGTTGCTTTTACTACAGGCGGGATACCCGATATGGTGAAACACATGCAGAACGGTTACCTGGCCGAATACCAGAATGCAGAAGATCTGGCAAACGGCATTGAATGGTTATACCACCGTCCAAATAAGGAGGAAATCCAGAAAGCAGCCAGGTTAAGCATTTTAACAGACTTTTCGGAAGAAGTTATTGCTGCAGAACATATCCATCTGTATGAAACACTGATTGATTTACAGCCGAAGTAAAATCAATTTTTAATCAAGGTTTTACAATTTAGTTGCCAAAGTCTCATTTTCTTGCCAGCAAATAAAAATTTGACCAATCTTTATTAAATTTATACCGGTTGAAACTGTTAAATGGAAAGCATCACTAATTATTCTGAAAGTATTAAGGCATTAAAATCGGCTATTTTATCGAGCCGGTATAAAGCTGCTGCTTTAGTGAATAAAGAACTTTTGCTACTCTATTTTACAGTGGGCAAATTTATTTCGGAAAAGGTAGAAAAAGAGAAATGGGGTGTTAAAGTAATAGATAACCTTTCCAATGATTTACAATTAGAATTACCAGGCTTACGCGGATTTTCGGGAACAAATATTAAACGGATGAGGTTCTTTTTTGAGTCGTGGCAAAAGCATGTGCTAATTAGTCCGTCACTGACGGACCAATTACAATTAATTGATATTCAGAACATTAAATTTAGTCCGTCAGTGACGGACCAATTGGAAAAAACATTTTTCAATATCAGTTTCACCCACCACATCGAAAGTTTACAAAACTCGCAATCGGCAGAGGAAAGGACGTATTATATCCAAAAGGCAGCTATCGAATTTTGGAGTGTTGGTACCCTAAAACATCAACTCAAAAACAAATCGTTCAGTAACTCTGGTAGTTTACCAAACAACTTTTTAAAAACCATCTCAAACGATGAGTTAAGAAACAAAGCACTCCAATCATTCAAGGATGAATACCTGTTGGATTTCATTAATTTAGAAGAGCCAGATGAAGAGGACGAACGCGTTTTAGAAAGTGGCATCGTGCAGAATATCAAAAAGTTCCTAATGTCGTTAGGAACCGATTTTGCATTTATCAGCAACCAGTACAGATTGATTGTTGAAGACGAAGAATATTTTTTAGACCTTTTATTCTTTAACCGCCGTTTAAAATGTTTGGTTGCTTTCGAACTCAAAACCGGAAAATTTAAACCTGAGTATTTAGGAAAAATGAACTTCTATTTATCGGCCCTGGATGAATATGTTAAACAGCCACATGAGCAACCATCAATAGGCATCATACTCTGTAAAGAAAAGAAAAACAAAATTGTAGAATTTTCATTCCGCGATTTTAATAAAGCGATGGGTGTTTCTACCTACACAACCAGTAAAATACTACCAAAAGCATTTAAAGGTTTAATTCCCGATGCAGAAACCTTTAAAAAATTAATGGACTAACCCATGCCCAAATTAACCATCATCACCATTGTATATAATAATGTTCGCGATATCGAACGTACCATCCAGTCTATCCTTAAACAGACCTATAAAAAAATCGAATATATTGTAATAGACGGCGCATCAACCGATGGCACGCTGCAGGTTGTTCAGCGTTATAAAGATCAGATTACCAAAATCGTATCCGAACCCGATAAAGGCATTTATGATGCCATGAATAAAGGCCTGGCATTGGCAACAGGCGATTATGTTTTATTTATGAATTCCGGCGATGAAATTTACGATGAAAATACGGTAGAAGATGTTTTTGCTTCAGCACCCGGTGCCGATATCTATTACGGAGAAACCGAAATGTACAATGATAACTGGGAAAATCTGGGCCGCAGAAGGCATGAGGCCCCTGAAGAATTTGACTGGACGAGTTTTAAATACGGCATGAGCATTAGTCACCAGGCTATTTACATCCGCCGCAGCATTGTTGCACCTTACGATTTAACCTATAAATATAGTTCTGATATCGACTGGATTATTAAAGCAGCAAAAAAAGCTTCGAATATTGTGAATGTTCACCGATATGTAGCCAAATACCTGGTTGGTGGCATGAGTAAGAAAAAACACCGCGAAAGCTTAAAAGAACGTTTTAAAATTTTTACCAAATATTATGGTTTATTGCCCAACATTTTTAATCATATCATTATTGCCGGTAATTTAGCCTTATATTTTGTGAAGCATCGCAGAACGAACGACTAGCTTATGAATGAAGAAATTAATGAACTACTCCATATTTATAAGCAGGAAAAGGAACTGATAGAATCTTTAATCAAAGAGGATCAGATTGATCATGATTATAAAGCTGTTTATCTTAACTCTAAAATCCTGAATAGGATCAAACAACAGATCAGGATAATCGAGTTGTTTGTTGATCCTCATTTACAGGAAAAGGAGCAGCTAAAAAGAAGATCCGATTTTTTTGCCGAAATGAGCAAGCATGGTTTAGCTAAGGATTATTATGTGCTTCAAATCGAACAGATTAATCAGAAACTTGAGCAGTTAAACAGCTTTACACCAGGTTATTTTAATGATGGGCAGGAATTTGATGATACGATATTCGATCTGGTTGACAATAAGTTCAGTGCTTTCATTTTTCATCTGCGGAAAGAAGAAAACCTTTACCTCAGGTTTTCAATCAAAAAGAACAAAATCATTATCCGGTTCACGCCATTTGCCGATATTTTGGGCAGGGATTATTTTACTAAAACGGCAAAGATTGTTCTTAAACAAATCGGATTTAAGAAAAATAAATCACGCACCTGTTTTCAGATTAAATATCCGTTAGATGGCTTTAAAGATGCCATTCCAATTAAAACAACCGTAAGCAGGGTGATTTACGAAGCCTTTTACAATTATCAGATAAACCAATTAACAACCTTGGAAATCATCTCCTAATCTAAAATTTCTGAAACAATAATTTTTCCCAACTGTCTTTAATACATCACCTATTAAAAATTTAAAGATTATGGGACAATTAAGTAACCGCACTATTGCTGTACTTTCAGAAAGCGGATTTGAAGAAGTAGAATTAACCGAACCAGTTAAAAGGTTAAAAGAAGAAGGAGCCACCGTTCACATTATCTCCTCAAAAAGCGGAAAAATAAAAGCATGGGATCAGGATCACTGGTCGATAGAAGTTGATGTAGATAAAACCATTGCGGAAGCAAATGCTGAAGATTATAACGGATTACTTTTACCGGGAGGTGTAATTAATCCTGATCAGTTACGGGTTAATGAAGATGCCCTGACTTTTGTAAAATCTTTCTTTGCCGATGGAAAACCAGTTGCTGCAATTTGCCATGGTCCGCAAACTTTAATTAATGCCGATGTAGTACAGGGCAGAAAATTAACCTCTGTAAAAAATATTTCGCAGGATCTGATTAATGCCGGTGCCATTTGGTCTGACGAAGAAGTAGTGGTAGACCAGGGTTTGGTTACCAGTCGTACACCAAAAGATTTACCTGCTTTTAACGATAAAATTGTAGAGGAATTTGCCGAAGGTGTTCATGAAGGGCAACACGCCTAAAAACTTTGGACGCTCTTTCTAGATTCACTCAAAAACGGTCGGCAATTTGTCGGCCGTTTTTCTTTTGTGCCGTCAGATGTTATCATCTGACGGATAATTTTCAGTGTCGGATGGTCACATACAACGCCACAACTTACAATTTCACCTGCCTGATAATATTTTTAATATTCAGTTCAATAATATCCGTCATGGTTTTACAACGCAGATAATTTGTATCCTTAAAATAATCACTCATCCCTTGCTTTAGCAAAGCGATATTTTCGGGCGTAGTCAGTTCTTCCTTGTTCGAAACATCTCGCAGATCTGTTAGCCGGTGCCGCTCGCTCCTCACCCGGTGTACAATAGACGATCGTTCTTCCTGCTGGTATTGCAGTACGGTTTTCTCCGTCAATTGCTCCATGCTCATTTTTACGTAAGGTAAATTCTCTTTAAAAAACTGGGGCAAGTAAACCTTTAAATTTCCTTCGTAAAACTGCTGGTCAAAATCTATTGCCCTGATACGGAACTGGATATCATCAAAATCAGGTGTAATCTGTACCACAAAATTGTAAGCACGCATATCGCCCAAAAGCATAATTAAACAGCGTTCGTTAAATTTAACAAACTCTTTTGCGATTCGGGTGGGGTTAAATTCTGGTGTATATAGCTGCCCCTTTGTAAAAATATCTCCCGGAATCCCTGCAATATGTTCTTCAACCAAAGTATCGCCATCAACCAGATAATTTACCTGATTGGGCGAAAGAATTTCTTCCATTTCCAATCCATAAATACGTGAGGCATCGGCTTTTTTAATATAGAAATAATCGTACACATCATTTAAACGGTTTACAATACGAATACGGAAGGGATGCGTATTTCCGAAAGTGCAATATTCAATTTTATCGATGTATTTATGTTCTACAATCCGCAGGTTACCCGATGCTTTTAAGTTGGCATAAATTTCCTTTAAACCTTCATGCAAAGGTTCAATTAAATCCTGTGCATAAATAGGCCCTTCCCAAAGCGAATCTTTGCCGAATTTATCCATTAAAGGAAAAGCTTCGTTAAACTGCATCAGATCGTTATAACCGATGGGCAATTTCGCTTCGCGCTGATAGGTACGCAAATATTTCTGCAAAGCAGGGGTAACCGGAAAAATCGGCTTCTTTTTTGAAATTTTTACATCGTTGTTTTCCATGCAGAGGCAATGTACTATTTTCTACAAAATATGTTTAAATTTTTACTACAAAGAATATCTGTTGTCAACCATAGGGCAAACAAAGAATAACGCAGCGTAAGAATTTTAACCACAGATAAAAAGGATAGACACAGATATACCACCCGTGTTTATCTGTGTACATCAGTGATTAAAAAAACATGTCCCCGGTGGCTAACCCTTAGGATAACTAAATGGTAAAGCACTTAAATACCTGCTGATTTTCCGGTAAGGATAATTACCTGCACCATGACCGGCAAATTGCACAATAATGGTATTCGTTTTGGGATCGACATATAATCTTTGCCCCAACATCCCTTCTGCAGCATAATCGCCCTTATCGCCTTCCTGCGGAATCCACCAAAGGTAATGATGTGCTGATTTTTGCCAGCCTTTTGCCGATGCTGGTTTTTCAGCACCAATATTAACCGATTGATCTACCCAATCTTCGGGAATAACCTGTTTTCCGTTAAACCTACCCTTATTTAAATATAACCGGCCAATTTTTGCAAAATCAATGGCAGTTACCTGGAAACGACTGGCGGTATTGGTTAAACCGTTTATTTGATCCAGCCCCCAGGTGGCGTTATATTGTGTACCGATCTTCTTCCAAACATTGGCTTCAAAATATTGCGCTACCGATTTACCGGTTGCCTTTTTTAAAACCCAGCCCAATAAAATCGGATCGATGCTTTTATACACCCAAACTGTACCGGGTTTATTTACCAGTTTAACTTTCATTAACTGGGCTTTCATATCATCAGTATAATAATATTTGGCTTCATCAGAAAAAAATGCCTTTACAATTCCGCCCAGGGCATCCTGAAATTCTAAACCAGATTTCATATCCAGGAGGTTTTTTAAAGTAACCTGTTCGAAAGCGGGGTTCGATTTTAATTCGGGAATATACTGTGTTACCTTATCATTTAAGCTTTTAATGCTGCGATCTGCCAATGCCTCACCAATTGCAATAGAAATCATGCTCTTAGCTCCCGAAAATATACTTATTAAGGTACTATCGCTATAACCCTTATCATATCGTTCATATAAAATACTATCATTCCTGATGACGATAAAAACATTTACCTGCCCGTTTTTTAAATAGGTTTTTAAAGGAATGGAATGATTATCTCCATCTAACACATGAAGCGTATCCAGATCATTCCGTTGTTTTACAGCGCTGATAAAATGAAAAGCTGAATCACTTTTATGAGAAATTTCCTGTGGAAAAATTTTATAGGTTTCGGCGTTGGGTGTTCTATATCTTAATACCCTTATTAAGTAGGGTTTCCAAAGGAATAGTAAAACCACAAACAAAAGAAGCGCATAAAATAAAATTACAAGTGTTTTTTTAAAGATTTTCATCAGAAGCGAATATGCCGTCAAATATAAAATATTTAAAATTTACGCCTGCTTTAACATTTCATTTGCTTTCATCGAAGCGCTTATCCGGGGTTTATATTTCCATCGTTTATGGCTCCATAACCAATATTCTGGTTGTTCTCTGATCATATTTTCCAAAAAGCGCGTATGCAGCTCTGTAATTTCAAATTCTGCGGTTTCGGATGGATTTAAACATAGTGGAACACAATCTACACTGTAAAAACCGCGTTTAAGTACATTTATTTTAAAATAAAAAATCGGTTGACCGGTACGTTTGGCGATTTTTTCAATCCCCAATTGCACCGAACTTGGCTGATGCATAAAAGTAGTCCAGTAATGCGATTCATCTTTTGAAGGTGCCTGATCGTTTCCAAAACTAAATATACTTGGCTTACCTTTGCTGGCCTGCAAAGCACGCATGGTTTGGCGCATGGCAATGAGTTTATTTCCGAACCTGCCCCTAACTTTTTTAAACCAGCTATCGAATACCGGATTGGTTAGAGGTTTATAGATTGGATAATGATCTGCCTGAAAATTGAGCCCGATGCCCAGCGTGCCCCACTCCCAGTTACCATAATGTGCTGCGCAGATCAATACGCTTTCCCCGCGGTCTAAATAAGCCTGAACCTGAGCCTTATTTTTAAAAATGAAACGTTTTTCTACTTCTTCTTTAGAAATGCTGTTCATTTTTACAATCTCAAATATCAGTGAAGCCAGGTAACGGTAAAAACGTTTTTCGATATTAACGATTTCTTTTATTGGTTTATCAGGAAGGGCATTTATTAGATTTTCCCTCACCACTTTCCGGCGGTAGCCGAAAACAAAATAAAGCAGCAGATAAGCTCCATCGGCCAGAATGTATAAAACAGATAGTGGAAACAGAGATAATACGCCTAAAAAAAATATTCCCAAACGGGAAATCCCCTTTTTAATCATACCAGAATTAGTTGAATCGCTAAATTAAAAAGCAACTCAAAAAACTATGCCACAAGAATGTTAGATTTTAATTTTAGACAAATGGATTAGCCTTTAAGCTATCGCATCCATAATATTTCGATCATGTGTAACCACCTTCTGAACTTTCTGTTCTGGTTTGTATTTCCACCTGCGGTGGCTCCACAACCAATAAGCCGGCGCTTCTTTGATCATATCTTCCAAAAAGCGGGTATGCATTTCTGTAATTTCAAATTCAGCAGTTTCTGCCGGGTTTAAACAGATCGGTACACAATCCACCTCGTAATAGCCTCTTTTTAAATGATTTATTTTTAGGTAAAAAACAGGACGGTTGGTTTTTTTGGCAATTTTTTCTACACCCAGCTGGATTGATGATTCCTGGTTTAAAAACATGGTCCAGTAGTTCGACTCATCTTTTGAAGGCGCCTGATCGCTACCAAAAGTAAACATGGTAGCTTCATTTTTACTCGCCTGGATGGCCCTTAAAGTTTGGCGCATGGATACCATATGGTTACCAAATTTGCTCCTCATATTCAGGAACCAGTTATCGAAAGCTTCGCTGCTTAAAGGTTTATAAATGGGATAATGCTGGCCCGAAAAGTTTAAACCTATGGCCATGCAAACCCACTCGTAATTGCCATAATGTGACGAACAGAAGATTACGCTTTCATTATTTTTAAGGTAAGCTTCAACCAGATCGACATTTTTGAATCTGACTCTTTTATTAAGCTCCTTTTTAGAAATGCTTTTCATTTTAATCACTTCGATAAAAAGCGAAGTCAAAAATTTATAGAATCGTTTTTCTATCCCAAAAATTTCGGCAGTGCTTTTTTCAGGAAAGGCATTGGTCAGATTTTCTTTGACTACTTTTCTACGGTAGCCAAAAACATAAAAAATCAATACATAAAAAGCATCTGCCAATCTATATAAAAGAAATAGCGGCAAAAGAGAGAGCACATTTAATAAAAATATACCCACCTTGGATAACCCTTTATTAATCATGATTTGGGATGATTGGTTTGCTTGTTAAGCTGCAAAATTAAAAGCTGCAGGAAAATTAATTGCCATCCAATTGTTAATTTTTTACTCCTGTAAGTTTTATGAAAAAGTATTGACACAAAAGCATCGTTCTGATTAATCATCAAATTGAAAAGCAATAAATTACCCTAAAATCTTATGAGGATTTTATCACTACCTGATGTTCCAACTAATCTTTATTTTAAGAGTTGACAACTTCCAGGCCCTGTTTGTTAACCCGAATAAAACCATCTAAACGCAAAAAGCCCCGATTTACACCGGGGCTTTATTAATCTGTATGAAGTTATGGGTTTAAGCGAACTGCTTTCCTTTAACTTTACGCTCTTGTTCTGTTAAAAAGATTTTACGTAAACGCATACTTGCAGGTGTAACCTCGATATACTCATCAGCCTGGATATACTCCATAGCCTCTTCTAAAGAGAATTTAATTGCAGGTGCAATACGGGTATTATCATCTGTACCAGAAGCACGCATATTGGTTAAAGCTTTACCTTTTACCACGTTTACTACTAAATCGTTATCACGGATGTGCTCACCCATAATCTGACCTTCGTAAACATCAGTTCCCGGATCGATGAAGAAACGACCTCTATCTTGTAACTTATCGATTGAATAAGCTGTAGTTTGTCCTTTTTCCATTGAAACCAATACTCCATTTAAACGACCAGGGATTGTACCTTTCCAAGGCTCGTAAGCTTTGAAACGGTGCGCCATAATCGCCTCACCTGCTGTAGCAGTTAAAACGTTGTTACGTAAACCAATGATACCACGTGCCGGGATTTCGAACTCTAAGTGTTGTAAATCGCCTTTTGGCTCCATAATTAACAACTCACCTTTACGCTGGGTTACCAATTCGATTACTTTACCAGAAACTTCTGCAGGAACATCAACGATCAGTGTTTCGATCGGCTCATGTTTTTTACCATCGATTTCTTTAACGATTACCTGAGGCTGACCTACCTGAATCTCGTAACCTTCACGACGCATCGTTTCGATTAGTACAGATAAATGGAGAATACCACGACCGTAAACCAACCAGGCATCAGGAGAAGCTGTTTCTACAACTTTCAAAGCGAGGTTTTTCTCAGTTTCTTTAATTAAACGCTCTTTAATACGTTGAGAAGTTACTAATTTACCTTCTTTACCGAAAAACGGAGAGTTGTTGATGGTGAACAACATGTTCATTGTTGGCTCATCAATACTGATAACCGGTAATTGTTCTGGTGCTTCAAAATCAGCGATAGTATCACCAATATCAAAACCATCAATACCTACAACAGCACAAATATCACCCGAACTTACTTCTGTGGTACGGATTTTTCCTAAACCTTCGAAAGTATAAAGTTCTTTTACCCTTGTTTTAACGATTTTGCCATCGCGTTTAATTAAAGTTACCGGCTGGTTTTCTTTAATGGTACCACGGTGAACACGACCAATTGCAATACGACCTACGAAAGATGAATAATCTAACGAAGTAATCTGCATTTGTAAAGTACCTTCGTTAATTGGTGCCGGCGGGATGTTGGCCACAACCGCATCCAATAAAGCAAAAATATCTGTAGTTGGTTTTTGCCAGTCGGTACTCATCCATCCTTGTTTAGATGAACCGTAAATTACCGGGAAATCCAATTGCTCTTCAGTTGCTTCAAGGTTAAAGAACAATTCGAAAATCTGCTCATAAACCTCTTCAGGGCGACAGTTTTCTTTATCCACTTTGTTTACCACCACAATTGGTTTTAAACCAAGGGCTAAAGCTTTTTGCGTTACGAAACGTGTTTGAGGCATTGCACCTTCAAAAGCATCGCAAAGTAAAAGTACACCATCTGCCATTTTCAAAACACGCTCTACCTCACCGCCGAAATCCGCGTGACCAGGAGTGTCAATAATGTTAATTTTTACGTCTTTGTACTGAACAGATACGTTTTTAGAAACAATCGTGATACCACGCTCGCGCTCTAAATCGTTGTTATCCAATATCAAATCTCCTGTTTGTTCGTTGTCACGAAAAATAGAACAAGAGTGTAAAATCTTATCAACCAACGTGGTTTTACCGTGGTCAACGTGTGCTATAATAGCTATATTTCTAATCTTTTGCATAAAATGCGCCTCAAATTTGGCGCAAAGATAGTGTTTTGAAATGGAATTTCTACTATATAACTCACTATTTAATGCTATGATAATGTTGCAATTATCTCATTTTTAAACAGAAAGGCGAAGCGCATCATTTTTCAGGTTAATAACTGATTTGAAAAGGATGCCCTGTATAAAACATAATATTTAAATTAGCCAAAAGAAAATGTAAAATCAGAACGCATCTCCTATTCCAAACCCAGATGAAAATCGAGACCCATACTATAAATAATATCAACATTGCCGAAATTATTTCGGAGGAAGTGATCATTAACAATACTGAAGATGGCCTCGATTTATTAGGAAATTTATATTATCAGGGTTTTGATAAAATTATGATTAATAAACAAAATATTACGCCTGATTTTTTCGACCTGAAAAACGGAATTGCAGGAGAAATTCTTCAAAAATTTTCAAATTACCGGGTTAGCCTTGCCATTATTGGCGATTTTAGTGCATTCGAAAGCAAAAGCATTAAAGATTTTATTTACGAGAGTAATAAAGGCAAACACATCAATTTCCTGGCATCAATAGCCGAGGCCTTGCAAAAATTTGCTGGTTAAGCCATTTGACCATGAACTTTGTCACACTGAGCCTATTGAAATGCTTTAAGTTTTGTTATGATAGGTCTTTCGACAAGCTACCATTAACAGCCTCCAATAATAAAGCGTCGTCATCTCGACTGAAACGCAGTGGAATGGAGAGATCTGTCTCGAGATAGATTTCTCGACTTCGCTGCACTCCGCTCGAAATGACGGTATTTTTTGAGTATACGCATTACCCCCCCGTCATTCATATTGATTCGCAACAAATTCAAGCTCAGGATGACAATTCTTTATAAGATTACATTTAAAGATCTCTATTCAACCAATCCTGATATGAAATAACCCCTAAATCAGGCCTGGCCTCACCTTCCAGAATCGCAATAAATTCCAGCGCATGCCCATCAGGATCGTTAAAATAAATGGCTACAGCTGGCATCCAGGCAAAAACCATAGGATCGTGATCGCCGCTTTTAAGAAAATTATAGGGCTGGAGGCTATTAGCTTCTAAAAACTGGACTGATTTATTCAGCACATCTTCCACATCACAACGGAAGGCAAAGTGCCTGATATCGATTTCTGCTTTTGGCTTTTCCCAGATCCCCAGCATGGCTTCCTGTGGCTTACCGATCCAGAAAAAAGCAACCCTCCGCCCCTCTTCATAATGGCATTGTGTTAAGCCCAAAACATTGCTATAAAAATCGACAGATCTTTCCAGGTCCTCTACGTAAATGTGTGTTTCAAATAATCCCTTTATCATGTTATGAAAGTAGGCATAACTAACTGCTGCAAAAAATCATGTTTTTTGATATACTTATCGATAAAATTGATAACCTCACATTAATTTTATTTTCTAGCTTTATTGAATTACGCAATTTTATATAGTAATTATGATAGTTAAAGCCATCGCATTAAGAATGGTAATCGGTTTTGTTCTTGTTGTTTCACCTGTTTATGTTTTTTCTCAAAAAGCATTCGAATACGAATATTATACAGGAAAAACCAAAGATATGACCATTAAACTTTCATTGGCAGACGGATATATTGCAGCCAGTGAAATTAGAACCGTCACTTTTAAGAACAAAAAAGCTTCGCGGTTTTTAACGGAAACAGGTTACGAACAGGCCGACCGGAAAATGAAGTTTTACCACTATTCCGCAGCAAAGAAGGAATTTCCGGATTATTTTATCATAGAAAACATCAGGGATACCTATGAGCAAATACCTAAAGAAATGCGCGGTAAATATTATTTCAAAAATGAGGTAATTCCTTTCACCCTAAAAATTTCTGCAAGCCACCATTAGGGTTACCATTCGTTATTGACTGTATTAATAATTGTTGATTGATAATCATTTATATTAAACAGCATGACTAAAAAGATTCTTCGCTATACCCGTAATTCACTTTTTACACTTATTGGCCTTATCCTCCTCTATTTTCTCTGCGCTTTTTGTTTCTCCCGCATAACAGTCAATAAAAACCCGGTAAACAAACAGGAGATTCCAATCTATATCATGACAAATGGGGTACATACCGACATCGTGGTTCAGGCTGTGAATACAGAAATGAACTGGACGAAAGCAATCAGTTATCAAAACACTTTAGAAGCTGACAGCACTTATCAATACCTGGCCATGGGCTGGGGCGATAAAAAGTTCTACCTCGAAACACCAGAGTTTTCGGATTTAAAATTGAGTAACGGTTTAAGGGCAATCTCGGGACTGAGTACATCGGCCATGCATACCACTTATTACAAGTACATTAAAGAAGATGCGAACTGTAAAAAAATCATGATCAGCAAGGCACAGTATCTTTTATTAATCGGTTATATTTTGAACAGTTTTACGAAAGATGAATCAGGGCGCTTAATAAACGTTAAATCTAACATTCATTACGATATTGGCGATGCTTTTTATGAAGCCAATGGCAGCTATAGTATTTTTAAAACCTGTAACACCTGGGCCAACGGCGCTTTAAAAAGTTGCGGGCAACGAAGTTGCCTATGGACCATTTTTGATACGGGTATTTTTTTGAAGTATGAGTAGAAGTGCTCGTCCTTCTCGACTAGAGCGCAGCTCCCCTCGTACCGTCATTTCGAGCGGAGTGCAACGTAGCCGAGAACCACGTAAGTGCTCAGCGAAGCTAAATCTATCGAGACAGATTTCAGTGGTTCGTCACCTTGATCCGATAGCTCTCAGATTTATTTCAGGGTCTTCATGCAAGATTAGATCTCTCCGCTCCACTGCGTTCCGGTCTAGATGACGTTATCTATTTACTAAACCTCGAACGCCCAATCTAAAAAAGCAGGCATCACACTTTCCCAGGTGGGTACATCATGTTTACCACCAACTCTTTCGTAATAAAAAACATTTTCGGGTTTTTTATAACCTTTCTTAAGGAGTATTTTAACAATATCAATCGTATCATCAATTGAATCGATGATCATATTTTTATTCCGGTCGGCCTTTTCATCTTCTGTACCGGTCATTAACCAGAATTTCATCTCCGGTTTGGTGGCGGTATTTTCAATTTTTGCATGCATAATGCGGTCGGCATCGGTATAACCATCTGCCAGGTCTTTTTTTCTCCACCAAAATGCACCAGAAAAAACACCAATGGCATCAAAAGCGGCAGGATTGTTCCAGGCGATATCAAAAGCAGATAAACCACCTAGAGAGAAACCTGCAAAACCAACCTTACCGGTTATGGGCATCGCAATTTTCTTTTTAACAAAAGGCAGTAATTCTTTAATCACAAAATCATTGTAAAGCTGGGCTTTCGCGCCGCGACCTTTAAAATCGGGTACTTCTGCAACGCCATACTCCATCAGCCGCTCTTCTGATGCCTTAATGGCCACAACAATTAACCTGTGATTTCTTTTGCCATGATGTGCATCTTCCAAAATCCGCCTGAAGTTCATTTTGGCTACATCCTGTCCGTCGTTTAAGAATAAAAGTTCTATTTTCTCATTCCCTAAAATACCTTCAGGTGTATAAATATCTATTTCTACATCGTGCTTTAAATAAGACGATGGTATTTTAAAGTTGCTGATATTAACTTTTACCGATAAAATTGTTGTGTACATCATAATCAAATCCCTATCACATGGCAATCGCCTCGAAATTTCGGGGCAAAGGTACAAATCTCGCTAAACTATTAATTACCAAAGCCTAATTTTTACACTGCGCTTTGATTTTACATCAATTTAGGGCTTAAACAATTCTTTTTACAGATTTAAATTTATACCTTAAGTCATTCAATTTTTATTATGGTTAAAGAAGAACATAAGAAATGGTACAGCCCGAATTTAAGTGGCGAAATCGACATGCTCATCTTTGGTCACGGTGGTATCCCTATTCTGCTGTTCCCAACAAGCATGGGGCGATATTTTGAAAATAAGGATTTCAATTTAATAGATTCTGTTGAGGGGTTTATTAATGAAGGAAAAATTAAGATCTATTGTCCTGATGGCGTTGATAAATTGAGCTGGTACAACAAAAGTATCCATCCCGCAGACCGTGTCAAAAACCACATCTGGTACGACAAATACCTGCTTGAAGAAGTTGCGCCTCTGGCCCGTCAGGAAACCGGCCACAGCAAAATTATTACTGCGGGTTGTAGTTTCGGAGGTTATCACGCCGCAAATTTCGCTTTCAGGCATCCCTGGCTGGTGAGTCACATGTTTAGCATGAGCGGGGCTTTTGACATTTCGGGCCAGCTGGATGGTTTTTACAATGACGATGTGTATTTCAATAACCCCGTAGATTATCTGTTAAACAACAGTAACCCTGAACTGCATTACATGAAAATCGTATTGGGAACAACCGACCGCGACATGTGCCGGCCGGACAATGAGCGTTTATCAGATATCCTCAGTAGAAAAGGCATCGACCACTGGCTTGATATCAGGCAAAATGCCGACCACGACTGGCCGATCTGGAGAGAGATGTTCCCCAATTATATTGCACAGCTTTAGTTTAGTCCTGCATCCCGAGTACTAAATCCAAAGTCAATTTAAACTATAATCACCAAACAATTAAACGATTAACCAGTTAAACAATTAAACTAACATAGTACCAATGAAAAAAATAGGGATTTTATTCGGACAGGAGCGTTCTTTTCCTGAAGCCGTTATCGAAAGAATCAATCAAAAAGCAGTAGATGGTATTACCGCTGAAGCGGTTAAAATCGACAAAATATTTCAGAATGCACCTTTAGGTTATTCGGTTATTATCGACCGCATTTCGCAGGATGTGCCTTTCTACCGTGCATCTTTAAAAAATGCCGCCATTACCGGAACGGCCGTAATTAACAATCCATTTTGGTGGAGTGCTGATGAGAAATTTTTCAATAATGCACTGGCCGAACAAATTGGTGTGCCTGTACCAAAAACGGCTTTAATACCTTCAAGAGAACACCCTACCGGAACCACAGGTGAATCTTTTTCTAACTTAACAATGCCGTTAGATTGGGACGCCATTTTCGAATATACCGGTTTCCCGGCCTATATGAAACCTTACGATGGCGGGGGCTGGCGAGATGTTTATAAACTACATAACAAAGAAGATTTTTTTGATAAACACAGCGGCACACAACAACTGGTGATGCTCTTGCAGGAAGAAATCATTTTCGAAGAATATTTCAGGTGTTATTGCATTGGCGGCAAACATGTACGCATTATGCAGTACGATCCGCGCAACCCGCACCATTTACGTTATGCAACGGAGGGTAAATCGCCTGATCCAAAGCTGCTAAAAACGGTTGAGGAATATACCCTGAAATTATGCCAATATTTAGGCTACGACTTTAACACAGTAGAATTTGCCGTGCGTGATGGCGTGCCTATTGCAATCGATTTTTGTAATCCGGCGCCTGATGCAGATATTAATAGCGTTGGACAGGAGAATTTTGACTGGGTAGTAGAAACCACAGCAAATTATGCAATCGAAAGGGCAAAAGCACAAAAAGACGGTCAGGATAATTTAACCTGGGGTCAATACATAAAAGCTTCTGTTGGCGGTACGCCATTAATTGCGAAAATTGCACCGAAAGCAGCCAAAACGGCAACAATAAAAAAAGTGACCACAACCGAAAAAGCGCCTGCAAAGCCTAAAGAAGCGGCAGCAAAAAAATAATTGGGATTTAAATTCTAATCAATATTAACATGAATGAGTTTACGCTGGGCATAGAAGAAGAATACATGGTAATTGATCCCGTTACCAGAGAGCTTACTTCGCATGACCAAAAAATTGTAGAAGCCGCACAAAAAATCCATAAAGACCAGGTAAAGGCAGAAATGCACCAGGCCGTAGTTGAAGTGGGCACCGGCATCTGCAAAACCACCACCGAAGCCCGTAAAGAAATTTCGCAGTTGCGTTATACTGTATCGCAACTTGCCGGAGAACAGGGGCTGAGAATCGGCGCGGCTGGTACCCACCCCTTTTCGCACTGGGAAAAACAGTTAATTACTGAACATCCCCGGTATAACGAAATTGTTAACGAACTGCAGGAAGCAGCCCGTTCTAACCTGATTTTCGGACTGCATGTACATGTGGGCTTCCAATCGCGCGAGCTGGCCATTCATATTGCCAATCAGGTGAGGTATTTTTTACCACACGTTTTTGCTTTATCAACTAATTCTCCTTTTTGGGAATCGCGGAATACAGGTTACAAATCTTTCCGGACTAAAATTTTCGATAAATTTCCTCGTACAGGTATTCCTGATATTTTTAACAGCATCGAGGATTACGATAACTATGTAAAACTGCTCATCAAAACCAATTGCATGGATAATGCAAAGAAAATCTGGTGGGATATCCGTGTACATCCATTTTTCGATACCGTAGAATTTAGAATTTGCGATTGCCCGATGCTGATTGATGAAACCATGGCTTTTACGGCATTATTTCAGGCATTATGTGCTAAACTTTATAAACTGCGACTGCAGAATATGGAGTTTATCTCTTATTCAAGAGCTTTGATCAACGAAAATAAATGGCGTGCTGCCCGTTATGGAATTGATGGTAATTTAATCGATTTCGGTAAAGAAATGGAAATAAACTGCCGCAACCTTATTTTAGAATTACTCGATTTTGTAGATGATGTAGTTGATGATTTAGGTTGCCGTGATGACATTAATTATGTGCACAAAATCCTAGAGCATGGAACCGGCGCCGACAGGCAGTTGGCTGTTTACCAGCAAACTGGTAACTTTGAGGCCGTGGTAGATTACATTACCACTCAAACACTTATAGGCGCAAAGTAATTTAAAATGGATAAAAGAAGCTTAAAGGTGGCCGTTATCGATATGAATAATGGCGCACCCAATCAGGGCATGCGGGGGATTCAGGAAATTTTATCCCGTTTCAGAAATGAAAACAATATCGGTTTAACCTTTGATATTTTCGATTTAAGGCAAAAAGGTGAAATACCGGGTATTGAGTATGATGCTTATATTTCGAGCGGCGGTCCGGGGAGCCCGATTGAAAGTAAAGGGGAAAAATGGGAGAATGATTTTTTTAACCTCTTAGATCAGATTGAAGCTTTTAATCATGAAAATGAAGACAGAAAAAAATATGCTTTTTTAATATGTCATTCTTTTCAACTGGCCTGTAGAAAATACGAATTGGGCAATGTCACCGAAAGACGATCAAACGCTTTTGGGATTTTCCCGATTACACTGACTGAAGACGGAGAAAAAGATGAAATTTTTAACGGCATCACCAACCCGTTTTTTTCTGTTGATAGCCGCGATTGGCAGGTAATTGAACCCGATTTTGCAGCTTTTGAACGAAAAGGCGCAAAACTTTTAGCCATTGAAAAAGAGCGTAAACATGTTGATCTGGAACGCTGCATGATGTCGATTCGTTTTTCTGATGAAATTATAGGTACACAGTTTCATCCCGAGGCAGACCCGGTAGGCATGAAAATGTATTTGCTCCAGGACGAAAAGAAAAAAGCCATTAGCGATATGCACGGGGAGCAGAAATACCTCGATATGTTAAACAGTTTAGACGATCCGGCAAGGATTGTACTCACACAAAGTATTATTTTACCTAATTTCCTGCAGAAAGCAATCGGAAACCTGCAGGAGGTGTAAACAAATAGCCGTCATTGCGAGGCACGAAGCAATCTTTCTTTCACCAACTCGTCATTTCGACTGGAGCACAGCGGAATGGAGAAATCTATTAAACCATTCTATGATAAACGTAAATAGATTTCTCCACTACGGTCGAAATGACGGTTCTGTTTTGACTAATAAATTGTAAACTAAATACAACTATGGTACCTGCACAGCGTCAAAAATACAACCAACAATTTACTAAAGAAAAGTACAAGACTTTTTTAAACCAGCTTGGCTTAGGCTATCCTCAAATTCCTTTCAGGGTGGCCGAAACACCGGTTTTCGTCCCGAAGGCATTAAAAGAGAAGTTGATTGCGGCTGGAGAAGAAATCATCAAACTGATTAAACAACCCAACTTTAAGGCCCTTACCGAAAAAGCAATTCCAACAGATTGGCATGTTCCAAACGAAAATGAACAACCGCATTTTTTAACCTTCGATTTTGGTATCTGTAAAGATAAAAACGGAGAACTTACCCCAATGCTGATCGAAATGCAGGGCTTCCCTTCGTTATATGGTTTTCAGCACCATTTAGCTAAAACTTTTAAATCCAGTTTTGAGATAGACGACTCCGTGAACTATTTTTTAAATGGTTTTAATGAAGAAAAATATGTGGGGCTGTTAAAGGAAGTGATTATTGGTAAACACCGGCCAGAAGAGGTGGCTTTGATCGATGTAGATGCACTGAATCAAAAAACAGCGATCGATTTTTTCGTCACCCAAAAATTATTAGGCATTAAGATTTTAGCATTAGAAGATATCAAAAAAGTAGGTAAACAGTTATTTTACGAAGAAAACGGTAAACAGATTCAGTTAAAAAGGATTTATAACCGTTTAATCTTTGATGAAGTTGCCGATAATACTGAGATTTTCAAAAACAGTTTCGATCCACGCCAAGAACTTGATATTGAATGGGTAACGCACCCCAACTGGTTCTACCGGATCAGCAAATACACCATGCCATTTTTAAAAAGTGAATTTGTACCCGAAACCCGTTTTCTGAACGAAGTAAAAACCATCCCGGCCGATTTAGAAAACTATGTATTAAAGCCATTATTTTCTTTCGCCGGCATGGGTGTAATTATTGATGTAACCGAGGCAGATCTAACCAATATCAAAGATCCCGAGAACTGGATTTTGCAGCGAAAAGTAAATTACGAACCCGCTGTTCAGGCGCCGGATGGTGGAGTAAAAGCAGAAATCAGGATGATGTATTTATGGCCTGACGGCGGTGAACCACAGCTCTGTATTAACCTGGCCAGATTAAGCAGGGGCAAAATGATCGGTGTGCGTTATAATGCCAATTTCGATTGGGTTGGTGGTACGATTGGTTTTATGGAGGAATAATTCTCCTTTCTTAACCACAGAGCACACAGAAAAAAGGCACAGAGATTAACAAAATAATCTTTCCGTATTTTCTGTGAATTCGTAGCAAAACAAAAAACTATACTAAAAATCTTCAATAACCATTCAGCCACGCAGACACGGATGGCACGGAAAACAATGCCTAAGTAATATCCCTCCGTGTTTTCTATGAATCGTGGCAAAACATCTCTAAACCCGCTCAGTGTACTCCGCGTAAAACTCGGTTTTCTCTGTGGTAAAATACGCAGTAATAATTTACATTCAACTGAACACCAAAACACCAAAAGCCCTTATATTTGTATTATGGATATTCAAACGATTTTAGTCTTTTTACTTTTTGCGGTAGCATTGGTATATGTTGGCCGTTTGGTTTTTAAATCTTTACAGGTAAAAAAAGATGGTTGCGGTGGAAATTGCAAATGTGGCGTAGATTTTTCCGATATTAAGCCCGTAAAAAAATAATATCCCATCTTTATGATCCATCAGTTTAAGGAATACTTTCAATCAAAAATAGAATTAACTGATGAGCAATTCGAGAGCATTTCATCTTCGCTAAAGGTTAAGAAGTTTGAAAAAAACGAGATCGTACAGTTTAAAGGAGATATTTTAAAATATGGTTTTTTTGTTGGCAAAGGACTCCTGAGATCTTATTCTATCGATTCGAAAGGCAAAGAACATATTATTCAGTTCGCACCCGAAAACTGGTTTGTTTCAGATCGTAACCAGATGCATAACGAACCTTCAGATTTTTTTATTGAAGCGATTGAAGCCACCGAAGCGGTTATCGTTCCGGATAATTTTATGAGTGAAGCTTCCCGTAAAGTTCCTTGCCTGCTAGCTTTAAACGTAACCATGCTCCATAATTCTATTCGCTTTATGCAAAAAAGAATCAATATGCTTTTAAGCGCCACAGCTGAAGAAAGATACCTTGATTTTATTAAACTTTACCCCAACCTTACCCTTCGCGTACCACAATGGATGATTGCATCTTACCTGGGCATTACACCCGAATCACTCAGTCGCGTAAGAAAAGAACTCGCCAATAAACATTTCAGACCGTAGAAAATTTGAATGAGTGAATTTGGAATAATTGAATGTTTTAATAAAATCTAACATTTCAACCTCAAAACAAATTAACGAATGTGTGAGTTTTGAATGAATGAATGGGTTCGCGAAGTTCAACATTCCAACTTTTCAACCTTCCAACCTTAAAACAAATTAACGAATGTGTGAGTTTTGAATGAATGAATGGGTTCGTGAAGTTCAACATTCCAACTTTTCAACCTTCCAACCTCAAAACAAATTAATGATTGAATTTTGAATGAACGAATTGTTTCAACATTCAATCAATCTATCCTTTATTCATTCAATCAATTTATCTTTCATTCAATCAATTTATCTTTCATTCATTCAATCCCTCCTTCATTCATTCAATCCCTCTCTCATCCAATCATTTCCAATTACTTACCATACATCAATTCTCAATCAAACCCCGCGCTGTACATTTGTATTGTAAATATTAAACATCTCAAAAAACAAAACATATGGCAACTACAAAATGGACATTAGATCCAACCCACAGCGAATTACAATTTAAAGTAAAACACTTAATGATTACCACTGTAACCGGTAGTTTAAAATCTTTTTCGGCAGAATTAACCTCAGAAGGTGATGAATTTGAAAATGCTGAAATTTCTTTCAAAGGTGATATCGGTTCCATCGACACAGGAAATACCGATCGTGATAACCACTTAAAAAGCGGCGATTTCTTTGATGCTGAAAAATTTGCACACATCGAATTTAAATCAAGCTCAGTAGAAAAAGATGGTGGCGATTATACCGTGAAAGGTGATTTAACCATTAAAGGCGAAACCAAACCTGTAAAATTAACAGCTGAATTTGGTGGTATTGCTACTGATCCATGGGGAAATACCAAAGCTGGTTTTACTTTAAGCGGAAAAATTAACCGTTCTGATTTCGGCTTAACCTGGAATGCTGCTTTAGAAACCGGTGGTGTAATGGTAAGTGAAGAAGTTCGCATTTTAGGCGAATTGCAGTTTGTCAAACAAGCATAGAGCATAGGGAATTTAAGCATGGGGTTATTACTCCATGTTCCATGCACCATGCCTCATTTAACTTGAAGGTAATGGAAACAAAACAAATAAAAGCCGTACTTAAAGCACCTGCACCGTATATGGTTGGTGATGGTTTTAGGGTACACAACTTTTTTCCAAGTGGTTATGAAATTGAGATGAGTCCATTTTTTTTATTGGATTATGGCTCAAAAATCGAATTTTCTGCAAGGAAAAATCCGAGGGGCGTTGGTGTTCATCCGCACCGCGGTTTCGAAACCGTAACTATTGCCTACCACGGTGCCGTTGCGCATCATGATAGCTCAGGCAATAGCGGGGTGATTTATCCGGGTGATGTACAGTGGATGACCGCTGCAAGCGGCGTATTGCATAAAGAATACCATGAAGAAAATTATAGCCTTACAGGTGGTCCTTTTCAAATGGTTCAGCTTTGGATCAATCTGCCTGCAAAAGATAAAATGAGTAAAGCGAAATATCAGGCTATTAAACAGGCCGATATGGCACATTTTGATTTACCTGAAAACGGAGGAAAAATCGAAATCATTGCAGGCAATTATCAAAACATAAAGGGCAATGCAACCACCTTTACTCCCATTGAGCTCTACAACGCGAGGTTAAATAAAGGCGGAGAAGCTGTTTTTAACTTTCCGGAAAATTTCAACACCGGATTTATGGTAATTGAAGGAACGGTGAAAATTAACGGATCTGAAACTGTAACAGCCGATAATTTTATTTATTTCGAACACAAGGGCGAAGATATTAAGGTAGAAGCATTAGAAAATAGTGTTCTGCTAATGTTGAGCGGTCAACCTATTAATGAGCTTGTTGCGCAATACGGACCATTCTTAATGAATACTGAGGCCGAAATCCACCAGGCTATTGAAGATTATAATCAAGGTAGGTTTGGTTATTTAGAGGAGTAATCACAGCAAACGTCCTGCTGAACTTGTTTCAGCATCTACAGAAATTTAAAATATCCAGCCGGCATTTTTAATAAAATTTGCCGGCTTTTTTGTGTCTGCTTAAAAATACAACCAAAAATAGTATCTTAGAATAAACTAACGATCACTCATCCCAGCCGTTTCATTTCATCATTCATCCAATCTTCATATTCGTTAGTGACTTTTGATCATAAATCAGAACAGAAAAATGTCCGGAAAACAAATATTTCAAACTGAGACTAAAAGAAGATGGAATACCTTTACCTGGATAAGCCGCACCTTCTTTTTAGTTTTCATCGTCGCAATCATCTGCGTAGTGTACACCCTATCATCGGTACAGGCACCTAATTTACCTTTTATTGATACGAATACCCCTTTAACCCAAAAACAGTTAGATAAGTTAAAGAAATCGCAACAGTATAAGGATTTTACGATTGAAAAATCGAAACTTCAAAAAATCAAAAAAGACCGTGACCACCGAATTTTAACCCATCGTGGCAATAGCAAGCGCATTAATATGGCTTTTTATGTTAGCTGGGCAGGAAGCAAAGATGCATCCATATCAGATTTAAAACGCAATATCAGTCATTTGGATATGGTGGCAACAGAATCGTTCTTTTTAAACGGTGATTCTATTGTTGATAAAGTAGATACAGCTGCATTGAAAGTAATCCATAACGGCAAAAAATCAGCTATCGCGGTGGTTTCAAATTACAATAAAGATCATTGGGATGGTGCGGCGGTAAGGCGCCTGTTAAACGATCAGCCAGCACAGCAAAAATTAATTTACGACCTGATTGCAATCACCAAAAAATATGGATATAGTGGTATCAACATAGATTTTGAAGAGCTTAACCTTGAAAACAGCGATAGCTTTAACAATTTCATGAAAAACCTTTATACCCAGTTTCATGCAGAAAAACTGATTGTTTCTCAGGATATTTCTCCCGAAAACGACGATTATAAACCAGAAATCCTTCAAAATTATAACGATTACATTGTGTTAATGGCTTACGATCAGCATACCGATCAAAGTAATGCCGGTGATATTTCGCATCAGGAATGGGTAGAAGAAAAGCTGGATGATATCTGTAGCAAAGTCGATGCAGATAAGGTAATCCTGGCCCTGGCCTGCTACGGTTACGATTGGCCACAAAACAGCATTGGCAAGCCCGTTACCTACGAAGACGCCATGATAAAAGCGGTTAATTACAAGAGCAAAATTAATTATAACCCCGAATCTGCTAATCTGAATTATAGCTATAATGATGGAAGCGGCATTAAACATGAAGTATATTTTACCGATGCAGCTACTTATTTTAACTTAATCCGCAAGGCAGATGACTGGGACATTGCAGGTATTGCCTTATGGCGCTTAGGATCGGAAGACAAACGTTTATGGTCTTTCATCTCCAACGACCTTAGTTTGGATACTTTAAAGAAAAAACCTTTCGATTTACGGAAAATTGCGTCACTAAACATGGGCGGCATTTCTTACCTGGGCGATGGCGAAATATTAGATTTAATTTCTACCCCTACCCCGGGCAGCGTAAAATTTACTTTAAATAAGGATAATTTTTCTATTGCCGATCAAAAATACATCCGCCTGCCTGAGCAATATGTAATTAAAAGATTTGGAGAAGCAGATAAAAAAATCGCTTTAACCTTTGATGACGGTCCCGATCCGGTTTATACCCCACAGGTATTAAGCATTCTAAAAAAAGAAAAAGTGCCCGGCTGTTTCTTCGTGGTGGGTATTATGGCCGAGCAAAATATGGAACTGTTAAGGCAGGAATACAATGATGGTTATGAAATTGGGAATCATACTTTTTTCCATCCCGACATGTCGGCTATTGGCCCACGACGCGTAAAATTTGAGCTTAATGCCACACGACGCCTGATTGAAGCCGTTACAGGCCACAGTACCATCCTGTTCCGTGCACCGTTTAATGCTGATGCCGAACCTCAGAACATTTCTGAAATTTTACCGGTTGCACAAAGCCGTAAAGAGAATTACATCAATATCGGCGAATATATCGACCCTGAAGATTGGGAACCTGGAAAAACTGCCGATCAGATTTTTAATGAAGTGGTAAAACAGCATGAAAATGGAAACATCCTTTTGTTGCACGATGCAGGAGGAAACCGCGAGGCTACTGTTGCTGCTCTACCAAGAATTATTAAATTTTTCAAATCAAAAGGCTACACATTTACCACCGTAGGCGATTTAATGGGTAAAAAAAGATCAGAATTAATGCCTGCAGTTAAATCTACTGCCAATAGCGGCTTTACAGGTTCGGGAGATTATTTCTTCATTAATTTCTTTTACTACGGAAACATGGTTTTAAACATCATCTTCTCTGTAGCCATAGTACTGGCCATTTTAAGAACCATTTTCATTGCCTATCTGGCCATCAGGCAGCGAAAAAGAGCAAAACGCAACATCGGAAAACTAATTGCAAATCCTTCAGAGAAAGTGAGTATCATTATTCCCGCTTACAATGAAGAGGTTACCGCTGTACAAACCATTAACAGCCTGCTAAAAACGACTTATCCTGATTTCGAACTGATTTTTGTGGATGATGGATCAAAAGATAAAACTTTCGAAATTATTAACGAAAATTTTGGCAATCATCCGCAGGTAAAGGTTTTCAGAAAAGAAAATGGAGGTAAAGCTTCAGCTTTGAATTTTGGTATTTCAAAGGCCTCTGCAGAATTTGTAATCTGTATTGATGCCGATACCCAGTTAAAAAATGATGCCGTTACCGAATTGATGCGTTATTTCTACAGTGAAAAAATTGCTGCCGTAGCCGGAACAGTTAAAGTTGGAAATGCAAAAAATATCATTACTAAATGGCAGTCTATCGAGTACATTACGGCTCAGAATATGGATAGGCGGGCATTCGATCTCTTAAATACCATTACCGTGGTTCCGGGGGCAATCGGTGCTTTCAGAAAAAATGTGATC
The DNA here is from genome assembly GCF_052045455.1 of Pedobacter sp. 22226. Lineage (NCBI taxonomy): Bacteria > Pseudomonadati > Bacteroidota > Sphingobacteriia > Sphingobacteriales > Sphingobacteriaceae > Pedobacter > Pedobacter sp. 22226. Next base: position 211,710 of record NZ_JBQEPB010000004.1, on the reverse strand, counting down.
ATCGAAATCGGTGGTTTTACTGTTGATACCCTTGCTGAAGATTGCGATTTAACCATGCGCATTTTAAAAGCAGGTTATAAAGTTAAAAACTGCGATACTGCCATAGCTTATACAGAAGCACCGGAAACCGTAAATATGCTCTTGAAACAACGTTTCCGCTGGAGTTTTGGGGTAATGCAAAGTTTCTGGAAAAACAGAAAAACGCTGCTTAACAAGAAATATGGCTATTTTGGAATGGTAGGAATGCCAAATATTTTAATTTATCAGATCATTTTACCATTATTTTCACCATTGGCCGATCTTTTTATGCTGATTTCTTTAATCAGCGGCTTATTTTCGTTAAGTGCCATTAATAACTTAACCTTAACGGGCTTTTCGGGCATTTTAAGCCTGCATAACGGTTTTGGTCAGGTGCTGTTTTATTACATCATCTTCATTGTGGTAGATATGTTTTTCGCGGCCATTGCCTTTCGCATGGAAAAAGAAAAATACACGAATTTACTTTACATTTTTCCACAACGTTTTTTCTGGAGACAGTTGATGTACGTGGTGTTATTCCGTTCGTTCAGGAAAGCAATTAAAGGAGAACTGGAAACCTGGGGAACGATAAAAAGGACAGGTAATGTGAAAGAACAGGTGAGCTAATATTTAAATGAGAAGTCAGGTTAAATAGCCAATATGTTATAAAACCTGACTTCTTTTTATTTATTTATCTGCTAATTTTTCTCTATCAAACAAACCGCATAAGCAACTACGCCTTCTTCTCTACCAATGAAACCCATTTGCTCATTAGTGGTTGCTTTAATCGAAATATCTTCTGTAGAAATACCAATTGCATCAGCAATGTTCTGTTGCATGGCAGGAATGTGAGGATTAATTTTTGGTGCTTCCAAACAAAGCATTGCATCAATATTACCAATCTGCCATCCTTTTTCGGCCAATAACTTAACGGTTTCTTTTAATAAAATTAGGCTACTGATGCCTTTCCAGCGATCATCGGTATTTTTAAAATGGAAGCCGATATCGCGTAAATTGGCGGCACCTAAAAGGGCATCGCAAATGGCATGAAGCAGCACATCGGCATCAGAATGTCCATACGCACCTTTGTGGTGATCTAAAGTAACCCCGCCAACCACGAAAGGATGCTGATCTTTTAACTGATGTACATCGAACCCGAAACCTACTCTAATTTTCATGGAAATCTTGATTAATTGTTTAAATGCGTTAATCAGTAAATGCAGCTTAACAAGCTAAATTACCTTTTAACAATCTTTTTGTCGCCAAAGTTAAACAATAGACCAAAACGAAGGGTATTTGCAAGCGGGCTTGTTTGCGCATTTGCAATTAAATATGAGAAATCGATATTGAAAACGTTGTATTTTAAGCCTAAACCCAGGGTAAAATAGCGGCTATCGCCTTTCATCGGACTTTGGTAGTTGTAGCCTGCCCTAACAGCAAATTGTTGATTATACCAATATTCCACACCCGTTGATATTCCAACTTCTTTCAATTCTTCTTTAAAGCCACCAGGTGCATCGCTAAATGAACCAAAAATACCAGATGGTACCGAACGGTTAGGATCTTTACCGCTCACAATATTATTGTTCGAATCGTATATAGGTTGTGTAGGTACCAGCAGTTTATTAAAATCGAGTGCAAATGTCAGGGTACTAAAATCGTCCATGGTGAAGGTAGATGCCCCTCCCAATTTAAAATTGGTTGGCAAAAAGAAATTCTCTCCGCCATCAGAATAGCTCATTTTTGTTCCGATATTCGAAATATTGGCGCCCGCCGAAAGAATGGTCTGTTTGCCAAAAAGCGTTGTCGATGTTTTATATAATCCGGAGATATCAACCGCTACCGCATTTCCGCTGTGCACCTGCCCTGAAGAAGAAAATTGTCCGGATGCCAGGTTTGAATTGATGTACCTTAAGGACGTTCCCAAAGAAAACTCCTCACCAAAACTACGGGCAAAAGAAACGTCGAAAGCGAGTTCGCTTGGATTTGCAATTCCTAAATCCTGTTGATTGATATCGGTAAGCTGAATTGAACCCAATGAGAAATACCTCAATGAAGCACCAATGGTATTACGGTCGTCTAACTTATAAAAACCACTTAAATAAGCAAGGTTAATATCGGGCACCAGGCTTTTTAACCATGGACTATAGGAAACAGAAAAACCATAGGGTTTATCCAGAAAAGCAAGTTTTGAAGCATTTATACTGGCAGAATTTACATCTCCTGCAACGGCTACGCCGGCATCACCCATTGCTCCGGCACGGGCATCGGGGGTAATAAGCAGAAATGGAACTGCAGTTATGATATTGTTTAACTCACTGCCATTGGGTTGTGTATTATTGCCTATAACCACTTGGGCATTTGTTTTACCAAACACCAAGGCCATTGAGAGTGCAGAAAAAGCAAGTTTACTGATGTACTTGAAATTCATCCTTTAAAGGTACGTAATTTTAGATCCTGGTGTTTAGCAATAAATGAGATATACTCTGTAACGTAAAACCAAAACTTATATTTTACCAAATTACGAATTCTAATATTATTTACTAATTAAACCTACGATTTTTACATAGGGGTGTGACAGCCTAAATCATAAGCAACAAATTTATAGCCACTTAGCCAATTAATAAACTCATTTCGATCTTTATTAATAAATTTATTGTTTCAATTCAGGAGTGGTATTACCAAATCCATAAACCAAATATGGTTAATTTATTCGCAATCTTATAACTGTTCTCAAATTATGTTATTTATCAGTAATTTGTAATGCCCGCTAAAACTGCTTAAAGGTATTAACCTGATAGGATAAAGATTTATTAAACCAAACGGATACAGCACAAATGCTACGGCCATTTTCATCATCCGTCAAAAGCGATCTTCACCTTATTAATTATATTTATATGGCTTATTTATAATTATTTAGCTAAAATTTCGTTTAAAAAACACATAGACACAATACGATATAAAATAATACGTTTAGGCTTAAAAATATAATCGATATTTTATTGTCACATAATTTATATATTCATTTAAAATTTGTTTAATTTTATCGTCTGAATTGCCTGTTGGCGATATTTCCAATGTATTATATGAAAAAACTATTACTATATTCTTTTGCCTGTTTATCATTAGCCGCCCTGCTTTCGAGTTGTAGCTCAAAAAGCGGGAACAGTTCTAGTAAAACGGGTATTCCTTATGCAGACAGGAAAAGCAAAAATAACCAGTCTGGCGCTTTTGCTGTAGCTACCAAATACAAAAGAGCACCGGGACCAGGTCTAATCCCGATTGAAGGCGGGGTTTTGGTAGTTGGTGGTAGTGCCATCGAAGTACCTGGTGTTGAGCCAAATATCTACAACTATAAAAGGCAGGTTACCGTTCCGTCTTTTTACATGGATGAAACTGAAGTATCGAATACCGATTGGCTGGAATACTTACACTGGATCAGGTATAATTTCCCTGAAGACCGTGAATATTACTATAATGAACTTCCTGATACTTTAGTTTGGCGCCAGGCATTATCATATAACGAACCTTACGTAGACAACTATTTAAGGCACCCGGCTTACCGTGATTATCCTGTGGTAGGTGTTTCATGGGAGCAGGCTTCACGCTATTGCGAATGGAGAACATCCAGAGCGAACGAATTCATTTTACGCGAAAAAGGAATTTTAACTGATTATAAAACGCTGGCCGGCAACGGAAGAGGAAACAATAACAACGCAACTGCGGCCGCTACGCCAAAACCAACAAACCCTTTTAATACTGATGCCTATTTAAACAACCAGTATGATGATAAAGGTAAAAATGCACCTATTGATTACAACACCAAAGCAGGTGCAGCTACTTCAACCGCTGGAGGAACAGCAGCTGCAGGAGGTAGAAATAATCAGCCAAGGAGAACTGCGACACTAGAAGATGGTGTAATTATGCAGCCTTACCGTTTACCAACTGAGGCTGAGTGGGAATACGCTGCTTTAGGCTTAATTGGCAATACAGAATACGAAAACGTTAGCCAGAATAAAATTTACCCATGGAACGGGTTAGGTGTGAGTTCGGCTAAAAAGAAAACCAGGGGTATGATCCAGGCCAACTTTAAAAGGGCTCCCGGAGATTATATGGGTGTTGGTGGTTCACTGAATGATAAGGGAGATTTAACTGTTCCGGTTATTCAATATGCGCCAAACGATTTTGGCTTGTACAACATGGCCGGGAACGTAAACGAATGGGTTAATGATGTTTACAGAACAGCTACATTTACTGATGCTGATGCTTTTAATCCATACCGTGGTAACTACTTCACTAATAAAAAGTTAGAAGATTCGCAAAGTGGAAAAATTGCTTTAGATAAGTATGGCAATCCGATCAAGGAAAATGCTTATTCAGGAAGAAAACAAACCTGGGCAGAAAAACAGGCACAAGCTAAACGTTCTGATTCGATTTCGAAATCTACAGATCCGCAAGCTGCAGTACCTGCAACTTCTTATCAGGCCGATCAAAGGGGTTATCGTGATAACCAAAAAACTCTGCTGAACGAAGAAGGTGTAACCTTGGTAAATGATAAATCGAGGGTTTATAAAGGCGGCTCATGGAATGATATGGCTTACTGGTTAAATCCGGCAACACGTCGTTTTATGCAACAGGACGAATCATCTGCTGAAGTAGGCTTCCGTTGTGCCATGACTATGCTTGGTGCGCCAGAGATCAGTACTGCAGGAAAAAGAAACTTTAAAAATCCGCCTCAGAGACCTTACAGGGTGAGCAGAGGTAAATAAATTAAAAAGGTCCCGAAGTTATCGGGACCTTTTTTTATGTGTTGTATTAAACCAGATTCTTCATCTCGTCTGAAACGCAGTGGAATGCCTGCCCTTACAGGTGGGGAGAGATCTAGCTCAAGTTAGATTTAGCTTCGCTGAGCACTTACGTGGTTCTCGGCTACGCTTCACTCCGCTCGAAATGACGTATGGCCTATTTAAACTGCACCAATATCTGATTCTTCTCTACCTTATCTCCCTGTTTAACCAGTACCTTTTTAATTACTCCATCTGTTGAAGATTTTAAAATATTCTCCATTTTCATCGCCTCTAGGATCAGGAGATTATCTCCTTTTTTCACTTCAGCATTTTCCTCTGCCAGTACTTTTAAAACTAAGCCCGGCATAGGTGCTTTAATTTCGGAAACTTTATTAGAAGTTAAATTATCCAGTCCTAATTGCTTTAGTAAAACATCAAACTGATCTTCTATGCTGATTTGATAAATGTTTCCATTGACCTTTATTTTGCAGGTTTTTTCGGCTCTGCTTATTTCAACCAGTTCTGTATTAAAAGATCTGCTCTGATATAAAACATGGGTATTCGAATTGCCCAATGTACTTAAATCAAGTTGAACGGCCTCCCCATTTACAAAAAGGGCTGAATCCTTTTGCTCAATTTCGAATAAAAACTGATCGTTTACTTTTACTTTGTGCATGGCTTATTGAGTTAAGGCATATTGAACAAGATTTGCGCCCATTTTAAGCGCTTTTGTCCGCGTTTCTTGCGTATCTTCTGGATAAGTACCAAAGTCTTCCCAACCGTTCCCTAAATCGCATTCGTAGGTATAATAACAAACTACTCTACCCTTATAAATCAGGGCAAATCCTTGCGGACGTTTATTATCGTGCTCATGAATTTTTGGCAAACCTGCAGGAAACTTAAATTTCTGGTTATAAATGGCATGATTGGCAGGTAATTCAACAAAGCTCAGTTCAGGGAATACCTTTTTCATTTGTGGCCTGATAAATTTATCAAGACCATAGTTATCATCAATATGGAGAAAACCGCCACCGGCAAGATATTGTCTTAAATTTTTCACTTCCTGATCGCTGAAAACCACATTTCCATGCCCCGTCATATAAATAAAAGGGTAATTAAAAATTTCTTTCGATCCCACTTCTACAATACTTTCTTCGGGATAAAAATTAGTTTTGAGGTTGGTGTTGCAGTACGAAATTAGATTAGGCAGCGCTGTGCGGTCTGCATACCAATCGCCACCACCACTGTATTTTAATTTCGCCATCCGATAGGTAGGTGGAAAAGCGCTAAAAGACCAAAGCAAAAAGCTGAAAGCAAATAAACCCAAGCTAAAAGCTAAAAGCCTCGCTCCTTTTGAAAACTGAAAAGTGGAAATTGAAAACTTCAAACTGACTATCGGTTAAGGTAATTGATTTCAAAACAAACAGCTAATGCAGCAGTTTCAGTGCGCAGCCTGTTATCACCTAAAGTTAGTGCTTTAAAGCCTTTGTTCAAAGCTAAATTAACTTCTTCTGGTGTGAAATCTCCTTCGGGACCTATAAGTATAAGGTATTTTTGATGTGGTGCTACCAATTTTGAGATATATTGTTTCTCTCCATTATCAATGCAATGGGCAATTAGTTGTTCGCCTTCGAAAGGCTCTTTTAAAAAAGCATCGAAAGAAATGGCATCATTTAATTTAGGATGGTAAGCTTTTATCGATTGTTTTACTGCAGAAGTAATCACTTTGTTTAAGCGATCTTCCTTTACCACCCTGCGTTCAGACCGATCGGTAATAATTGGGGTAATTTCATCAATTCCCAATTCGGTGGCTTTCTCTAAAAACCATTCAATCCGATCGATATTTTTGGTTGGCGCAACTGCAATGTGCAGATAATGATTTCGTTTGTGAAATTCCTTTTCAACCTGTAAAATTTTTAAAGCAACTTTTTTGGGGTTATCGGAAGTAATTTCTGCCGTGTAAAAACCACCTTTACCATCAACCAGGTTTATTATGGAACCTATACCAAGCCGAAGTACCCTAACGCAATGTTTGCTTTCTTCTTCGTTAAGGGTATAAGTATTTTGGGTGATATCTGGCGTGTAAAAAATATGCATCGTTGAAATTAGTGATTATCAACCATATCTGCTTTATTGATCACCAGTTCTAACTTGATGGTTTCGATATTCTGCTCTGTTTTTTTAAGAATTGTAAACAGGTAACCATATGATTCGTTGCTTTCGCCAACTTCCGGAATACGTTCAAAAACATGAGAAACCAATCCACCTACAGTATCAAAATCTTCATCTTCGGGTAAATCGTGTGGCAAATGTTCGTTTACATCATAAACCGTTGCAAATGCATTTACGATAAATTCATTATCAGAAACTTTTTCTACCAATGGTTTTTCCTCATCGTATTCATCCTGAATTTCACCAACAAGTTCCTCTACAATATCTTCAAGGGTAACCATACCGGCCGTTCCGCCAAACTCATCCAAAACAATGGCAATCTGTATGCGATTACTTTGCAGTTCGCTCATCAGATCGTTAATTTTTTTGGTTTCCGTTACGAAATATGGTTTACGGATAATATCATTAACTGTCCAGGTTTGATTGCCGGCAGCCACTAATGGCAGGATATCTTTTGCGTGGATAATACCCACAATTTTATCCATTACATCGTCGTAAACAGGTAAACGCGAATAGCCTTCTTTAATAATGGTATCGATTACTTCTTCTTTTGGTGAAGTTAATTCGATACCGGAGATTTTGGTTCGCGGTACCATGATATTTTTTACCACGCGCTCGTTAAAATCGAACACATTTTTAATCAGTTCGTGCTCATTGTTATCCAATGCACCACTTTCTTTACCCTGATCGAGCAAGTACTGCAATTCTTCAGTACTGTGGATTGATTCATGCCCCGCCGAAGTATCGATACCAAAAGGTTTTAAAATAATAGCCGCCAAACTGTTCAAAGTCCAGATAAACGGACGGAATACCACATAAAATAACTGTAGTGGTATAGAAACAAAAAGTGTGGTGGCTACCGGCCTTTGTATCGCAAATGATTTTGGAGCCAATTCGCCAAACACAATGTGCATGATGGTGATTAAAGAGAAAGCCACAATGGTTGATGCGGTATGGATCGAAGCATCGCTTAAACCCCACTGCAAACTATCGAAAAGATTTTTAAAGATAGTATGCATAACGCCTTCACCCACCCAACCTAAGCCAAGTGATGCAAGCGTTATGCCTAGCTGTGTGGCGGCAAGGTATCCATCAAGATTATGGATAATCCCTTTGGCCATTTTACCTACACGGCTGCCTGATTTTGCTTTAATTTCTATTTGTGATGCACGAACTTTTACAATGGCAAACTCTGCTGCCACAAAAAATCCATTTAACAGTACCAAAAACAAGGCGAAGAACAAACGCCAGCCAACCGAACCTGTATCCGGCTCCTGTAAGGCTGCCAAAACTACATTTGCTGGGGGTAATATTGTACTTAACGCTGAATTTAAAAACAAACAGACCGTGGGTAAATCCATTAAGCTAATTCTCTAAATGTTGTGTTATAAAGTTCTATGCTTTCTTTAATTACTTTATGTGCATAACGAACACCAAGTAAATGTTCGATGGTTACATTTTTATCTTCTAATGCTTTATAATCCTGAAAGAAACGAACAATTTCTTTCATTTGGTGTGGAGGCAACTCATCTAAATCGTTGATGTAGTTTACCGACATATCGTGAGCGGCAACAGCGATAATTTTATCGTCCTGTTCTCCATTGTCAACCATATGCATTACACCAACTACCTTCGCTTCGATTAAGGTCATCGGATATACATCCACTGAACAAAGTACTAAAATATCTAACGGATCTTTATCATCGCAATAAGTTTGCGGAATAAAGCCATAATTTGCCGGATACATTACTGATGAAAAAAGAACCCTGTCTAATTTAATCAGACCTGATTCTTTATCTATTTCGTATTTTGCTTTTGAACCTTTTGGAATTTCAATAATTGCGTTTACAATTTCCGGAACGTTGTGTCCAGGGGATACGCTATGCCACGCGTGATGATCGTCTTTTGCCATTTTTAATTTAAATCTGTTTTATCCTCTTCAGGACCTTTCACTACTTTACTTTTTACAAAGGTAATTAATAAAGGTATAGTTGTAATAAGGATAAAGCCAATAATAATATATAATAAATAATCGGTAATTTCTTTTTCGAACCTTCTGCCTAAAAAATAACCCAGTAAAGTCAGGGAACAAATCCAAAGCACACCGCCAACAATGTTGTAAAGGGCGAACTTTTTAAAGTCCAGTTTTACCACACCAGCAAAAATCGGTGCAAAAGTTCTTACAATCGGTACAAACCTGCCCATTATTAATGCAAAGGCACCTTGTTTGTTATAATAATCTTCAGCAGCCTTTAAATAGCGTTTCTTAAAAAAGAAACTGTCTTTTCTGGTGTACAATACGGGTCCTGTTTTTCGTCCGAACCAGTAACCGGTAAAATTGCCTGAAACTGCTGCTACACATAAACCTGCCAAAAGCACGGCAATATTAACATCCAGCTTGCCGGTTGCTACAAACATACCAGCCAAAAACAGCAAATAATCGCCAGGGAGAAAAAAACCAAAGAACAGGCCTGTTTCTGCATAGATTACGAACATGACGAGATAGAAACCGCCCTCCCTCAATAATTTTTCGGGGTCAAGTAGTTGATGCAGGTTATTCCAAAAATCGTGCATATTCAATTATTCGTAAAACTACAAATAATTATTAAACAACAGCATACCTATATCAGGTTTAAAATAATTGCAGGGTAAATACCTAAAATAAGTGTGATTACTACTGAAACCAATAATACAACTTTATACTGTACCGGAGTAGAAAGCTCTGTTTCTGCACCCTCTTTAAACCAAACGGCCACAATTACCTTAAAATAATAATAAAAACCAACCAGGGCGTTTAAAATGGCAAATGCAACCAATAAAGTCTGATACTCGGTCATTACATTTAAGAACATCAGGTATTTCCCGATGAAACCTGCGGTTAATGGAATACCAGCTAAAGAAAGCATGGCAACAGTAAGTGATAAAGCTACTAATGGATTTTTCTTACCCAAACCATTAAAACTTTCGAAGCTATCGCTACCGGTTTTCTGTTTAACGAGGATCAATACGGCAAAGGCGATGATTGATGCAAAAGTGTAAGCAGCAGCATAAACCAACACATTGCTGCCCGAATTTTTGGTTAATACGATCAAAGAAAACAACAAGTAACCCGCATGAGAGATACTTGAATAAGCCAGCATGCGTTTGAAATTCTTTTGGAACAGGGCGGTTACATTACCAATAAATAAGGTTAAGCAAACAATAACGATTAAAGGTGCAACCCAGAAATCGTGAAGTGGCGCAAGTGCACCGGCAAACAACCTTAAAAAGGCAGCAAAACCAGCAGTTTTAACTACAGTACTCATAAAAGTAGTGATCAAAGATGGAGAACCTTCATACACATCTGGTGTCCAGAAGTGGAAAGGAGCAGCACCAACCTTAAAGCAAAGGCCAATCATCATCAGGATCACTCCCGGATAAAATATCGGCGAGACTGAAGTGGTGTTGTTAACCAGGTAGGCCTGGATTTTATCTAAATCAAATGATCCTGTTGCGCCATAAATCAGCGTGATACCAAACAACAAAAAGCCTGTTGAAAAAGCACCCATCAGGAAATATTTCAAAGAAGCTTCGTTAGAGGCAAAATCCTTTTTACGGATACCCGCAAGGATATATAAACTCACCGACATGATTTCCAAACCAACAAATAGCATGGCCATGTTTTTATAAGATACCATCATAATCATCCCCGCAAGTGCGAAAAGGATTAAGGTATAATATTCGGCTATGTTATCGCTTTTGGCGTGGAAATAGTTTTGCGTTAATAAAAAGATTAAAAGTGTACCCACAATGCAAACACCTGAAAATGCGAGGGCAAAATTATCAGTCTGCATCATTCCGAAATGAACAGCATTGCCGTTCCAGGCGCAGAAAGTAAATCCCAGTGCAGTAAGTAAGCCAACAACGGTAAGTGGTAGTAATGCTTTATTTGCCTTAAACAAACCTGCATAAAGCACTATAAAAGCTGTTATACTAATGGTTATAATAATATTCATTGCTTAATTTACTGTGTTTAATTTTTGATTTACCTGTTCTAATAAATGTTGTACAGATGCCTCTGTTAAGTGCAAAATTGGTTTCGGATAAACACCCATAACAATAATTAATGCACAAATGGTATAAAGAACCAATTTTTCCGTTCCTCTAATATCGGTGAAAGTGATGGTTAAACTGTTGGTTTGGCCAAGCATTACATTCTGGTACATGCGTAACATGTAAACGGCACCAAAGATGATGGTTAAACCGGCTATGGCGGCTGCCCAGATACCGTAATTGTAAACGCCCATTAATAATAAGAATTCACCTATAAATCCGTTTGTTCCTGGTAAAGCCACAGTTCCTAAAACGATAATCAGGAATGCAATGGCCAGTTGAGGCGCTACTTTGGCAATTCCGCCCAGCTCTTCAATTTTATTTGTTTTTACGCGACTGAAGATGATATCCAGAACGAAGAACAAACCTACTACGTTAATACCGTGACTTAACATCTGCACCATTGCACCTTGCATCCCCTGTTGGTTAAACGCAAAAATACCTGCTGATATTAATCCAACGTGGGCGATGGATGAATAAGCGACCAAACGTTTGGCATCTTTTTGTGTAAAAGCAATTAGCGACGCATAAACAATACCAATGATTGACAAAATGATGGCCAGCTGTCCCCAATCATGAACGCCTGCCGGTACAATTGGCAATAACCATCTGATTACGCCATAAATACCCATTTTCAACATGATACCTGATAACAACATGGTTCCTTGTGCAGGAGCTGCTGTATAAGTATCGGGCTGCCAAGTGTGGAATGGAAAAATCGGCATTTTGATGGCAAAAGCAATAAGGAATGCCCAGAAAATCCATCCTTGTTGTGCACTATCTAGGTTTAAAGCGTAGAATGCCTGAATATCGAAATTGTGTGCCGGGTTTTGAAGGTACAGGTAAATGATACCCATCAACATAAATAATGAACCCGCAATAGTGTACACAAAAAATTTCATGTTAATGCGGATCCGGTCCTTTCCTCCCCAGATGGCACAGATAAAGTAAATCGGGATTAATGCGGCTTCCCATCCGATGTAGAATAAGAAAGCATCTAAAGCAGTAAATACCAATAATAAACCCGTTTGCATGAACAAAATCAGTGCATAAAATGCAGCCGGATTTTTATAATCATGTTTGTAACTTGATAAAATGATAATCGGAACCAATAAATTGGTAAGCAGTACCACAAGCATGCTAATGCCATCGATACCCGCATGGAAATTGATGCCTAAGTCAGCAATCCATGGCAAATTAACCTCAAACTGGGTATTTGCATTAGGAATGAAATTACAGGCGACAACCAAAGTCAACACCAAAGAAACCACCGAAAATATGGTAGAAACTATTTTAGCCGACTTACCAGTAAATGCTGTAATGATTGCACCTACAAGCGGAAGAAATATAAGTAGTAAAAGTTGTTCCATTATTTAATTTTGAACCCTTTTTATATGTAATAAAATGTATATGCAAGCAATGCGATGATACCGAATACCATCATAAATATATAGAAACCTACGTTTCCACTTTGTAACAAACGCACACCTTTACTGGCTTCGTTTGTGCTCCATCCCAATCCGTTCACAATTCCATCGATAAATTTGTTATCGATAATCCTGTAAAAGAATTTCGATAATGCATCTAAAGGTTTTGTGATGATGAAATCGTAAATTTCATCCAGGTAGAATTTATTGTATGATAATTTCGCCAGTGCAGAACGTGGTGCTTCATCAGCAACAGGAACGCGTGCCCCTTTTACATACCGGCCATAGGCATAAAGTAAAGCAATGATAGCAGCAACCACCGAAGTAGCCATTAAAGCTAATTCCGTTGAATGGCTTAAATCCAGTTCGTGTTGTGCAACGCCTGCTCCAGATAACCAATGAGCCAACCACTCGCCTCCGCCAAAAATATGCGGGAAGTTGATTGCTCCACCAATTGCGGCAAGAACTGCTAAAATAATTAAAGGCAAGGTCATCGCTGTTGGCGATTCGTGTACATGGCTTTCTTCGTGGTGTGTGCCGCGGTATTTTCCGGAGAAAGTTAAAAACATCATTCTGAACATATAAAATGCCGTTAAGAATGCAGTTAATACTCCAACTCCCCATAAAATCGGGCTAGCCTGGAAAGCGTGAGCCAAAATTTCGTCTTTAGAGAAGAAACCAGAGAATGGTGGTAAACCTGCAATGGCAATGGTACCGATCATCATGGTTAAGAAAGTAACCGGAAGTTTTTTCCTCAATCCACCCATGTGGCGCATATCCTGCTCGTGGTGCATGGCATGAATAACCGAACCTGCTCCTAAGAATAATAATGCTTTAAAGAATGCGTGGGTTAATACATGAAAGAATGAACCTGTATAAGCACCAACGCCAAGACCTAAAAACATATATCCCAATTGAGATACAGTTGAATAAGCCAAAACTTTTTTAATATCAGTTTGGGTTAGGGCAATAATTGCAGCAATTAAAGCTGTTGCTGCTCCAATAATTGCAATAATGTGCTGGGTAAGTGGCGCAAGATCGAATAATATGCTCGAACGGGCAATCATATAAATACCAGCGGTTACCATGGTTGCCGCGTGAATTAAAGCTGAAACAGGCGTTGGTCCGGCCATTGCATCGGGTAACCAGGTAAATAATGGTAATTGCGCCGATTTACCGCAGGCACCGATAAACAATAAAATGGTGATTAAAACTAAAGTATCATTTCCCGGTAACAGGTTAGCTGCCTGAGGGAAAACTTTAGCAAACTCTACACTGCCAAAAGTAGTGAAGATTAAAAATACGCCTAATAAAAAGCCTAAATCGCCGATGCGGTTCATTACAAAAGCTTTTTTAGCAGCTGATGCATAAGCACTGTTGGTAAACCAGAAACCAATTAACAGGTACGAGCATAAACCTACACCTTCCCAACCGATAAACATCACAATGTAGTTTGAGCCCAACACCAATAATAGCATGAAGAATACAAACAAGTTCAAGTAAGCGAAAAACTTACCAAAACCAGCATCATCGTGCATGTAACTGGTAGAATATAAATGGATCAGGAAACCAATTCCGGTAATGATCAATAACATGATCGAACTTAAAGGATCTACCAGGAAAGATAACGGGATGTGCAATGTACCTGCACTGATCCAATCGAATAAAAATACTTCGTGAGCTTTTTGTGTGTCGCCTTGTAAACTAAAGAAAATAACTACGCTGATGATAAAGGAAGCCAGGATTACCCCACTCCCGATGATGCCAACAAGTCCTTTAGATAAAGAGTTTCTGCTTAGTCCATTAATTACAAACCCTAAAAAAGGAAGTAACGGAACCAACCAAATCAATTGTTCTATTGTCATTCTTATTATATATTTACCACTTAAGGCGATTTAAAACATTAATATCTATCGATTTCGTATTGCGGTAAACCATTACGATGATGGCTAATCCTACTGCAACTTCTGCAGCTGCCAAAGCCATAATGAAGAATACGAAAACCTGTCCTGATGGGTCGTTGCTGTGAACCGAAAACGCGGTTAAAAGTAAATTAACGGCATTAAGCATCAGCTCAACCGACATAAAAATTACGATGGCATTTCTGCGGGTAAGTACACCAATTACGCCAATAGAAAAAATAATGGCACTTAAATAGATGTAGTGGTTTAGCGGAACGCCTGCTGCTTGTGTGAATAAATTTTCCATTATGCTTCTACCTCATCTCTTTTAGATAATAAAACGGCTCCTACCATTGCTGCCAATAGTAATAGAGATGATAATTCGAATGGTAATAAAAATGGCCCAAAAAGCTCTTTACCTAAATTTTCTACCAAACCTAATCCCGGGTTTTTCAAAATCAACGGACTGTTAATGCTGGCCGATTTTAAAGAACCAATTAAAGTTATTACCAAACAACCTCCGGCAATTAAGCCGACTATTTTAATTAGTGGAGATTTACTTGGCTCAGTTTCATTATTCAGGTTAAGCAACATCAGTACAAAAAGGAAGAGTACCATTATTGCCCCCATGTAAACGATAAAGTTTACTACTGCCAAAAACTGTGCATTTAACAACACATAATGAACAGTGAAAGTGAAAAAGGTAAGAATTAAGTACAATACGCTATGGATCGGATTTTTTGCAAAAATCACCAGCAGCGAAAAGATGATACTTAATGTGGCTACGAAATAGAATACTTGTGTACTCATTAATTTGTTATTTTTATACTCCCCGTTTATTGCGGGGCACGAAGCAATCTTATTAGTTTTACGTCTATCGCATTAGGATTGCTTCGTTCCTCGCCATGACGGACTGATCTAATTATTTTTTCATTTCTAATGGAGCTTCTACCAGCTTATCTTTTCCGTAAATAAAATCTTTACGTAAATAATCGGCCGGAACAATCGGTCCATCCAGGTAAATTGCCTCTTTAGGGCAGGCTTCCTCACATAATCCACAGAAAATGCAACGCAACATGTTGATTTCGTATGTTGCAGCGTATTTTTCTTCGCGGTATAAATCTTTTTCTTCAGGCTTACGTTCTGCAGCAATCATGGTGATGGCCTCTGCAGGACAAGATAAGGCGCACAAACCGCAGGCAGTACAACGCTCTTTTCCGTTTTCATCGCGTTTAAGCGAGTGCATACCCCTAAAGTTTGTAGAGAATTCGCGTTCTACCTCAGGATATCTTATTGTAGCCTCTTTTTTAAATAAGTGACTGATGGTAATGCCCATGCCTTTAACAATTGCCGGCAGGTACATCCGTTCCATAAAGCTCAACGGCTTTTGTTCCAGTACTTTTTTCTTATTACTTAATGATTCCATAATTAAAACTTCTCAATAATCGCAATCACAACACCTGTTATTATAATATTGGCAATGGCCAAAGGGATTAAACCTTTCCAACCTAAATTCATCAATTGATCGTAACGGAAACGAGGGATTGTCCAGCGTACCCACATGAAGAAAAAGATGAACATTACAATTTTCAAAAAGAATACCCCGGTACCTATCAGTGGTGCCCAGGTTGGGCCCAAGTGTGCCGCAACGTAATCCATCCCAGGATAGTTATAACCGCCCCAATATAAGGCTGCCATTACTGCTGAGGATACAAACATGTTGATATATTCCGCAAACAGGTAAAAACCCAATTTCATTGACGAATATTCCGTATGATAACCACCGATTAATTCAGTTTCACATTCCGGTAAATCGAATGGCGCACGGTTGGTTTCGGCGAAAGAACAAACCATAAAGATTAGAAATCCAAGTGGCTGATATAATACATTCCATCTCCAGCCATGTTGCTGATCAACGATTTCCTTTAAGCTTAAAGTGTTGGTCATTAAAAGCAAAGCGATGATCGATAATCCCATCGCAATTTCATAACTGATATTCTGTGAAGCTGCACGGATGGCACTTAACAAAGAATATTTGTTATTGGATGCCCAGCCACCGATCATTACACCATAAACACCTAAAGAAACTACACCAAAGATGTACAAAACACCTACATTGATATCTGCAACCTGTAAAGAAACTGTTTTACCTGCAATTAAAACCGGGCTGCCCCAAGGAATAACAGCTGTACCAATACAGGCACAAAGCAGTGCCAAACCAGGACCTGCGATAAATAAAAACCGGTTAGATGAAGTTGGAATAATTTCTTCCTTCATAAACATCTTTACACCATCGGCCAAAGGCTGTAAAATACCAAAGGGGCCGGCTCTATCTGGTCCTAAACGATCTTGTAAATATGCAGCTACTTTACGTTCTGCATAAGTAGAATACATGGCAATAACTAAACTGATGCCGAAAATTACAGCTACCACGATAAATTTTTCTATAACAAAAGCGCTATCCATTAGTATTTAACTGTTTTATGTAATTCAATTTCATTTGCAGCCTGTAAAGCCTCATTTGGCTGAATTACATGCAAAGGTTTTAATGTTTCGTAGTGGTTTGATGCAATTACCGAAGTATCATCAATATGGGTTGGGTGTTCGATTACCCAATCAGCAGTTGCTTTTTTATCAAAGCGGCAGGTATTACAGATAAATTCTTCAACCTCACCAAACTGATCTTTACGTGCTGTAACACGCAAAACATCTGCGCCTTTATACCAAAGGGTTACTTTACCGTTGCATTTTTCGTGATCGCAATCGCGGTGAGCATCAACTGGTTTGGTAAACCAAACACGGTTTTTAAAACGGAAAGTTTTATCTGTTAAGGCACCAACAGGACAAACATCGATAACATTTCCAGAGAAATCATTATCAACAGCTTGTTGAATATACGTTGAAATTTCAGAGTGATCGCCACGGTTTAAGATACCATGAACACGTTTATTGGTAATCTGATCGGCAGTGAAAACACAACGGTAACACAAAATGCAACGGTTCATATGCAACTGAATCTTATCACCAATATCGATACGTTCGAAAGTACGGCGCTCAAACTCATAACGTGTTTTTTGCAAGCCATGCTCATAACCTAAATTCTGAAGATCACACTCACCTGCCTGATCGCAAACAGGGCAATCTAAAGGGTGGTTAATCAACAAAATTTCAACAACACCTGCACGTGCCTCCAAAACCTCCGGAGAAGTAATGTTAAGCACTTCCATCCCGTCCATTACCGTGGTACGGCAAGATGCCACCAATTTTGGCATAGGGCGTGGATCTTTTTCCGAACCTTTAGTCACTTTTACAATACAGGTACGGCATTTACCGCCACTGCCTTGCAATTTAGAATAATAGCACATTGCTGGCGGAACAATATCCCCTCCGATCTGCCTTGCAGCATTCAGAATGGTTGTTCCATTGTCAACCTCTACTGTTATCCCATCTATCGTAACCTTAACTTTTTCACTCATGGTTAATGATATTCTTTTTATTTTTTCTACTTCAACCGTCATTGCGAGGCTAGAAGCAATCTTTTTATTTATTATTTCTCTTTCGAGATTTTGTAGCCAATTTGCTTTCTTGGCTGTGCTTTCTGCTCCAATAGTTCATCAAAATATCTGAAGATCACTTCAATGTTTTTATCCTGATTATCTACTTTCTTTTTTATCTTTTCTACTTCTAACCTGATCTCTGTATTACTTAAAACCATTGTTCTAAGCTGCACAAATACATCAATAATTTTAATACTTACTTCTACCGCCTGTTTGCTTTTTAAAACATTTGATAGTTGCAAAATACCATGTTCACTAAATGCAAATGGTAGGTACTTTGAGTATTTTCCTTGTTCTAAGGTCACAAAATGTGACCTTAGAACTTCGTTTTCTTCTTTTGTTAATTCGAACATAAAATGATCCGGGAAGCGTTCTATGTTTCTTCTAACCTGTTCTTTTAATCGTTTAGTATCAACACCAAAGAGTTCTGCCAAATCCGAATCCAACATCACCTTAACTCCCCGGAAAAGATATATTTTATTAATAATTACTTCGTTTGGGACAATTACGGATGTTAATTCTTCTTTCATTTACATATTCTTAGTGTTAAGTTAAACTTTCTTAAGGTCACAAAATGTGACCTTAAGATTTATTTCCTTGCTTTCGTTTCGTGGCGACACGAACCAACGCGCTTTTATAAATTTTGATGAATCCTAAGGTCGCAATTTGCGACCTTAGGATTTTATTCCTTGCTTTCGTTTCGTGGCATCACGAACCAAGGCGCTTTTATTTTTCTTCCGTTACCGGAGCTTTTTCAATCGGCGTTGCATAATTTGCGATACCGTAATTTTGGCTCTGGCTTTTAACCGGTTCTTTAATGTGCCATTCAAATTCATCCCTGAAGTGACGGATGGCACTGGCTACAGGCCAGGCTGCTGCATCACCCAGCGGACAGATTGTATTCCCTTCAATTTTACGTTGGATATCCCACAATAAATCAACATCTTCCATTTTACCATGGCCGTGTTCGATTTTATGCAACACTTTTTCCATCCATCCGGTACCTTCACGGCAAGGTGAACACTGTCCACAGCTTTCGTGGTGATAAAAACGGGTGAAATTCCAGGTATTTCTAACGATACACTGATCTTCATCAAAAGCAATAAAACCACCTGACCCCATCATGGTACCAGTAGCAAAACCACCTTCTGATAAAGACTCGTAACTCATTAAACGAGGCTCACCATTGGCATATTTTAAAGTTAAATTAGCAGGCAAAATAGGCACCGATGATCCACCTGCAACTGTTGCTTTTAAGCGTTTGCCATTGGCAATACCACCACAATATTCGTCAGAGTAGATAAATTCTTCTACCGGTAACCCTAATTCGATTTCGTAAACACCTGGTTTTACTAAATTACCAGATGCAGATATTAATTTTGTACCTGTACTTCTACCGATACCGATTTTTGCATATTCATCGCCGCCATCGTTTATAATTGGTACAACTGCGGCGATCGATTCTACGTTATTTACTACCGTAGGGCAGCCATATAAACCAGCAATTGCCGGAAAAGGTGGTTTAATACGTGGATTACCTCTTTTACCTTCAAGTGATTCTAACAATGCAGTTTCTTCGCCGCATATATAAGCACCGCCACCTGGCTGAACATATAATTCTAGATCGTAACCGGTACCTAAAATGTTTTTGCCTAACCATCCGGCAGCTTTAGCCTCAGCAATTGCTTTTTCTAAAATGCGGATCTGCGGCATCATTTCGCCACGCACATAGATATAAGAAACCTTTGCTCCTAAAGCAAAACTCGAAACAATCATTCCCTCAATTAAAGCGTGAGGGATGTATGTCATTAAATAACGGTCTTTAAAAGTCCCTGGTTCAGACTCATCAGCATTACACACCAGATAACGTGCAACACCTTCAGGTTTGGCCAGAAAGCTCCATTTCATTCCCGTTGGGAAACCCGCACCCCCGCGACCGCGTAAGCCTGACTTTTTAACTTCTTCAACAATCTCTTCAGGTGTTAAAGTTTTCAGGGCTTTTTCCACAGCACGGTACCCGCCTTTTTGGCGATAGACTTCAAGCGTGTTGATGCCTGGTACGTTTATATGCTCAAGTAACAGTTTTCGAGACATTTTAATTAGTCTAGAGTCTATAGTCTGTAGTCCATAGTCATGAGTCAAAACGACTCTCGACTTAAGACTTTCGACTTAGGACTTATTTTTCAAATCTTCAATCAATTTATCTACACTTGCTTCGGTAAGGTTTTCGTAGAAAGTATATTCAGGGCTAATCTGCAATACCGGGCCGAAACCACAGGCAGCTAAACATTCAACTCCTCTAAAGCTGAATAAACCATCAGCTGTAACTTCACCTTCTTTAACCCCCAGCTTGTTTTCCAGGTGGCTTAATATTTTTTCGGCACCAACCAGGCAACAAGGGCCCGTACGGCAAACCTCTAAAGCATATTTACCCTGTGGCTTTAAAAAGTACATGGTGTAAAATGTAGCTACCTCATAAACTTCAATGGGCTGAATATTTAAATATTCAGCAACCTTATCCATTGCTGGTGTACTGACCCAAAGGTATTCTGCCTGTACCAGGTGTAATAATGGCAACAAAGCTGATTTGTGCTTGCCTTCAGGGTAACGGCTTTTAACTTCATCAAATTTGGCCAGCAATTCTGATGAAAACACTACAGGTGTTTGTTCTTCTACTTTAAGCATCTAATTCTCCTGCAATAATATTCATACTACTCATGTTGATAATGGCGTCAGACAATAACATGCCCTCACTCATTGGTGCAAACATCTGGTAGTTTATAAAACTTGGTCTGCGGAAGTGTAAACGATATGGTGTACGTCCTCCATCATTAATCAGATAGAAACCCAATTCACCATTTCCGCCTTCAACAGCGTGATAAACTTCTGCTTTTGGTGCATCAATCTCACCCATCACAATTTTGAAGTGATAGATCAATGCTTCCATATTGTTGTAAACTTCTTGTTTTGGAGGAAGGTAAAATTCAGGAACGTCAGCGTGGAAAATTCCTTTTGGTTCTGATTTTATTTTTTCAAGTGCCTGCTCAATAATGCGAACGCTTTGCCACATTTCTTCGTTACGTACAAGATACCTGTCGTAAATATCACCACTTGTACCTACAGGAACTTCGAAATCAAAATCCTGATAAGAAGAATAGGGATCGCTTACACGAACATCATAATCAACCCCTGTTGCACGTAATAATGGACCAGTCCAGCTATATTCTAAAGCAGTTTCTTTCGTTACTTCTGCAACTCCAGCCGTTCTGTCGATAAAAATACGGTTACGTGTTAAAAGGTTTTCGAACTCTTTTAAAGCTACCGGGAATTCTTTTAAAAACTTATTGATCTTCGCAAAGGCAATATCATTGAAATCTCGTTCAAAACCGCCAATACGACCAATATTTGTTGTTAAACGTGCACCACAAACCTCTTCAAAAATTTCGTAAATGTGCTCACGGAACTGAAAAAGGTAAAGGAAAGTAGTAGTTGCTCCGGTATCCTGACCAATAATCGTGTTACAGATAATGTGATCGGCAATACGCGAAAGCTCCATTACGATTACCCGGAGATAATCGACACGTTTTGGCATTTTAATATTCAACAACTTTTCAACCGTCATGTGCCAGCCCATATTATTAATAGGCGATGAGCAATAATTTAAACGGTCGGTTAGTGGTGTAATCTGATAAAATGGGCGGTGCTCGGCAATCTTTTCGAAAGCGCGGTGAATGTACCCAATAGTAGAAACGCCGCTTACAATACGCTCGCCATCTAATTGCAGAACATTTTGAAAAACGCCGTGGGTTGCAGGGTGTGTTGGACCTAAGTTTAAGGTTACCAGCTCACTTTGCGGATCGTTATCTGTAAATACCGGATGGTTATGATTCATAGTTTACCTTCCAAAAAATTCGTCTTTTTTATCTACCCTGTTCGGATCTTCCAATGGATATTGTTTCAACATCGGGTGCACACCTAAATCATCCATATTTAAAATACGGCGTAAATCCGGGTGACCTTCAAATTTAACCCCGAACAGATCGTAAGTTTCGCGTTCCATCCAGTTGGCACCTTTCCAAACAGTTGTTGCAGTTGGGATAGTTGGGTTCTGTTCAGAAATAAAAACTTTAACCCTGATCCTCACCTTTTCTACCATGTTGTGCAGATGATAAACAACGGCAATACCATGATCTTTGCCAGGGTAGTGAACAGCGGTGATATCAGTAAGGAAATTAAATTTTAATTCTTCTTTGAGATGCGAAAGCACACTGATGATCACATCTTTATAAGTTACAATGGTTAGCAAACCATAAGGTTCAGAAACGGCAGTAACTTTTTCGCCAAACTTTTCAGTCAGCTTAACGTGGATATCATTATTTAGCGTCGTTTCTTCCATTATTTAATGCCGTATTGACCTAAAAGTTCTTTGTAATAATCAGAATTTCTTCTTCTGCCCGATTCATTTTTCACTAAATCCTGAATACGCTGAAAACCATCTAAAATGGCTTCTGGTCTTGGCGGGCAGCCCGGAACATAAACATCAACCGGAATCACCTCATCAATACCTTGCAATACCGAATAAGTATCAAAAATACCACCGCTACTTGCGCAGGCACCAACCGCCATTACCCAACGTGGCTCTGCCATCTGGATATAAACTTGTTTTAATACCGGAGCCATCTTTTTAGCGATAGTTCCCATAACCATTAAAACATCGGCCTGGCGGGGAGAAAAGCTTAAGCGTTCTGCACCGAAACGACCTAAATCGTAATGAGAACCCATGGTTGCCATAAACTCAATTCCGCAACAAGACGTTGCGAAAGGCAATGGCCATAATGAATTTGAGCGGGCCAAACCAATCACTTTATCTAAAGAAGTGGCAAAATAGCCAGGTCCTTCGGTTCCTGGAGGCGCATCAACTATATTAATTTCACTCATGTTTATAAACAAAAAATGCTCATCCCTTTGCAGAATGAGCAACAAATTTACAATATTTTAAAGGCAATTAAACTAGCTTTACCAGATTTAGAACCTTTCTAAATAACTTGAAGGGATTGAAGATAGTGTAAGTGATACACATTTCAGTTTGCAGTCGGCATTCAGCAGTTACCAGTTCTAAAATGCGAGCTAAAAACTGAAAATTGTCAACTGAAATTCAGAACTAATTAGTTCCAGTCTAACACTTTTTTCTTGATGACATAGATAAAACCTAGCAATAGTGTACCCATGAAGATAAACATTTCGATCATCCCATCCATTTTCAATGCACGGAAATTAACTGCCCAGGGATACATGAAGATTACCTCAACATCGAAAAGCACGAATAAGATGGCTACAACGAAATATTTGATAGAAAAGGGCTGACGGGCATTACCTACCGATTTAACACCAGCTTCAAAGGTTTCTAATTTATCGCTTGTTTTACGTTTTGGACCAAGAAAGTGGGTAGCAACCAATGTAGTTACCACAAAACCTAAAGCAACAATTACTTGGAAAATAATTGGTAAAAAATCTATAGAGGAACTTTGCGCTTGCATAATTTTTATTTTGTGATGCAAAAGTAAAAGAAAAAGGCAGAGTAACCAAACTCTGCCTTTTCTAAATTATTTAACTTTTTAATTATTTGCCTTTAGCTTTTGCTTTAGGGGCAGGAGCAGGCGATTGTAATTCTTTCAATCTAGCTGCAGCATAAGTATCTGCAGGATCTAAAGCCAAACTTTTTGTAAAAGCATCAATTGCTTTCGCTTTGTCTTTATCTGAATACCAGGCACCAATGTTATTGTATGACTCAGACAAGTTAGTTTTATTACTAGCTACTTCTTCAGGTTTTACCAGACTAACATATTTTTCGAAATATGGTATGCCAGTTCCCTTTGGATTGGTTTTATCATCAATCAAATTTGCAATTCTACCTCTTGTAAAATAACCTAAAGCAAAATCAGGAGAAACTTTATTTAAATGACTTAATGCTGAATCCGCTTCAACTAAAGCTGCAGTATTAAATGGCTTTTTCTCTTTTTGAGCGATGTAAGCTTCATAAAATCTAGTTTGACCTAAATAGTAATAGTTAGTAAGTGATCCTTTTCCGTTAGGGTTATATTTAATAGCCATTTGGAAAATTTCAGCTGATTTAGCATATTTTTTAGCTTTCATTAAAGATAATCCAGCCTCAGCCAATGCATCTGCATTTGTAGAATCTATTTTAGCAGCTTCAATGATGTTCATTACAGCTAAACTATCCTGACCAGCCTGCAACTGAGATTTACCTAAGTACAGATAATCGTTACCTAAAATTTTAGATTTATCTTTTTCTTTGGCAAAAAATTCAGTCATATAAGTTAAGGCCTGAGGATAATTTTTATTCTCATAAGCTGCCCATCCTTTTAATCTTGAAACCACAATCCCTTTAGGATCATTTGCCGGAACTTGTAATGAAGTAGCAACCTGCTCTAAAGTTTTGAAATCTTTTGCATAAAATAAGAACTGAGCATAACGCAATTGAGACTCCAAAGATTTATCAGTTAAATCCATGTATTTTTTGTAGTTCTCGATTGCTTTTGTTGCTTTTTCCTTATCGGTACCAAAGCTACTCCACTGTAAGTATAACTCACCTAACTCGCGGTAAGCAGGACCATAATTTGCATCAGCTGCAATTACATCCTGTAATTCTTTTTCACCTTCCGGAAAAGCTCTCGACTCTTTGTACATTTTACCGATCTGAGTTTTAGCCCTTCTGTTGTTAGGGTCAACATCACTAACGCGCATGTATGGACCTAATGCTTCAGAATTTTTCTTTTGTAAAGCGTATGCATCTCCAAGAGCCAAGAAAACTTCTGCATCTTTATCTTTCGAATCTAGCTCATCCGCTTTAGTAATGTTGGCTAAGGCGTTGGTAAAATCAGGTTTAGATACATCATCACTAGGTTTATCCTGCGCTAAATAAGCTTTACCGATGTACAAATAAGTTTTGTAATCTTTTGGGGCCAAAGCTACAGCTTTATCAAAATTAGTTTTTGCAGAAGTTGGATTGTTCGACAACATATCTGCTTCACCTAAACCAATCAGGTTTAAGTTGTTTTTAGGATCAGCGGTGACACCTTTGGTAAATACGGCTCTTGCAGAGTCGATATAACCGGTTTTCAAATAAACCAAACCAAGATTGTAATAATTATTACCATCTGATGCTTTTGAGCTCACCAATGATTTAAGCACTGATGATGCTTTTTGGTACTGTTCAGCGTCAATGGCTTTTTTCGCGTCATTTAAATCTTGAGCAAAAACTGCAGAACCCATCAACACCAAACCTACATTTAAGGTTATTGCTTTCTTTAAAATTTTCATCGGATATTCTGTTTTTTTATTTAATAAAAATGAAGTGTCTCTTTAGATTTACTTCGTGGTTCAATTTATAATTTTTTAATTTAATTTTACTTCGTCAGGTTAATTTCCCTCGGCATTAATTTGTGTGGGCCGAGTCCAGATTTAAGTACAATCAATTGCCCTCTCTGACTTCTTAACCATGTTGCAAATCCTGTGCCTAAACCATCTCTTCCTTCGCAATCTATAATATTTATATTTCTCAAGAAAGGATAAACACCATTAATCAAATTATCCTGGGTTGGCTTATAAAACTTGTCATCGCCAGGTCTGCCCTTCAAATTCTTCACTCCTAATACCTTTATTTGAGAAAGATACTCACTTACTCCGGTATTTTTACCCGTAATCCAATTTACGCCCAAAATACCAATAAAATTTTTATCCTCAGCAATAAGTTTAATTACTTCGTTGCTTGAATTTTTAGAATAAACACCTGTAGCTGGAAACTGACTGATATGAGCCAGTTCTTTAAAATATTGAAAGGTACTTGAATAAGCGTTATCAAAGACCAATTTCTTATCTGATTTTTTTCCCTGTAATATATCAATAACCTCTTTAACGTTAATTGTACTATCAATATTGCCCTGATTGGTAATTAAAGCAATACCATCAATGGCAAAACGTGAAGTATTAATTTTAATATTACGCTGGTTATAATATTTTTCTTCTGCTTTGGTTAATAACCTTGGTAAAACAATTACCCTTACGCTATCATTCAAAAATGCAGGCAATAATTTTTCTTCAGGTTTAACTGTTGCCTGAAATTTTGCATCTGGATAATCCAGACTAAAAATATCGATTTGGTCCTGAACAATCGGCCCAACACTTTCATCGACCAATATTTTTAGGGTACCGCTTGTTCTGGTTTCTTTAACTGCATTTGCCTTGTTTTTGCGTTTGCAGGATACAAATAAAGCTAATACACAAAATACTAAAAGGAAATTTTTCATTGAAATGATTAGTCGCGCCTACCCAGGCTTAAAAGTCTTACAAAAGCATAAATAATTAAGAAGATACCCATTGCGATGCGGCCCCATTGCGGAATAGTGCTTAAACGAAGTGCAATTGGCTCGTAAAATATAAATGCGAAGCCTAATACCACATAAAAGACAAACATGATAAGGCCTAAAATGAGCAAAAACCGCTGTTTAGGCGATTTTTGCTTAAAAATATCAAAATTTAACATCTACTATTAGTTCAATGTAAAGTTAACGTTGATGTTGTATTTTACCCTTACCGGCTTACCATTTTGGATACCTGGGTTCCAACGTGGACTAGCTTTTAATACACGGATAGCTTCTTCATCAGTTCCGCTACCCAAACCACGGGTAACCTGGATATCTGTTAATTTACCATCTTTTTCTACAACGAATGATAAAAATACTTTACCCTGAACGTTGTTTTCTTGTGCCATTGGCGGGTATTTAATTGCTCCTCCTAAGTATTTATAGAATTTTGCAATACCTCCCGGATATTCTGGTTGTTTCTCGATACTAACAAAGTCATAAACTTTATTATCATCAACCGCAACTGCAGCTTCTCTTTTTGGTCCTTCACCTACCGGTTCAGCGATAACAATATCAGCCGTTGGATCACCTTTGATATCTCTCTGACCTGGATCAGCTTCTTTCAATTTTTCAACTGTAGGTGGTTCATCACGAACCTCGATATCAGGTTTTACAATTGGAGGTGGCATTTTCACCTGGTCAACCTTTGGTGGCGGTGGCTCTACCGGTGGCGGTGGAGGTGTTTCCGGGTTTACCGGTGGTGGTGGAGCTAAAATTACTTCCTGTGCTTTTACCTGATCTTCCTGCTGATCCATTGAACCTTTGATAAGGCTATAGATTTTTGGAGAGAAAAATAAAACAAGAAAGATAATAGATCCAATAATTAAGGCTTTAGTGGTGTTGGCACCATTGGTTTTACGCAATTGGTATGCACCATAGTTTTTGTTTTTATCGGCAAAAACCACTTCAAGCCATTCTTTTCTGAATATATCTAACTTCGACATAACTATTGGTTTTACTGATTATAAAATTCCTTTTTCTTTCATGAACTGTTTCTCATTGTCAAGGATATTATCATCATCAATCTGACGAACCTTTACTTTAAGAATTTCCAACTCATCCATCATATCTACAAAGTTTTGGAATGTAGATCCTGATGTTGGTTTTACCAGTACAACAAAGTCTCCGGCAACGCCTGAGGCATCAGCTGCTTTTCTATTTTTAACAATAGCATCTTCGATTTGTGAACCTGATTCTATCGTTGGTGCACTTTCGCCAGCTACTCCCATGTACCATGCAACTTTATCGCTTTTACCCAATAAAATTGTCATTGTTTTACTCGCTTTAAGCTCTAATCTGTTTTCAGGTAACTTTTCATTTTTATCCGGCTTTGCAATATCCATCGCTTGTGGCGTAGAGATTACTGTTGTTAAGATAAAGAATGTTACCAAAAGAAACATTAGATCCACCATCGGAGTCATATCAACCCTTGGGGTGGCTTTCTTCCCGCCTGTGTTTAATTCTGCCATTTCTTATTTCTTTTTAGCTTCAGAGTTGGTAACCAATAAAAACTTGTTTACACTTTGTTTCTGAAGTACATCAATAATCTTTTTAACTACCGGATATTCTTCTTTGGCATCACCTTTAATACTGATACGCATATCCTGATTATTAATCTCCTTAGTTGCTTTACG
The DNA here is from genome assembly GCF_052045455.1 of Pedobacter sp. 22226. NCBI lineage: Bacteria > Pseudomonadati > Bacteroidota > Sphingobacteriia > Sphingobacteriales > Sphingobacteriaceae > Pedobacter > Pedobacter sp. 22226. Next base: position 183,678 of record NZ_JBQEPB010000004.1, on the reverse strand, counting down.
GGCATTTAAAACCCATGAATTTAACTGATTATCAGTCGAATCTGAAGGTATTCCAGGTTGAACCCCTGGTTTCATACGGTCAGCACCATTCATAGCAATAAGCGATTTTAAACTCTGGATAGGAACACCAAAACTTGAGATCCCTGAGAATCTTGCGATTTCTGTAGGAGTGAACGACAATTTGTATTGTTCGCCCATCAGTTCTAATGTTCTCGCTCTTACTTTTGTACCTGCTACTTCGAAGAAAACTTTCCCCTGCCCGATGGTTAAAATCGCATTGTTTTCTACCGGTACCTTAAACTCATAAGTTGAGGAAGGTGTAGAAACGGCTAGTGGTTCTGGTTGCCTCGCTGTAGCAGTTAAGATGAAGAAAGTAAGTAACAATGATGCCACATCACACATGGCAGTCATATCTGTTACTGTACTTGTTCTTTTAACTTTAATTCTAGGCATAATATTTTTTACTAGTTTTTAATAATGATGATCTTTTTTCCGGTTTTCCATAAAGCCGGTAAAAATTTTTTCAAAATTCTTATTTATGCGAACTAGCGTATGTTTGAACGATGCTGAAACCAGCCTCATCGATTGCGTAAGTTAACTTGTCAATTTTAGAAGTTAATACGTTGTACATGATAATTGCCACAGTAGATACCAAGATACCTGTTGCAGTGTTGATAAGTGCCTCAGAGATACCTACCGCTAATGCCGACTGATCCGGAGCACCAGAGTTTGCTAAACCGGCGAATGCACGGATCATACCTGTTACTGTACCCAATAAACCTACCAATGTACCGATTGATACCAAAGTTGCAATAACAGTTAAGTTTTGCTCTAACATTGGCATTTCTAAAGCTGTAGCTTCTTCAACCTCTTTTTGGATGGCAACGATTGATTGCTCAACATCCATGTTGGTATCAGCTTCAACTTCGCTGTATTTTTTCAAACCAGATTTAATTACGTTAGCAACTGAACCTTGTTGTTTATCACACTCAGCTTTTGCAGCCTCGATGTTACCTGCGCTTAATAAACCTTGTACTTTGCGGATGAAAGTATCTAAGCTAGATTTTCCACTTGCTTTACCAATAACGATGAAACGTTCGATAGAGAATACAATTACCACTAATAGTAATCCAACTAAGATTGCTACGATAGGGCCTCCTTTGTAAGCTGTTCCAAGATAGTTACCAGGTAATGGTAATTTCTCTCTGTCACCATCGATAAAGTTACTTCCTTCTCCGAATACGAATCTCCAAACACAGAATCCAATAACGATACAGATTGGAATAACGAATGTTGCAAATACGTTTGAAGCACTAGAAGAGCTCTCTTTTTTAACAGTTGTTGGTTTTGGTGCGTTTGCCATTTTTTTTGAAATTTTAGTTTTAGTTCTTGTTTTTAATTTTTAGCTGTTTTTTCTTATTGTAATACACTCAACGTTTCTTATCCGAAATTGTTGCGAAAAACAAATTTATAAATTGATTTTAAATTACAAATTAATAAATCAATAAGCAATTAAATCGTTACTTAGAATTTAGTTTCGGTAAACCACATAGGGCGTATAACAAAAAAATTGCCCCAGCCGAGGCAATTCTTTCACAATAAAAACTAAAAAAAAATCGAATTGCAAATTTTTCGCTCAAAAAATGCATTTTAAAGTGCATTTAACATAATTTTAACGCTTCGTGTCTGCTTTTTGGTACTTTTGTCAGTTCGAACTGCTTAAAATTTTCTGCAAAGGCATCTGCCAGCTGATAAGCTTTTAAAAAATATTCTTCCTGATTATTCCATGTTTTAGACGGATCTAAAATATCATCGGGCACCCCCGGACAAATTAACGGCATCATTAATTTAAATACATGATGTTGTTTATAATAGTGGTGATTTAAATCTCCGTTTAAAGCCGCTTTAATCATGGCACGGGTATAACTTAATTTCATCCTTTTACCAACGCCATAGGCTCCCCCACTCCAGCCTGTATTTACCAGCCAAACGTGTACCTGGTGCTTTTTCATTTTCTCTCCTAATAAAGCAGCATATTTTGAAGGATGCAAGGGAAGAAAAGCTTTTCCAAAACATGCCGAAAAGGTTAACTGTGGCTCTGTAACACCGGCTTCTGTGCCCGCAACTTTAGCGGTATAGCCGCTCATAAAGTGAAACATGGCCTGTTCTACGTTTAGTTTGGATATTGGAGGCAATACGCCAAATGCATCGGCAGTGAGGAAAAATATATTTTTTGGTACGGCAGCTACAGAAGGCAGGATGGCATTATCGATATAATCTATCGGATAGGCTACACGGGTATTCTCTGTTTTATCGATATTGGAATAATCAACCTCTTTTGTGCCCGGGAAAAAATTGATATTTTCTAATAAGGAACCAAATTTTATGGCCTTAAAGATCTGAGGTTCTTTTTCTTCGGTTAAATCAACACATTTTGCATAACAGCCTCCTTCGAAGTTGAATACAGAATCGTTGCCCCAGCCGTGCTCATCATCGCCAATTAAACCGCGTTCTGGATCGGCAGATAAAGTAGTTTTTCCGGTTCCGGACAGGCCAAAGAAAATGGCGGTATCTCCATCTTTACCTACATTGGCCGAACAGTGCATAGAAAGTGTATTTTTATATACCGGAAGGATGAAATTAAGCACAGAGAAAATTCCTTTTTTAATTTCTCCGGTATAACCTGTGCCACCGATCAGGATCATTTTTTTGGTAAAATTGATGATAGAGAAGTTTTCCTGACGGGTTCCATCAACAGCCGGATCGGCCAGAAAACCCGGAGCGGCAATAATGGTCCATTCGGGCTGGCTTATTAAGTGCTCTTCATCAGGACGGATAAATAAATGATGAGCAAAAAGATTCTGGTAGGCCGTTTCGGTAATTACACGGATGGAAATCGCATAATCCGGATCGGCACAAGCTGAAGCATCGCGTACGTAAATTGTTTTGTTGCTAAGATAACTGGTCAGCTTATTAAATAACTGGTCGAATTTTTCGGGACTTATTTTAATGTTTACATCGCCCCACCAAACCTGGTCTGCGGTTACATCATCGCACACGATAAATCTATCTTTAGGCGAACGTCCGGTAAATTTCCCGGTATCAATGGCCAGCGCTCCTGAGGCGGCCATAGTACCTTCATTATTTAATAATGCATCATCAATTAACTCCTCTGGAGACAACTGGTACTTTACAGCAATGTTCCCGCCGAGATTTAAGTAGCCTAAATCTGGCGCTTGCAGTTTCTTTTTGCTCATAACAATAAGTTAGTTAGTGCAGCAAAGGTAAAGACTTATATAGCACAAAAACGAGTTTTAAAACGTAATTTTTTACATATTGTAGCAAATACACTATGATATAAATATTTAATAATCAATCAATTAAGATATAAATTTAAATATAAAAAAATTTAAAAATATACACTAAGTAAATTAAGGTAAATGGTTTTAGTGGATTTAAATTGTTCTGAATACACGGCCTATATTGGATTGAGGAGGCTATGTTTAGATTCAGGTTTGTTGTTTCCAATTGTAATAACCTGCAACTGTTTTTGAGTTTATCAAAACTACCTCGCCCGCAGGCACCCTCCGAAAAGAATCGGAGCAGGCGCTCCAAAGGAGGGGAATAATTAGGCGCCGGAAAGGCAGGTAACATAAACAGCAGCACAAGCCGGAGTTAATTAAACCTGATAAAAGCGGCAGCTCCCGATTGCAATGGCCTTTAAAAACATTACCAGCATCGGGACTACAGCGGTTAGCAGGGCTGAATTATCGGGAGGAATAATGAAGGATCTTTTCGAATTAACAAAAACCACCCCGTCCTGCAAGCACCCTTCGAAAAGAATCGGAGCAGGCGCTCCAAAGGAGGGAATAATGCGGCTATTTCATTTACTTAAACGTTTTAATAGAAATTTCGAAATAAAATTGAAAAAACATTTGCATTTTAAAAAAATAATCTTCTACTTTACGGTGTACAAAGTACACGAAGACAAGATGAAATTTAACACTTCAATTATTACAACGATTATTATTACCACCGGTATAAACCAGCGGGGCTAATTTGTTGTAAGTTGAAAAAACATAAAACACAGAAAGCGTCCCGATGAAAATCGGGACGCTTTTTTTTTTAAACCCATGCTGAATGAAACCTGTACAAACGAGCATTTTAAACTACAGATGAAGACAGTAACAAACAGCTAAAACCAAAATAGACTAATGAAAGTACTTAAATTCGGCGGCACATCCGTAGGTTCGGCCGAGAACATTAAAACCCTCTTACGCCTGGTTGGCGAAGAAAAACAGAAGAATAGTCCGGTAGTTGTATTATCGGCAATGAGCGGTGTAACCAATTTGCTAACGGATATGGCTGAAATGGCCGAGCGTGGCGAAGATTATGATGCACATTTAAAAGAAATTGAGGCAAAACATTTTGCTGTAATCCGTTCGCTTTTACCGGCAGCTGCCCAGAACCCGGTGTTTACACGTTTAAAAATCTTTTTTAACGAGCTTGAAGATTTATTACAGGCGGTTACCAACCTGCGTGAGCTGAGTTTACAAACGAAAGACCAGATTGTAAGCTATGGAGAACGTTGTTCTACTTTTATGATCAGCCACATTGCCTCGCAAAGTTTGGGTGATGCACTTTATGTAAACGGATCGGAATTGATTAAAACCGACAGTAACTTCGGTCAGGCGAAGGTTGATACGGAGCTGACTGAAATGCTGATCAACAATTTTTACCAGGAAAATAAAGACAAGGTTCTATTTGTAACCGGTTTTATTGCCAGCAATGCGGCAGGCAGGGTAACTACATTAGGTCGTGGGGGTTCTGATTATACTGCAGCAGTTTGGGGTGCGGCCTTGAATGCTGAAGAAATAGAAATCTGGACGGATGTAAACGGCATGATGACAGCTGATCCGAGGATCGTTAAAAAAGCTTTCTCATTGCCTGAATTAAGCTATACTGAAGCTATGGAACTGAGCTATTTTGGCGCAAAGGTGATTTATCCGCCGACGATGATTCCGGCTTTTATGAAGAAAATCCCGATTGTGATCAAAAACACTTTCGAGCCTGACTTTGCGGGAACCTATATCAAAAGCGATGTAAAAGCTTCGAGTTTACCGATAAAAGGAATTTCTTCTATCGATCATATCAGCATTATCAACTTAACCGGTAGCGGTATGGTTGGTAAGGCCGGTTTTAGCGGGCGATTATTCTCGCTCCTATCGCGCGAGCAGATTAATGTGGTGCTGATTACCCAATCCTCATCAGAACACAGCATTACCTTTGCGGTTAAACCAACAGATGCTTCGCAGGCCATTTCTTTAATCAAAAAAGAATTTGAGCTTGAACTGGATGCAAAAAAACTGGAGTTGCCGGAAGTTGAAAATAACCTGGCGGTATTGGCTATTGTGGGTGAAAACATGAAACGCACTCCCGGCATGAGCGGACGCCTGTTTAATGCATTAGGCCGTAATGGTATTAACGTGAGGGCTATTGCCCAGGGTTCGTCAGAATATAATATCTCGGTGATCATCAGTAAAGATGATTTATCAAAAGCAGTTAATGCGGTGCACGATGCTTTCTTTACCGACCTGAAAAGAACATTAAATATTTTTTGCTTAGGCACAGGAAACATTGGTAAAACTTTATTCAATCAATTGAAGGAGCAAATGCCTTTCTTAGCGGCAAATAACGATTTGCAGGTTAAGGTTGCGGGCATCAGTAATACCCGTAAAATGATCTTTAACGCGGATGGTTTATCGCTCGAAAAATGGGAAAACGAATTAGATGCAAATGGCGAGACAGCAGATTTAGCAACTTTTGTAGCCAAAATGAAAGCTTTAAACCTACCGAATTGCGTTTTTGTGGATAATACAGCAGCAGAGGCGCCAATCGAATTTTATCAGGACATATTTGAGAGTAGTATTTCGGTTGTAACCTGCAATAAAAAAGGGAACTCTGCAGATTTTGCACAATATAAATCGTTCAAAGATACCGCACGTAAATTCGGGGTCGATTTTTACTACGAAACCAATGTAGGCGCAGGTTTACCCATTATACGTACGCTAAAAGAATTAATGATGAGCGGTGATAAGGTAGCGCGAATTGAAGCCATTTTATCAGGAACGATTTCTTACATCTTCAATAACTTTAAAGGTGAAGCCGGTTTTTATGAAACGGTAAAAGAAGCGCAGGAATTGGGTTATACCGAGCCAGACCCTCGTGATGATTTGAATGGAAAGGATTTTATGCGTAAAATGTTGATCCTCGCCCGCGATGCAGGTTATCCTTTAGAAGCGAACGATGTAAAAATCGATAACATTTTACCGGAAGCCTGTTTAAATGCCGCCACTGTAGAAGATTTTTATTCGGAACTACAAGCTAATGCGGCCTACTTCGAGAATTTGAAGCAAACCGCAGCCAGCGATGGAAAAGTTTTGCGTTACATCGGCAAGTTAGAAGATGGTAATGTAGAAATCAGCCTTCAAATGGTTGATGACAATCATCCTTTTTATATGCTATCGGGAAGCGATAATATTATTTCTTTCACAACAGACCGGTATAAATCACGGCCATTGGTAGTAAAAGGTCCTGGCGCAGGTGCCGAAGTTACTGCCGCCGGTGTTTTTGCCGATATCATTAATGTAGGCACTTTAAACAACTAATCTGATGAATCCGGTTTTAGCGCAGAAAAATGAAATCCTAAGCCTGGTTAATCAGGCCATGACTGATTTTGAAAGCATCACAGAAGAAACATGGAACGACAAGCCTCAGCCTGCAAAGTGGTCCAAAAAGGAGTTATTGGGTCATCTGATCGATAGCGCATCGAATAATATCCGCCGGTTAATTGTCGGACAATATGAGCAAGGCGTTAAAATCGTTTATCATCAGGATGAATGGGTTAGCTATCAAAATTATCAGGAAACTGATATTAGTGAGGTTAAATCCCTCTGGAAATTATTGAACTACCAGATTAGCCGGGTAATTGAAAATATCCCGGATGAAAAGCTCCAAAATACCTGCGATACCGGAAAAGGAAAAACAGCACTGCACACCCTTGCTTATTTTATTGAGGATTATGTTGTGCATTTAAAATATCATTTAAACCAAATAATGGCATAATGAATATATTAGGAATCGAAAATTTAGGTGCGTTTATCTTAACTGCAATTATAGTGGTTATTACGCCCGGTGTAGATACCATAATGGTTTTAACAAGAAGTATTTCCAAAGGGAAAAATTCAGGTTTATATTCTGCCTTGGGTGTGAGTTTAGGTTTGCTTGTGCATACTTGCGCGGCTACATTCGGCCTATCTCAAATTTTATCAAAATCGGCTATTGCTTTTAGCATAGTTAAATACCTGGGTGCGGCCTATCTTATTTATCTGGGCTACCAATCTTTTACCAACAAGGCTAAACAAGTTGAGATAAAACCCGTTGAAAGTAAAGTTGCAGGAATGAAGCAAATGTTTTTTACAGCGCTTTTGAGCGATATTTTGAATCCTAAAATAGCCCTTTTCTTTCTTGCCTTTTTACCCCAGTTTATCAATAGCAAAGAGATTAATAATCCAGTCCCCTATTTGTTGCTTGGTCTTATTATTTTCTTCATTACCTTAATCTGGTGTTCATTTTTAGCATTAACAGGAAGCAACGTAGCTAAGCACTTTAACCGAAATAAAAATATCGAGATCTGGATGAACAAAACTTCAGGGGTAGTATTTATTCTATTGGGGCTAAAAATAGCCTTAACTAAAAAATAACATTTAAGTTTTACCAAACAGCCAATAAGGCAATCAGTATTAAAGATGCAAAAGAATATAAATGATAATGAACTAGCTCCGGCAGATTTAGAAGTTGGCACTTCTATCCGGGTATTTGCACCCGCAACTGTAGCAAACGTTGTTTGTGGTTTCGACGTACTGGGCTTCGCCGTAAACGAACCGGGTGACGAAGTGGAAATGCGTTTTACCGATACGCCAGGAGTAGTGATCAAAAGAATTACCGGCGATGACGGCCGTTTACCCTTAGATGCTGCTAAAAATACGGTAAGTGCCAGTGTGCAACATTATTTAAAACACATCGATCGTTTGGATGTGGGCGTAGAAATTGATCTCCACAAAAAAATGCCCATTGGCAGTGGTTTGGGCTCGAGCTCTGCCAGTACTGTTGCAGGTTTATTTGCCATCAACAAATTAATGGGCGATTTATTAACCGCTACTGAACTGGTTCCTTTTGCCATGAAAGGTGAGGAACTGGCTTGTGGTTATGGTCATGCTGATAATGTTGCTCCTGCTTTATTGGGTGGTTTTGTGCTGATCAGAAGTTACGAACCACTCGATGTAATCTCGTTGCCAACGCCTGCCGGAATGTATGCCGGCATAGTTTATCCCGAAGTTGATGTACCTACCAAAGATGCGCGACAGATGATCCGCAGTAAGGTTGCGTTAAAGGATGCAGTTACCCAATGGGGAAATGTGGCAGGTTTGGTAAGCGGGTTGTTTATGAATGATTTCGACCTGATTGGGCGCAGCATGAAGGATGTATTGGTAGAACCTACCCGTTCGATCCTGATTCCTGGTTTTGAGGAAATGAGAAAACTGGCGATGGAAAATGGCGCAATCGGGTTCGGAATTTCAGGCTCGGGACCATCTGTTTTCGCATTAACGAAAGATGAAGAAACGGCCAGAAGAATAACCAAATCACAACAGCAACATTTACACAAAATAAATATTAACAGCAAAGCTTTTGTTTCTCCGGTAAACGCGGAAGGACCTAAGGTTATGTAATCATGGAAAATGTAAGATGGAAAATGGACTTTGCAAGTCGGTTTTCCATCATCCATATAACATTTTCCATCATACCTCTTAAACAATGAAACTATACTCAACCAACAATAAAGATTTACGTGTTTCTTTTAAAGAAGCCGTTTTTAACAGCATGCCGCAGGATAAAGGCTTATATATGCCTGTAGAAATTCCGCAGCTTGAAGCTGATTTTATCCAGAACATAGAGAACTATACTTTACCCGAAATTGCTTACAAAGTAGCCTCTATATTATTAAAAGAGGAGATTCCGGCTGAAGACCTAAAGGCTTTAATTGATGATGCCATTAACTTTGAAGCTCCGGCGGTAAAACTAGATGATAAAACCTTTGTTTTGGAATTATTCCATGGTCCATCTTTAGCCTTTAAAGATTTTGGCGCACGCTTTATGAGCCGTGTAATGGCTTATTTCTTAAAGGATGGCGAACAGTTACTGGATGTTTTAGTCGCGACTTCGGGCGATACCGGCGGAGCAGTAGCTTTAGGTTTCTTAGGCGTACCTAATACCAGGGTTACCATCCTTTATCCGGAAGGAAAAGTAAGTCCGATACAGGAACTACAGTTGACCACCAATGGTGAAAACATCAGGGCCGTAGAAGTGAAAGGCACTTTTGATGATTGCCAGGCCCTTGTAAAACAAGCTTTTGCAGATGATGAACTGAATGCAAAATTCCGGTTAACTTCTGCTAACTCAATTAACATTTCGAGGTTGATCCCGCAAACATTTTATTATTTCAACACTTATGCCCAACTGAAAAGACAAGGTTTCAACCATGTGATATTCTCGGTACCAAGCGGGAACTTTGGCAACATTGGTGCAGGTTTACTGGCTTACAAATTAGGGTTGCCTGTTAAACAGTTTATTGCAGCAACCAATGTGAACGATACCGTTCCGCGCTTTTTAGAAAGTGGTGTTTACGAAACCAGGCCATCTACACAAACCTACTCAAACGCCATGGATGTTGGTGCACCAAGCAACTGGGTCCGCATTATGGATTTATTCGATCAGGATATTGAGGCCATTAAAAACGTGGTTACTTCTTATCGCTTTACCGATGATGAAACATTGGAAGGCATCAAAGAAATCGATAACAAATTAAATTATGTGGCTTGTCCGCATACTGCGATTGCGTATTTGGCAATTGAAAAATACAGAATCGAAAATCCATCTGATGGAAGTGCTGCTGTTTTCCTTTCTACTGCACATGCCTGTAAGTTCCCTGATATTTTCCCGGCAGAAATCGCTTCTAAAATAGAAATCCCGGAGCAGGTAAGAGCTTTGGAAAGCAAACCCAAACATGCAGATCAACTGGGGGTGGATTTCGAAGGGTTTAAAAGTTATTTGCTTGAGGGTTAAAGTTAGTCGGGATTTATAATCCCGACTCTTGAGCTAAGGATTTTTAATCCTTATTAAACCTATTAATTATGGCTTTCAAATATTCTGTAACTGATCAAAACGATATTTACTTTATCACTACTACAGTAGTTGGATGGATTGATGTATTTACGCGGAAAGAGCTTGCTCAAGTGATTATTGAAAGCCTTAATTATTGTCAATCAAAAAAGGGATTAATCATTTATGCCTGGTGTTTAATGCCCAGCCATTTACACATGATTGTAAGTGCTGAAGAAAATTATAGACTTTCTGACATTATCAGGGATTTTAAAAAGTTTACCTCTAAAAAAATTATCAGGACAATTGTTGAAATTAAGGAAAGCAGGGAATGGCTTTTAGATAAGTTTTCATTTGCCGGACGAACAAATATCAAAAACAAAGAATACAAATTCTGGCAGGATGGCTTTTATCCAATTGCTTTATATTCAAACGAATTTAAAGATCAAAAATTAGATTATATCCATAACAATCCCATTGAATCTGGAATTGTTTCTGAAGCTGAACATTATAATTATAGTTCCGCTATTAACTATGCTGGTGGTTTAGGATTGTTGGAAGTTGTTTATTTATGAAACCGGAATTTGAAATTGTTTTTAACTATCTGATTTTTAATTATTTACAAATAAAGCAAACCAGATTAAAAATCTGGAGAACGATAGGTCCGGATTATAAATCCGGACCAACTCTAAGGAATGACGTATCTCAGATTAATGCCCCGATTTCATGCTGGTCTGCTCTATTCCTTTCAATCTTTTTGAGCAATAAATACCGAAATACAAGATAAACAGGTAACAGATTAATGGCAGTATAAATGAATGATGAACACCGATTTTATCGGCCACGGCCCCCTGGATAAGCGGCATAATTGCCCCGCCTAAAATGGCCATTACCAATAACGAAGATCCCTGACTGGTATAAGCGCCCAGTTTAGCAATCGCCAGGGTATAAATGTTTGAAAACATAATCGAATTAAAAATCCCGATTCCTAAAACACTATACATCGCCAATTCTCCTTTATTTACCATTGCTGAAATCAACAACAGTACATTTATGGCAGAAAAAATTGCCAATGTCCTGGCCGGTGCAGATTTACCAATTAAAAATCCTAAAAAGTTTAAGGCAATAAATACCAGGAAGAAACTGATCTGTGCAAAAGTTAAATCGACAATGCCATAAATTAAGGCAAAGACCAAAATTACGGTTCCCAGCATATAAATAATCTTTTTCGACTGGCTTAAGGTATGGCTAAGTGAAATTGATCCAACAAAACGGCCAATCATTGCCCCGCCCCAATAAAGCGATAAGTAATTTTTACTCACCACTTCATCCAATCCTGTTATTTCGGGCAGTCTTAAAAAGCTGATGATAAAACTTCCGACAGCCACTTCAGCTCCAACGTAACAGAATAATGCAATAATTCCTCTGGTTAAATGTGGAAATTTTAATACGCCTAAGCCTTTAACCTGCTCTTCTTCTTCAGGCTGAAAAGAAGGCAGTTTTACGTAAAAAATAAGCAAACCTACCAACAGCAATATCGCTGCAAATATTAAATAGGGAATTCGTGTAGCAGAAGCGCTGAAACTCCCATCAGCTTCTGAAAAGAATTCGAAAATTAAATGACCGCCTAAAATAGGTGCAATGGTTGTTCCAAAAGCGTTAAAGGCCTGCGTTAAATTTAAACGGCTTGAAGCGCTATCTTCCGGGCCTAACAGTGAAACATAGGCATTAGCAGTAATCTGCAGAACCGTGAATCCTAAGCCAAGTACAAATAAAGCGCCTAAAAACAATGGATAAACAGAATAGGTTGCTGCCGGAAAAAATAAAGCACAACCAATAGCGGCCAATACAATCCCAAAAAGAATTCCTTTTTTATAGCCTACTTTGTTGATTGGATCGCCTTTGATGTAAGAAATCAAAAAATAAATTAACGAGCCTACAAAATAGGCTCCGAAGAAACAAAATTGCACCAGCATCGACTCAAAAAAGCTCAATTTAAAAAGCTGCTTCAAATATGGAATCAAAATATCATTCATGCAGGTAATAAATCCCCACATGAAAAATAAAAGGGTAATGGTAACGAGAGGAACGGCGTAATTTGGTCGGGACTGGCTTTCAGCAATTTTGTTATTCATTTATATATTGATATTATTTAACCGGGTAAAGCTAGTCCAATAATTGTACTGGCTGGCTTTAACCACAGATTAGTTACTGTTTTTTTACTTTCAGTAATTAATGTTGGAACAAAAAATCCCGGTTCTCACCGGGATTTTTATTATTTAGTATTTTGTGTCTTTAAAGTTCTGAGTTCGCGCTTCAGTTCTTCAATTTGTTGCTGTTGCTCTTTTATACTGGCAACCAACAGCGGCACCAAACTTTCGTAATCAACTTTGGTAATGGTTGCACTTTTGAATGCATTTTTACCTGCCGGATAGTCTTTAGCCTGTACTGAAACGATTTCCGGGACAGCAGTTTTGGCATCAGCACCTACGAAACCATATTGCGGCTTTGCAGATAGTTTTAATTTATTGGCCCAGGCTTTATCGTAATTAAAGCTTACAGGCTGGAGTTTGGTAACCTGACTCAGTGCATTTTCTACAGGTGTTACATTATTCTGCACAACTTCCTGTGCACTTATTTTTAAAGATGCAGCGATTAATAGCACTACAAATGAAATTGCTCGTTTCATATCTTGTTTTTTATAAATTTTAAATGGATTATTGGTTTCACATTTTGTGAAACAGCGCATTTAGATTAAGATATGCTTAATGCAGAAGGAGGCGGGGTTAAAACTTCAGGAAAGTATGCCAACTGAAAGGAATGATTGAGAATGATGACTTTTTTTGAAGTTTGAAGTGGAAAGTAAACAGACTCCTGAAATGCAATCTGATACACTACATATTCAGTTTCTATTTTCTTTTCTTCCTTTTCTGTTGCATCATCATTTATGGATGAAAACTCAATATGATCAGTAGAATAGCTTAAATACGACATCACATGGCTCACTTTTAAGCAAAAAGTTAGCGCTATGCAGGCAATGATCACGTATTTAAAAGCATAAAATTTCATTGTTGCAAATATAAGCTGTATGCTTTTAAAACAATAAAATATAGGTTAAAGTTCTGTAAGAATTTCTGCCATGATTGCAGTAACCAGCTCAACATCCTCTTCTTTTGTCCGCCAGTTTACGAAAGCAGCACGAATTCCTTTCTTGCCATTATAAAAAGTTGGCGTCATAAATACTTTTCCACTTGCATTTAATTTAGTTAAGAATGGTGAAACTAAACTTTCATCCGTTAATGAAAAACAGACCGTATTTAAGCGAACAGGAGCTAATAATTCGAAATTTGGGTTCTCATTTATAAAGCCCGCGAATTTTAAAGCGTTTTCAACATTGCTTTCTACAATTTCCTGATAGCCTGCTTTCCCATAACTGGTGAGGGTAAACCATGCCGGTAAAGCTTTTAAACGTCGGGAATTTTCGGGCAGGAAGTTTAAATAACTGAAATTCTCCATAGGGTTACTCAAATAAGCCGCATTAGAATTCTGGAAAGTTTCTACCTGCAACAACTGGTGTTTATCTTTCACAAAAAATACGGCACTTTCATAAGGCACATTTAACCATTTGTGGCAATCAACCGTAATGCTGTCGGCATTTTCCCAGCCTTTAACCAGGTGGCTGTATTTAGGGGAACAAGCTGCAAAACCACCAAAGGCGGCATCAATGTGCCACCAGAAATTGTATTTATCTTTTAATGCATTGATTGCTTCAAAATTATCGAAATCGACTGTATTTACTGTTCCGGCACTAGAAATTAAAATGAATGGTTCGCCATGTAGCGCTTGTATTTTCAGTTCCAGATCGGCAACATCCAAAGCTTCGCGATTGCCTTGCATTACCTTTACCTGAATTACATTGCCACTGCCCAAACCCAGCATCGACAATGATTTAATAGCTGAGGAATGTGGCGTAGCCGATAATATATTCACCTTACCGGAAAGCCCTTCTCTCGCAAAATCTTTACCCAGCTGTTTACCAATCCATTGCCTGCCGACGGCAAGGCAAGTAAAATTTGATAAAGTAGCTCCCGTTACAAATCCACCAAAAAAATCTTTGGGGAGATTAAACAGCGAAAGCAATAACTGAATGGTTTCCAGTTCGATTGTAGCAGAAATATCTCCGCCACCATTTGCACTTTGCGTATTTTGATCGTAGATAGTTGAGAGCCAATCGCCTGCAATAGCAGCAGGTGTTGTTCCTCCGGTCACAAAACCCCAGTATCTCGGGCCAGAGGAAGCCACCATAATGGGCTCAAAACGCTGGTTAAATTGTTTTAAGGCTTCAATGGTTCCGGTACCTTGCTCGTTTAAATCACCAATAATCTCCACATCACCCGAACTGGCTGTCGACCGTTCATGAATTTGATTTAAATAATCAATTCCTTGTTGTTTAACCCCGGCGAGTATGACATCGAGGTTTTGTTCGTCAATATTTAAATTATTCATAGTGATCTTGTTTAAGGAAAAAGAAAAACGATAACCTTACGATACAAAATAGCTTTTTTGCTCGTCGAGATTTTGTAATCTCGTCGAACTGTACTGTGGATTTTAAATCCACAAAAAGATATCTGAAGACGGGATTGCAAATCCCGACTAACAATAGCCTACTAAAAAATAGCTTTTGCGATCTTTTTGGTTTGCTCAGGGCGACCCATCGTATAAAAGTGTAATACCGGAGCGCCAAAATCGATCAGTTCTTTACATTGTTTAATCATGGCTTCTGTACCAATTTCTTTTGCTTCGTTGTTATTTTTAGCGTGAGAAAGTGCATCGGTTAATTCATCAGGTAAATCAATGTGAAAAATTTTAGGCAGCACATTTAACTGCGATAAGGTACTGATCGGTTTCAATCCAGGAATAATTGGAATATTAATGTCGTTTTCCCTACATTTTTTTACGAAATCGAAATACTTCTGGTTATCGAAAAACATCTGTGTTACGATAAACTCTGCACCGGCTTCTACCTTCTTTTTCAAATATTTGAAATCGGTACTCATATTTGGTGCTTCAAAATGTTTTTCAGGATAACCGGCAACACCTATACAGAAATCACTTTTAAAGGTTTCTACGTCTTCGTGCAAAAATTTACCTTCGTTATGGTTTTTGATGTGTTCGATTAAATCTGTTGCATAACAATGTCCGCCAGGAGTTGGCACAAAATTTCCATCTGCTTTTCGGGCATCACCACGCAATGCCAAAACATTATCGATACCTAAAAACTGTAAATCGATCAGCGCATTTTCAGTTTCTTCTTTAGTAAATCCACCGCAGATTAAATGCGGAACGGCATCAACCTTATATTTATGGATAATGGCCGCACAGATAGCAATCGTACCCGGACGTTTGCGGTAAGATACTTTTTGAAGCAAACCATTGGCCTGCTCTTTATAAATATAATCTTCGCGAAGCGATGTTACATCAATAAAAGGAGGATTAAATTCCAGCAGAGGCTCTATTGCATCGTAAATCCATTGAATACTTTGCCCTTTTACAGGTGGTAATAATTCGAAAGAGAATAAGGTTTTACCCTTTGCGTTTTTTATATGGTCTGTAATCTTCATACCGTAGTTTGGTTGTCATGCTGAATGCAATAAAGCATTTATAGCATATTGCAGTTCCTGTTCTTTACGACTGCAAGCATCAATTTATATTTTCTTCGTTTAGCGATCCTTCGTTGCACGCAGGATGACAAAGCGACAGGTTAATAAGCTAAATTCGGACTTAACCATCGCTCCACTTCTTCAACCGGCATATTTTTCCTGATGGCATAATCTTCAATCTGGTCTTTGGTTATTTTTCCTAACCCAAAATACCTCGAATCAGGGTGTGCGAAATAAAATCCACTTACCGCTGCTGTAGGATACATGGCATAACTTTCAGTTAAACGCAATCCGATTTTATTCTCCGCATCCAATAACTGGAATAAAGTTCCTTTTTCGGTATGTTCCGGACAAGCCGGATAACCTGGTGCCGGACGGATTCCTGCATATTCTTCTTTAATCAGCTCCTGGTTACTCAGGTTTTCATCCTGTGCATAACCCCAGTATTCTTTACGCACCCGCTCATGCATGCGTTCTGCAAAGGCCTCTGCCAAACGATCGGCCAGCGCTTTGGCCATGATGCTGTTGTAATCGTCATAGTTGGATTCAAACTCATTTACCAGTTCATCTATCCCAATACCCGCAGTTACGGCAAAACCACCGAAATAATCCTGAATGCCGCTTTCTTTTGGTGCAATAAAATCAGATAAGGCGTAATAAGGCTGCCCGTCTACTTTTTCTGCCTGCTGGCGGAGAGTATGAATTTTGACTAGTTTGGCGTTTGGAGTTTGGAGTTTGGAGTCTCCCAACTCAGCACCCTCAACTCTCAACTCGATATCGTCTCCTACCGCATTTGCTGGCCAGAAACCAATTACGGCTCTCGCGGTCAATAATTTCTCATCGAGGATACGCTTTAACAAAGTCTGTGCATCATCAAAAAGTTTTTTGGCCTCATCGCCCACATTTTTATCATCGAAAATTTTCGGATAACTCCCCCTAAGTTCCCAAGTATGGAAAAATGGTGTCCAATCGATATAAGGTACCAGTTCTTCTAAAGGATAATTATCAAAAACCCTTGTACCGGTAAATTCCGGAACAGGCAGATTAGGCTGAAAATCGATTTTAAATTTATTTTCGCGTGCTTCTTCAATCGTTTTAAAACGTTTATCCGAGCGCTTGTTCAAATGTGCTTCGCGTGCTTTATCGTATTCTGCCCTGATGCCTGCAATATATTCGTCTCTGGTATCAGGATTCATTAAAGTGCTGCAAACGGTTACACTTCTTGAAGCATCCAGCACATGGATGGCTGGTCCGGAGTAATTTGGAGCTACCTTTACTGCAGCATGGATCCTCGAAGTTGTAGCACCACCTATGATTAATGGAATGGTAAAACCTTCGCGCTCCATTTCTTTTGCAAAGTGAACCATTTCATCCAGCGACGGGGTAATTAAACCACTTAAACCAATAATATCGGCATTAATTTCTTTGGCTTTTTTAATGATTTCCTGTGCCGGAACCATCACCCCCATATCTACAATTTCGAAGTTATTACAGGCGAGTACCACACCCACAATATTTTTTCCAATATCATGCACATCGCCTTTAACGGTAGCCATTAATACTTTACCTGCCGACGAATTCTGATCCTGATCGGGATTATCTAATTTCTCTTGCTCTATAAATGGCAATAAATAGGCTACAGCTTTTTTCATTACCCTCGCTGATTTTACCACCTGGGGCAGGAACATTTTTCCGGCACCAAATAAATCACCAACGATGTTCATTCCATCCATCAGCGGTCCTTCGATTACCTGAATCGGGCGGGCGTATTTTTGCCGGGCTTCTTCCACGTCATCATCCAGGTACTCCACAATTCCTTTCACCAAAGAATGTGATAACCTTTCTTCAACAGAGCCTTTTCTCCACTCTTCATCTTTAACAACCTCTTTACCTTTCGATTTTACGGTATCGGCATATTCTACCAAACGCTCCGTTGCATCTTCTCTTCGGTTTAACAATACATCTTCTACCCTTTCTAACAGTTCAGGCGGAATTTCCTGATAAACCTCCAACATCCCCGCATTTACAATTCCCATATCTAAACCAGCCTGAATGGCATGATAAAGAAATGCCGAGTGCATGGCCTCCCGAACGGTATTATTACCCCTGAAAGAGAACGAAATATTCGAAACCCCACCGCTTACTTTGGCATAAGGCAGGTTTTCTTTAATCCAGCGGGTGGCATTGATGAAATCGACAGCATAATTGTTATGCTCTTCGAGTCCTGTTGCTACAGTTAAGATATTCGGGTCGAAAATAATATCTTCAGGCGGAAAGCCGATTTCGTGTACCAGGATATCGTAACTTCTTTTACAGATTTCCTTTCTGCGCTCGTAATTATCGGCCTGACCTTGTTCATCAAAAGCCATTACCACAACCGCAGCACCGTATTGCATAATTTTACGGGCACTCTCACGGAATTTATCTTCCCCTTCTTTTAAAGAAATGGAGTTTACAATTCCTTTTCCTTGCAAACATTTCAGGCCATTTTCAATAACCGACCATTTGGATGAATCGACCATGATGGGCAATTTGGCGATATCAGGTTCTGAAGCAATGAGGTTTAAGAATTTGGTCATTGCCGCTTCCGAATCCAACATCCCTTCATCCATGTTTACATCGATTACCTGTGCACCACCTTCTACCTGTTGCAAAGCAACGGCCAATGCAGCTTCGTAATCGCCACCCAAAATCAGTTTAGAGAATTTTGGAGAACCTGTAATATTAGTCCTTTCGCCGATGTTTACAAAAATACTATCAGGGGTGATGGTTACCGGCTCTAATCCACTTAAACGCATGTAAGGCTCCAGTACAGGTATTTTCCTGGGTACAGCTTTTCTAGCGTTTTTGGCAATACAGCCAATATGCTCAGGTGTAGTACCACAACAGCCACCCACAATATTCACAAAACCAGAGGCAATAAAATCATCCACCAGATGAGCCGTTTCGTGTGGTTGTTCATCATACGCACCAAACTCGTTCGGTAAACCTGCATTTGGATAGGCCGAAACATAACATCCGGCTTTTGCCGCTAACTCTTCAATGTGCGGACGCATTTCCTTTGCACCCAAAGCGCAGTTAAAACCGATACTTAATGGTTTTGCGTGCATTACAGAGTTTAAGAAAGCTTCTGCCGTTTGACCGGAAAGCGTTCTGCCAGAGGCATCGGTAATGGTTCCGGAAATCATGATTTCGAGTTTACGGCCAATTACCTCTTCATATTTTTTAATGGCTACAATGGCCACTTTTGCATTTAAAGTATCGAAAATGGTTTCGATTAATAATACATCCGAGCCACCATCTACCAGGCCACGTACCTGCTCGTAATAGGCTTCTTCGAGTTCGTCAAAATAAACCGCCCTGAAACCAGGATCGTTTACATTTGGCGACATAGAAAGGGTACGGTTGGTTGGACCAATGGCACCGGCAACAAAACATTTACGATCTGGATTTGCCGCCATAAATTCATTTGCAGCTTCTTTTGCTATCCGTGCACCTTCAAAACTCATTTCGTAAGAAAGGTCTTCCATCTGGTAATCGGCCATGGAAATGCGCTGGGTACTGAAGGTATTGGTTTCGATAATATCGGCACCAGCCGCCATATACTCCAGGTGTATCGTTTTTATAATATCCGGACGCGTGATGTTCAGCAAATCATTATTGCCTTTTACATCACAGGGATGGTCCTTAAATCGCTCTCCCCTAAAATCTTCTTCGGTTAAGGTATATCGCTGAATCATGGTACCCATAGCACCATCAATCACCAAAATACGTTTCTCTAATTCTTCTCTTATGCTCATTCTAGTTGTTAGATATGAGATGTGAGACATGTGATATGAGAATTATTAAGCACAAATTATGACTCAAATCTCATATCTATCATCTCAAATCTCAAAAAAAGGCTTATCTAAAAAGTTGGTACGTGAATCGTAATCCTAAACTTATCTGGCCCCGAATTTATCCGGGATAGAATTTAGCACCTTGTATGGTTACAGGTTGCTAAGACTTCGTTGGGTCTAATCCCTCCGTCTTTCTTAATAAGCGTACAAAAATGCAACAAAGCTACATCAATTCCAAAATTTATCGCTTTGCCGCCAAATAAAATTACAAAGGCCATGCAAAACTGCACAGCCTTTAAAATATTGTTCTGTTTTTAATCTTATCTTCTGTTACCGAAAATGCGTAATAAGAATAAAAAGATGTTAAGAAAATCAAGATATAAGCGCAATGCCGCAACTATTGCCATCTTTTTTGATTCTACCTGTAGTACCTGTTCTCCACTTGCTTCGATACCCTGACCAATCTGTTTAATTTTCTGAACATCGTAAGCGGTTAAAGCCGTAAAGATTGCGATACCAATAAATGCCATAAATAAACTAAACTGCTCACTTTGGATAAACATATTAACCACACTTGCAATTACTAATCCGATTACGCCAACCATTAAAATAGGGCCGAATTTACTTAAATCGATATTGGTAGTATAACCCATAACTGCCATAATACCAAAAATACCAGCAGCACCTGCAAAGCAGCTTACTACCGAACCAGAAGTATAAGCCAATAGGATAAAACTTAAACTTACACCTGTTAATACCGAGTATAAAACAAAAACACCTATCAAAGCTGGGTAAGAAAGTTTACTTAAGCCAAAACTCATCAGTAAAACAAGTCCAAGTGGCGCAAACATAGCAATGTATCCAAAAATAGACATCCCTACTTTGCCGGTAGATGGGTTAACAGTTAAAAGATATTGCATAAACTGCTCATTTGTTCCAAAAAGATAAGCAGCTACGGTTGATAAACTCAAGGCAACGAACATCCATAAGAAAACGTTTGCAAAGAATTTTTTAGAAACAGAGTTCTCTTGTACAAAAACACTGTTTTTTTGATATTCGAAATTTTGTTGTTCCATTTTAAATTTTGTGTATTTAACTATATAAAAATAAATATTTAGTTTAATCTTTTTGTCAACAGTTCTTCAACTTTTTTAAAGAACTGAAGGGGTTTTAATGTGCGCCATGGCAGATTATCAAAAGCGCCTCCAAAGTTAATGTAATAATCGATGTTATTGTCTCTAAATTCGGCAATTACATGTTCCTGGAAATTCACCCCAACAATCCAGCCATCTTCTACTTCCTGAAACCATTCTTCGTAATAACTGTCGTCAGAAGAATGAAAATTCAATACATTTTCGCCAATCAGGATAAATTTATTGATGCCTTCATCCATCATCAGCTCTAAAATATCGCGCTTGAGTAACATAATGTCGTTGTTAATGGCATCGTTCCACTCCCCTATAAATTCTATAATGGCATAACTCCGGTCGTAATCGGCATATAACACCTTCATGTAAAGCGTATTCGAACCAAACTCGTCCCACTGCGGGTGCAGTAAAAAATTATAAATCTGCTTATCAAAATAAAGCTCCGAATATTCGGTATTGTAAAACGGCGAACGCTCGTCTTCTGCCGAAATATAATCATCTCTCCACTGGTAATAAGGCTCTATCTCGTGCATATACTTTAATTATTGAATGATTGAACAGACAAATTATTGAATGATTGAATTTTGAATGAGAGATAAATAAATTATCGAATGAATGAATTTTGAATGAGTGAATATTAAAAGCTACTCCCAAATTCCATCATTCAAAATTTTCTCATTTCGTCATTCTATCATTTTTAGTGTCCTGCTTCTACTGCTTTACGTACGCTTCCGTAACGGGTTAACAATTCGGCGGCTTCATCGTAGCCAATATTTAGTTCGTCGGCAACCATTTGTGTACCGCGATCGACTAATTTATGGTTAGTTAACTGCATATCGACCATTTTATTGCCAACTACGCGCCCCAGCTGAACCATAACGGTGGTACTCAGCATGTTTAAAACCATTTTTTGTGCCGTGCCCGATTTCATACGGGTAGATCCGGTAACAAACTCAGGTCCAACCACCACTTCAACCGGGAAATCCGATTCTGCAGCTATTGGTCCGCCGGTATTACAAACAATACAACCGGTTAAAATGCCATGTTTGCGTGCCGTGTTCAATCCACCGATCACATAAGGTGTGGTACCCGAAGCAGCCAAACCTACCAGACAATCTTTTTCGTTGATGTTAAATTCCTGAAGATCTTTCCAGGCCTGTTCGGCGTCATCTTCTGCAAATTCTACTGCTTTTCTAATGGCCGTATCACCACCAGCAATGATGCCAACAACCCAATCAAAAGGAACACCATAGGTTGGAGGGCACTCTGAGGCATCAACCACACCTAAACGACCACTGGTACCTGCTCCAATATAAAAAAGACGGCCACCTTTTTTCATCCGTCCGGCAACTGCCGTTGTTAATTTTTCGATCTGAGGCAAAGATTTCTCAACGGCATAGGCAACCGTTTTATCTTCGTTATTAATGCCCTGCAGAACTTCCAATACCGACATCTGATCAATGTGGCTGTAATTGGATTCTTGCTCGGTAACTCTGTCCATAAATTTAATTTTGATAAAATTCGGTAAATTCTTTCTAAAATCTACCCTAAAAAATCAAAAATATATCTCACAAACATCAACGAACTCCTTCTTGGCGTTAATTAATGTTAAAAATTATAAACAAAAGACACGAAAATGCAGTTAAAAAATATATCAACCCGCTAATTTTCATAAATTTGCCTAACGCTGATGAAAAAAAATACCCGTAATAACATACTGATTGCCACGAGCTATTCTGTAATTTTAATAGCGGGTATGTTTTTGGGCATAAAATTTATTAAAGACCAGGGTTTTGGCGTAAAAAAAAGCCCGCAGCTTGCTGTTAACAGCGACGAAAAATTAAATGAAATTCTGCACATCATCAACGGCAATTATGTTGATGATATCAATACCGATTCGCTTCAAAATTTACCGATAGACAGCGTTTTACATCAACTCGATCCACATAGTGTGTACCTGCCTCCAACCGATGCACAGGATATGACTGATAACCTGGAAGGCAATTTTGAAGGTGTAGGTATAGAATACTACATGCTTAACGATACCATGATGGTTACGGGCGTGGTTAAAGACGGTCCGGCTTACCAGGCAGGTATAAAATTGGGCGATAAAATCCTCAGTATCGATACCGCTACGGTAAGCGGAAGAAATTTACCAAAAGATCAGCTTACCGGCCGTTTTAAAGGTAAGGCCGGCACAGGAGTAAGTGTGGTACTTTTACACCCCAATGCGCAGCAGAGCAACCGCATTATGGTTACCCGTGGCAAAGTAAACATCAGCAGTATAGATGCCGCTTACATGATCAACAATGAAACAGGTTATGTGCGCATCAGTAAATTTGGCGCCAATACCGATAACGATTTTTCTGTTGCGGCAAACAACCTGAAAGCAAAAGGCATGAAAAAGCTGATTCTCGATTTACGTGATAATGGCGGGGGATATTTTACCGCTGCAACTGGCTTAGCTGATCAGTTTTTACCAGAAAATAAACTTATTGTATATACACAGGGTAAACATGAACCCCGCACCGATTATTTTTCTACCGGAACAGGTGCCTTTCAAAATGGTAAACTTGCAGTGCTGATCAATGAAAATACAGCTTCTGCCAGTGAAATTGTTGCAGGAGCCATTCAGGATTTAGGAAGGGGCATTATTGTTGGCCGCCGCTCATTTGGTAAGGGTTTGGTACAGGAGCAATTTGCCTTTGGCGATGGCTCTGCACTTAATTTAACCATTGCCAGGTATTACACGCCATCAGGGCGAAGCATCCAGAAATCCTACAAAAAGGGCTATGATGCTTATAAACATGAGCTGGATGAGCGCATGATGGACGGAGAACTTACCGGCGACCGTACTTCTTTTCAGGATTCTATCGAAAAAACAGAAGGGGTAAACGTTCAGCCTTCTAAAAAGATTAAACCAATAGGCGGTATTCAGCCCGATGTATTTGTGAAGTTGGATACTACCGGCTACAATAAATTTTACAGTAATCTGGTGAGTAAAAAAGTACTTTCTGATTACGTATTTAATGTACTAACCACCAAATACAGCGCTAGCTTTGTTGAACAGTACATTAACATTTTCACGATAAACGATAACGATTTTAAAGATTTTATCGGGTTTCTTCAACGCAAAAATGTCCCTATAGACCGTTTTCAATTATACAGTGCAAAAAATGTAATCTTAAATGATTTGAAAGCGCTGCTTTGCAGGTACTATTTAGGCGATGTTGGTTATTACAAGGCAGCAAACCAAACCGATAACGCGGTAAGGCAGGCATTGCTTAACCTTCAATAGCCATATTTTATACTTCGCACAGGTTAAATCATCAGCTCTAACCAGATTTAAATTTCATATAAAATATATAAATCAATATAATATTCTTATTGAAACACAATTGTTAATATTATATTTTGATTTATCTAATTTTGCCTGCAATCATATCATTTATGGATGCAAAAGAACTACAGGCAAAAGATCAGGAAGTATTAAATAATCTGTTAGAAAAAATCAAGGAACAAACCGATTTATTTTTAGGTTATCCAGTTTCGAAGGATTTTGATTATCAGGCATTAGCTGATTTTTTAAAATACCCGATGAATAACCTGGGTGATCCTTTTATAACTTCTACCTATGGTGTTGGATCGCGCGAACTGGAAAAAGAAGTTGTACAGTTTTTTGCTGAACTTTTCCGCGCTCCGGCAGATAATTGGTGGGGTTATGTTACCAATGGCGGCTCAGAAGGCAATTTGTATGGTTTATACCTGGCCAGAGAACTGCATCCAAAAGGAATGGTTTATTATTCCGAAGCCACACATTACAGCGTACAAAAAAACCTGCACCTGCTTAATATGGGCAATATTGTGATCCGCACGCAGGAAAACGGCGAAATTGATTACGAAGATCTTGAACACACCATCAGGATGAACCGCCACATGCCGGTAATTATTATGGCCAATATTGGTACCACGATGACCGAGGCCCGTGATGATGTGGCTAAAATTAAAACCATTTTAAAAAAACTGGCCATACAGCATTACTACATTCATGCCGACGCTGCATTATCAGGAACCTATAGTGCTTTGATCGAGCCCAGGCCAGCTTTCGACTTTGAAGATGGTGCAGACAGCATCGCGATTAGCGGGCACAAGTTTTTTGGTTCGCCAATGCCTTGTGGCGTGGTAGTGGCAAAAAAATCGAACCGCGACCGGATTGCCCGTTCTGTGGCTTATATAGGAAGTGTAGATACCACGATTACCGGATCGAGAAACGGGCATAGCCCACTGTTTTTATGGCATACTATTAAACGACTGGGGATTGAGGGTTTAAAAGACAGGGCCATGCACAGTCTGGCAACAGCAGCTTATACCGAAGAGAAACTTAAAGAAATGGGCATAGCCGCATGGCGGAATCCGAATGCCATTACCGTGAACTTCCCTACCCCATCTGCCCCGATTTGCAAAAAATGGCAGTTGGCAGCAGAACAAGGCAATTCTCATATCATCTGCATGCCCAATGTAAGCGAGGCTCATATCGATCTTTTTATCAACGATTTAAAAGCAGAAATGATATTACAGGACTGATCAACAAAAACTTTTAAATAACCTTGGTGTTTAATAGCAAATGCTAAATGAGCACATCTAAAACATTAAACAGATCCATATGAAAATAATAATTGTGGGCGCAACAGGAACATTAGGCAAAAAGGTGGCCGATGCTTTCGCCGAAAAACATGAAGTAATCCGTGTGGGAAATACCAAAGGAGATGTTCAGGTTGATATTAAAGATGAAGCATCTATCAAAGCCATGTTCGAAAAAATCGGTGCATTTGATGCGCTAATCAGTACGAGTGGAAAAGGCCCGTTTGTAACTGTAGGGCAAATGACCGGCGAAAAATTTAAAGCAGGATTACTGGATAAATTATTGGGCCAGGTTAATCTGGTACTTATCGGACAGCATTACATCAACAAGGGCGGTTCGTTTACATTAACATCAGGAATATTGGCCGATCATCCGATAGCTGCCGGCGCCGTACTCAGCGCAGTAAACGGCGGTTTAAATTCTTTTGTAATTGCAGCCGCTCCGGAACTTGAAAATGAGGTGCGTATAAATGCGATCAGCCCAAATGTGGTTGAAGATTCTCCGGCATATTTTGATTCATTCCCGGGGGAAATTCCGGTGACGATGGAGAAAGTGGTTAAAGCTTTTGAAAAAAGTGTACTGGGCATTGTTACCGGACAGGTAATTAAAGTTTATTAAATTTTAAAAGAATAACTTCCTTTACCAAAACAGCTGACGCATCATTATTTTTAACAAAAGCTTGATCTAAAATTTTGTTTATTTACAAGCCAGACCATTATATTAGTCTGTCTAACAATCTTAAACATGATAGAAACGGAACGCCTCATTTTAAAGCCTTTAACGCATAACCAACTTTTAAAATATATTAAAGATGATCATTCTCTTGAAAAAGAATTTGATCTTTTACCAACTAAAAAAAATATCTCTCCTTCCCTGCACGATGCTTTGGAGCAAACCATTCTGCCTAATGTTTTTGATAAAGACAAAGATTATCTCTACCATACTTTGTGGACCATTATCTCTAAGCCTGATCATAGGATGGTAGGTGATATCTGCTTTGTTGGCGAGCCTGATCCAAACGGGGAAATAGAAATCGGTTATGGTACTTATGAAGAATTTAGAGGCCAGGGATTTATGACAGAGGCTGTTGCCAGGATTATCGAATGGGCAAAAGAACAGCCCAAAGTGAAATCGGTTTTCGCGGCAACTACGAAAGATAATGTGGCTTCTTATTCTATTTTAGAAAAAAACAATTTTATTCATATCGGAGAAGTTGATGATATGCTGAGCTGGAAAATAGAATTGAAATAATGTTTGCTTACGCTGAGTAATTTGCCACGGAGGCACGGATAACCACGGAATAAATCTTGCATTTATCCGCATTTATAAAGCAAGTTGCACATTTGAAATGTATTACAACACAATTTCGAACAAACTTAAGCTGATGCCTTCATAATGTTTGGGCAATCCATCGGTTTTTTCCATCGTAGCCACACCAACATAATCAAAGCCACAACCGGTATAATAATCCAGAAGTTTTTCATTATCGGCCCAGGTATCCATTCTGATAAATTTAATGCCATTATCAGCAGCAAAAATTCTAGCCCATTTAATAATTTCCTTTACAAAAGAATAACCTCTAAATTCGGGATGGGTTACAATCCTGTGGATATAAATCGCATCATGATCGCGCTCCTTCCAAATCAACTGATCATTATAAGTAACGGCAAAAACACAGGCCACAACTCCATCTACCAGGATTTTGTATTGACGGTTTTCATCAATTTCGGTTTGTACCATTTCTCTGCTGAAGCCTTGCCAGTGCTTATTAAACACCTTTTTCTGATGGGCAATAGCCATATCATAAAATTCAAAAATCGTATCAATATCAGTTGACAGGCTATTTTGTACTTGTAGTTGCATGGGGCAAAGATAAGGGTAAATTTAATTTCGTCATTTCGGGGTAAAGGTTTGATAAGATAGCTTCCCTAAGTTATCGTCTTCTCGAGCGAAGTGCAACGAAGTCGAGAGATCTATCTCGAGTTAGATTTCTCCGTTTCGCTGTGCTCCAGTCGAAATGACGTCTTGAATGGAGTAATGTCAAAGAGGATGATGCCGTTCTGTAATTAACAACAAAAAAAAGCTGCTTCTTAAAAAGAAACAGCCCTGTTAATTATAATATTAGGTATAGGCAATCAGGCCTTACACCTTCAAACCCTCAACCTTAAATTATTTCTGTCTGAAATAAATCTGAATCGGTGCTCCGGAAAAATCGAAATTCTCTCTCAGTTTATTCTCGATGAAACGTTTATACGGATCTTTAATGTACTGTGGCAGGTTGCAGAAAAAGGCAAACATAGGCGAAGTCGCATTAATTTGAGTGATATATTTAATTTTAATAAATTTTCCTTTTAATGCCGGAGGTGGGAATTTCTCGATCAATGGCAACATTACATCATTTAACTTAGATGTAGGAATTTTCTTGCTCCGGTTTTTGTAAACGTCTAAAGCCGCTTCAATTGCCTTGAAAATACGTTGCTTGTTTAATACAGAGGTAAATACAATCGGCACATCAGTAAAAGGACGGATACGCTCATGAATCTGCTCTTCAAAAGCTTTCATGGTTTGGGTATTTTTTTCGATCAAATCCCATTTGTTAACCAAAATTACGATACCTTTTTTGTTCTTTTCAGCCAAATGGAAGATATTGATATCCTGACTTTCGATCCCTTCTACAGCGTCGATCATCAACACCACAACATCTGCCTCTTCTAAAGCTTTGATGGTACGCATTACCGAATAAAACTCCAGGTTTTCTTTAACTTTGGTTTTTTTACGCAATCCGGCAGTATCGATGAGCATAAACTCGTGACCGAACTGGTTATAATGGATTTTGATTGAATCGCGGGTGGTACCTGCATTTGCAGTAACGATATTACGTTCTTTACCAATTAAAGCGTTAACCAAAGAAGATTTACCCACATTCGGGCGACCTGCAATGGTAATTTTTGGCAACTGGTTTTCCTCTTCAGGAATATCTTCGAAATTTTTAACGATTTCATCTAATAACTCGCCTGTTCCAGAACCCGTCATCGATGACAATGGATAAACTTCACCTAAACCAAAACCATAAAAAGTATGGATTTCGTTGTATAAAGCGGTATTATCTACCTTATTTGCGGTTACATAAACCGGCTTGTTACTTCTGCGGAGTACTTGTGCTATATCATCATCCAAATCGGTAATGCCTGTAGTTACATCAACCATAAAGATCAAAACACTGGCCTCTTCGATGGCAATCATTACCTGTTCGCGAATAGCCGCTTCGTAAACATCTTCCGAATTGGCCACATAACCACCGGTATCAATTACCGTAAAATGTTTATCAATCCACTCGCCAACGCCATAGTGCCTGTCGCGGGTTACGCCGCTCATGTCATCTACAATCGCTTTGCGGCTTTCTGTTAGTCTGTTAAAAAGGGTACTCTTGCCTACGTTTGGCCTGCCTACGATGGCTATAATATTACTCATGGGTGTTCTATTGATAGTTAATGGCTTATAGTTAACGGTCGTGATGTTTATGCAAGTTGCTCAAACTATTTGGCTATCAGCCATTGACTATCAACTACTAACCGATTTATTTCGGGCTGCAAAGGTACGGTTATTTTTCGTAACCTCCATTATTATTAATTTTATACTGATCTAAAAGTCCTTTTATTACTTCTTCGTTTAACTCATTTCCCTGCAAAAAAGGAAAGCCTTCCCATTTTAAAATCCCTTTGGTGTCGATATAAGCAGAAGAACCGTCAGACTTTTTTCCCTACCTTAAAATTCGAAATTAATTATCGTAACCAAAGCTTTTCAGGTAATTCTTTTTGCTTCTCCAGTCCGGAATCACTTTTACAAACATTTCCAGGAAAACCTTGCTGTCTAAAAATTTCTCAATTTCTAAACGGGCTTCGGTTCCCACTTTTTTGAGCATGCTACCAGCCGTACCGATTAAAATGTTCTTCTGCGAATCGCGTTCTACCACAATTTCTGCGGTAATCCTGATCATTGCACCTTTACCATTTTTCATTTCCTCTTCTTTAAAGCTCTTCACAATTACTTCGGTACTGTAAGGGATTTCCTTCTGGTAATTGAGAAAAATTTTTTCGCGGATGATCTCCGAAACAAAGAAACGCTCAGAACGATCGGTTAAATCTTCTTTGTCGTAATATGGCGGATGTTCGGGCAACATTTCGAGTACACGTTCCAATAATCCGCCTACATTGTGTTTATGTAAAGCCGAAATTGCATAAATCGCAACCGGATTTAACTTTTCCTGCCAGTAAGCAATCTTCTCTTCAACCTTTTCCTGCTTCGCCTGATCAATTTTATTGATGAGTACAATGGTTGGGATATCACGGTTCAGGATTTTTTCCAGAACGTCATCCTCATCGTGTTCTTCGTTAATATCGGTTACAAATAAAAGAACATCTGCATCGGTTAAAGATCCGTTAACAAAGCTCATCATACTTTCTTGTAAACTGTACTTTGGCTTAATTATTCCCGGGGTATCAGAAAAAACAATCTGATATTCTTCTTCATTTACGATCCCTAAAATACGATGTCTTGTGGTTTGTGCTTTAGGAGTGATAATGCTAAGCCGCTCGCCTACAAGCACATTCATGAGGGTGGATTTACCTACATTTGGTTTACCTATTATACTTACAAAACCTGCTTTATGCGCCATTAAAATATTTTTTAAAAAAAATTTGCAGCACAAAGAAACGAATTATATCTTTGCATTCCAATTCGGAAACAGAGTTAAGGATTTAATTCAAAAGAAAAAACGAGTTGTATAGAGTGCGGGGTGGAGTCCCAAAGTTTCGGGAGTACGCTTGTTGAGCTCAGAACCGAAATTGAAAATGACAATATAGAGTGCGGGGTGGAGCAGTTGGTAGCTCGTCGGGCTCATAACCCGAAGGTCGCACGTTCGAGTCGTGTCCCCGCTACCAGGAAGTTGGGAGTTGAGAGTATTAAGTTGGGAGTTTCTCCAAACTGAAAACTCCAAGGTCAAAACTCAGATTAATGGCCCGTTCGTCTAGGGGTGAGGACGCCAGATTTTCATTCTGGAAACAGGGGTTCGATTCCCCTACGGGCTACGATCCCGCTTTACGATAAGTAGAGCGGGATTTTTGCTTTTTGGAGAAAATTTATCTCTCAGATCAATCAATAATATTCTTATCCCATCGTAAAATCACATTTTTAATCCTATTTTTAGCATACAACAAAACATCCCAACTAACATCTAAAAACGCAATTAATGAGCTCCGTATTCAGAACATCCTATACCCAGGATCCAGACACCGTAACCGACGAGAAACTAAAAGAAATTATCGGGCAGCGAAAGTGGCAAACTGTTGATATTAAAATTTCGGAGGAAGATCTCAAAGAAAATATATGGTTTTTAAACGACGCTGTTGTTTTAAGACAAAGCAAGGAGGGTGTTCCTTTAATGACCACCACAGCAATTTACGGCCCTATCCAAAAAGACACTAAAGTTGCGCTAACTCCAGGCGAAGGAACCGGCGTAACACCACTGCCGAAAGCGATAGTAGAAATATCTTTAATTGATGAACTGGAAGCCCTGGCACGAAATGCAAAAACACCAAAAGAAGGTAATGCGGTTACAGTTAACTCGAACTGGGTAAGCAGCATTGATGGCGGAAGATTGCCTAACCTCGATCCTTCTGCGAATGTATTCGGCCAAACAGGCTCACTGTATGTAAACGAAATAGCGGTAGTTTTACCGGTGATGGATGCAAGCCACCCCGATTACGAAGAAACACTTGCTTTTTACGGAGCCAAACTGCTTAAACCAAGAGAACCATTTTATATGGGTTTTGAAGATACTTTATTTGGGATGGAGTATGACACTTCTCTGCCGGATTATATCCGTAATTACGCCATGTCGCCAATAGGTGGCGGAGGCATGTTTGTTGAACATCACCCCTTTCCCCATATTTTTCTGCCTAAGCCAGATGAAAACGGAAAAGTATTTTGCGAAGCCAAAGTTACTTTAGGGCACAAGGTGGAGGTTATGGATCCGGAAAAAGAAAACCCCAGCATTATATTTACCACTTTCAGGGTACCTGCTGACGGATCGGCCCTGGCCATTAAACCGTCTACCATACATAATGATAGTTTTACCAACGGAAAATTAGCTGTTTTTGTTGCCAACACACCGGCAGATACGGTAGCTTTCAGACAAACCGCTCCTTTTACCAATATTGTTGTAAAGGATAATGAGCCGAAAATAGAGAAGTCAAAAGATTTTAGTTAAAAATAGCGCCTGATTTACCTGCATCCGATGGCGATGCGGGCAAACAGGACTTTAATCAACATAACTAACCAAATATATATTGAACTTCAAATTAAGCTAAAAACAAGAAATAATATTTTTTTATTTAGACTAATTATAAACAAATATAAAAAAGCAAGTTGAAATAATTCAATATTTTCTGGTAAAAACGATTAGCTTTTGTTAAAACTACACAACTTGCTCATTATCAAATCGAAATTTACGACTATAAATTATCGATGATTTTTAAATTGTTCCCGACAAATCAGGATCATAAAAATATTTTAAAAAATATCGTAAATGACTTTGCAGATGTCAAAACAATTTATACCTTTGCACTCCTTCAAACGAAGAAAATTTGAAGATACAGAGTGCGGGGTGGAGTCCCGAAGTTTCGGGAGTACGCTCGTTGAGCTCAAAAACCGAAACTGAAAATGACAATACAGAGTGCGGGGTGGAGCAGTTGGTAGCTCGTCGGGCTCATAACCCGAAGGTCGCACGTTCGAGTCGTGTCCCCGCTACCAGGAAGTTGGGAGTTGAGAGTATTAAGTTGGGAGTTTCTCCAAACTGAAAACTCCAAGGTCAAAACTCAGATTAATGGCCCGTTCGTCTAGGGGTGAGGACGCCAGATTTTCATTCTGGAAACAGGGGTTCGATTCCCCTACGGGCTACGAAAATTCAATGTTAATTGATGTCAAAAACCTGCAAATTAAATATTTGCAGGTTTTTTTTGTTTACATCTAAAAGCTAAAATACACATCAAATCGCCATAAAAAATTGTGTTATTAGTGTATATCTAAGATGGAAAATACTACGCACCAAATTCTCAATAACAAACTGAATACCGACACATTAAGCTATTAAATATCTTGATATGAGAAAGATTCTGAAAAATGGAATAGTTCCGCCCCCTAAACAGCTATCTCGATAGCCTACAAAGCAAAGTGATAATAACCCATCAGGCTTTAATCCGACAATGGCATTGAAGTTACAGCAGCTAGTTTGTATGCCCAGTTTACTGGCAAATCGCAAAAAAGCAAATTTCTAATGATGTTATTTTGTAGAACATAATTCGAGCGTAAAAGAATTAATCGGAAATGGCTTTGAAGCCTATACATTAAAAAGCTACATTACGTCTGAAAAACACTTAGCAAAGTTCATTCGAAAACACTCCGCCAAAGATTGTATAGAGAAATACCCTTTCAAAGCCAATTTCATCTACCGCACTCCATGATTTTAGGCATCTTGAGATGAATGCCGAAGGCTGATTATTTCCAATCTGATGAATGATTTTTGGCAGCATGTACTCTTCCTTTTAATGTTTTATTCGTTGTTACATATATTATCGCTACATGTTGAAAATAAAATTACGCAGGTTGGGTACTACCGAAAAACGTGTGGTTTGAATAGGTAGAAATATAGGACGAATCGGTTATTTCCGGGATATTGGCCAAAAACAGCTTTAAACGCATAAATTGGGCTACAGTTTTGGATTAACACAAGGTATTGAACACCAAATATGAATGCAAGGGGGGAAAATCAGGAAAATAAAAGTGCTTTGTTTAGCGTCTGCTTTTGGTTACATGGCCGATTAAACCCAGGGCTTTTTGCAGAGCTTCATCGCGGCTACAGTTTATATCGGGTATTACGCCATGCCAATCATGCTCATCGGCACCAATGTTTAGGTATAATTTGCTCGATACCACGAGCGGAAGTTTGGTTTCGGGCAACGTGGCAGGAACAATATCGCCAAAGCTAAGGATCATTCCACCGGTTTCTTCGCCAATTACCTTTCCACGTTTGTAATGCGAAAATGCCTGGGCAAAATCTGCAGCTGAAGAAAAAGTTTGGTTACTCACCAATAAATATACCTTTCCGCTGAAACGGTTTGGGAGTTGCAGAATTTCTTCATTTTGATTTTTTACCGTATCCAGCATTCCATTTGGCTTTAAAAGCAATGTAGAATCTTCTGCAGATAGTGTTTTGCCCGTCCTGTGGGCAAGCAAGCGGTTTTTAAGCAATTGACTGTTCTTTTCCAATACACGGTCGTACTGGCGGAAAGGCTTATTAAGCAGGTATTGCAATAGATAATCGCCAACGTCTGAATCGCCTCCAAGGTTACCCCGAAGGTCAATAATTAAGTTTGCCGTTTTTTTATTGTTGAGATCGGAGAAAGCGCTATCGGCAAAGACCTTTATTTTTTCCAGGTCCTGAAAATCATCTAATTTCATCAAAGCTGTTCCTGCAAGCGGAAATGTTAAGGTAAATGGAGCTATAGTTCTCTCTGGTTTTGCAATTGATGTTCGGTGTTTATCCGTTTGGATTATATCCTTTGGAGAAACTTTAACGGTCCCCATTTTACCTTTATCATTATAAGTTAGCTCATAAAAGCCTTTTTTAGGGTAAAGTACATCATAATAGAAATCAAAGGATTTTGATCCATAACTTGCCCTAAAATCAGCGGTTTCGCCCTTAACAAGTGCTACAATATCATCTACTATCTTTTTGGCATTTATACCGTTTATTGATATAATTTCCGCATTTTTATTAAGGCCACCATGTTTCAGTTTTACATTTTCCTGCAAACGGATATATGGCTTATTGATATTTAACGCGACTTTAAAAGGAAATGCATTGGCTTTGTCTTTCTCAAATTGCTTAAGGGGCATCTCCAGGTCAATATGGCCATCCTGAAGTTTGGCAACCAGTTTTTGGGCAACAAGATAAAAAGAGGTATAATCCATGCCCTCTGCAAGGTGCTGCTTGGCTTTTTCGACATCATTGTGAAAATTTAAGCGGGAATAACGGTAATAAGGATTGGGATGGGCAGCCTCGATATAATAAACCATACTATCCAAATCGCGTTTCAGCGCA
Organism: Pedobacter sp. 22226; assembly: GCF_052045455.1. NCBI lineage: Bacteria > Pseudomonadati > Bacteroidota > Sphingobacteriia > Sphingobacteriales > Sphingobacteriaceae > Pedobacter > Pedobacter sp. 22226. Next base: position 149,011 of record NZ_JBQEPB010000004.1, on the reverse strand, counting down.
TTGGCTTTAAAATGCTGTTGACCAAAAACATTTAGCGCGGTTAACAAGAATATTGGGCATAACCTAAGTATATTCATATCATCAATCCTGTTGTGCCGGTAAAGTAACTAAATCCTGAGATTTAATTTAATAATTTCTTTTTTTCATGAGTAACCAAAAGCGACAGATTTTTTTTTGCTATTATTTAAATCTACCGAGGTTTAAGGCAGCTCAGCATTTTTGATCATTACGATGTTGTATTAGAGATAAAAACCATTCAAGAAATTATATTTGAATGAAACGAGAATTACTAGCATCATTTATTTCGAGTTTAGCAAATTACCCACCTTTTTAATTCGAAAAATAATCTGGCAAGCGAAACTCGCAGCCATTTTCACTGTAATACACGTTATAGGTGCATTTTGTACTAATAAATATAAAAAATAAATACTATGTTCGCGTTATCATATAATATGTAGCCAATTGTTATGAATTTGCATTCATAAACGGAGCCCATCATTCATCAAATTCCGTCCTTCCCTGAGGACAAAGATGGATCCTATATTGTCCTATAAGATTTAATTTGGCCTAATCGTTACAGATAACTAAACCAATAAGTAAATGAAAAAGTCTATTCAAGTCCTATTTTTTTCTTTAGGAATATTGCTTGCAACCAATTTTTATACCAATGCACAAGTTCCGGTAGACACTGCAGAAATTATCCGTATATCAAATATGGGTGATGTAACTCTCTTAAAACAACAAATATTACCTATACAGATATGGAGTGATATGATCTTGATCAAGGCTAAAGTAAATGGAATAGAAGGTTATTTTGTATGGGATAACGGCTTTGCATTTTCAGCCCTTGATAAAAATTTTGCAGCAAAAATTAAGTTAAGCCCTTTGCAGCAAAAAACGGATATTGCAGGCACAGATGGCAATAATGCTCAAATATCAATGCAGTGTGAACTTGGCCGTGTGGATATGGGGCAGGTAAGTATATCGGGCTCTCCTTTTACCATTATAGATTTTGAGGCCATGATGGGAAAGCATGTAAAACCTGTAGGCATTATCGGTTCTACTGTTATAAAAAAAATGAATTGGAAATTTGATTTCGATAAGAACACCGTAACACTTGCCTTAAAGCCTTTTGAAAGCAACGGGATAAAGCTCCCCTTTGAAATGGATGCCTACAATAATTCTAAAATATTATTTGGCCTTAACGGCTACTTAGATAAGGCTGCGATAGATTTCGGCTACAACGGCAATGAAGTCGCTATCCCAAAAGATGCACTGCCTATTTTTGGCGCTGCAAAAAAATCAATTTCTATTGGCCATTTAAGCTCTTCGGTTAGCGGGCTATCGGACAGAGATACCAGTTATATTTTTAGAGACTTTAAATATTGTATCGGAGATACGAATACCGTATTGCCCCACAAATTCGAAATTATGCTGAGCAGCAACAGAAACCATGTGCTTATTGGCAACCGCTTTTTCAGGAATTACAATTGTATCATCAACAACACCAGCGGGCAGATTATCCTTACAACAAGAAAATCACCAATTAATGTTATCCCTGAAAAGAAATACGGTGCCATATTGTCTGTAAATGACGGAAAAATTCTGGTATCTTCTTTTTCCGATAATCCTAATATTAATCGTAATGCAGACCTAAAATTAATGGACGAAATTGAATCGATAAACGGAAAAAGCTTAAAGGACTTTGCAGATCCTTCACAGATAAGGGATTATCAAATCAGTTTATTATTGAAAAATATGGAAATGAAATTAAAACGGATAGACGGCAAAATATTTGTTTTTAAACCTGAACCTGATATTTATAAATAGCAGTAAGGCGATAAAAACCTGTCTTTTCCTAATCAGGCAGGGGATATCAGCTACGCTATCAGAAGTTTATAATTGATAATAGAAGAAACAGTTTTAAGCATAGAGGGAAGGGTTGGGTTATGCTTTAATTTCAGATTCCACATGATGGGAATCCCTTTTTTGGAAAAACTAATCTTTAACCAGGTGATTCCCCCTACGGGCTACGAAAATCAATGTTAATCAATGTCAAAAACCTGCAAATTAAATATTTTCAGTTTTTTTTTGTTCACCAAAGATTTGACTTTTACTAATTTTTACTTCTTTTATTTTTAATGTTTTTTTAAATATAAATCTAAACCATTTCATTCTGAAATAAATTGATTGCATAAGAAGCTGGAAACAGTGTAAAACTGCTGGACAGTTTGAAACGGATCTGGTAAAATTATAATCCTCAAATAAGAATATAGAAAGTGTTCCTAATAGGATCATTCTAACTTTCAATTTATTTTATTAACTTTCCAATTCAATATATTTATCTAAAAATGAAAAAAAACGTTCCTTTAACACTAATTTTTGCTTTATTAGCAATTTTCTCTTCATGTAAAAAAGAAGACTCTGTACCAACAGGAGGTATAGAAGAAAAAAACACAGTCAGTAACCGAGAAAAGAACGACCTCATAATGCGAGGTACAGAACCAGTAGGTGGTGCTCCAGTCGATTTACAATTACAATCGGACGGATCATATCTTGCCTATTATGCAGGAGTTACCTTAACATTTACGGATGTTTCGAGGAGAACTCCACCTTATCAAAGCGGGGAACCTGTCGGTTCAATTAGTATCTATGCAAACGCATCATCAGGAGTTACAGTTTCATCTGACGGCGGGCCGTATTTTTCAGGATATCAATTGGTTTACGGAATGCCTCCGGGTTATCTATCTGGCTTGAGCAACTACCGTACGGCATATTCAGATTATATATTCGACAAAAAAAATTCAAGCGGAGAATTACTACAGCCAAACATCCCTATAATTAATGATTACCTGCCCTCAATCTCAGGTCAAACCAAAATCATTACAGGTAAAGTAGTCATGTGGAAAAGTTCAGAGTCAGGTTTAGCAGTTGTACCATATGACTATGTTGGTCCTAAAGCCGGAGAACCTATAGAATAGGCTCTTTAAACTTAAATGGTAAAACATTATTGCTTGAAATACAGAAACTTATTAATATGATTATCTAATTAAGATATGCATCACTAGAAGCTAATAGGCTGAGTATAGTACGCTACGGGCTACGAAAAAAGCATCAATCCAATAAGGTTGATGCTTTTTTTATGCTTTAAAATCCTTTATAAAAGTTATAGAAGATACCAATATCAAACCCGATGATCAACGATAGCTGGCGTTTTACCTGTAGTTGCATTGGTATAAAGATCTAAATCAGTGCCAGCCAAAACTTCCAGGTTTTTTACTTTATAACCAAATACCTTATTTAGCTGCTGAAGTTTCTGTTCTACATATTCATCTTTTTCAGCACTGGTTAAACCGGTTACCAGCATAAATTTTATTGAGGTATGTCCTTCTTGAGGTGCTATTTGTATTTGAAATCGTTCAACATCTGAAAAAACTTTGTTGAAATCATCCAGTTCATAGTTACACTCGTTAAACATAAACGATCTTTTTTCCCTACCTTTTAATTCAAGGTAAAGTTGGCCGTCAATTTCAATCCATTTACCAATATCACCGGTATTATATCTAAAAACAGGGAAACGCTTACGGAATAAATTGCTCACCACCAGGCCACCATAACCATCAGCATCAGGCTCGTTCGTTTCAACTACCAAACCATCAATTACCCTGAACAATGATGGCAATCGGCTATAATCGCACCAGGCCCATATCCCCGTTTCTGCCGAACCGTATAAGGAGTAGATCTGCCGGGTTCCAAAAACCTCTTCGAAAAGTTTAACATGCGATGGCGGCAAAAACTCGCCACCAAACAAAAGATTTTCGATGGACAAGCTAAACTGGTTCTTTTTTAGAAATTGTGCAAAAAGAAATAATTTTGAGGGGGTACCCAATAATAAACTGGGCTTAAAATTTTGAGCCATCTGGCAGGCATCTTCATAGGGCAAGCTGGCGCCCGCCACCAGGGTAGTTGCACTGCATCTTTCTAATAAATCGTCCATAATGGCAGCGGTGCGGTACATATCCATATAACCGAACATATTGAGTGCAATGGTTTTTGTGTTAAATACCCCGGCCTGCTTTAATGCTGCAGCAAGTACGGCTCGTTGCTCCAGGTTTTCGGCAATATCAACAGGAAAAACCAGCGGTTTTTGGGTAGATCCGCCTGAACGCACCAAATAAACACCTTGTTTTTGGTTATGCAGGTCAAAATTATTGTTTAACTGCGTAATCAATTCCTTTTTGCCCATTAATGGCGCATTTTGATAATCGTCGTAATGCTGGTAATAGGACTTGAAAAGCGCAGACTGCCTGACAATTTGATAGTATTGATTAAGAAGGGGATTCATATTCTAAGATTCATCTTTTAAGCAGCAGATAGCCAACGTATTTTGGCAAAAAGTGGCGGTGATGCCATAAAAAGCGGGCTTTCTGGGTATTGGATGGCAAATTTTGTAGGGCATGTTTATACCAGCGTTCACCAATCATGCCCATTAACAGGCGATCGTATTTATCCTTGCTCTTTAAGTACCTTAAAATTACGGGCGGTAACTCGATTTGTTTAAAATGGCTGTAGTTTTTCCGCGACAGGCCTCCGGGCACCTCGTTAACATAAAGATAGCCACCCGTTTGTAATGCTATTTTCCCGGGCACATTATTCAGAATGCCTTTTAGCACCCGATACCAAAAATCTATTCCTTCATTTAGCTGCGCCTCGGTTTGGTATTGATAAGAAGCAATCCACTTACTTTTTACGATTACGTTACTGCCAACGCCCATGATAAAATGTGGCGAGCTAACAGCCCTTAGCGGATCTTTAAGCAAATATAAATCTGAAGCAAGGGGCTCGAGATACCTCTTTAGGGGCTCTAAATCAGGATAAATTTCATTGCCGGGCATAAAAGCGATATTGAGCACCATAAAATCGAGCCGATGCTTGGTAAATGCATTTGCTGCTACCTCCAGCAGCTTAGGATGATATTCATCATCAGCATCCAAAAAGCTAACTAATTCACTATCAGAGGCTTCAAAACCGATATTGCGGGCATTACCCGGCCCTTTATTCTCAGTGAGTTCAATTATCTGGACCCTGCAATTTCCAAAGGCCAAAACATTATCGCGCAAAAAATTACGGACGACACTAAGACTGTTATCTGTGCTTAAATCGTCAACAATAATCAACTCATCCGGCAATTTAGTTTGCCGGATGAGTGAATTAAGCGTTTGGCTAACATAAGCCGCTTTGTTAAACAGCGGTATAATGATGGCGTGGGTCATATTTATGATGCTGACATCATTGCCGGGAAGATCACTCCCCTGCCCTGGTGAACATTTACCACACTTTCTGCTGAACCGCGGAATAAACCAGGGCCAAAAGACCAGTTATTATAACACAACAACATTCCGACCAGATTGATCAATGTTTTATCCGAACCACTGCCATAGGTAAACCAACGTTGAGGTACGTATTGCTGAATCATGTATTCGGGCCAATGCCGGGTGATGATATCGGCCCAAACATTAGCCTCGCAATCACTTTTTACATACATATCGATACCCCGGCCACCGCTATTGCGTTTTAACACCCAATTTAACGGCGAATGACTTACTTCAGCACGTTTTTCGGCTGTATGCAGGGCATAGGTGGGTATTAAAAACAATCGTAAAAAAAGATATTCTTCTTCAGAGAGATAATTTTTCATGATCTCTTCGCTCCACAAAACAGCAAGGATGCGTTTGTCATGAACCAAAATCAATGTACGTACATCATTAAAGTAGTCACCTTGCTTGATGATCAACTTTAATACCTCGGGATCAAAATTGCGCAGTTCTTCGCGATCCATTTCCAGTATAAACTGGCTTACGGCTTTACCATGCAGCATCAATTCACCATTTTGGCAACTTAATTGCGCCGGGTTTGCCGAAACATAATTCAGGCCCTGTTTGCTAAATTCATTTAACAGGTAAAATACCTCAGTACCTTTTTCTTTCTCATGTACAAGTACAACAGGCTCTTCATTGTTAAACCGGCCAAAAATGGTATTTACAAAGTTTTGCTGATCTGGGACGGCTTCCAGTAAGGGTAACTTACTATCTTCGGTAATCACGTTAAGGTAATAACTTAACATCCATCCGTTGATCGGGTACCTGGCCCCTATTTCACAAATTTTGATGCTCCCATCTTCTGCCTGTAAAAAATCGGGCCGATACATGCCCACTTGATAAGGTTGCGCTTTGGCGATACTTAAAATATTGTTTAAGCGCTCATCAAAGTTATAAATGGCACGAATACTTTCATCTTCGAAATAGGCATTTACAACACCGGTTAAAGCTTTGTTCAATACCTGGCACAGTTTTTCCATCCGTGCCATTTCTTTGCGTTTTACAGCAACGGGAACCGGGGAAAACGAATCGGCACCATTACATGGGATTTCGCCCAGGTGTTTCATCAGCAATTCATTCAGTATTTCCCTGCTGCAAATGATTTGTCCTTCTACAAGCTCACCAATCATAATTATGCAATTTCATCTTCCAGTACCGGTTCTAAACTGGCGCTAATGGTTTCCATTACCGCGGCTTTCTTGCTCAAATAATCGGCAACAATTTCGCTCAGGTCATAATCGGCCAGGTTTACATCCATCGCTTTTACATAGTAATTAATGGCATTTACGGCATAAAAGAAATGGTTTTTCTCTGTAGGCCCGCAGTGTACGGTAATCCATGCCAGGGTATGTTTCAGGGTATCTTTATCAAAACCATAATCATCCTCCAGCCAACGCGTAAACTTAGGCAATATAAATTCCACCTCGCCGTGGGTATAAATTTCATGTACCAATGTGGTTAAAAGACCAATCAGTAAATCTTTATTGCGCAGTGAATTCTGGTCTTTCCAGTATTTAAAAGCACGGGCACTTGGATCAAGATATTGCCTTAACAACCATCCGTCATCGCCACAGGTATTTGTAGCCATGGTATAAAACAGGTCTGAATGCAGCACTTTTCCAACAACAGCCAAATCTTCATCAACAATTCTGTTTAAGCTCGCTACCGATCGGAAAAGCTGTGCTTCGTGTGGTACAGGTACATTTTTATGGATCAGCATGGTCATACGGTTGCTCAATCCGGCTACAGTAACTGCACTATTGTTGGTTTGGCTCCAGCTATGAAAAAAGGGCTTAAGGTGATCCCTGTCGTGCGGGACTGCCGTAAGTTTAATAAAACTTTCTTCGATTGTTGTAAAGTGTTCTGCCTGTTGCGGGAAATAGGCCAGGAGCTGGTGCTTTAATGGAGATTCTTCCATCCCTTCGAGCACGGGAATGATGATTGATAGTAAATTTTTCACAATTGTTTGGTTTAAGGTTTATTAAAAATGTAAATAAATACAGATAAGAATATTCTTATTTTGTTTTAACCATATCAAAAAGCCAAAGCAGAAATTAATCCGTTATTGCCACGTCATATGATTAATAACAACAATCAGCATAACAAAATTAAATAACTGATATACAGCAGTATAAAAGTTTAAAATAAAATTAAAGGATCATAACCGGGATAACTGAGGAAAGAGCGTTTTGCATTTGAATGAGCGTTTTAAAGTTTGGAATGATGAGATGGATTTTAATTATACATAGATACGGACTTTATTTTCAATAAAAAAAATCCACAAATAATATCTTTAAAAATTACACATAAACACACTTTTAAATTACATATAAGTATTATATATTATACATATGTATTTAAAACGTAATGGATTTTTTAATGTATTACGGAATCAACGTATATTATTCATTTGAAAGTGAGGCTTTTTATTGGACTTAATTAAACATCCACTTATACTAAAATCTGAAGGAGGCATCGGCTTAGTTAAATTAGAAAAATGATTACGCTACCTGAACTGTACAGGTTTAAGCTTTTGGCCAGCTAATAGGGCAATTTCGTTTATTCTTTTTTGCCGGGTTTCTGGTTTTTTAGCGAGTACAAGCCATTGCAGTATGCCTTTTTGAACAGATTTACTTAAACTGATAAAAAAGGGTTTGGAGCCGCGATGAATTTTGAAGGCGAGCGCTAAATCTTTCGGGATTTTCAGTTCTTCTACATCATCTAAAATTGTCCACGATCCATTTTGTTTTGCTTTTTCAATACTGTTGAAACCAGCGGTTGTCATTAATCCTTCGCTGATTAAGCGCTCCACTTTTGCCTTGTTTATTTTAGACCATACACTGTTGGGTTTGCGTTTGCAAAAAAACTGCATAAAGGTTTGAGCATCTATCGATCTTGCTGTGCTATCTATCCAGCCAAAACACAGTGCCTCATCAACAGCCTGGCTCCACGAAATTGACGGCACACTGGATTTTATTTTATGGTAAACAAGCCAAACGGATTGTTTTGAAACATGGTTTTCTGCTAACCATGCTCTCCAATCCCCCTGGCTTGCGGGACAAAAAGTTTCGATCTCTTTTTCTTCCTTTTTCATTTTTAATTAAAATCCGAACTGCCTTAAATGATGATCAAAATGTTTCCATTGCATCAGCGCCCATTCTTCGGATGTTAGCGGCCCAAAAAAAGCCTGTGGATGTGTGGTGCATTTGGCAGGGCCGCCTTCAGAAAAAGCTTTGATCTGTTTGATTACTTTGGCTTTTTCGGCCTCGAAATCGGGATTGCCTTTTATGATATAACTTTTATCAGTTGCACTATTTTTAGGGAACGGCGCTTCGCTAAAAAATTTCGGTTTCAATAGTTTACCAAATAACCTGCCTACAAAACCTAATCTGTCGGAATTGTGCAAGCCCATGGCCGTTTCGAGCGAGGCGTTGCAATGTGCGAGCATCTGGTTTACGTTCATTTTGCCCCATTGTTTCTGAGCTGTTGGGGTTAGTTTTTCAATCCGGGCTAAGATGGCTGCGGTATCGGAAGGATTAAACAGATTGTTCATGGTCATTAATTTTATGTTTACAGCACAAAACTAATGCAGCGCAAAGACAGCCCTATGTCAGGGGTATAAATGCTTTAATGATTTTTATCGAAATATTCCTGTAAGGTCATTTTATGCGGAGCAAATTTCTCGGTAAGCATTTCTAGTTTTTTAATCCGATCCAGGCGGAAGAACCTAAATCCGTTCCGCAAACGGCACCAGGCTACCAATAGCCAGTTTTCCTGCGTACTTAACAGCGCAAAAGGTTCGATTAAACGGTTGCTGGTTTGGTTGGCCTCATTGGTATAATCAATCTTTACAACATAGAAATTAGTGAGGGCAAATTGCAAATCAGACAGGTTATTGCTGTTTCTTTCGTTGTTGAAATTCTGGGTAAAGCGGGTGCGGTCGGCCAAAAGATTTACGTTGTCTTTTACCTGATGTGCCAGTACCGCTTTAATTTTGTCGATGGCTTCTAAATAATCTTTAATAAACGAGGTATCCTTGTTTTTTAATACCAGTTGCTCAGCAAGAATCAGGGCATTGGCCTGGCTTTCGGTAAACATAACGGGCGGAATTTTGTAACCTTCCATTAACCTGTACCCTTTTCCTTCTTCTGTAAAAACAGGAACGCCAGCCTGTTCTAAAGCTTTAATGTCGCGGTAAATGGTTCTTACACTTACTGAAAATTTTCGCGCGAGTTCCGGTGCCGTTAAAAGACGTTTCGTTTGCAATTGAGTTAAAATTGCGGTGAGGCGCGAAAGTCTTTTGGTATCGTTATCGTTCATGGATCGGATTATCATTTAGGCTAAAGAAGTTTTTCCCTGGCGCAATTCCTTTTCTGACTTCGTGAGTCAATAATACGAAAACTAGTCCTTATTGATGCAGACAGAAAGGTTGAATAATAATATACCTACCGAGAATCGTCATCTCGAGCAGAGCGCAACGTAGCCGAGAACCACGTAAGTGCTCAGCGAAGCTAAATCTATCTAGCTAGATCTCTCTCCCGAATATTCGGGACGGTCCGGTCGAGATAACGGCCATTTGTAAAGAAATAATTTTTAACCTAACCGGATCATTTCACCTGTTTTGACTGATTCATCGCAGGCAAAGGCGATTCTTAAACTATTTATGGCATCCTCTGTAGCCTCTGTTAAGTCGATATTTTCGGTAATGGCTTTTAGAAAATAACGCTGCTCGCGGTTGCAAAGTTCCTGGTGACCGGGTTCATCGGTGAGGTCGATCCATTCGTCAGCTTTGCTAAACTCATCTTGTACATTTAAACCAGCATGGTGCACTTTGATCGATTCGGTTTTGGTATGCGCATCGATATTATCAGAGTTTCCGGCGGCACCTGCTTTTTTAGCCATGATGGATACTGAACCTTTCGGGCCAAAAACGTCTTTAATAAAAAAGGCATTATCGCTTACCATCGGGCCCCAGCCTGCCTCATACCAGCCAACAGAACCATCTTCGAAACGGATCTGCAACTGCCCGTAATTGTAATTCCATTCGGGAATATCATCGGTAAGCCTGGCGCCAATGGCACTTACCTGTACAGGTTTCGACCGCGTCATCTGGCACATGATATCGATATAATGCACCGCACAATCTACAATCGGACTTAAACTTTTCATCAGGTTGCGATGTACGGTCCATTTTGGCCCATGACTTTGTTGGTTGAGGTTCATGCGCATCACCAATGGTTTGCCCATTTCCTGAGCCAGTTCCATAAATTTCTCCCACGAAGGATGATACCGGAGAATATAGCCCACCAATAGCTTTTTATTGGCCTTTTTAGCAGCCTCAGCTACTTTTATTGCACCTTGAACCGTATCGGCCAATGGCTTTTCGATAAACACATGGCAACCGCTTTCGAAAGATTTAACCGCGTAAGCTTCGTGTGTATCAGGATAGGTAGAAATGCAAACGGCATCGGGTTTGGTAGCAGCAAGGGCTTCGTAAAAATCGCTGTACAGATCATATTGTCCGCCTAATTTTTCATTCAGTATTTCTTTGCTTTTTCCTGTGGAAACCAATCCGCATATTTCAAAGCCTGGCAAGGTATGATAAGCTGTGGCATGGGAAGCGCCCATATTGCCGCAGCCCACCACCAATACCCGTAATTTTTTATTCTCTGTCATTTTTAAAAGCTGGAAAGTTTTTTTTTAAAAAAAAGTTGTAAGGTTGAAAAGTTTTAAGGTTGAATTTTGGACTGCCCTACTAATCAATCATTTAAAATTCATTCCTTACCCCCCAAAGTCCAGCCTTTGCGGTATTCGCGTTTCACAAACTGATTTACTTCATCAAAATTAGTTACCTTCATGTTTACCTTATCCCATAACATTTTAATGTCCCTGCCCGGATAACTGATTTTGCCTGCTGCATCTTTGCGCTGCACATCGGTTCCGCGGATAGCTAAGTTGGCAATGAGCAAAGTTTCAGTAAGCGGACCAGCAATTTCAAATGGCGAGCTGAGCTGCATTTTTCCATAACCGGCAATTGCGGCTTCGGCAAACTGGGTATAATGGCCTTCTTCCTGATTGACAATCCTCGGAATGGTAATTTTGGTTTTATCCGATTCGTTGCGTGATAAAGGCAGTAACCTTGGATTTTTACCATAAGTTTCGCAGATCATTTTGCCTTTTGTGCCAATAAACAACACCCCGTTATCACCAAAACTTTCGTTTGCGCCCAGTTCTTCTGGCCGTTCGGGTTTAATCCCTCCATCCATCCAATGTACCTGTACTTCGTGCTTGGTTTTGGGTGTTTTGGCAAAAGTCATGATGACGTGACTTGATGGCGGACAACTTTCTGGTAAATAGGCACGTTTGAATTCATCTACATATACACTGCCCACGCTGCATTCTACACTGATTGGCGTATCTAATCCCAATACCCTGAATGGTGGCTCTACCAAATGGCAGCCCATATCGCCAATGGCACCTGTACCATAATCCCACCAGCCGCGCCAGTTAAAGGGAACAAGTTTATTGATGTAATCTTTATAGGGAGCGCTGCCCAGCCAAAGGTTCCAATCGAGTTCTTTCGGCACTGCCTCTTTTGCTGTTGGCCAGGAAATTCCCTGCGGCCATACCGGCCTGTTAGTCCAGCAGTAAACGGTATGTACTTTACCAATCCGGCCAGCATCGTACCATTCCTGCAGTCTCCTTACACCATCGCCAGAAGCGCCCTGATTGCCCATTTGCGTAACCACTTTATAACGGTTTGCAGCTTCAGTTAACATCCTGGCCTCGTAAATATCGTGCGTTAATGGTTTCTGCACGTACACATGTTTTCCCAGCTGCATGGCAGCCATGGCAATTTGTGCGTGGGTATGATCGGGCGTGGATACGGTTACAGCATCAATTTTTTTGCTTTCTTTATCCAATAACTCGCGGTAATCTTTATAATATTTTGCCTTCGGGAAGTTTTTCAGAGAGTTGGCAGCTCGTCTATCATCCACATCGCATAGAAAAGCGACATCTGTTTTCCCACCCCTCACAATGCTGGCAATATCGCCTTCACCTTTTCCGCCTGCACCAATGCCCGCCAGCTGCAAACGATCGCTCGGTGCCAGAAAACCCGGCCCACCCAGCACATGGCGGGGTACGATCATAAATCCGGCCGCAGCAAGGGCCGTTGTTTTTATAAAGTTCCGTCTCGAATTTCCGGTATCCGGATTTGCCTTATCTTCCATTATTATTTCAGGTTATAATGCTAATTTAATTTATTTCTTTTTAGTAGTTGTTTCTTTTTTGCTGAGGTCTTTGATCCTGATGTTGCGGAACTGAACAGGTGAGCCATGCCCAAGAAAACCGATATGACCGCTCTCCCGCGATAAACCCGGGTGTTCCTGGTGATCAGGCGTGCCGCCTTTTTTGAAAGGTTCGATATCGCCATCTAAAATTACGGTACCGTTCAGGATGACTTTAATTTTCGATCCTTTGGCAATTACTTCTTCGTAATTCCACTCTCCGGTAGGTTTCAAAAAGCCTCTTTTGGCCGGGATAGTGCCATAAACAGAGCCATGGTATTGGTACACTTTTAGGTCTTTATAAATCGGTGCATCATTATCTAAAATCTGTAATTCCATGCCTGCATAAGCCGCATCGCCCTCTAACGGTGCCCTGATGCCCAGTCCGTTATTGGCGCCCGGGGTTAACTGAAACTCGAAACGATAAATAAAATCGCTGAATTCTTCTTTCGTGAATAAGTTACCACCCGATCCTTTGCCTGGCTTTGGACGGATGGCGATGTTACCATCTTCAATCACATAATCAGTAGTATTGCCCGTCCAGCTGTGCATGTTGGTCCCGTCGAAAAGAATTTTATACCCTTCTTTTTTTTCCTGAGCGCTGAGCTCGAAAGGTTTCGGACGAGGGATTTCTTTGATGTAAATATCGCGGTAAGCCACTGGCGATCCGTGTGCCTGTAATTCGATCTGTTCTTCGGCAAAAATTGGCAGGCTTCTGTCCCAGTAATTTTCTAAAATTACGTTATCGGTCACCAATTGTCCGTTCAGGTAAACGGTAACGCGATCGCCTTTCATTAAAATCCTGAAGGTATTCCATTCATCTAATTTATTATCGGCTACTTTTAAGGGTTTGCTTTCGTTGGTTTGGTTGTTGTATAAACCACCCGAACCTACCTGTGCCCCCACTTTTGTACGGGCAAGATCCCAGATTTGCACCTGTGGTGTACCGCGCAGATAAATACCGGCGTCGCCTTCCCCTTTTTTATCGTCGATGATTTTCCAGTCTACCAGCATTTCAAAATCACCGTATTTTTTAACCGTTGCCAGGTTATTTCCATGGCTTTGGAACTGTAACTCTCCATTTAACACTTTCCAGCTTTCCTGTGCTTCTTCGTCAGCTTTTACCTGTGCATCAGCCAGGGTTTTGGCATCCATTTTTGATCTTTTAATCGGATCGGCAACCAAACCTTTCCAGCCAGATAAATCTCTACCGTTAAACACTTTTACGAAGCCTTCGCCGGGTTTCATTTCTGAAATGTACTTGCGCATGCCTTCTTTTTGATAACCGGCATCGCCACCGGTAATTACTGCAATGGTTTTGTTCAATAAATCTTTTACAATATCGCCATTATAGGTTCCGGCCATGGTGATATTCATTACCGCATTTGCCGCTGCCTGTTGTAAAGCCGCATTATCTAAATACTGACCCGCGAAAACAATTGCATTGAAGCATTTGGCCTGTTCGGTATCTTTAATAATCTGCTGTTGTTGTGCCGGGGTTTTAGCCACAGCCATTGCAGCACGCAACAATAACAAACGCTGCTCTGCCGGGTAGCTGTTTTTTCTTACCAGCCCAAGATACCCGGAAATGGCTTGGTTTAAAAAATCCGGGTTGGTTGTGGTGCGTGCAATGCTGATCAGTGCATCGGTTGAGCTTGCATCTGCCCATGATGAAAGGGCCTCTATTGCGGCTTTCTTTATTGCATCATCGCCAGCAGCATAAGCATCAGAAACGGCTTTAAGCGATTTTGGTCCGCCCAGGCTCCCCAAAACCTTATAATACAATATTTTTTTACCGGCATCGGTATTGTTCATTTGCTGTAAGATGGCATCCGTTTGCGCGTCTTTATCTGTAATTCCTTTTACCGATGCAATGATGGCATCCTGAATGGCAATCAGTTCGTTTTGATCAGTTGTTTTGTTTAAAAGATCGAACAGTTGTGCCTTATTTTCTGATGTAGAAATACTTTTTAGAGAAAGAAATGCCGCTTTCCTTACTTCCGGGTTTTTACTGTTTAATGAATCATAAATAACTGCGGTCTGATTTGTTGCTGCACGGGCTGCCAAAATATTGATTAAGGCTACCTGTACGTCAGGCTTGGCTTTTGGAATATAAGCCGCCACTTTTGTAGCAACGGTTTCTCCCTTAATTCTCAAAATTCCATTTGAAATAGCAGTAATATCCGAAGTATCGCCCTTGGCCATTAATTTTAGCAAGTCATCTAACACCGCCTCCTCACCAAGTTTTACGGCCGCGTTAATGGCTGCCAGTTTTACCTGTTGATCATCACTTTTAATCAGTTTTAATACTTCAGGCAGTACGGATTTTGCTTTACTATTGGCCAGCATATCTAAAATAGCCACCTGTGTTGGTGCATCAACCTTTTTCAATTGATTAACCCAGGCAGCACCATTGCCATCATTTACACCAGCAGCTGCAAATTTAACCGCAGCCGCACGGTACTCAAATTGCTGATCGTCCATAGCCGATAACAGAACCTGCTGATCAGTTTGGGTTCCGGCAAGTAATTTTAAAGCTGCAATACGCTCATTTACCTGATCAGCCGCTGTTGCTTTTTGTAAGATTGTTTTGGCTATGCTTTCCACCCCAGTTTTATCATTCGTTGCATTTTTTTGCGCATAAACCAATAATGCGGCTACAGCGTTGGTTTGGTCATATTTATAACCTGCCTGTTCAGCGGCTTTTAATAAAATTTCCTTAGATGAAGCATCGCCGATGTTGGCAAGGGCATATAAACTTACCTTAGTTAACTCTTTATCGGTACCTGTTGCCAGCGGTGCAATAACAGTAGCCGCGGCTTTGGTGTTGCTGTGCCCCAAGGCTTCTACAATGGCAATTTTCGCTTTGCCATTTGCTTTACCCAATCCGCTAATTAATGCTTTTACAGCGGCTGGTGTTCCTATTTTAGCTAGTGCCCTTGATGCCTCATCGGCCAGTTGTTCATCGGTAAGGTAACTTTCTAAACAGCTTACGGCAGCATCATTCCCCACCAGATCGAACTGACTAATTACAAAAGCTTTATTTTGTTGATCAGTTAATTTAGGCAAAGCTTTGCAATAAGCTTTAATAGCCATATCTCTTGCCGACTGCTGATCTTTTTTAGTTGCAAAAGCGGTAAAACCACCTACGGCATATTCAATTAAAGCGTTATTTCCTTTTCCTGAGGAGGTTAAACCGCTGATTAAAGTTGCGTATCCATCTTCACCCAGATCGGCAACTTCTTTCATATTGCGCGTTAACTGAGCAGCATCACGGGCAGGTAGCTGCGCCAATAAATCAGCAATGCGTGTGGTTGTAGTCCTTTCGTCTTTTTTATCCTGGGCAAAAACAGTTGAAGTAAATAATGCATTCGAAAGCATTACAATAGCCAACAGCGCCAATATTATTTTTTTATCCATGATGATTTTTATGAAGGGAGGTTTTAAATGGAAAATGGTGCACGCATTACGGGATTAATCAACCTGTTTGCTGCCTCATCATCAATAAACTCTTGCTTAACCGGATCGAATTTTAACGACCTGCCTAACCTTAGAGCAGCTAAACCGATATTCACGATGTTACATGAACGGTGCCCGTTTTCTTCATTCAGGGCAAATTTCTTCCTCGTTCTTACGGATTCTGAAAACTCAACAATTTCAGGATCAGGATCGGGGAACTGGGCGAGTTTACGTTCCAGATCTGGAATATCGGATTTAAAACCGGGATACAACTTGCCCTTTGGCCCTTCTATATAAGGTACGTTGGCATCTTTACCTTCTCCATCCAATATAATCTGGCAGCCGTCGGCATAAGTATAGGTAATCCGGCGCCAAATGCCAACGGCATCGGTATGTTGCTGTGGCGCATCCACTTCAACTGAAACCGGGTTGGTATCGTCTTTCCCCAAGAAATATTGAATCGGATCGATATAATGCTGCCCCATATCGCTTAATCCGCCACCATCATAATCCCAATAACCCCTGAAAGTCTGGTGTACGCGGTGCGCGTTATAAGGTTTATAAGGCGCAGGGCCTAACCATGCATTATAATCCAGTTCTGGCGGCACAGGCTGAGGCTCTAAATGATCTTTACCCACCCAATAAAATTTCCAGTCGTAACCGGTATGTTTGCTTACAGTTACTTTTAGCGGCCAGCCAAGCATACCGCTATCAACCAGTTTTTTAATCGGTTTTACGGTAGTGCCCATCCCGTAAAAAGTATCCTTAAACCTGAACCAGGTATTTAACCTGAACATCCTTCCGTTTTGCTTTACGGCCTCTACCACCCTTTTTCCTTCGCCAATGGTGTGTGTCATAGGCTTTTCGCACCAGATATCTTTGCCTGCATTTGCAGCATCTACGGCCATAATACCGTGCCAGTGTGGCGGGGTGGCAATGTGCACAATATCTACTTCGGGTAACCGGATCAGTTCCCGGTAATCGCTAAACGTTTTTACCCCTTTATCTAACATGGCTGCGGCCTGTTTAAGGTGATTCTGGTCTACATCGCAAATGGCTACTACCTGTGTGCCTTCATATTCGAAATGTCCTCTTCCCATTCCGCCAACGCCAATTACAGCTTTGGTTAGTTTATCGCTTGGGGCGAGATAGCCCTGTCCGCCCATTACATAACGTGGAACAATAGTAAATGTAACAAGGCCAATTGCTGTTTTTTTAATAAAATCGCGCCTGGAGTTAGGCTGTTTTTGTGGTTCTTTAGTTTTCATTTTGGTTAGGATGTTTAAAAACAAGCTTTTACAGGTGGTTAATCCGTGCGGTTCAAAGCATATCTGTAGTTTAATATTAGTAAGAAATAACTGTATTGGCAAAACATCAATGATTTCTTTACGCATTAGAAAAACTTTAATAAATTTTTAACAGAAGTTATCTATATTTATCAAAACAGTATATCTAACCAAATGAATCTTAATCTATTAAATCACTTATCAAATACTAACGATAAGCAGGCTATTCACAAGCACAAGCTCATAAAACATCTTTTTAATTTAGGTAATGCTTCGGTTTCTACCATTTGCGAAATGATGGATATGAGTACCCCCAGCATACTGAAATTGTTAACAGCGCTGATAGATGAGGATTGGATAGAAAAGAAAGGCTATGGCCAATCTATTGGTGGACGAAAACCCGACCTTTATCGTTTAAAAGACAAAAAAATCCTCATTTTATGTATTGATATTGAGTTATTCCATACTAAAATTGCCGTTATAGATAACAATTATAACTTTATATCGGAAGTTGAAACCTTTCTGCTCCCCATTTCGAAAAGCCGGACTGATTTTTTCTCTATTTTAAATACAGCGCTACAGGATTTCTTAAAGTCTTCGGGGATTAACAACAAGCAGTTAATTGGCTGTAGTGTAGGCATGCCCGGTTTAATTGACGCCAAAAAAGGGGAAAATTACAGCTACTTTTTAAATGATGGAGAGAATATTTCTTTAACTGCTGCTTTTGAAGAAATGCTGGATTTACCTGTGGTGATCCAGAACGATGTAAATGGTTCATCTATGGCCGAATTTACCCACGGAATGGCCAGGGGCAAGCAAAATGTACTGGTACTGTTAATGGACTGGGGCGTTGGCCTGGGCATTATTATGGATGGTAAACTGCGGCAGGGCAACTGTGGTTTTTCGGGAGAATTAGGACATATTCCTTTTGTTGAAAATGGGGTATTGTGCTACTGTGGCAAACATGGCTGCCTGGAGACCGTTGCCTCAGGAAATGCCCTATCAGAAATGGCTAAAGAAGGTATTTTATCGGGCAAAAATTCTATGCTTAACCAGCTTACCAAAGAAGAATTAGAAAGGATAGAACCCGCCGTAATTATTAAGGCCGCAAACAAGGGTGATCAGTATGCCATCCAGCTATTATCTAATGTGGGCACCTATATGGGTAAAGGGATATCGATGTTAATTCAACTGTTTAATCCTGAACTGATTGTTTTAAGTGGTAAAATTGCCGAAGCAAAGCAATATATAACTTTACCGATGCAACAGGCCATTAATATGTACTGTATGACGCAGATCAGGGAAAAAACAACCATCGCGTCTTCTGAACTTGGCGAAAATTCGAGGTTATTGGGTTATACGGCATCTGGCATTGATCAATTTCTGGAAGCCTATACCAGCAGAACCAAAAAGCTAAAAAATAAAGTATAAAATGGCTCAAAACACCCTAATATTGTCTGCTGTGAGTCCATTATTTTCATCAGGCCTGCTTAGCTTTGTTAGCAAATTTAAAATCAAAACCAATGGAAACTTATCAAAAAGCCGGGCACGAGCAGGTAAATGGCATTAACATGTATTATGAGGATTATGGTGAAGGCGAAATCCCGCTTGTACTGATACATGGTGGCGGCTCTACCATTCAATCTTCATTCGGGAAACTGATTCCGTTTTTAATAAAATACGGCAAGGTTATCGCAGTTGAACTTCAGGCTCATGGACGGACAAGCGACCGCGACCAACCCGAATCTTTTACGCAGGATGCAAAAGATGTTACAACTTTATTAAGTCAGCTCAAAATAGCAAAGGCCAATTTTTTAGGCTTTAGCAACGGGGGCACTACCACGTTGCATATTGCGGTCCATTATCCTGATGTGGTAAATAAAATCATCGTGGTTTCGGGCAACTATCAACGGGAAGGTTTAATTGAAGGTTTTTACAATGGTTTCGGAGATGCCACTATCGACCACATGCCTGCCGGACTTAAAACCGCGTTCTTAGCTGTAAATCCGGATCAAAAAGCGCTGCAGAATATGTTCGAAAAAGACAAACAACGGATGCTTGATTTTACGGATCTCAGCGATGATGATCTTCGTGGAATTAAATGTAAAGCCTTGTTAATGGTAGCCGACCGGGATGTGATCAGGCCTGAACATGTGGTAAAAATGTCGGGATTGATTGCAGATTCGCAACTTGTGATTTTGCCCGGGGTACACGGGACGATGATTGGCGAGAGCATTGCCCCGGATGTAACTGATAAAACCATCGAAATTACCACACATTTGATAGAAACTTTTTTGAATCAGTAAGCATTTAGGGTCGATCAGTATAAAATTTACCTCCCTCTGATTTAGCTTTTAATATCTTTGCGACATGGAACACGTACTGGATAATCCGATTTATTATGCCTTATCATCCGGCCATGCTCACCATGCAAAAGGTGTAGAAACGGTAAAATATTACACCGAAGACATTACGGCTTTTGCAGGCTTAAAAGATAATTCGCAGGAGAATTTAGATACACTTTATCAGATCAGTGAGCCGGATAGCCTGTTTGTTTTTTTCGCAAAAACACCCGTAGAAATTCCTCAACAGTGGAAATTATTGACGCATATTAATATGTTCCAGTTCATTTTTCGGGGCACAAAAGTTTTTGATACAGATGGAGCCGAACTCACAGATCTTGATCTTGAACATGTTGCCGAAATGATTGAACTTGTAGAATTAACTAAACCAGGCCCTTTCCTTTCCAAAACTATAGAATTGAGCAATTATACCGGCATCTTTGTGGATGGGAAACTGGCCTCTATGGCTGGTCACCGCTTTTTCCCCAGTCCCTACCGCGAGGTAAGCGCGGTTTGTACCCACCCCGATCATTTGGGAAAAGGCTATTCCTTTAAAATCTTACAGGAACAGATCAGGCGGATTTTACTTCGTAACGAAATTCCTTTTCTGCATGTACGCAACGACAATGAAGCCGCGATCAAACTTTACAAGAAACTGGGTTTCGAAATCAGAACGGATATGATTGCCTACGTAATCAAAAAAGAGGCTTCTCAGGCATAAGAGAGAATGTTTCTAAATAGAAATCAGTAAAAAAATTGCGGTTTTAATGGCTTAGTTTTGCGGCATAACAAACAAAACATGTCTAAAACAAAACTTACCATTAACAATAACGGCTCTGTTAAAATTGAGGGCGATTTCGAAATTGTAGATAGAAACGGAAACGTTTATGGCTTACAGGGCAGAGAAGTCCTTTCAATCTGCCGTTGCGGATTATCAAAAAATAAGCCTTTTTGCGATGGCGCACACAATGGCCATTTCGAGCATGAAGCCATTGCATTCGATCTTCCTCCTAAAAAAGTTTAAAATCGATTATCATCTCGACTGAAGCGCAGTGAAATGGAGATATCTATCAAAGTAGATTTAACTTCGTTGAACCCGGGTCTCGAACATGTTGTACTTCGCTCGAAATCATGGTAATTCAATTGAATTATAACTTAAGAAAGAACATGTTAAAACAACTATTACTGTTAGCATTTGCGTTAATCTTAGTTTCTGCCTGTGCACAAAAAGATATCAAGGAGTATGTCGCAGAAAATCGAATTGATATTAAAACCGTTTCGCCAGATTCAACTGATTTTTCTGATTTATATACTTTTGGTAAAGTAATTGGTGATTCTAGGATTGTGATGTTGGGTGAACAAGATCATGGTGATGCTCCAACTTTTTTAGCAAAGACAAGATTGATTAAGTATCTTCATGAACAGAAAGGGTTTAATGTTCTGGCTTTTGAAAGTGATTTTTTTGCTTTAAATGAAGGGTGGGATAAATTAGAAAAGCAAAAAGGAAAAATCGACTCTTTTATTTTAGGAAATATTTTTGGTGTTTGGACGAAATGTAAAGAATGTGATAACCTTTTCTACCATTACATTGCAAAAACTTATCAAGACAAAAAGCCACTTGTGATAACTGGTTTCGATAGTCAAATTCATGGAATTTATAGTTTAGAGACCTTAAAAATTTTTATCGACAATTATCTAAAAACAAAAAGGATTAATTATGCGCACACTGAAAAATATAAAAAAGATTTTCTTTCCTTTTTCGATTCAATAAAATATAATGATGATATTAAAAAACAAATAAACTTTAACGAAGCACTAAAACAGATTGACTTAGAGCTTACGACAAAAGATACTGCGTTTTTTGAAAGGATGTTACTTGAAAGTTTAAAGGCAAATACAGAAAGCGAGATTTCATTCTTGAGCAAAAACAACGATTTCTTGAACATTCGGGATAAACAAATGGCTGAAAATTTAAAATGGCTATTGAAATATAAATTTCCAAATGAGAAAATCATAGTTTGGGCGGCTAATTCTCATATTCTTAAACACCCTGAATTAATTGAAAATTCAACTTGGAATAAGTGGAATAACTGGAATATTATGAAAACAATGGGAGATTTTTTTATCGTGGATAGTTTGCTTAACGAACAGACTTATATTTTAGGGTTTGATTCTAGAACCGGGAATGCAGGTAGGATTACTAACGACAAAAAAAATGTTGTACAAACACCATTTAATGATAGTTTTGAAACATGGATTCCTAAAAATATACCATATGCCTTTATAGACTTCAAGCAATTTCGTAATGAAAATCCTATTAAAAAAGAATATTTTTTCATGAAAGGAGTAGAACACAGCGCCAATTCTGCTTTATGGACAGATGTTTACGATGGTATTTTTTACATTCGAGATATGTATCCGTGTGGTTCTAGTAGAGAAAAATGAAACGCTTATTAGTCGCGATATTTTTATTATAAAAGAACTCGAAGATTTGTAAAAAATTGGAAACTTATTTTCCTCAGCTTAGTGTAATGTTATAAAAATAGCCAACAAATATTTGACAACCAATATTTTGTAACTTAATAAACCAAATGAACATAGGAAATCCTCAGCCCTTAAGTTCATATTATAGGTATTCTTGAAAAACAACAGCGAATTGGCTGGCAATACACAGACAATAACTACTTATAATGCAGTTGGTTACATACACTCATAACAAATCTTCGCAATATGATAGGAATATGTACCAAAAATATATCTCAGTAAAAGTCAATCGAAAATAAACTATTCATTCTTTTTCGGAAGTGAGCAGTCCGGTTCCTTGTGGCAGCCTGCAGTCCCGCTTTCCCCTCCTGCCGTTTTTAATTCTACGAAAAAGAAAATATTCCTATAAAACGGCATCCATACAATCGGGCTTAAGTTTGTAAGGTCTGTTCTGCACCCACCGTACCAAAATAAACCTGATTGGATGAAAGCTGACGCAGTTTATTTGCATTAGGCACCTACATTAAAGCTGTAAGGAAAGCAGGGCTGATGTAACCGATAAGCAGTGGTTCTGCTTTCCTAAAAAATAACTTTTATCTTTTTTGGAAGTGAGCAGTCCGGTTCTTTGTGGCAGCCTGCAGTCCCGCTTTCCCCTCCTGCCGTTTTTAATTCTACGAAAAAGAAAATATTCCGATAAAAACGGCATCCGTACAATCGGGCTTAAGTTTGTAAGGTTTTTCCAAAACTACTTATCTCCTGATCACTACTTGCTTGTAAAAATCTGAACAAACGTTTGTCTTTTTAGCTGTACAGCCCAACTTTTGCACATTTTCAGGATATTGATTAAAATTTAAGGTCAAACTTATCCTCAAAAATTGCTTTAACAATAGAAATAGCCGTTTTTCAAACTTTCCATTCCGATTTTCAAAAAAAATCATCAAACGTTTGCGCTGAGTTTGTTTCTCTACTCCCTCTCAATTGTGATTATCTTGATTTAACAATAAATAAATCTAACACAATCACTTATGGTATCATAATCTACATAAACGCATTTTTCGTACCCGTTAATTTGTTAATTCGCATATCCCGGAAATCTAAAATCCCTTTATACCTAATCAACCTTAAAAAACCTAACCTTAAAAAAACTATGAAAAAAATTACCCTTTATGCCTGCATATTACTTGCAGGATTAGGCACAGCCTGTCGGAAAAACCAGATCGCAGAAAACCAGGAAATTTCACCGGCATTAAAGAACAAATCCTCACTGGTAAACCCTAATCTGATTACACAAACACACAACCTAAACCTGATCTATTTTGTACCTAACGACCTGGATACACTTGCCGGTTTTAGAAAAAGATTAGGCGATTTAATGCTTTGGGGCCAGAATTGGTACAAAGGTGAAATGCAGCGGAACGGTTATGGCGCTAAAACCTTTGGTTTATTGCCTGATACCAGTAACGGTTTAGTAAAAATTATCCTCATCCGGGGAAATTTACCAAAAAGCAGTTATCCTTATTCAGGCGGAAGCGGTGCAGTAGCCAGCGAGATCAACGCTTACTTTGCAGCCCACCCTACAGAAAAAACCAGCGACCATACTTTGGTTATTATTCCAAGATATAGTTTCCAGTCTGATGGTACACCAAGCGGCGGTCCGTTTTATGGAACAGGCAGATGGTGTTATGCACTCGATTATGAAGGTATGGACATTAAAAACCTGGGAAAAACGGATACAGAGGGTAACCGTTTTAGCGTATGGTTTGGTGGCATGATGCACGAACTGGGCCACGGTTTAAATTTACCGCACAATTGCCAGAAAGTATCAGAAAATTCGACACTGGGCATGGCTTTAATGTGGGCAGGTAACGGAACGCTGGGTAAATCGCCTACCTTTTTAACCGCTACCGATGCCGCAATTTTAAATGTGAACCAGATTTTCAATAATGATAATAAAACCTATTATGGTGCGGTTACTGCATCTATTGATAAAATACATGCCAGTTATTCATCAACCAAAGGTGCAATTGTTGTTTCGGGAAAATATTCTGCCAATGTAAAAGTAAACAGCATTGTGTATTACAACGATCCGAATGTAAATAATGAAGGTACCGGGGTAAATCATGATTATAATGCAACTACCTGGGAGTCAAAATCAATCGGCCTGGATAGCTTTTATGTTGAAATGCCAATTTCTGACCTGCAATACAAATCGGACGGTATTCCTTACGAATTAAAGGTAAAACTGGTTCACGAAAATGGAACCGTAACCGAAACTGTTTATAATTACACTTTCGCCGGCGGGGTACCTGTTTTAACTTTTAGTACGCAGAACGAACTGAGTAAAACCGGATGGTCTATTGCCTCATTCAGCTCGGAAGAAACCAGCGGCGAAGGCACGGTAAACGGAAGGGCAAGTAAATTAATTGATGGCAGTGCTGCCACTTACTGGCATTCGAGGTGGAGCAGTTCTGCAACCAGCTATCCGCATACCATTGTAGTGGATCTTGGATCACTAAAAACAGCAAATGGATTAAGTTTAACCCAGCGCAGCGGCTTATCAAGGGCAGTTAAAAACTTTCAGGTATTAACCAGTACCGATGGCACCAATTTTACTTCGGTAAATAATTATGTGGCCGCAAATACAAACGGCGCACAATATTTTAGTTTTGGCACGCCAAAATCGCTAAGGTATTTTAAAATTATTGCCAATTCTGCATATGACGGACTTCAGTTTGCCGCCCTTGCCGAGCTGGGATTATATTAAAATATAAATTTGGATTTTAGATCTTAAAAAGAATCCTGCTTAAGCGGGATTCTTTTTTAAACACCTACCCGCGATGGCGCCTTACCAAAAGCTTTTTTAAAAGCAAAAGAAAAATGCGAAAGATCTTTAAAACCCACTTCGAGGTACACATCCGACGATTTCCAGCCTTTCTCTGTAATCAGGTAATAGGCATCGTTTAACCGTTTTTTCTGTAACCAGCGGTTAGGAGAAAGGTTAAAAATTTTCTTAAAATCTCTTTTAAAGGTAGCTAAGCTCCTTCCGGTTAAATAAGCAAAGCGGTTAATATCTACATTGAATTTATAATTGGCATTCATATAGGCTTCCAGGTCAATTTTCCCTGGTTCAGAGAAATCAAAAAGCACATCTTTTAATACCGGGTTGGTTTGCAGTAAAATCATTACCGCCTCTTTAACTTTTAAATCGACCAAAGCCTGATTAGATCCGTTATTTCCGTCGAGATAGGGCCATAGCGAATCAATATAATTTTTTAACAAACTGTTATTTTCAAGCGCTAAACCTTTAAGATCGTGGTTGGGCTTTTCCATCTGCAGGTTATATTCGCTGCTAATGCTTTGCAGAATTTCCTGACCGATGTTGATGCTGATCGATTTAAATTCTCCACCTGCAGGCGGATATTTGGTATATCTGGCCAACTGGTTACGCCTGAAAAACCGGAAATCGCCATCCGAAAAGGTAAATTTCTCTCCACCGATAAAAATCTCTGACGTACCTGCAATTACCAGTCCTAAAGAATGGTTTGGAATAAATTGTTCGCCCTCACTGCTTTTTTGGGCATAACAGGAAAACATAATATCCGGACGTTTGAGTTGATTTGGCATGTTGATCAAATTTAAGGTTTTTAAGCAGATTGACGTATTTTTTAACCACAGATGGACACAGATTAGTTTCTACTAGCGCTATTCATAATCCCCACGGATGCGCGGGAAACACAGATCTTAATATTACTATGTGTTACCCCACTTGCCTGGCTTACTATTTTTTACCACAGGTACACACAGATAAACACAGATCTTAGTCATGCAATACGTCATCTGTGTTCATCCTTTTTATCTGTGGTTAATATATTTATTATTGCCACGGAGGCACAGAAAACACAGAGAAATTTATCTACATACAAATCTGCGTCTCCGTGGCGACATAATAGTCGCAATCTTAACTGTAGCAAAGATCCTTCGACTTCGCTCAGGATGACAAAACGAGTGAAAAAATTAGTCTATAAATAATCAGTGTCAATCTGCCCCTCCGTGGCGATATAATAGTCTCAATCTAACTGGAGCAAAGATCCTTCGACTTCGCTCAGGATGACAAAACGAGTGAAAGAACAAGTCTATAAATAATCAGTGTCAATCTGCGCCTCCGTGGCTAAAACTTACTTCTTTATAAAAGATTTACCCAGATCAGTGGCTAAAAAGTTCTCCGCTTCCTCATCATCCGTTGATAAACTCACTTCCATCCATTTTTCCATTTCGACAGTTCTTGCAGCATCAGCTTGTTTGAGCAAAGCAAAAGCCTCGCTTCCCAACACCAAATGCACAGGTGGCTCAGGGCTTTCTACCAGATCAAGCATTACTTTTGCAGCCTTTTCCGGATCGCCCATTGGTACAAAATTGCCGTTTTTAAAGAAATCAGAGCGCTTTTCAACCGAATTTTCATATCCTTCTATGGCAGGCGCGTATGTCATCGAATCACCAGCCCAATCGGTACGGAAACCGCCTGGTTCTACACTGGTTACATAAATACCTAAATCTATTACTTCTTTAGCCAGGGCTTCGGTAAAACCACCTAAACCAAATTTTGCGGCCTGGTAAATGCTCAACCCTGCATTACCCACACGGCCACCTACCGAACTGATCTGCAAAATCCTGCCCGAACGTTGCTTGCGCATAAAAGGCAATACCGCGCGGGTTATCTCGATGGGTGCATATAAATTAGTTTCCAGCTGACTGCGTACCTGTTCCGCTGTAAAAGATTCTGCCGCTCCAATAATCCCAAAACCGGCGTTATTTACCAATACATCTATTTTACCAAAATGTTCTATCGCTGCTTCTACTGCTAAATGTACCTGATCGTAATCGGTAACATCTAAAGTGACCGGCAGAACCTGACCGGGATATTTTTCTACAAAATCATTTAAAGCTTCGGTATTTCTTGCTGTTGCCGCAACCAAATCGCCTTTTGCCAGTACCTGTGCTGTCAGGCTCCGTCCCAGTCCGCGGGAGCTGCCTGTTATAAACCAAACTTTTTTCATTTTTTCTATCATTTTATAAATCAAAGATAGGTTGAACAGCATGGGAAAGCTTTGCTAAAAGGCTCAATTTACTTTGTTGAAAAGCTCATTAATTTTTATCGGAACTTTTTTAGGTGATGTAATGTTAAATTATGGTAATCAGTTTAATATATTATGGCAAAGGCAAAGAAAAAAGACAACAAGAAAAAGGGTAAAAAGAAGGGCAAGAAAAACAAGCTCGGCGTTAAAAATTCGCTAGTGAACAACATCAATGCCCGAAAGAAAAAAGGCAAATCGAGATCAAAAAAGAAATCGAAAATCAGTAAAAAAGCTTATAAAAAGATGCAGAAGGGCTGGAAAAAGTAATGTATTTGTAAATCCTGTGTCGATTTTTTAAAAAATATAATTTCTTAAATAAAGAGGCGTATATTTGTAAGGTAAACTTATAAGTTTTACTTACAAAAATGAGTGCAAAAAATAGTCATGATATCGCCACGCAGCTCCGTCCGGTTTTAACCAGACTGGTTAGAAAAATGCGCAAGCTTTCTCCAATTGATACCCCATTATCGCAAACCGAAAGGGCTGTATTGGTTTCTTTAGAAAATCAAAGCCTTTTGGCTGCAGAGCTGGCTGTGATTGAAAAAATAACCCCGCAATCGATGGGACAGGTAATTACCCATTTAAATTCCCTCGGATTGATTGATAAAACCCCCTCTGATACCGATAAGCGCAAAATATATCTTTCCATTTCAGCATTAGGAAAAGAAATGATCCGGCAGGTACGTAACGAGCGTGATGAATGGTTAAGCAAAGCTATTGCAGAGGTATGCAATGCGCAGGAACAGGAAATTTTAAAGGCAGCAATTGGTCCGCTGACCAAACTGGTAGAATATTAAGCTATGAAAATCAGCACCTTCAATGCCTTTAAAAGCCGTAATTATCGTTTGTATTTCGGCGGACAGTCTATTTCGCTGATTGGAACCTGGATGCAGAAAACTGCGGTAAGCTGGGTAATCTATTCAGAAACACATTCCAAATTTATGCTGGGTTTAACGCTTTTTGCCAGCCTGTTCCCTTCGTTTATCTTTTCGTTTTTGGGTGGAGTGGCTTCCGATCGTTATAACCGTTACAAGCTATTGTTAATCACTCAAGTGGCCTCGATGATCCAGGCCGTATTGTTAACCTTGTTGATTTTCTTCAGGCACTACTCGGTATGGGAAATTATTGCTTTAAGTGCTTTACTCGGACTGATCAATGCCTTTGATGTTCCTGCAAGGCAATCGCTGGTTTACGAAATGGTTGATGATAAAGCGGACTTGCCCAATGCACTAGCTTTAAACTCATCGATGGTTAATTTATCGAGGTTAATCGGCCCGGGTTTAGCCGGACTGGCATTAGAAAAATTTGGTGATGACATTTGTTTCGGATTAAATGCAGTGAGTTTTATTGCGGTTATCGGTTCATTATTGATGATGAAACTGCCGAAATATATTTCCAAACCCAGCACTAAAAATGTAATGGAAGAGCTGAAAGAAGGTTTTGCCTACATCAAAAAAACGCCTTCCATCAGTATCATTTTGATTATGCTGGCGCTGATTAGTTTAACGGTTTTACCTTTTAGTACACTCATTCCGGTTTATGCAAAAGATATTTTTAAAGGTACGGCATCAACTTTCGGGGTAATTGACAGTGTGATTGGTTTGGGTGCCTTCTCTGGCGCTATCTTTCTCGCATCGTTAAAACCCGGACGAAACCTCCGGAAAATCCTAGCCATTAACACTTTGATTTTCGGTTTAGGCCTGATTTTATTTTCACACACCACCTACTATCCCATCGCATTGGTTTTCGCTACTATTTCGGGCTTCGGCATGATGTCGCAGATTACCATTAGCAATACCCTGATTCAAACTACCGTCGATCCATCAATGCGTGGCCGGGTAATCAGTTTTTATGCTATGGCCTTTTTCGGCATGCAACCGTTGGGCGGATTGCTTGTAGGTGGTATTTCCCAATGGATTGGCACCCCTGATACCGTTTTACTGGAAGGTGCAATTGCCCTCATCATCGGTGCATTTTTATACCGGAAACTCCGGAAAGAAGAAATCAAAAACACCACCATCAAACCAGAAATTAACCAGCTCGAATTAGAAAAAATTTAATTTAAATCAATACAAAAATGATTACTTCAATAGATCAAAAAACAGCCTTAGTTTTAATCGATTTACAGAAAGGAATTTTACAATTTCCTGTCGCAAAACCCGTTAACGAAATTCTGGCAAAGGCTGCAGCGTTAGTTTCGGCATTTCGCAGGGCCAGTCTGCCGGTTGTAGTAGTAAATGTTGATCCAACTAAATCGCTGCTGAATAATTTACGTACCGATGCCAATGCAAAATTTACCAGCTTTCCTGACGAGTGGTTCGAAATTGCACCAGAAATCGAAACCCATGAAGATGATATCTTCATTACTAAAAATGCATGGAATGCTTTTACAAATCCAAAGCTGGATACTGAACTGAAAAAACGGGGCATTACCGGAATTGTACTGGCAGGTATTTCTACCAGTGTGGGTGTTGAAGGAACGGCCAGGGCAGCAAGTGAATATGGGTATAACATTACTTTCGCTGAGGATGCCATAGCAGATACTAACGCAGATGCGCATGAACATAGTATAAAGCGTATTTTCCCGAGGTTGGGCGAAGTTGGTGATACGGATAAGATTATTGAAGTATTGGCGGCATCTGTATAGAGTTTACGCTCTCAAAAAATACATACTAGTCTTAGCGTCTCGCTAAGACTGTTCCAAAAGTTGGCATTGCGGAGGCTTTTCTGCTGTCTGCATGTTTCTTTTTTTACGGTAAAGCAACTTTACAACGATCTCAACCTCCTATTCGCATTAAGATTGCTTCGTGCCTCGCAATGACGACAATTTTCTTTTACTGTTTTAGCGTCTCGCGAAGGCCATCAGTTTATTATTACACTTTCTTAATCGCCACGGATGCAGGGAAAAACACAGATTTTACGGCTCCATCATTCGGAGCTCCAGCGATTGAAATCTATCAGGGCAGATCTCTCCATTCCACTACGTTGCAGTCGAGATGACGTTAAGGCTTAGGCAATACATGATTTTCCTTCGCCCAGGCCTGCCATTTTGCAGATAATTCTTTTACCTTATCAGGATGTTGAGCGGCCACATCATTCAATTCGGTTTTGTCATTTTTGATATTGTAAAGGTGCCAGGTAGAATCGTCAGATACATTGACCATTTTCCAATCGCCAGAACGGACAAAACTTGCATTAAAATGTTCATTAAATAAAGTTTCGTGCCCCTTTGATCCCTTTCCTTTTAATGCAGGCACCAAACTTAGTCCTTGCATTGGTTTGATAGTATTGCCCTTATAATTGTTTGGGTATTTCGCATTGGCCAGTTTTACAAAAGTGGTCATGAAGTCCATTACATGCCCAACCTGATCGGTATAACTTCCTTTTTTCGCGGCGACTCCTTTTGGCCAGAAAGCAATCATTGGCGTATGTACACCACCTTCGTACGATTGTGCTTTTGCCAGTTGATATGGGGTATTGGCTACATTTGCCCAGATTGGTCCGATGGAGGTATAACTCGTTTGCGGACCCGGCATTACCTTTTTGTAAATGGGATAAGCAATTTTTTCTCCCGCTCTTGTTTCACTTGGCCGGTCGAAACCTGGTCCGTAACGCATGGCATCTTCCGGACTCGCGCCATTATCACTCAAAAAGATAATCAGCGTATTATCCAGCTGATTGGTTTCTTTTAAAGTTTTAATGATACGGCCAATGCCCTGGTCCATCCGATCGATCATAGCCGCATGCACAGCCATCGCCATTTCATCAAAAGCTTTAGTTGGGTTATCCTCCCATTTCAGGGTCGATTTCCGCGGAGATAAAGGAGCCGTTTTAGGATCAATCAGGCCCATGGCAACCATTCTTTTATATCTCGCTTCGCGGATAGCATCCCAGCCCGCTTTATAAGTATCTTTATATTTAGCGATATCTTCGGGCTTTGCCTGCAACGGCCAGTGAGGTGCATTTTCGGCTACGTATAGAAAAAAGGGTTTGTCGCCTTTACTAAATTCGCGGATGTAAGTAGCAGCAGTATCATTAATCGCATCAGTATGGTAATAATCTTTGGGTACTTCTTTAATAGGCGTTGTACCACTTACCAGGCTAAAAGGATCAAAAAAATCGACTACTCCCCAAAGTGTGCCGAAGAATTTTTCAAAGCCCCTGCTGGTTGGGTATTGATCTATTGGAGAAAACAACGGAAATGATGTTTTATGGTTCAGCCAGTCTAACTGAGCTTGCGGTGTAGGCTGCTCAATGGTATTGGAAACGTGCCATTTGCCCGACATTGCCGTTCTGTAACCCGCATCTTTTAACACCTCTGCCAATGTTACTGTATTTTTGGTGATGGCGCCACGATATCCTTCCACACCTCTGTCAGTAGTCATTTCGCCAATACCTGCATTATGGTTATAAAGTCCGGTTAATAAAGCCGCCCTTGTTGGGCAACAACGCGAAGTATTGTAAAAATTTTTGAAGCGTACACCCTGACTGGCGAGATAATCGATATTTGGCGTTTTAATTTCTCCTCCATAGCAGCCGATATCAGAAAAACCAAGATCATCGGCCAGAATTACAATAATATTGGGTCGTTTATCTACAACTTTCTTAGGTTTTGGTTTGTAGGTAAAAGCGGTTAAAACACCGATCGACCCGATTAAAAGCAGGGCAGAATATTTGGTAAATGTGCGCATCATCCCCCAAATTAAGCTAAAAATATGAAAGTGTAAATTTCATCAATTAATTTGTTGCAAATACAGCTAAATCGATTTATAGATACTTTGAATCCTATGCGCTGAAGATCTGGGAAACTAACACGAACTAGAGAAAACAAATGAAGAATCTGAGGTGATAAATACCCGATTCCTTTTCGAATATTGCGGATATCTAATAAATATGTCGTTTTACTATCAAAAAGATATTAGTATCCAAAAGGATAGCAGTATCCTTTACGAAAGCATATATCTTTGCATGATGGGACCAGCAAAAGAACACCGCAGTAAAGAAGCCTGTACAGCAAGTTTAAACGCGGTAAAAGATGCACTTTATGTATTAAACGGCAAATGGAAACTTCCTTTAATTATCTCTCTACAGGAAGGACCGAAGCGGTTTAACGAAATCCAGAAATCGGTTGGAGAAATTACACCAAAAATTTTATCAAAAGAGCTGAAGGATTTAGAGTTGAATGAGTTTGTAGTGCGCAAGGTTTTTTCTACCACTCCGGTTACGGTAACTTACGAGCTAACACCTTACAGCGAATCGCTGGATAAGGTAATTAATGAGTTGAGGGAATGGGGATTAAAGCACCGCGAAAGATTGGTGAAAAACAGAAAAACTGAGCCCGTTTTAGAGGCGATGAGCGCTTAAGTGCTTCTGTAAATTGCCAAAAAAAGCAAAAACCTGATAATGATAAAATTCGGCTATCTTTGTGCAAAATAAAATCGATGGCGGTATTACATAAAAAAGAAGAAAAAATTCAGGCAGTGCTGGGTAGGTTGCCTAAAAAATATACGGATGAACAATTTGTAGAAATGTTTATCAGACTTTACTCTAAAGATTGGGGTAAAATTAAATCTGCTTATATTAAACAATCGCAGGATAAAGAGCCTGGAACAATTATCAATATGCCTAAACCTGAGGTATATTTAAGGCAGATTTTGGCCAATTACCTGCAACAAGACCATGCCCCTAAAGCAGAAGAAGTTAAAGAAGCGGTTGTTGAAGCCCCCGTTGTTGAGGCTAAAAAAGCCAAGGCACCAGTGAAGAAAAAAGAAGCCGTAGCGGAAGAAGTTCCTGCTGAGGCTAAAAAAGTTAAAGCTCCTGCAAAAAAGAAAACTGAAGTAGCTGAAGAACCTGTTGCTGAAATAAAGAAAGCAAAAGCACCTGCAAAGAAAAAAGCAGAAGTGACAGAAGAAACTCCTGCGGTTGAAAAGAAGGCAAAAACTTCGACAAAAAAGGCTGTAGAAAAAAAATAAAAAAATATTTTACACCGAATATAATAAATCGCCTTTTTGGTTGTTTATATATATGAGAGCGTTAATTTAGATGACGGGGATAGGTCGGTATGATCGATCCCCGTTTTTTTTATGCCTGCCATTTTGAAGCGGTCTTCATCTCGACCGGAACGCACTGGAGCGGAGAGATCTATCCCGATAATACACCCAAGCCAGATTTCGCTCGAAATGACGCTACGGAGGAAGCCCTGCTCGAAATGACAAAATGGTCTGTGAGGACACAGACCATGGAGTAGGAGTAGAGTAGTAAGAAGTAATCAAAAAGACCCTTCGACTCCGCTCAGGTTGGCAAACTGCATGGAATTTTCCGTGTTTTCAGTGCCTCCGTGGCTAAAAAGAATGATTAAGAATTTCGAGGAGGTCTGTGGGACACAAACCACGGACAGCATAAAAAAAGCCGCTGAATCCTCAGCGACCTTACAATCAAACTAACATATTTTATTTTTCAATCATTTTATAGTAGCGAACGTAATCCACTTCCATTTTTTGCGGCCAGATGGTCTCATCAACACCTTGCGCACCACCCCAATCGCCGCCAACAGCAACATTTAACAACAGGTGGAAACGTTTATCAAATGGCCAAACCTTATAACCTGTTCCTTCATTGATAAATTCGAATACCTTTACATCATCATAATAACCGCGGATGGCAAAAGGTGTCCAGTCTACACGGTACAAATGGAAAGCTGTACTTGCCCCATCAATTTTTTTGGTAATGGTTTTCTGGGTATTGATTTTGAAATAATACGCCTCGCTGTGGGTACTAAAATGAACCATGTCCTGATCGTAACCTACATGTTCCATAATATCGATTTCTCCCGATTTAGGCCAATCGCCATAAGCACGATCGGTAGGCAACATCCAAATGGCAGGCCATGTTCCCCTTCCGGTTGGCAGTTTAGCCTTAATTTCGAAACGGCCATATAAAGCATCGAGTTTATTACGGGTTACCATACGCGATGAAGTGTAAGCCATGCCGCCCATGTTCTCTTTTTTAGCAGTGATGGTTAATATTCCGTTGGCAACACTGGCATTATTGGTAGTATTGGTGTAATACTCAAGCTCGTTGTTGCCCCAACCGCCACCTCCGGTATCGTAATCCCAATTGCCAGAAAGTGGTGCACCGGTGTTCGTAAATTCATCAGCCCATGTTGGTGCCGATTCAAAAGCCCATCCTTTATCAACCGGTGGTCCTGCTGGTACCGGCGGCACATAAACCAATCCATCATCACCTCCCTTTTTCGAACAGGAGCTCAATGCAATTACACCAATGGCAAATGCAAAAACCACACTTTTAAAATGCTTTACAGAATGTATCATCATATCAATTTTTAAAAATGGGGCAGTTTGTAGATCTTTCTATAAACTGCCCCGTTAAATCAGGCTTTACTTAAACTCAAAATCGTCAATGTAGAATATGCCCGGAGCAGGATGACCTTCGCCACCCAACTGAACCACAATTTTATCGTAAAGTGTTTGAGCAGCAGATCCGGAATAATCGAACTCTAACTGTATCCACTTATTGTAATCAGTTGCGGCAATCGTTTTAACAATTTCGATCTGTGTAGTATATGCATTGCCACCCAAGAGAGAGTTTTGCAGCTTTACCGAAACCTTTGGCTGCAATTTTGTAAAATCATTCCCGCCAGGAATAAAAACTTTTAAGTGGACTTTGTTTTTCGCCGCAAGATCAAAACGGTAAGGTAAGGTAACATTCAGGTTTCCGTACTGACCGTCATCGCCTGTTCTTTTTTCATAATAACCTACCTTTGCAGAGGTATTAACCGGGAATTTTGCCGGATTATCATAAGGACTTGTAAAATTAACATTTTCGGCAGTCCAGGTGAAATTTGCAGTACCCTGAAAATCATCAGCAAGGTTTGCGGCCTGAATAGGTTTTTGCACAATTGGGCGAACGTAACCTTTTTTAATCAGTTTTAAATACCAGGCATTGCCACTATTGGCTTTATCCAAACAGCGCAACCACATTTCATTCTCGTTTAAAGATAAAATCTGATATTGAGAAACCCCCAGATAATAACCAATAAACCCTCCTCCGGAAATGGTAATGTATTTCACACCATTGGTTTCGGTAACCAGCCAGGTTAAATTGGTTGGCGGGGTATAATTTACCGTTGGATCATTCGCCCCTGCAGGTCCACCAATACCCGGTGCATTGGCTGCATTGGCAAAAGTAGTACCTTTATTGTCGTAAGTATATTTCAGGGCATTCATGTTGAAGGTCATCTCATCATCGTAAAAGCCTAAACCATTCTTTTCATCAGGACCGGCCTGATACCAGTTTGGCTCCATTTTGGCAATTTCACCTACACCTAAATGTCCGGCTGATTTTTGGTCGATTACCCATGTAAAACCTGTGGCGTTTGCTAAACCTCCCGAAAGGGTTGTAAATGCCGGATCGGTTAACATGGCTGGATTAGTAGCTGCAATAATCACTGATTTGGTACTCGAAACCGAACCACCATCAGTAACAATGGTTAGTTTAACGGTATAAGTTCCTGCTAAAGGATAGGAAGCGGTAACCGTATTCCCATCGGCGGTTGCGCCGTTGCCAAAATCCCACAGGGCTTTAAAACCCGGCGATTGATTAACCAAAGTAAGCACATTGGCATTGGTTGCAGTAGGGGTTACGCTAAACTTCACCTGATCGGCCGTAGGCGCAGCACCTAAATCTTTATCGGTATTTCCTTTTTTGCAGGCATTAAAGCTCAGCAAAAGCAGCAAGGCCAAAAACCCGGCTGTTTGTTTAATGATATAATTTAATTTCATGATATATTTAATTAATTATAACCTGGATTTTGTTTAATCACACCTTTTGTGAGATCAATTTCTTGTTGTGGAATTGGAATAAATTCGCTTTTGCCTGCTTTGTAGCCCACTGGGCCTAAAACAGTAACGGCCCTGCCACTGCGAACAAGATCGAAGAAACGGTGCCCTTCGAAAGCAAGTTCTAACCTGCGCTCGTTGAAGATATTATCTAAAGTTGCAGGAACCGGAGTTAAACCCACTCTGGCCCTTACAGCAGTGAGCAGTTCTAGTGCACGTGTCGGATTACTGTTTAACCTCACCAAGGCTTCAGCTTCCATTAAATAGGTATCGGCCAAACGCATTTCAATTTCATCAATAGGCCAGTTTAATTCGGCGGTACCGCTGTTAGAACGGTAAGCTTTTAACGGTGCATATTTTTTGATGAAATAATCGGTGTTCTGGTACCTTCCGTTATAAGTTGCGCCGGCAGCTTTTAATGCAGCACCATCAATAATAGAGGTAGCAAAACGCGGGTCAGTTTTCATGGCATTTACCAGGCTCAGCGTTACCGGGCAGAAGCCCCAGCCTGCAGAATAAGTATCGCCATTGTAACTGTCCATACCCACAAACTGGGTACCTACATTACCTTCTCCACCATTAACCCAGCCCCAATCGCCCCATGCAGCTAAGGTAGAATGAGGAATTTCCAAAATTACTTCAGCATTAAATTTATTATCCGGTCTGAAGATATCGGCATAATTTGGCAATAAAGAATAACCGTAAGCATTACCAACTTTATTAATATCGTTAAATAAAGTAGCGGCTTCCTGAAGTTTGGTATTATCGTTTTGGTACAGCA
Organism: Pedobacter sp. 22226; assembly: GCF_052045455.1. Classification (NCBI taxonomy): domain Bacteria; kingdom Pseudomonadati; phylum Bacteroidota; class Sphingobacteriia; order Sphingobacteriales; family Sphingobacteriaceae; genus Pedobacter; species Pedobacter sp. 22226. Next base: position 112,002 of record NZ_JBQEPB010000004.1, on the reverse strand, counting down.
ATACTTTTGCAAGCAATGCTTTTGCTGCACCCATCGAAATGCGGCCTTTTTCGTTTGTGGCAACCGTTGCAGGTAACGACGGATAAGCATCACGCAGGTCTTTCTCCACCTGCGCATAAATTGCTGCCGGTGCAGATTGTTTTTGTGTGTATAATTCTCCTGTTGGGATGGTGGCCGTAATTAATGGCACATTGCCAAAAAACCTCACCAGATCGAAATAGAAATATGCCCTTAAAAATTTAGCCTCGGCAGTTACCCTGGTTTTAAAACCTGCGCTTAAGGTTGTTGCCTTTTCAATTTTCTCTAAAATAATATTGGCACGGTTAATACCAGTAAAGTTTTTGCTCCATAAACCCACCTGCGGACCCAATCTCGAATCCATGTTAAAGTTATCGTAAGCTACCCAGCCTGGCTGATCGGAGGCGTTACTGCCGCCTGCAAAACAATCGTCGGATGCAGCACTTAATAATGGTTGTTTCATGGTATAACCACCGGTTGTACCCCATTGCATTACATCATAAACCGATATCAGGCCCTGGTAAACTTCTGTTTCGTTACGGTAAAAATTTTCTTCTGTTGCAGTTCCTTTTGGCACCAACTCCAAAAAATCTTTTTTGCAGGAAACTGTTAATTGCATCATCGCCAAAATGGCAATCGAATATTTTATATCTCTAATTTTCATATCGCTCTTGTTAAAATCCAACATTTACACCTACAAAGAATGACCTGGCCTGAGGATAAAAACCACGGTCTACGCCTAAGCTTCCGCCACCAATTTCCGGATCGTAACCAGTGTATTTGGTTAGTGTAAACAGGTTATTGCCCATTACATAAATTTTTAACTTATCTAAACCAACTTTATTTACCAACTGCTTAGGCAAAGTGTAGCCCAGTTGAACGTTTTTTAGCCTGAAATAAGCACCGCTTTCTAAAAACAGGCTCGATACACGGCTATAGTTTTTGTTATCATCCTGCAGGGTTACCCTTGGTATGGTATTGCTTGTTCCTTCTCCTGTCCACCGGTTTAAAATATTGGTAGTATAGTTAGATGGAGTTAAATCGAACCTTCTTAATCCGTTAAAAATGATGTTTCCGGATACACCCTGGCCAAATAAAGAGATATCGAAACCTTTATATTTTGCAGAAAAGGTTAAACCATAAGTAAAATTCGGGTTCGATCGGCCTAAGAAAGTCCTGTCTGCATCACTGATTACACCATCACCATTCAGGTCCAAAAATTTAATATCACCTGGTTTTGCATTGGGCTGAATTAAAGCACCTGCACCGTTTTTATAATTGTTGATTTCGGCCTGATTCTGGAAAAGACCTGCAGTCTGGTATCCAAAAAACGAATCAACCGGCTGACCAACAGCTACACGAGTTACCTCTAAACCCTGTGGCGTAATGGTTTGTCTGCTTGGGATGTAATCTTTATCCGCACCTAATAGTGTTACCTGATTTTTGATAAATGAAGCATTACCGGCAACATGAAAACTCACTTCGCCAATTTTTTTGTTCCAGCCCAGTTCAATTTCGAAACCCCTGTTGTATAAATCGGCTGTATTGGCATAAGGTCCGCTATTACCCACATACGATGGTACTACCTGCTGCAGTAACATTCCGTAGGTTTTTTTATTAAAATAACTGGTACTTAAAGTAATGCCTTCAAATAAAGTAGCATCAAAACCTAAATCAACTGAAGAGGTTTCTTCCCACTTTAAATCAGGATTTGAAAGGGCATTCGGGCTCACGCCATTAACAAGTGTTTGGCCGGAAGCCGTTCCCAAAGAATAGTTCCTTCCACCACTTACGGTTGCCAGGTAGCTGAAATCAGGAATATTATCGTTACCATTAATACCATACGAACCTCTAAACTTTAAAAAAGTAATGATATCATTTTTAGGCCAGAAATCTTCACGCGAGGCTACCCAACCTGCTGATGCAGAAGGGAAATAGCCGTATTTATTATTCGGACCAAAACGTGATGAACCATCTCTGCGGATGATACCGGTAAACAGGTATTTTTCATCATAGTTATAAATTACCCTGCCAAATATGGAATTTAAAGTATTGAGGTATTCGCCACCATAAAAATCTGAATTGGTTCTGGCTACCGGAAATTGCAATGAAGCATCTTTAATATTATCAACCGGAATGCCTTCTTTAATACCTCCCTGGGTTTCGCCTTTATTTTTTTGTGCCGAGTAGCCCAATAATGCGGTAAATACATGCTTACCTATAGTTTTATCATAACTCAGGGTATTCTCCAGCGACCAGAACAAACCTCTGTTACTATCTCTGGTATAAGCCGTTAGGGTAGATTGATTAATCGAGTTCAGGTAATAAATCGGGCGAAAAGTTTGTCCGCCCCAAAAAGCAAGATCCACTCCACCAGTGCTTCTAAATTTTAAACCTTTAATAAATTCTATTTCTGCAAATGCATTTCCAACTACTTTATCGCTCCAGCTATTTCCCTGTGCTACCTTTAAAGCAGCAACCGGATTTAAAACCTCCGATTGTGCATAATCAGAAATACCATAAGGAAAACCTGCATCATTTCTTACTACCGGATTATTCAGGTATTTTGAGGCACCATATTTTGCAGGATCAGTTTCTACAACCGGTGTGATCGGATCCATATTAATGGCCCTGCTTAAAGGCGATCCATACTCGGTATTGGTACTTACCCCAACAGAATTTATCCTGGTGTACCCGATGGAATTACCGAATTTGATGTTTTTGGTAATTTTATGCTCAAAGTTAAACCTCGCAGTAAATCTTTTGAACTGCGAATTTGATGTAGCCACAATACCATCCTGATCGAAATAACTGAACGAGCCGTAATAAACAGATTTATCATTTCCTCCGCTCATGTTTAAATCGTGGTTCTGGATTTTAGCGCTGTTGTTAAATACAGCTGCCTGCCAATCGGTACCTTCGCCATATTGCGCCGGATTTGGGAACCGTACTGCGGTAATCCCATCAGCCAGTTGCGATTCGTTATATATGGTAGCGTATTGCGTAGCGTTTAACAGGTTAAGTTTGGTAGAAGGTGCCTGCGTACCGATATAGTTGTTATACTCGAGTCTGATTCTTCCCGTATTAGCACCTTTTTTAGTAGTTACAATAATTACCCCGTTTGCGGCACGTGTACCATAAATGGCGGCCGACGCAGCATCTTTTAATACCTCTATCGATTCGATATCCGATTGATTCAGGTATTCTATCCCCCCACCAATTACCACTCCATCTACTACAAATAATGGATTTGCATTATTAATATTGGCCGTACCACGGATCCTGATGGTACCGCCATCGCCTGGTTGGCCAGAGCTCGTCATTACATTCACACCCGATGCCCTGCCCTGTAACGATTGCTCCAAACGCACCACAGGGGCATTTTCTAAATCGGTAGCTTTAACAGATGCAATTGCACCCGTTACCACACTTTTCTTCTGTGTACCATAACCAATTACTACGGCATCGGCCAATAGGCCTGCCTGCGGCTCTAGTTTTACGGTAAGGCCATTGGCTGCCGTTACTTCTTTATTTTCGTAACCGATATAAGAAATCACCAGCGTTGCGCCTTCGCTTACATCTTTTAAAATAAATGTACCTGTTTCATCAGTTACCGAACCCTGGTTAGTGCCTTTTACCTTTACACTGGCACCAATCATTGGCAGGCCTTTTTCGTCAACCACCTTACCCCTGATATCAACAAAAGAACGAATCATTAATGGTGTACCCTCGGCTGCTTTGCGATGGATGATAATGGTATTATTTTTTATGGTATAGCCAAGCGGCTGATCGTTAAAAATACGTTTGAGCGCTTCTTTTATATCTGTATTACGGATATCGATGGTTACCGGTTTAGCCTCCTTTAAAAGGTCTAAATCGTACAGAAAACTATAGCCCACGCTTTTGTTCAGCTTGCGAAAAACTTTAAGCAGGGTAGTATTTTTTTCTGATAATGTTACGTTTTGTGCATTTGCAGCCCCGTAACTGAGCTGTAAAAATGTAGTGATTAGCAAGACAAAAGTCAATTTCATAATCAACAAAATTTTAAACAGGCGTCCCTTTGGTTGGGGCAACCATTCAGTATAAAAATTCATATATTTGGTTATTAGGTTTGGAATAGTTGTATCTCACAATTTTACGATTAGAACAAGGCCTTAAATATGGCCGGGAGCGTTGCCGCGCTTCCGGTTTTTTTTTCAGGCATATTCTAAAAATCATCATCGTTCTGATGAAAAAGTATAGGTTATGGCATAACTAAAATCCTCCTTTCTTCGATTTTAAAATGTACGGCACCTGTAGTTTGCAGCATATCCAACACCTCGTTAACGCTATTGAATCGCGAAATGCGGCCGCCAAAGGTTTTATTGATTTTATTGCCTCGGTAATCTATTTCTACATTATACCAGCGGGCAATTTTGTTCATAATGGTTGCTAAATTTTCTTCATTAAAACTGAAATAACCGTCTTTCCAGGTTACTAATTCTTCTGCATCAACAGTTTCTACCCTTACCGATGGCGAAGAAGAAGCAATAATCGATTGCTGGCCAGGCTTTAACAACTGAGAAATGTTCGACTGCAGGTTTTTAATCCTTACACTACCTTCCAACAACGTGGTTTTGTTGCTGGGTTCGTTGTTATAGGCATTGATGTTAAAATGCGTGCCCAATACTTCTACTTCCTGGCTCCTGCCTGCCCCAATATCGCTTTTCACTTTAAAGGGTACCCGCGCACCTTTTTTATCGGTTAATTTGGCCACCTCGAAATAAGCCTCACCTTTTAGTTCTACTTTTCTTTCTTCGCTACTAAAAGCAGCCGGGTATTTTAAAACCGATTCGGCATTGAGCCAAACTCTGGTTCCATCAGGAAGGTTGATCTGGTATTGTCCGCCACGCGGCGTTTCTATTGTATTATAAACTGCATTTTTAACATTCGGTGCCGAATGGGAGGCAATGGTATAAATCAGTTCCCCTTTGCTGGTTTTGGTAATGTTAATGCCCGCTTGTTTGGCAATTATACCATTAGTAGCATCTGTTAACGATATTTTAGAACCATCGGCCAGGGTTAAAGTGGCTTTATTACCACCTGGTTTAATAATTTTTTCTGCATTACTAATTTGTTGTGGATTTACCAGCTGTTTTTTAAGCTGGTTATTAATCACGAAACCAATAAAGAAAAGTACTACTGCCGCAGCCGCCAGTTTTGGCCAAAGGATATGTATCCGCACCGGTTTCAGCTCCGTTTCTTCTTCAATCGCATTCCAGATCTGATATTTGGCATCATTTAATTCAGCATGATCCAGGTTCGACTCTCTTGAAGAAAGTTCGTATAAGTGCCACGATTCTACTAAAGCTATTTCATCTTCAGTACACAATCCATTTCTGTATCGTTCTAAAAGTTTTTCAACTTCGGCTTTGTTCATTACTTCAAAATATTTGGCTAATTAAATACATGTAGGTTAACCATAGCCCAGGTAGTAGATGAAAAGAAAATATTTTTATTTTTTTGATTCGATAGATTTAATTAGCTGTTTATAAGATGATTAAGGTGTTCAATATTTTTTTTTGAAAACGACTGGTTCAGTTTTTCATGGGGGATGGGCAGCCCCGTTATCCGCTTTACTCCGTTACACTACGTGTTCGCTCCTACCGGGTTTATTTACGAGGGATATCAGCTCGGATTTAGGTCGTAGCGAGACGCTACAACCAGAGTGGGTTTAATTTGAGCCGGTGGGTTTTGCGTTAGGGATTGGAAGGGTTCAGTACCGATCCTTCATCGGTACCGGAGCGAAGCGCAGCCCTGAAAAGCCCGCCCCTTTCCCGATTTTTCATCGGGATTGGGTAACGCCCAAATCAATCAATTTATAATTTTTGGGTTAGAATAAAAATCAGCGAAGCATTAAAATTACAGCCAGCAACAAAAACGAAGTGAGTTTTAACCTTAAAACCTTTAGCGCATTGCTCATTTGTTTTTTTACCGTTTTATCAGATAAGTGCAAAATTTCTGCAATTTCCTTTTGGCTCAGGTGCTGCTTGCGGCTCATTTCGAAAATCAGGCGCATTTTTGGCGGCAGTAAGGCTACTTCTTTCTCAATCAGTGAAGCAAATTCGCGCTCACGGATATAATTATCCGTAACGTAATCGCCCTGATCAGCAAAGCTTTCTAACGATTGTAAATAATTGCTACGCGATTTATTTTTATCCAGCCAATCGAAGATTTTATACCTAACCGCAGTATAAAGGTAGGCTGATAATTCTGATTTGATTTTAATATTCGGATTGCTCCAGAGGTACACAAAAATCTCCTGAACAATATCCCTTGCATCTTCCCTGTCGGGCACCATTTTACAGGCATAGACATATAACAAACCGTTAAACCGCTCGTAAATTTCTTCAAACGCATACTTATCCCCATCCTGCATCAGGACGAAAAGTTCGTGATCGGTTAATGAGTTATAAGTTGACAAATGGTTAGAATGATTAAACGAATGTAAGAAATTGTTTAATGTAAATCCTAACATTATTTTAATATAGTGCTGAGCTTTAAACGTTTTAGCAACGCTTAACAATAGATTCTACACACAATTGTAAAGTTTGGTTCTTTAATTGGCATATCGGGAAATTCCGATATACATTTGTACCATGGATCAGGTAGAAATATTTAAAGCCCTTTCGAATAAAACACGTTTGCAGATTTTAGGCTGGCTAAAAGAACCTGCGGCGCACTTCCCCGAACAGCCACCAACTGCCGATTTTGAAACCGTGGGTGTTTGTGTAGGTCAGATCCAGCTAAAGAGTGGTTTATCACAAAGTACCATTTCAGAATACCTCTCTATCCTTCAACGTGCCGATTTAATCAGTTCTACCCGCATCGGGCAGTGGACTTATTACAAACGCAATAAAGAAGGGATAGAAAAATTAAGCAAAATCATCAATACAGCATTATAAATATTAAAATAATATGAACACAGATAGTTTATTCAGGCCTTTTAGCCTTAAAACATTAAATACAAAAAACAGGATTGTAATGGCACCGATGACGAGATCTTTCTCGCCAGAGGGTGTACCAACAGCCGATGTTGCTACCTATTACGCAAAAAGAGCAGCTGGTGAAGTGGGCTTAATTTTATCAGAAGGAACCGTAATTAACCGCCCTTCTTCATCAGCAGACCCTAACATTCCACATTTTTATGGCAAAGAAGCATTGGCAGGCTGGGAAAATGTAATTAAAGGTGTTCACCAGGCTGGCGGACAAATGGGACCACAGATTTGGCACCAGGGCATTATGGAAAACCACGCATCGGGATGGTTGCCGGGCGCCCCTTTCGAAGGTCCGTCTAGCTTTAACAAACCAGGTTTCGAAAACGGCGTAGCCATGACGGATGCTGCCATTGCCGATACCATTGCCGCTTTTGGCCAGGCTACTGCTGATGCCAAAGCTTTAGGTTTCGATACCGTTGAAATACATGGTGCCCACCAATATTTAATCGATCAGTTTTTCTGGGAAGGAACAAACAACCGTACCGACATTTACGGCGGTAAAACTTTGGCCGAGCGCACCCGCTTTGGTGTTGAAGTTATTAAAGAAGTACGTAAAAGGGTTGGCGAAGATTTCGCATTAATTATTCGTTTATCTCAATTTAAACCTGCTGCTTACGATTATAAACTGGCTAAAAATGAGCAGGAGTTAGAAGAGTGGTTAACACCATTGGCCGATGCCGGAATTGATATTTTCCATTGCTCGCAACGCCGTTTCTGGGAACCAGAGTTTGAAGGTTCTGATTTAAACTTTGCCGGTTGGGCGAAAAAGGTTACCGGAAAAGCAACCATTTCAGTAGGTTCTGTTGGTTTGGATGGCGATTTCTTTGGTGCTTTTGCTGGTCAGAGTTCACAACCTAGCTCTTTAGACGAACTGGTACGCAGAATGGACCGTGGTGATTTTGATTTGGTAGCCGTTGGCCGTCCGCTGTTAGCAGATCCGAACTGGGTAGAAAAAATTAAAAACAACCGCACTGAAGAACTGAAAGGCTTTAGCAAAGAGGCTTTAATGCAGTTAGTATATTAAAAATCCCTATTTTTCTTTTTAAGTTTAAAAGCATCCTGAAAGGGATGCTTTTTTCATTAAATACTGTCATCTCGACTGAAACGAAGTGGAATGGAGAGATCTATCTCGAGATAGATTTAGCTTCGCTGAGCACTTCGTGGTTCTCGGCTTCGTTGCACTCCGCTCGAAATGACGTTGAGTGGAAAGTAGTGTTCTAATGAGTATATTTTCTCTTGAACTCCCACCCTTTTTCCTTAAATTCACCTCATTAAAATTGATCATTCCATGTCGAATATTAAACTGATTATCGAAGAAAGGCCAGCAAACATTGGTAATTTTATGGTTGGCAGGCTTTTGCCTTTCAGAGAGAAACGCATGGTTGGCCCTTTTTCTTTTATCGACCATATGGGGCCTGCGGCCATGAGCGATCACGAAAATCTCGATGTTCCGCCACATCCGCACATCGGCCTTTCTACCCTCACTTTTTTATTTGAAGGAGAAATTACCCATAAAGACAGTCTGGGATCGGATGTGGTAATTAAACCCGGACAGGTAAACTGGATGACATCAGGCAGTGGCATCGTACATTCAGAAAGAACACCCGAATACCTCCGCTATACCGATAAAATGCTGCACGGCTTACAAATATGGGTGGCTTTGCCAAAAGCGCTGGAGCAAATGGAACCAGAATTTTTCCATGTAGAAGGCACCGACATTCCTGCCTGGGAACAGGATGGCGTTGCCATTAAATTAATTGCCGGAGAAGCTTTTGGCCGTAAATCGCCTGTTCCTGTTTATAGTCCGCTGTATTTCCTGGAATTAAAAAGCACCAGCCGCCAGAAAGTAAATATAGGCGATTACCTTTTTGGAGAAAGTGCCCTGTACATTTTGGAAGGAGCGATAGAAAGTGATGGACATATTTTTGAACCCCGCCAGATTTTAATTGCCAATGATGCCAAACTCTGCGAGTTCACCATGCACGCAAACACCACAGTTTACATTTTCGGCGGAGAGCCTTTCCCTGAAGAACGCTTTATTTACTGGAATTTTGTGGCTTCTGATAAAAAACTGATTGAGAAAGCAAAACAGAAATGGCTGGAGCAAAGCTTTAAACCCGTACCCGGCGAAACCGGCTTTGTGCCTCTGCCAGATCCGATCAGAAATATTAAACATTAATTTTTTACCTGTTAAGATTAAAAATTGGAATATAAATGCAGCTCTTGCGGCGAAATTCATGAGGAATGGCCTGCACTAACTTATAATTCACCTTCTTATTATAATAATCTGTCGGAAAATGAAAAATCTACAATCGGCTATCTCGATTCTGATTTCTGCACAATTGATTATCCTGATGGAAGGGCCAGGTTTATCCGTTGTACTTTGACCCAAAAAGTTAACGATCATTGCGAAGATTTAGAATATGGTCTTTGGGTATCGTTAAGTGAAAAAAGTTTCGACGACTATTCAGAAAACTTTGATAATAAAAATCATGAGGCCGGATATTTTGGTTGGTTATCCAGTTGGCTTCCAGATTATGATTTTGAAGAAAGCATCCCTACAAATGTAAATACCAGAACTGGCGGCTTTAGACCCGAAATTATTCCCCACGAAGATTTCGACCATCCATTTGTTAGAGATTATTATTCAGGGATAAGTAAAGCTGAAGCCGAAAGAAGAATAAATGAAATGCTTAAAGCGCAATTTTAGTTTCTTTTAAATAAATTCATATTTACCGAAACTGCTATTCCTGTTGAGGATAACCTCGAATTTCCGTAACCAATACCGGTTAACGGGATTTTCATGAAAGGTTTGGCGCTGATGCTTAAATTATTGTTTATTTTATGTTGAAATTCTACCCCAACATTGGCAATACCCAAATAATGCTGATTTTGGCCCTTAACCTCCCAACCCTGCGGCCCCTGGTAAGCACCATCGTAAGCGTAAGTATATTGCTCTTTTAACATAATATAGCTCGAAAGTCCGGTACTTACCGAAATCGAATTTCTGTTATTTCCAAAAACCTTATAATTTACATTTAAAGGAATATCGATCACATCGCAATTGGCGTGAATATTTGATGGTGCTATTTTAAAAATATAACTGGTGTTCGGATTGTATAAACTAAAATCCGAATCATAAATCTTCTTAGCATAAGATGCTCCTGTGCTGATGCTTAGTTTTTTGGATAATAAATAAGTTGCTTCTACTCCAAAACCACCACTTAAACTGCTTGTACCCGATTTTTGAACACTGGTTAAATCAGGTGCGGCTAAAATACTCAGTACAAACCGCGATTTTTGTTTTAAAACAGGTGGTTTTATCCGTTCAGGCTTGCCTACGGCAACATCTGATGCTAATTTTTGATCTTTAAATTCAACAGGATTAATTTTCGAACTCAAATCCGGCTTAAACTGCACATTGGCCAACAAACTGGTATTATTTGCTATAGTTTCAATGCTTTTCTGACCAGTTTCTACATTTACATCAGTAATACGCTTTTGAACTGATTTGCCCGCTTCATTATTTTTGTGGTTTACAACCAACGAATTTGAATCTATATGTGCAGCAGGATCAACCTGTTTTGCAGGCTGTCCGGTTAAATTTCCTGTATTATTTTGTTTTTCATTATTTTGATTTCCCTTATCGGTTTTTATCACCGCCTTAACATCATTTTGTTTTCCGAATGGCTTTATTAATAAAAACACGATCAATAACATTGCTGCAATTCCGGCTGCAGCGGTTAACCAAAACAAAGGCAGAACCCTCTTTTTTGGTGTTGGATGCAATCTTTCCTCCAGATTATCCCAATCTAAATCATTAAAAGGCAGATCGGGGTTTTCCAATCCATCTTTAAATAATTTATCTATATCTTTTCCCTCTTTCATTGCATGTTTGTGTTTAACCTTATCTGTAAAAGGTTTTTATCTACGCCCGAACTCCTTACCTGGTAAGTTTTCGCATCAGTAGTTTTTAACATTTCCTGTAATTTCTGCCTGGCCTTAAACAGGTTCGACTTTGATGTTCCGATTGATATACCCAGCATTTCGGCAATTTCTTCATGGTTATAACCATCTATAGCAAAAAGGTTAAAAACCGTTCGGTAGGCAGGACTTAAGGCCTGCACCAAAGCCAGCAAATCATTGTAGGCCAATTTATCATACACTGAACTTACCTGAGCAATGTTTTCATGTTCGAGGATATCTACATGATCAGAAAATTTTAAATTGGCACGGTAATAATCGATAGCCGTATTGGTAATGATCCGGCCGAGCCAGGGCATAAAAGCCTTAGATGTTTCATATTTGGCTATATTCTTAAAGGCTTTAAAAAAACCATCGTTCAGTATTCCTGCAGCATCTAACCGATCGTGTGCGTAACGCAAACAAATACCCATAGCAAAGCTATAGAAATGTTTATATAGTGCTTTCTGACTATCTCTTTCATTTCTAACGCAGCCCTGAATATACTTTTGTATAATTTCTTCACTATCGCGGTTAGCGGTCACAAGTTCTCCTTTCAACACACATTACGGCAAGGGATAACAAAAGGTTGCCTTAAAAAACTATTTTTTTAAAATATTTTATTTTGTTCGTTTTGGTCAAAAATATCCATTCTACAAGCAACCATTTACAATCTGGCGGCGTAATAGCGGCATATCAATTTTTATTAAAGTTAAAACTAAAAACAAAAATCTTATGCTAATCTACTTAAAAAAGAATCTATTGGCTATCATTTGTATAGCCATGGTATTTACAGCCTGTAAGAAAAACAGTTCTGATGAACCTACAACTCCGGTTAATAACAACAAGGGAATCCAACTGGCAACCGATGCCAAATTCGGAAGCGTGTTAACGGATAAGGACGGAAAAACTTTATATTTCTTTTCATCTGATGCTGCTGGTACCCCAACCTGCACTGGTGGTTGCGAAGCCATCTGGCCACTTTACTATTCGGCAGATGCCAGTACAGATTTAAACCTGAATAAAGCTGAAGTTGGAGAAGTTACCAGGGCTGATGGACGTAAACAGAGCACTTACCGTGGTTATCCACTTTATTATTTTGCCGGCGATGCTGCAAAGGGTGATGTTAAAGGCGATGGTGTGGGCGGAATCTGGTTTGTGGCCAAGCCCGATTATTCTTTAATGCTGGCTAATGCGCAGTTGATGGGAAAAGTAAACGGAATCAGTACCAATTTCACAAATACCTATACTGTAGGCGATGGCAAAACCATTTACCTTACGGATAACAAAGGCCGTACATTATATGCCTTTGCGCCAGATAAAAATGGCGTAAATACTTATACCAAAGGCGCAACGCAAGAAGGAATTTGGCCGGTTTATACATCTGAGGTCCTTAATGTTCCTTCAGCTATAGCAAAAACCGATGTGAATGTGATCACTGTAGCCACAATCAGTAAAAAACAGTTAACCTATAAAGGATGGCCTTTATATTATTATATATCAGATATAAATAGAGGTGATAACCTAGGTATTACTGTAAAACCAGCAAATGCTGCGGTCGGTTCGGTTTGGCCTGTACTACAGCTAAACGCTACTGTTGCTCCGGCACAATAAAAACAGTTGGGTTAGGCGGGTAGAATGGTCGGCTGGTATTTTATCAGCCGGCCTTTTTTATACTGTTAATAAAGCCTGCTTAATTTTCTCAGCAGCCTCAGCCAATTCTTCGTTTGTTGGCTTTAATTTTTCTTTGCTAAAGTTCATATCGCTCACATTATTCATCGGTATTAAATGAATATGCGCATGTGGAACTTCCAGTCCGATTACTGAAACACCAATTTTTTTGCAGGGAAAAGCTTCTTTTAAGCCCTTGGCTACAATTTTAGCAAACATCCATAAACCCACATATAAATCTTCGTCCATATCAAAGATATAGTCTGTTTCGATTTTAGGGATTACCAGAACATGTCCTGCTGTTAAAGGCTGAACATCCAGAAAAGCTAAATATTCTACAGTTTCGGCTACAACATGCGCAGGGATTTCGCCTGCAACAATTTTTGAAAAGATAGTCATAAGGTGAAAGGTTAAAAGGTGGAAGGTTTGGGGGCAGAGCGGTTAGGGTTATGCGTTTGGCGATAGGCGTTTTAATAATCGCTCACCGCCAAACGCTATTCGCTTATCTCGATATCTCGAGTACTTCGAACTGCATTTTACCTGCAGGCACTTCAATTTCTGCAAACTCGCCTACGGATTTGCCCAGTAAGCCCTGTGCAATTGGCGATTTAACCGAAATTTTTCCGGTTTTTAAATCTGCTTCTGTTTCTGCCACCAATTGGTAAGTCATGGTTGCACCGTTTTTAACATTTTTTATTTTTACGATAGATAATGCCAATACTTTTGATAAATCCATTTTCGATTCATCAATTAAACGTGCATTTGCCAGCGTATTCTTTAATTTTGAAATTTTAGCTTCATGCAATCCCTGCGCCTCTTTTGCGGCATCGTATTCTGCATTCTCCGATAAATCACCTTTATCCCTTGCTTCTGCAATTGCTTTAGATATAAGCTGACGACCGGTGGTAGTTAGATAATGTACCTCCTCTTTCAATTTATCCAACCCCTCTTGGGTGTAGTATGTTACCTCTGTCATTGCTCTATTAATTTTTATTCAAACGCTATAAAAAACAAACAAGACTATATAGTTGGTTTGCTACATAGTCTTGCTTCAATTATAACGAAGATAAAATGTGGAAATTACAAAAGCAAATAAAAGATTAAGATTTAACGGATTTTTAGATTTCAGGATCTTTTTTTTACACCAAATAGGCTTGTATGAGAAGCAAAACTCACCAAAAATGTAACATTCAATCATACATTCATTCAAAAATCTATCATTCAATCATTCTCTCATTCAATCATTTTCTTATTCAATCATTCTGTAATTCAACCATTCTCTCATTTAATCATTTTCTAATTCAATCATTAGTTTTAATTTAGCTTAAATTATTCTTAAAAAATGAAAAAGTTATTTTCTATTGCCCTGCTCCTAAGTTTGGGCGGATATATGGCTTCGGCCCAGGAGCTTTATATGCCCCGGAATATTAAAGCGGCCTATGCCAAAGGTACCCGTTCGATGAATGGAAAACCCGGTCCAAATTACTGGCAAAACCATGGTAAGTACAACATGGACATCAAGGTAGATGCCGAAACCAAAGTAGTAAGCGGTAAAGAAGAAATTTTGTACAGCAACAACAGTTCGGATACATTAAAAAATCTGGCCATCCGGTTTGTAAACAACCTGCATAAACCAACTTCTCCAAGAAATGGTGCAGTGAGCGAAGATTTTTTGAGCACCGGATTAAATATTATCTCTTTTTCAGTAGATGGCGAAACTTACAAAGTTGACAGCAAAAACTGGGGAACAGTTGGCAATGTAAAAATGAAGAAACCATTGGCGCCAAAATCGAAAATTACGGTTAAAATAGAATGGGATTATCCTTTATCAAAAGAAAGCGGCCGCGAAGGACAGATTGATCCAAACTCTTTCTTTGTGGCTTACAGTTATCCCCGCATTTCGGTTTTCGATGATTATAACGGCTGGGACCGCATCCCTCATACCGACAGGGCTGAGTTTTACAACGATTTTAACGATTACGAATTCTCGGTTAAAGCGCCTAAAAATTATGTGGTATATGCCACAGGCGATTTCCTTAACCCTGATGAAGTATTACAACCAGAGATTTCTGCACGTTTAAAAAAATCGTATAATGGTGATGAGGTGATCCACATTGCTACCGAACAGGAAATGAAAGACGGCAAAGTAACCCAGCAAAAAGACTGGAACACCTGGAAATTTGCAGTAAACCACATTACCGATGTTACTTTTGCCCTGAGTAACCATTATGTTTGGGATGGCGCAAGTGTAATTGTAGATAAAAAAACCAACAGAAGATCGAGCGCGCAGGCGGCATATAATCCAACAACCGGAAAAGATTTTGTAAATTCGGTTAAATATAATCTTAACGCATTAGACTGGTTTTCGAACAACTGGCCGGGCATTCCTTATCCTTATGTAAAAACAATAGCTTTTCAGGGTTTTGCCGATATGGAATATCCAATGATGGTAAACGATTCTCAATTTGGTGACCCTGTTTTTGCACAACTGGTTCAGGATCATGAAGTTGCTCACACTTATTTCCCTTTCTACATGGGCATTAACGAAACCCGCTATGCTTATATGGACGAAGGTTGGGCCACTACATTCGAATATTTAATCGGCATTGCCGAACATGGCAAACAGGCTGCTGATGATTTTTACAAAAAATTCAGGGTTGATCAATACATTAACGATAAATCTGCAGAAGAAGACCAGCCGGTAATTTCGATGTCTGATCAGGTTTCGGGTGCAGGTTACGGAAATAACTCTTACGGAAAAGCATCATTGTCTTATTTGGCCTTGAAAGATATGTTGGGCGATGATTTATTTAAAAAAGCATTACATAATTATATGAGCAACTGGAATGGTAAACATCCTATTCCATGGGATTATTTTAATTCGATGAACGCAGGATCAGGACAAAATTTAAACTGGTTTTTCCAAAACTGGTTTTTCACCAACAACTACCTCGATTTAGCCATTACCAAAGTAACACCTGCAAAAGGAAAATCGACGGTAACTGTTAAAAATATCGGTGGTTTCGCCATCCCATTTGATGTTGTGGTAACTTATACCGATGGAAAAACAGAAACCATCCACCAAACACCAGCCGTTTGGAAAGCAAATCAGAAAGAGGTTAATATAACAGTTAATACCACTAAAAAGATAACATCAATCAGTCTGGATAATGGCATTTATGTAGATGCTACGCCGAAGGATAATGTTTGGTCAGCGAAATAGCTGGCAGTCGTAATTTTCAGTTGGCGGTTAGATGTAACTGCCAACTGAAAACTGTTAACTACTAACTGAAACTGAGTACCGGCTCGTGTTTAACCGGAAAATTTAACGAATTGGCAATAAAACACATTTTATTAGCCTCATGATGCAGCGATGCTGCAAGTTCGTAATGCGTCTTATCGGCAATCAATACCTGTGGATGGAGGGTAACTTCTCTAAATCTCCCGCTTCCATCAGCTAATTCTTCCATGGTACCTACCGCCTCATCTTTATAATCGATAACTACGATCTCATTTTTAGAGCATAAATGCAAATACCAGAGCATGTGGCAACTGGAAATGGATGCCAGTAAAAGATCTTCGGGGTTATATTTAGATTTATCGCCCAAAAAGGCAGAATCTGATGAACCGCCAATATCGGCTTTGCCTTTTACTGAAATAACATAATCGCGGTCGTAGGAACGGTAATCCATCGTACCCGAGCCTTTATTGCCCGTCCAGGTAACCGTAGTAGAATATAAATGATCTTTCGGCATGATAAATTGGTTAGATTGTATAGCCAATTTAAGAAAATAAAATTACTTAAGCTAACGCTCGTTTCTAATGAGCGTTGAATAATTTATCGTTTAGAAACGATAGAATCGTATGGCTATTGATGCGCACGTTGATAAACGAGCGCAAACTCGGAAAATAAAATGGAGATTTATACCTTTTTTAAACCTAAGTATCGAGTTTAAGTAGATGTTAATTTTTATTTTGAGCGCGTGGCCTGTGTAAGAAAATAAATTGGCTCCTGTGTTCCGCTTATACGCTTTGGGCTTCGTACCTCTGCCCTGCAGGGTAACGCTTTACCCAGGGCTAAATGGCAAAACCAGTTGTTTATTTTAAGGGTTGCAGGCTGCAGCCGAACAATATAAACCTGATTGTAATGGAAAGCCCACAGCGTAGCGAGGACTTGTAATGAAAAGCAGGACAGAACCTTCACGACTAGCTGTGCCTGTGCTTTTCAAAACCAAAACAAGCAAGAATTATACTAAAAACCAAGCCCGCTTAACTTACCGGCCAAAACTTCCGAAATTTTCCGGTACGAATCGAAGGTCCAGCCACCAACATGTGGGGTTAAAATCACCTTGTCGTTATTCTTTAATTCATCATACCAGGGCTGTTCGCCTAACGCCGGGAATTTTTCAGTTTGTAAAACATCCAAACCTGCACCTAAAATCTTTCCAGTTTTTATAGCATTTAGCACTGCTGGTGTATCCACAATTTCTCCTCTGGCCGTATTGATAAAGAAAATCGGCTTTTTAAAATGGAAAAAATATTCATCATCCACCATTTGTTTGGTTTCAGCAGTTAAGGGAATATGCAAACTCAACACATCGCTGTGTTTTACAATTTCTTCCATGCTTACCTCGCGGACAAAAGCATCGCTAAAACCTGTTTTATATTTATCGTATGCCATTACATCCACTTCGAAACCAGCGAGTTTTTTAGCAAAACTCTGTCCCATAAAACCATAGCCAATAATACCAACCTTTTTGCCTTTCAGCTCATAACCGCGGTTACCCTCCCGGTCCCAAACGCCATTTCTGATTTCCATATCAGCCCTGCGGAAGTTATTCATCAACGATAACAGTAAACCCGTAGCATGTTCGCCAACGGCATCGCAGTTTCCCTCTGGCGCATTAATTAATTCTATATTCCTTTCAAAGGCAATTTTATCATCAATATTATCCAAACCTGCTCCTGCCCTGGCCACAAATTTCAGGTTTGGTGCTGCTGCAAAAATTTCGGCATCTATTCTAAATTTTGTCCTTACAGCAATACCGGTATAATCTTTTATTTTATCTAAAGTTTGCTGACGGGTAATCTGTGGTTCATCATCAACCTGGTAACCCATGGCAATGGCCTGCTCTTTAAATGCAGGGTGCAGATCGTCAACAATTAATATCCTATTCATAATGAACAAAAGTAACATTTTGCACATTGATCAATTGTAATATTCCGTCATTGTTTTAGGCAAAACTCAAAACTGCCTGTTAAGATCTGCCAAACTGATAAATTAACCCACAAAAATATTACGCTAAAATGGCTGTAATAAAATAGTTACGGCCCATTTATTAAACTTAGTTGCCGTTACTTTGTCTCCCTTTATAAAAACACACAAATTTTATTTTTTAAATGAGACTTTTACAATACAAAACAATAAAGATTACCCTTCTGCTGCTTACCCTTTCATTTAGTCTTTTCGCACAAACAGGCGGAAAAGCAAAAATTACCGGAGTACTTAAAGATGCCAAAACACAAGAAACCATTCCTTTTGCCACAGCAGTTTTAATTAATAAAGCCACCGCAAAAAATGCCAAAATAGTACAAACAGATGTGAACGGTGCATTTGTGATGACTGATCTCCCAACCGGGACTTTTACCTTTAAAATCAGCTTTGTTGGTTACCAAACCATGGTTAGGGATAATGTAACGATTACGGCTACCACAGGTGCGTTAAATTTCGGCGACATTAAAATGAACCCTGCAAAAGGTAATGTACTAAGCGAAATTACCGTAACAGGCCAGAAACAAGGCATGCAAATGGGAATAGACAAAAAGATTTTTGCTGTAGATCAGAGCGTAATCAGCGAAGGTGGTTCTGCAGGCGATTTATTGCAAAATGTACCTTCAGTTTCTACCGATATGGACGGTAATGTGAGCCTTCGCGGATCAACCGGTGTAAAAGTTTTAATTGATGGTAAGCCATCTTTAATTGCTGGCGGTAACGTTGCGCAAATCTTACAATCTATTCCGGCCAGCTCCATTGAAAGTGTAGAGGTAATTACCAATCCATCAGCCAAATACGATGCCGAAGGTCAGTCGGGCATCATCAACATTGTATTAAAGAAAAACACCAAATTAGGCTTTAATGGCTCGGCAGCCGTAACGGCAGGTAACCGCGATAACTACAACGCCAATACCAATTTAAGTTTCCAGAACAGCAAAGTAAACATTTATGGTAATTACAGCTACCGTTATGGTAACCGTATTGGTGGCGGTTTTCAGGATATTACCTATAAAACAGCAACACCGGGTTCAACAGCTTTTGCGAACCAGAATACGGTTTCAAACTCTTTAGATAAAGGACACAATGCTAAAGCGGGTATCGACTATTATCTGGCTCCTAAAAGCGTAATCAGCTTATCGGGTGGTTTCAATTCGAGAGAAAACGACCGCAACGATTTGCTAAATATCAGACAGTTAAATTCAAACAATGCTCCTGTTTTACTGAGCAACAGAACCAATACTACTGATGGTTATGGCAATAGTTATGATGCAAACCTGGATTATGTGCAGAAGTTTAAAAAGCCTAAAGAAGAATTAACTTTTAATTTTGGCTATTCATACGGTACAAATAACAACGATCAGGCTTACAGCACCAATACCATTAACCGTAATGGTGTTCCAATTGACGAAACCTTAAGTTTACAACGTGTATTTAACACCGGTAATAACACCAATTACAATATTCAGACGGATTATGCCCTTCCAGTAGGTAAAGCAGGTAAAATTGAATTGGGTTACCGCAGCCAAATCCGTTTAGGAAATAACGATCAGTATGCCGATTCAATCCCTACCAATACCAATGTTTATGTAAGTAATAATAAACTGATTAATGGTTTTGATAGCAAAGACCAGGTACATGCCCTTTATTTTAATTACCAGAACCAGATTAAAGATTTTGGTTACCAGGTAGGTTTAAGGGCTGAAGATGCGCGGTTGGATACCCATTTAGAAGGTTATACCAACAACGTATTAACTACAGCTGAAGGAAATATCCACTATAAAAGATTATACCCAAGCGTATTTTTAACGCAGAAACTGAAAGGCGACAATCAACTTCAATTAAGCTATACCCGCCGTGTAAACCGTCCACGCCCATGGGATACCAACCCGTTTTTGGATGTTTCTGATCCCTTAAACTATAGAGGTGGTAACCCGAATTTGTTACCGGAGGATGTGCACTCATTTGAGCTTGGATATAGCAAATACTGGAAAAAAGTAACCTTAACGTCGAGTTTATATTTCCGTCAAACCAACGATGTAATTCAGCGTGTAAGAAGCACACCTGTTAACGGGATTATCACTTCAACCCCTCAAAATTTATCACACCAGATTAATAGTGGTGTGGAGTTAATCGGTCGGTTTGATCTGATTAAAGCTTTAAATTTCACCACCAACGTTAACTTATACCAGGCCAAATTTGCCGGTGATGAGCGTTTTGATATTGCATCAAGCAGTGGCTTTAGCTGGAATGCCAACGTAACCGGAAATTTAACGGTGGTTAAAAATCTATCGTTACAGGTACGTGGCGATTACAGGGCGCCAGAGGTGATGGCACAAGGAAAACGTAACGCAATGTATGGCATAGATGGCGGTGCGAAATATGATTTCCCAAACAAAAAGGCATCATTAAGTTTCAATGTTAGAGATGTGTTTAATACCCGTAGATGGAGTATGACCACCGAAGACAATTATACAATAGTTGATTTCCAGCGTCAGATGCAGGGAACAATGGGTAGCTTAACTTTCTCTTACCGTTTCGGAAAAACCACCTTTACCGGTGCCAGTAAAAAGAAGAAAGACGATCAGCAGGAGAACCGTCCTGATGAAGGATCATTCTAATCTTGACCAATAGGCTGTATCATAAAGTTAAATTAATTGCAATTTATCACGTTGAGCTTGTCGAAACGCTCAGGATGATTATTTTGAACAAGAGGTGCTTAGAAAAAATCTAAGCACCTTTTTTTTGCACTAGAATTTCTTCCTTCTAAAAACCCATAGTAAGTTGCTATCTTGCACCATGGAAGATATTAACCCCTGGAAAACGCTGGAGAGCGAGGTAAAATATGATAATAACTGGATCCGTTTAACCGAACACCAGGTAATTAATCCATCTGGCGGAAAAGGGATTTATGGCACCGTGCATTTTAAAAATCTGGCCATCGGGATCCTTCCTTTAGATGAAAATTACAACACCTGGCTGGTAGGCCAATACCGGTATGCGCTGGATGCTTACAGCTGGGAAATTCCGGAAGGTGGCGGTCCGCTCAAAGAGGCACCTATAGAAAGCGCCCGAAGAGAATTATTGGAAGAAACCGGCATGAGTGCCAGAAACTGGAAAGAAATTCAAAGAATGCACCTTTCCAATTCTGTGAGCGATGAACTGAGCATTATTTATATAGCTACCGGCTTAATTGAAGGGATTGCCATGCCCGAAGAAACGGAACAGCTTATCGTAAAAAAATTACCCTTTAAAGAGGCTTATCAGATGGTGTTGAACGGCAAAATCACAGATTCAATGAGCGTGACCGCAATATTAAAAGCAAAGCTGATGATGTTGAATGGGGAATTGTAATATCACAATCACCAAATGTTCCTAACGGAACATAAAAAATATCAAATATTTTTCCTTACTACCTATGATATGTCCCGATGGGACATGAGATATTAAATATGGGGATAATCATACCTCTATGATTTTTTATTTATGAATTGTTACACAGAAAATCCCTTGTCCCGCTAGGGACAAATCCTTGGTAGAAAACCAATTAAACGTGAATTTTCGTTCCGTAGGAACGTTTCGTGATTGAATCTGGTTACGGTAGGGAAAATTTGAATATTTTATATAATTCAAAATAATTCTTAATTTAACTAACCAATTGCTAAAACAATTGAAATCCATCCCGAATAAATCTGTCAGTTGTCTTATAAAGATAATATCCCCTGATGGAAAAATAACAGATATAATTTCGTTCCGTAGGAACGTTAATATGGATTTAAATTTAAAATGCAATGCCTAATACCTATACTCAGTTACACATTCAATTTGTATTTGCTGTAAAGCACCGCGCTTCTTTAATTAAACCTGATTGGAAAGAAAGGCTTTTAAAATACATTACGGGGATATTTCAGGCAAATAATCATAAAATGATCCAGATCAATTGCATGCCCGACCATATTCATATTTTTATCGGGATGCGGCCGCATCAGTCAATTTCCAGCTTGATTCAAAATGTAAAAACAGAAAGTTCTAAATGGATAAACAATCAGGGATTTTGTAAAACAAAATTTGCCTGGCAGGAAGGTTATGGAGCATTTTCATATGCCAGGAGCGATGTAGAAAATGTTATTAAATATATCCAAAATCAGGAACAGCACCATAAAAAAGAAACATTTTTCCAGGAATACACTAGCTTTTTAAAAACCTTTAAAATCGACTACGAAGAAAAATATATCTTCAAAGAACCAGAATAATTTATTATTATCTTTGTCGCCTATTAAATCAACCAGATGAGCAAGCTTTTTGGATATATTTTAAGCCCTGTTTTTTATATTTTCTTCGGATTAACCCTCTGCATCTTCCATCCTATACAATGGCTTTGCTATAAAATTTTTGGCTACAAGGCGCATAAGGTTTCTGTTGATATCCTTAATTTTTTTCTTACTTATTGCCAGATTTTTCTTTTCAATTCCATCAGCTTTAAAAACGAATACGTTCTGCCAACCGATAGGCCGATCATTTTTGCGGCTAACCACCAGAGCATGTACGATATCCCATCATTAATCTGGTTTTTAAGAAAACACAGTGCAAAGTTCATTTCGAAAATCGAGCTTACCAAAGGCATTCCATCTATTTCCATTAACCTGCGCTTAGGTGGCGGAGCCAATATCAACCGGAAAGACAATAAACAGGCCATTTCTGAAATCATTAAACTTGGCCGAAGAATGAAAGAAAACAACTGGAGTACCGTTATTTTTCCAGAGGGAACGCGTGCAAAAGATGGTCAGTTAAAAACCTTTCAGTTTGGCGGTATTGCCACCATTTTAAAGGTGGTTCCCAATGCATTGGTTGTTCCGGTAGCTATAGAAAATTCGTGGAAAATTGTTCGTTTTGGCATGTTTCCATTAACCACCGGTAATGCCTTAAGATGGACGGTTTTAAAACCAATTGAACCTGGCGTAAAAACAGCAAACGACATTACCTTAGAGGTAGAAAATGAAATCAGGAAGGTTTTAGGTCAGCCAATGCAGCAGCCAGCTACGCTGTAAAGAAGGGTTAACTGGTTAATTGTTTAAATTGGTTAATCGCCGCTATACGCCTAACGCCAACCGCCCATCATCCATCTTCCATTTTACATCACCCCTTTAAATGTTCTTGTTTCCAATCACCCTGAAAAATTCATCGCGGTAAGTATCGCCTACAGGGATAATTTTCTGGTTAATCGTAATCCGGCTGCGCTCAATACTTTCAATTTTATCAACCGCAACAATATAAGATTTATGTACACGGATAAACTGGCTTTGAGGTAAAGCTTCTTCCATTTTCTTCATACTCTGCAACGTAATTACACGCTCATCTTTGGTGAAAATCGAAATGTAATCTTTCAAGCCCTCAATAAACAGAATATCGTGAAGGTAAATTTTTTGGATTTTGTGTTCTGTTTTAACAAAAATGTAATCCTGAACCGGATTTGGTGCTCCTGAAAACGGCGCAGGAGTAATGATGGGCTGTGCCACACTTGCCGGAGTTTCAACCGGTTTTACCTGATTGTGTACTTTTTCTACCGCTTTATAAAAACGATCGAATGCAATTGGCTTTAACAAATAATCAGAAACATTCAGATCATAACTTTCCAAAGCATATTGCGGATAGGCAGTGGTTAATATATAATGGCATTTATTGCCGGCAATTTTCAAAAACTGAATTCCTGTAAGTTCAGGCATCTGGATATCTAAAAACACAAGATCAATTCCACCACCCTGCACAATCTGCAAAGCTTCAATGGGGTTTTCGCACCTCTTAACCATCGTTAAAAAGGGCACTTTTGAGATATAATCCTGTAAAATATCAAGCGCTAAAGGCTCATCATCAACAACAATACAGTTTAAGTTCATTTTTGGTTAATCTATTTAATACATGATTTCTTTATCACCCAGGCCAGGTTAGTTGCCCGATTATATGTCAATCATCAGTTCGCAGGTGTAATGGGTAGCCGAATTTACAACATTTAATTTATATCTTTCAGGATAAACCAATTGTAATCTTCGTTCTACGTTGGTTAAGCCTACACCACCCTGCGCATCTTTATTCTGCTGATTCTTTTTATTAATAACACTAAAGTGCAAAATTTTCTGGTTGGCAATAATATTGATCCTTACCGGTTCGGCAGGATCGGTTACCACACCATGTTTAAATGCATTTTCTACGAAGGAGATCAACATTAAAGGAACAATTTTCTGGTTATCGATTTCGCCATTTAGAGTAAGCTCGATATAAGCCCCATCTTTAAACCGTATTTTTTGTAGTTCGATATAACTCGTTAAATAATCTACTTCTTTACTTAAAGCTACTGTAGGGGTATTGCTCTCATAAATCATGTAACGCATAATTTCCGACAGCTTCATAATCGCATCAGCTGTTTTATCCGATTTCTGGTAAGCCAAAGAATAGATATTGTTAAGCGAATTAAAAAGAAAATGTGGATTTAACTGCGATTTTAAAAACTGAAGTTCCATTTCGCGGCGTTCGCTTTCTAAATTACGCTGAATTCTTTCGCTTGCAAACCAATCGATAGTGAATTTAATGATACAGCTTGAAACCAGAAAAAAGCCGAGGACAAAAACCCTGTTTAGTGCAAAGTTATTTACTGACATTTCTGCCTTCTTACCTTCCATATTAGTATAATGAAGAAGCTCATCAGGATTTAAAACAGCTATAACTGTCTTTACAAACGCTGCAACAACAATTAAAAGCAGAAACGATATAATGTATAACCAATATTTTTTCCGCTTTTTGATTAATGATGGAATAAGAAAAATATAGTTAATGTAGAATACTGAAACGTTTAAAATCCCAAAAACAAAAAACGACAGAAAATAATCTTTTGTGGTATGTACCTCTTTATCTAGCATACTTACCACTATAATAAAAAGAAATATTACCCCCCAAAAAATAGCATGTAATATTAAAGGTCCCCTGCTTTGTTTCATTTAAAATCTGTTAAATATTGATGAAGCTGATATCCGTTTAAACAACGCATATTCTTCAAGCCACAAAATAAATAAAGTTTTATCGATTTACTTATACAATCTACCAACGGGCATTTTTTTTCTACCAACGGCCCAATGGGCAATTTTTATCGACAAACGCCAAAAATGTCTGTTGATCTAGAATCTTGAACACTTGGTATAATAGATTTTAGCAGGAAGTTTTTCTTCAGTTTCTTTGAATCATCAAAACGAAAACAATATGAAAACTACATCAGCAATCAACTTAAAAAATCAAACAGTAATGGCTGATGGAATTTTCGCAGCCGCTCAAATAAAACAAACCATCATGAAAAAGTTAGGAAACACATCGCCATTTTTACTTTTATTATTACCAGTATTTATGATGATCATTTTAACACTTACAGTAAGCACCAGTCAGAATGATGCAGAGATTGTGGTAAAACCTGCTAAAGGTTCAGAAGCGATCGTGAAACAGGCCACAGCTATTTTTAAATAATAGTGATGAGCAATTACGCTATCGAAACTGTAGGCTTAAATTTTAACTTTGGCCAGCAAACCATCGTAAAAGATCTTTCGTTACAGGTGCCAAAAGGGAGTATTTATGGCTTTCTGGGACCAAACGGAGCCGGTAAAACAACTACTATAAAAATATTACTTAACCTGCTGAAGTCGCCAGCTGATCAGGTTTTTGTATTTGGAAAAGAAATAAACAATAACCGTATAGCCATTCTTAAACGGGTGGGCGCACTGGTAGAACAACCGGCCATTTACGGCCATTTAACAGGCAGAGAAAACCTGATTAACCGCTGTATCCTGCTGGGTATAAAAAAAACCAAGGCAGACGAAATGTTAGCGTTGGCAGGCCTTACCGAAGCCGCTAATAAAAAAGCCAGTAAATATTCTTTAGGAATGAAACAACGTTTGGGCATTGCGCAGGCGTTAATCTCAGATCCGGAATTATTACTTTTAGACGAACCTACCAATGGTTTAGATCCTAACGGGATTATCGAGGTACGTAACCTGATGATTGATCTGGCCACCAAACATGGAAAAACCATATTGGTATCGAGCCATTTACTGGCAGAGATCGAAAGAACGGCCACACATGTGGGCATTATCAATAAAGGACAGCTCTTATTTCAGGGTACAATAGAGGAGCTGCACCTGTTAAGCAAACCCTTGCTCGAAATTGAAGTAAACAACATCGAAAATGCAAGCGCACTGATTGCAAAAACCGGTTACGAAATTATCGCCCAAACCGATAAAAAAATCACCGTTCCATTTACTTCATCACAAAAAAGCGGCGAATTAAATACACTGCTAGTTCAAAATGGATTTACCGTAAGTAGTCTGTATCAACAAAAAAAGGATCTCGAAAATCTATTTCTGGATATTACAAAAATCAATTAACATGCGCACGCTCTATATATCTTTAATATCGGAATTTTATAAATCGAGAAAAACGCTGGCTTTTTGGGCGGCGATCTTATTGCCAGTTATTATATGCGGATTAATCACTTTCGGTTTTTATTCAAGCTCCGAAAAAATACTGAATCTTCATTATCCTCCTATGTTGCTTTGGGGCAATTATATCGGTGCATCACTTAACGTAATGGGTTTGTTAATTCTGCCTTTCTACGTAATATTTATGGCCTTTTCAGTCAACAATATTGAACATAAAAACGATACCTGGAAAATGCTGTTTACCCAGCCCTTAAACAAATTTTCTATTTATGCGGCTAAATACCTTTACGCCGTATTTTTAATCTTGATCTGCTTATTTCTTTTTGCATTCTTAACATTTGCATTTGGCCATCTGTTGCAGGCTCTAGTACCGAAATATAATTTTGATCAGTATAGCCCAATCAACATCCTGTTCAGCTCTTACGCTAAACTTTTTCTGTCTTCACTGGGTATTTTGTCTCTGCAATTCATATTGAGTTTATTGTGGGCTGATTTTCTTAAACCTATGGGGATCGGTTTTGTGGGTACCATTATGGGCATTATAACTGCTAATGTGGGCTGGAAATACGCCTACCTCATCCCCTATTCGTTACCAACCCTTGCTTTAAGGATCACTAAAGTTAAAAAAGGGGCTGATCCCTTAAATTTTCCTGTTTTTACACAAGAAATATGGACGAGTTTAATTTACGCAGGCATTCTATTCATCATCGGCTACTTTATCGTGACTAAAAAGAGCATAAAATAGGCAAAACACCAAAGTTACCGACCTATTCATGTAAAAATATCATTAGAAAATAACTGGAAGGGGTTTAAAGCGTATTTTAGATCAAAATCAACCAACTAATTATTCAAAAATGATCAAAAGATTTACCATCTCAGCATTGGCTTTTAGCCTTTGCTTTTCAGCTTTTGCACAAGATACCCCTGATGCAGCTATAGTACAAAAAATAAGAAAAGAAGGTTTAGAGAACTCGAAGGCAATGGACATTGCTTTTAACTTAACTGATGTGAGCGGACCGCGTTTATCAAATTCGCCGGGCCTGAAAAAAGCGCAGGAATGGGCTGTAAAACAACTTACCGATTGGGGATTAAAAAATGCGCACCTCGAAGCCTGGGGAACTTTCGGTAAAGGCTGGCAGATTGATAAATATTATGCAGCCACTACCTTACCATATTATCATGCCATTATTGCCTCACCAAAAGCATGGACTCCAGGCACAAACGGTCCGATAAAATCGGAAGTAATCCTCATTAAAGCAGACAGCGTCGCCGATTTAGCAAAATATAAAGGCAAATTAGCCGGGAAAATTATTATGATGGATCAGGGTACACCGCTAACCAGTGGTATCAAACCTGATTTCTCTCGTTATGCCGATACTACATTAGCACAAATGGCTGCTGCAAAACCACAAGCAGCCGGTGCAAGGCAGCGCCCGGGCACCGGACCAATGGCCGATAGAATGGCACAAATGATGAAAATGCGTGAAATCCGTGCCGCTATAAATGCTATGCTGGTTGAAGAAAAAGTTGGCTTAATTTTAACTTATGCCCGCGGTGGACAGGGAACATTTTTTACCAGCAACGGAGCATCTTATGCTTTAGATGCAAAACCTGTATCGCCAGAGCTGGAAGTAGCAGCCGAAGATTTCTTGCACATATTACGTCTGTTGCGTGCCGGTAAACCTGTAGAAGTAGAGGCCGATATCAAAACCTCTTTCTACGATCAGGATCCGCAGGGTTATAATGTTATTGCAGAAATCCCTGGAACCGATAAAAAACTGAAAGATGAAGTAGTGATGATCGGCGGTCACTTCGATTCGTGGCATGCCGCAACCGGAGCAACCGATAATGCCGCTGGTTCTACCGTAATGATGGAAGCCATGCGTATTTTAAAAGCAATTGATTTTAAACCCAAACGCACCATCCGCATTGCACTATGGAGTTCGGAAGAGCAGGGTTTATTTGGTTCAAGAGGTTATGTTGCTAAGCATTTTGGCGACCCGAAAACGATGGCATTAACACCTGATCAGAAAAAAATATCAGCTTATTACAATCTTGATAATGGAACCGGGAAAATACGCGGCGTTTATTTACAGGGCAATGCTGCCGCTGGTCCGATTTTCCAAAGCTGGTTAACGCCATTTAACGATCTTGGCGCAACAACCATCACCATTAATAATACGGGTGGTACTGATCACCAGGCTTTTGATGCCGTGGGCATTCCGGGCTTCCAGTTTATTCAGGATCCAGCTGATTATAATACCCGTACCCACCATAGCAATATGGATACCTACGACAGGTTGGTTGAAGACGATTTAAAACAGGCGGCAACCATTATTGCATCATTTGTTTACAATACTTCGCAGCGTGAAGCACAGATTCCAAGAAAAGAATTGCCTGCCCCACAACCTGCCAGACCATAAACCGGTAAAATACAAAAGCCTGCTGATTTGACTTTAGAAATCAAATAGCAGGCTTTGCTGTTTAGAATGAGAGGTTATAATGTATCTTTAATCCCTTAAAAGGATAATATTCTTTCTTTAAAGGCCCAAACAATCAACTGATAAGAGTTTTTCAGGTCGAGCTTTCTCACCATGTTTCTACGGTGCGTATTAACCGTATGTTCGCTAATAAAAAGCATTTCGCCGATTTCTTTACTGTTGTAACCCATTGATAACAGATGTACAATCTCAACTTCCCTTTCGCTGATCGAACCATGATTTTCCTGTAGTAGGATATTGTTTATCATTTTTCAAAGAATTTAAATTTTTTAATTTATAAGATTAACCGGCTTCGTCATCAAATAGACTTATTTTTAAATAAGTCCAAAATAGTTGTTCGTTAAGGATAGATTGAGTTTGTTTTTCGTGGTGCAGATTTTTGATCTGCTACCATATACCAAAAGTAGTGCTATGTAATAATTGGGCGATGCCGCAAAACACCTTAAATAAAAGGGTATTTTTACGGTACTTTAAATGCAAATACTTCTTGACAGATCATTTATTATTATCGATTTTTAGGCTTTTTACAAACAAACAAACACTTTAACTTTTATGAGCAAAAAATTAAATATGGAACCTATCGATCCGAAGGTTGCAAAGGCTATGGTTGCTGCCTACGCCAAAGATGGCATGACGTCTGAAGAATCTTATACTAAGGCCGTATGGTTTCCGGCTGAGCAGATTTTAGCAATCGCAAAATCAATGAGCGAAGGTAAATATGATGGATTAAGAATCTATTTCGCACAATATTTGGAAGGAGCAATTGAAGGTGTTCCTAAATCTTACGAAGGCAGAAATACTCTATTGCTGGTACCAACTACACCAGGTGTGGGTAATGGAAACGGGCATGGACACGGTCATGGGCACGGACACGGCAATGGCAACAGTAATGGAAATGAAGACCATAAAGATGATTTGGGAAATATAGAAAACAGGGGTACTGCATGCCCTGACATGTGCGAAGGAACGAGCTTATAAAGAATGAGGTACGTATCACCCATAGTTATAGCAGAGATTATCTGTTTAATCAGCGCAATTTTGTTGGTGTGGAAAGACGGTAAGGTTTTTTGGAAGGTAATCACCTGCTACATTGCCATTGCTTTGGGTACAGAACTTTATGCCATTTATCTTGCTTCAAAACATATACACAATTTATGGCTTTTCAATATTTTTTTAATATTCGAAAGCAGTACCATTTTGTATGGCCTTTATTGTTGTTTAAAAGAATACACCAACCCGAAACCTATTTTTTTAATAGGCTCGGGTGTGGTTTACCTTACCTATTTTATTTTTCTCTTTACACATCCTTTTACCGATTCAAATACGCTTACCATTAGCGTAATGTCTGTATTTTTTACCCTTTACTGCCTTTACTATTACTATCTGTTGCTAAAGGATGAAAACTTTATCAATATTAAAACCCATCCTGAATTTTGGTGGGTAACTGGTGTATTGTTTTATTACTTCGGAAGTACCATGTCGAACATTTTCGATGGCCTGTTCAGCGTAAAAGTAATTGGTGTTGCAACATTAAGATATTGTATTTATGTACTGTTAAATCTTATTTTATATAGCCTTTGGGTATATTCGTTTATATGCAGAATGAAACAACGAAAATTGCACTCCTAGTTGCCGTTTCTACATTGGTATTTTTACTGATGCCGGTGTTTTTGATTTTATATATCAGGTCTTACAACCGGCACAAAAAGAATCATTTTCTTGAAAAACAGAATATGCAGCAAAGGTTCGAATCCGAGATCCTTCAAACACGTATTGAAGTGCAGGACCAGACCATGCAGAGCATTGCTACCGAGCTGCACGATAATGTTGGCCAGTTGCTGAGCCTGACCACCCTCACACTAAACTCAGTAAATTTAAACGACGCTGAGAAGGCAAAAAAGAAGATCGAAAATTCCTTATCGCTCGTTAATAAATCCATCAAAGAATTACGGGAACTGGCCAAACTTTTACATGGCGAGCAATTGGTAGAAAATGGTATCGGCCATGCCATCGATCAGGAAATTAACTGGCTTGGTAAAGCTGGCACCTACGAATTAAAAACCAATAACCTGCTAACAGATTCACAACTTGTATCTCCGGATAAAGACCTGATTATCTTACGCTTGCTGCAGGAAATCATCAATAATGTAATTAAACATGCCCAGGCTACTTACATACAGATCGATTCATACCTGGAAGAAGGTGCATTGCATTTGAAGGTTACAGAAAATGGTATTGGTTTTAACCCTGATGAAATTAATGCAAAAAAAGCAGGAATGGGACTTAATTCTATTTATAAAAGAATTGAGATGATCAATGGAAAATTAGCATTAAATTCGGCCCCTGGCAAAGGTACATCCATTGCAATTGAAATCCCCTATCCCTAATTATGCAGAACCAAAGTATCTCCATAGCCATTGTTGATGATCACACGCTTTTCCGTTCGGGATTAGCGAGTTTGTTAGAAGAATTTGACGAAATCGAAATCGCATTCGAAGCCGTTAATGGTGTAGATCTTCAGACAAAGATTACCCGGCACCCAGAAATTCAACTGGTATTAATGGACATTAATATGCCTGTTATGGATGGTTTTGCCGCTACCAAATGGGTTAAAACCAATTACCCGAACGTTCATGTGCTTGCACTAAGCATGCTCGAAGATGAAAAAGCAATTATTGGGATGCTTAAAGCTGGTGCAGGCGGTTACATGCTTAAAGAATCTACGCCATCTGATCTGTTAACCGCAATTAAAGTTATTGTAGATAAAGGCTTCTTTGTAAACGAACTGGTATCGGGCAGGCTGCTGGTAGCACTAAAAGATACTGATACTAAACCTATATTCTCTAACCGGGAACTTACCTTTTTACAATATTGCAGTACCGAACTTACCTATAAAGAAATTGCAGACCTCATGAATGTGAGTCCGCGAACGGTTGACAACTATAGGGAATCTCTTTTTGCAAAGCTAAACATTAAGTCACGCACAGGTTTAGTAGTATATGGTATCAAAAACAACCTTATAACCATATAGCACACAACAACAAAATAACCTGTAAAACCCTCATTTACAGACTACAATCACTCCAAAAAATTCTCACCCAGGCTAAAAAAAAAAAATTTACTCTGACCTGAAAAATTCAGCATTAAAAATTTGTGAAATAATTTTTAAATAAAATTTGGATAACTAATATATTAGTTTTAACTTTAGCTAAGGCAAATAAATTTGCCATTATCCTTATTATTATTAACTATTATGGAAATTAAAGATTTAACCAAGGCTGAAGAACAGATTATGCAGGTTTTATGGCAATTGGAAAAAGCATTCGTCAAAGAAGTAATTGATGAGCTTCCACTCCCTAAGCCTGCCTACAACACCGTATCAACCATTATCAGAATCCTCGAAACAAAAGGCTTTATCGGTCATGAGGCATTTGGTAAAGCACACCAGTACCATCCTTTAGTAAGCAGGGAAGAATATAAGCGCCATGCAACAGAAAAGCTTTTGGGTAATTACTTCGAAAATTCAGTAGAGAGTATGTTTTCATTCTTTGTTAAAGAAGAGAAGCTTGATTTAAGCGATGTTGATGAAATTTTAAAAATGATCAATAAAATTAAACATAAGCCAAAATGAGTTTTGCCCACTACTTATTACAGGTACATTTATACTTAATTGTTTTTTACTGCTTCTACAAGCTGCTGCTGGATAAGGAGACTTATTTTACACTCAACCGCATTTATCTTATATCTTCGGGAGTTTTGTCGTTATGCATACCGTTTATCCGCCTGGAGTGGCTAACGGAACAAAAAGCAGCACAACGCGTGTACACATCAGTTAACTGGGATGCAGTATTAGCACAGGCCACAATCGTAACAGAACGCAATTCCGGATTTAACTGGGCCAGCGCTTTTGTATATTTTTATTGTGCCGGTATTTTGTTCTTTCTGGGTAGGTTAGTGTTTAACCTTTTAATGGTTAAAAAACTCATTTCATCAAACAAGGCGGGCTCGGCCTTTGCTTTTTTTGGTAAAAAAATAATTGATCGTGAATTACCACAAATGGATGTGATCGACATCCACGAAGAAGCGCACATTAAACAGTGGCATACTGTTGATGTGCTCTTCTTTGAAATTATAGGCATTTTAACCTGGTTAAACCCGGTGATTTACCTTTATAAAAAAACAATCAAAAACATACACGAATTTTTAGCCGACGAACTGGCGGCCGACTTTCAGGGCGATAAGGCAGAATATGCCATGTTGTTATTAAGCAAATCGTTTGGTATTTCGCCAAATAGTTTAACCAATGGTTTTCTTGAAAAATCATTAATCAAAAAAAGAATTTTCATGCTTCATAAAGAGCGGTCGAAAAAGACTGCAATTATGAAGTATGGGATTTTTATCCCGCTTTTTGCTTTACTTATTGTGTTTTCATCAGCAACAGTACGTAAAAATGAAAAATTAATGTCTATTTCCGATCAGATCCCTTTAAATAAACCGATCGAAATGGTGCAGGCAATTGTTACAACCGAATCCAGCGAGGATACCCCTTCGCCAAAAGTTTCAGTTGATGGCAAGGCAGATGCAAACTGGAAAAGTTTTTATCAGTTTTTATCAAAAACCATTAAATATCCTGCTACAGCCAACAATAATGAAGTTCAGGGCAATACGCAGCTAAAATTTAGCTTAAAGGATGGCAAAATAACCAATATTACTTCAAATGCAGTGCTTGGTGCCGGTTGTGAAGAAGAAGTAAGAAAAGCTATCTTGTCTTATAAAGGCTTTAAAAATACTGAAGATGGCAAATATGCATTAACGGTTACCTTTAGCCTGCCAGAATCTACTGAAGAATTTAAGAACAAATTTGTACCCGCATCTTCGGGCTATATAAACCTGAACAAAATCAGAATTACTTCTTACCGCAACAAAGCCGCCGAAACAGCCGGCAGTTTAAACACCCAGCAGGATGAAACAGATAAAAAGGTTTATGATTTTGTTTCCATCGATAAACAACCTGAATTTCCGGGAGGTATTGCTAAATTCTATAAATACCTTGGCGGCAGCATCAAGTATCCAAAAATGGCGCTCGATAACAATGTACAAGGAAAAGTATTTTTAAGCTTTATTGTTGAAAAAGATGGTTCGCTAAGCGATATACAGATTACACGGGGTTTAGGCAGTGGAACGGATGAAGAGGCCATCAGGGTTTTAAAAGAATCGCCAAAATGGAATCCCGGAACTTCGAATGGTATGGCCGTAAGAGTGAAGTACAACATCAATGTAAACTTCACATTAAATGACGAACCAGCCAGGCCAGTTAAATTAGGCGCAGTACCGGCAAACCGGGTTATATTTAAAGATGGCGTAAATCTGGATGCACTGATCATTTTAGATGGCGTTAAACTACCAGATAACAGCCAGTTGAGCATGATAAATGCAAATAATATAGAGTCTATTTCTGTTTTAAAAGATCAGACTGCGATGAGCCTGTATGGCCCAAAGGCTAAAAACGGCGCCATTATTATTACGAGTAAAAACAAAAATAATATTTTCCGGAATCTTGAGTCAAAAGATACTGCGATTGACAAAAGCACTAATTTCTTAGATTTTAAAAGAAAATTCTAACCGATATGAAAAATTTCCTAACCTTTACCATGATGATGGGCATTAGTTTAGCTGGTTTTGCCCAAAAAGCAGACAGTACTAAAACCACCAAAATTACGCTCAGAGGAATGCCTGTTGCTGGTGCTGAACCTTTATTGGTAATCGATGGAAATAAACAATATATAAGAGGCGCATCAATGCTGGATGAAATTAATCAGGCCAATATTGAATCAATTACTGTTTTAAAAGATAGTTCAGCAATCGTTAAGTATGGCCCGGATGGTTTTGCAGGCGTAATTGAGGTAAAAACGAAAAACAACCCATTGGGTAAACAAAGCTCGATCATTCCCTCTAAACGGCTTTATAACCTGCCATTAAAAGGCAAAGCAACCGGATTTACCATTCGTCCTAAAAATTCAACTGCTAAAGATGGCGACTCGAATTTTTCTGTAACCAAAAACGGGATTAAATTAAAAAGTGGAGAAACAGCACCACTTTACATTATCGACGGCAAAGAAGCTTCAGGAATAGAAATCCTTGACAGGGAGAATATCGAAAAAGTGGAAATTATTAAAGACACGTCAGGCGCCACAATATATGGAGAAAAGGGCAAGAATGGCGTCATTATCATCACAACTAAAAAAGCTAAAACAGCTCCCGGTAAAAATTAAATAATCAATCACATAATCAAAAAGTAATGAGAAAGCTAATCTTTTTAGCCCTAACGGGCATCGCCATGTTCTTTAATTCGGCAAAAGCGCAGAACAGTCAGGACAAAATTTACGATTTTACTTCGTTGGAAAAGGCTCCGGAATATCCGGGCGGTATTTCTAAGTTTTATGCATACCTGGGACATGAAATTAAATACCCGGAAGTAGCTAAAAAAGACAAAACCCAGGGCAAAGTATTTGCTTCTTTCGTGGTAGAGAAAAACGGGGCATTAACCGATGTTCAAATTACAAAGGGGTTAACCAAAGAAACAGATAATGAAGCGTTAAGGGTATTGAGCAAGTCGCCAAGATGGAACCCCGGCTTAATTAAGGGAAGGCCGGTACGCGTAAAGTATAACATTAATGTTAACTTTAAAATGGACTAAATGCTGTTTCACCAATCTTTTAAACGCACAAAACCCCAGCAAAAATTGCCGGGGTTTTATGTTTTCTCTCCTGTCTCGGAGGACTAAATTTAGAAAAATTTTAATGTATATGCAAATATTACAGAATAAAATTTCTATTTAGGCAAAACTTTAATATGCTAACATAAGAATATTACGACTTTCGCAAACTTTTATTTCGCCGCACAATTCATCCTATTACTTTCAATCGAAAGGATTATTGTTTCATATGTTTTCAAAGCCTGGCTTTTCTGCTAAAAAGTATCTATATAAACCTAAAGTAATAACGCATAACTCATTAAAAAATTACCTTTAGATTTTTAGTTATAAAAAAGCCCCAAACCAGGTTTGAGGCTCAAGAATTCCGATAAATCGGAACGCACAGTATATTTTTAAACCGTTTCTTCCGAAACGAATTTTGCAGAAGCAAAATCGCGGTTCATGCGGGCAATATTTTCTAAAGAAATTCCTTTAGGGCATTCTGCTTCGCAGGCACCTGTGTTTGTACAGTTACCAAAACCTTCAGCATCCATTTGCGCTACCATGCTCTGTACGCGACGATAACGTTCTGGCTGGCCTTGAGGTAATAATGCCAATTGAGAAATCTTAGCCGATACGAACAACATTGCTGAAGCATTTTTACAGGTTGCTACGCAAGCACCACAACCGATACAGGCAGCGGCTTCGAAAGCAGCATCAGCCTGCATTTTAGGGATTGGCAAATTGTTTGCATCCTGGGCATTACCGGTATTTACTGAGATAAAGCCACCAGCAGCAATTACCCTGTCAAATGCAGAACGATCAACCGTTAAATCTTTCACTACCGGAAACGCAGCCGCTCTCCAGGGTTCAACCACAATGGTATCGCCATCTTTGAAAGAACGCATGTGTAACTGGCAGGTAGTAACCAGGTCTTTTGGTCCGTGCGGACGGCCGTTGATGAACATCGAACACATTCCGCAGATACCCTCGCGGCAATCGTGATCGAATACAACAGGCTCTTCACCTTTATTGATTAATTGTTCGTTTAATACATCGAACATCTCTAAGAAAGACATATCCGGTGAAATATCGGCCAATTTATAATCTACCAAAGCACCTTTGGTTTTGTTATTTTTTTGACGCCAAACTTTTAGCGTTAAGTTCATATTTCCTGTACTCATTGTATCTCAGATTTGAGATTTGAAACATTAGATATGAGAATTGAGAATTTTCATCTCACGTCTCACATCTCACATCTCACATCTTATTTATAACTTCTTTGTGCTACTTTAATATTTTCAAACTTCAGTTCTTCTTTATGAAGTTCGAAGTTTACACCTTCTTTAAATTCCCAGGCAGCTACGTATGCATAATTTACATCGTCACGCAATGCTTCACCTTCTTCTGTCTGATACTCTTCACGGAAGTGACCGCCGCAGCTTTCATTACGGTTTAAAGCATCGATACACATTAATTCACCCAGCTCGATAAAATCGGCCACGCGACCAGCTTTTTCTAACTCAGTGTTTAATTCGTCGGCAGTTCCAGGTACACGAACATCACTCCAGAATTCGGCACGTAAGGCCCTGATTTCTTCGATCGCTTCTTTTAAGCCTTGTTCGTTACGGGCCATACCACATTTTTCCCACATGATGTGGCCTAAACGTTTGTGGAAATGATCTACCGATTTGGTTCCTTTGATGTTAATTAAAGTATTTAAAATACCTACGGCTCTTTGTTCAGCCTCTACAAAGGCAGGGTGATCAGTCGGGATTGCTTTTACAGAAATCTCTTTTGATAAATAAGCACCAATGGTGTAAGGAAGCACGAAATAACCATCAGCCAGGCCCTGCATTAAAGCAGATGCACCTAAACGGTTGGCACCGTGATCGGAGAAGTTAGCCTCACCCGTACAGTATAAACCCGGTACAGATGTCATTAAGTTATAATCAACCCATAAACCACCCATGGTATAGTGAACCGCCGGATAGATACGCATTGGCATTTCGTAAGGATTTTCACCCGTAATCTGCGCATACATATCGAACAGGTTACCATATTTAGCTTTAATTACCTCAGTACCTAAACGCATACAGGTTTCTTTATCAGGATTGTGGTTACCTGACTTAGAAGCTTCGATTTTACCATAACGTTCTGTATTGGCTTTAAAATCAAGATATACGGCCAATTTAGAAGCACCAACACCATAACCGGCATCGCAACGCTCTTTCGCCGCACGTGAAGCTACATCACGAGGAACAAGGTTACCGAAAGCAGGGTAACGGCGCTCTAAATAATAATCTCTTTCGTCTTCAGGAATTTCTGAAGCTTTACGGTTATCATCTTTCTTTTTTGGAACCCAGATACGTCCATCGTTACGTAACGACTCAGACATCAGGGTTAATTTTGACTGGTGATCACCAGAAACCGGAATACAGGTTGGGTGGATCTGCGTGTAGCAAGGATTTGCAAAATAAGCACCTTGTTTGTGCGCTTTCCAGGCCGCAGTAACGTTACTGCCCATGGCGTTGGTAGAAAGATAGAATACGTTTCCGTAACCACCTGTTCCTAATACCACTGCATGACCGAAGTGACGTTCAATTTCGCCTGTAATTAAGTTACGGGCAATAATACCACGCGCTTTGCCATCGATTTTAACCACCTCAAGCATTTCGTGGCGGGTGTACATTTCTACTTTACCCATACCAATCTGGCGTTCTAAAGCAGAATATGCACCTAATAATAACTGCTGACCAGTTTGACCTGCAGCATAAAAAGTACGTTGAACCTGTGTACCGCCGAATGAACGGTTATCTAACAAACCACCATACTCACGTGCCAAAGGAACACCCTGAGCCACACACTGATCTATAATATTTGCACTAACTTCTGCTAAACGGTGTACGTTAGCTTCGCGTGCCCTGTAATCGCCACCTTTAATGGTATCGTAAAATAAACGGTAAACGCTGTCACCATCATTCTGATAGTTTTTAGCGGCATTAATACCACCCTGAGCAGCAATAGAGTGTGCCCTACGTGGTGAATCCTGAAAACAGAAACATTTAACTTTGTAACCCATTTCGGCCAAAGTTGCGGCTGCCGAAGCGCCTGCCAAACCTGAACCTACAATGATTACTTCAATAGTTCTTTTGTTCGATGGGTTTACCAAAGGCACAGAAGACTTATATTTTGTCCATTTGCTGGTTAATTCGCCTTCTGGAATATTTGAATTAATATCTGACATATCTTTTGTGCTAAAAATTATTGAATAAGACCGAAATAAACTGCAATCGGCATGGCCGCGAAAAGGATCGAAATAATAATCGAATACCAAACGCCTGCTCCTTTAATAATACCATTATATTTTGAGTGGTTCCAGCCCATTGTCTGGAAAGCTGAAGCAAAACCATGTAACAGGTGATAACACAAAGAAAACATGGCTAAAATATATACGGCAACCCTTACCGGATCCTGAAATTTCTCTTTCATCACGGCATAAAGGTCTTCGTGCCCGTTGGCATCAACTGTCGGGATTCCGGTAAAACGCGAAACTACCCAGAAATCTTTCAGGTGAACCACCAAAAAGATCAGCAAAAGTGTACCCAATAAGCCCATAGAACGGCTATACCATTTACTGTTTGCTTTACCATCGTTTACGGCATATTTAACTGGTCTGGCTTTTTGATTTTCCAACGTTAAACGTAACGCCTGAAAAATGTGCGCAAGTAAACCAATAAACAACACAATCTCGCCCGCCCGGATAATCCAGTTAGTGGCCATAAAATGTGCGCCTACATTAAAAGTCAAACCACCGTCGTTAATAAATATTAAAGCATTAATACCGCAGTGTACAATTAAAAAAAGTATCAGGAACAAACCTGTAATACCCATGATGAATTTCTTCCCTATTGATGAAGAAAATGCATTTCCGAAACCACTCATTTGATTAGGATTTATATCTAAATTTCTTGCAAAAGTATCTAATTATGAGTTTAATTTATAAACGATTATGACAAAACAACGATAAATCATTTATTTAGAAACATTCTAAAGCATAATCGGAAATAATTGAAAGAATATGGGATTATTTATGGTTTCGATATTGAGATTTGAGGTTAAACTAAATCATTTTACCAATCAAATACCATTATCCTTTGGTAGATCTAGTAAACATCCAATCCATCTTACCATTAAGGAATTAAGATCATTAAGAATTTAATAGTCAATTTTTATCTTACTCATCTGGTAAGATTTTAAAATACTCGTTGACTATAGGCACAATGCTTCTAGTGATGTTATCAGTAAAAAAATTGATAAGTAATCCCTGCGGCGCTGAAAGAAGTTTCATATAAGTTTGAAGCTGCGCCTGATGAACTGGCAAGACATTAGTGATTGCTTTTATTTCAACTACAACACAATCGTTAACATACAGATCAGGTCGCAAATCTAAATCCATTGGTAAATCATCATATATTACAGAAAGTGACAACTGTTGAGAAACCTTGTATCCATTTTTTTCCAATTCATATTTCAAACAATGCTCATAAATATGCTCCAGCAAGCCAGGTCCAAGTGCATTGTGAACTTTAATGGCAAAGCCTGTTATTTCGTATGATAATTGCGTAACCTCTTTTTTTGTCATCTCCTTATATTTAAATAATATGCGGCACTAAGGGATGATTAAAGGGTATTATTAAGAAACCGCTTGTTTAGCAACTAAAATAGGAATTTATTTTAACCATGAAAAACTAACTCACTAAATTCCTTACAATTAAGGAGTTAAGGAACATTAAGAAAATCAATTAAATAAGTCTTAATTATCTTAACTTCTTAATGGTGAAACAATATAAATTATAGTTGGGAGTATTTAAGATTGCTTTGTCAACAAAATGATAACTGATGATATTAAAACTTTCCTCCACAAAAAAAGTCCCGATTTGCATCGGGACTTTTTACGATTTATGTGTTCGAGTTTTCTTAAGCTACTTTTACATTTACCGCGTTTAGGCCTTTTCTACCTTCTTCTACATCGTAGTTTACGGTATCATTCTCGCGAATGTTGTCGATTAAGCCTGAAGCATGAACAAAAATTTCGGCATCGCCATTAGATGGAGTGATAAATCCGAAACCTTTAGTTTCATTAAAAAATTTTACTGTTCCTTGTTGCATTATATTGTATTTTAATTTGCTCCAAAGATAGAGTTAAATACCTATAAATCAATTTTTTATTTTTTATTATATAAATATTTGCTAAATATATTGACTATATGCCATTTAAGCGCTATTTAGCCGCCCGATTTAAGCCGTCAATACTCGATGTATCGCCCGGTTTTATCAATAATGCCCGTTCAAAACAGGCCTTCGCCTCGGGTTTTCTGCCTGAAAAAAGCAAGGACCAGCCTAACATATGATTGCCGTCATAATCAAAAGGGTATAAAGCCACCACCTTTGCAAAATATTTAGATGCAGCGGCATATTGTTTTCGGTTGTATATGATAATGCCTGCCCAATAATTGGCTTGTGTATTTTGTGGGTCGATTTTAAGGATATTGTTGTATTGTTCCATCACTTTTTCCCAGCTGCTTAAAAGGGAAAGTGGCTTAATCAGACCAAATTTGGCTTCAACAGCATTGGGCCTGGCATTTATAGCCCTGGTATAATAATTTTGAGATGCGGTATAATTTTTCGCCAGATAATATAACCAGCCGATACGAAGATTGATTTCGTAATTATTTTCAGCATAAAACGGCATTACATCACTAATGGCTTCGGCGTAATTCTTTTTGCTTTCTTCATTGTAACTATTCTGAAAAGCTTTCTGCAAAGCCGCATTGTTTTGGGCACTTACCTCAAAAACAGATAAGCCAAGCATTGCAAATACGGTAAATCGCTTTAAAAATTCCATGTAATGCCTCCGTTTATTGAGTGTTGTAAATAGTTAAATTTAAAAATATTATCAGATTTACGTTCAAATGTATAATTCAAACCTAAAAGTAGGTGGTGTTTTAACAAAAAATAACAATTTCCACCTGCTTTAAACTTCGTTTTATCAAAACCATTGTAAATATACAGGGCATCGGCTTCCGCGTAATTATATTGATTACCTAAAGTAACCACACCCTCCAACCAAAAATTATGAAGGGGCTTAATGCCTAATAACTGCTGAAAAACGACATTATTGGCATCCAATACATTAACAATTGAAAAACGGCTGATGCTGTAAAAATTTAAGTTGCCTGATAAATACTTAACAAACCGTAAATTATACTGTCTTGTTTTTTCATCGCCAATTTGCGACATTACAAAATCTCCCTGTACATTGCTGCCGTTACCGGCATATTTAACCCCACCCAAAACTGCATTATTCTGATAAACCAAATGCCTCAAATTGGATCTCATATAATGATAGGCACCAATAAAGCTAATCCTTTTAGAAGGGGTATAGTTAAGTTTGGCATAATAACCCGGCTGACTGATATTATCATTACGCACGGGCTGATTGTAATACGAAAATGAAGTTGATAAACTCCATTTATAATTTAACCGTATATTAACGAAAGCCCTTGAAAAAGATGAGTTTCCCCGCTCATAAATATTGGTAAACTTTATCCCGCTTTCTGCCCCTGCATCGGTTAATTTAAACGATCGAATCTGTTCTCCCTCAACCCTGTTACTATCTAAATAAGAAGCCAGAAAACCTGCATTTTCACCACGGTTTAAATAAGTATTGCATAAATAAGCGTAATAAAGCGCGATTTGATTGTGTTTATCGTTATCTAAAACTTTATTGTACTGTGCCAAAGCCCCTGTATAATTTTCGCGCACAAAAGAGGCATAAGCAATCCGTAAACGCAACAGCGGAAAATCCTCTCCTTTGTTTAGCGCATCTTTTCCAAACGAAACCAGTTTCTGCCATTCAGAAGCATTAAAAAGGGCCAAAGAAATGCTGTCTGTTTTCTGATAAGAATTTTGTGCTTTACCAACCGTTACTAAAACAATTAAAAGCAGCATAGTTAAACCAAGTTTGTTTGCCATGTTACTTTTAACTTTTTGTTATTTTGTCCGAACTTCATTTCGCTTATTCCTTTGCTATCGAGACAGATTTCAGCGTTTAGAAAAATATGATGATGATTAAAAACCTGTTTTTTAGCCTCAACCTGAATGATTAGTCCATCATTTTTGGGAATGATGTAATTGGAGTAATTGTTGTGGCTGAAAATTAAAAACGGAGCTAAAAGATCCTGAAGCCAAAGCGAGGGTTTAAATCGCTCTATTTCTAAAGCATAATGATCTTCCACTTTGTGCGCAGAATAATCAATTTTGTAGGCTGCCTGATAAAAAAGGAAGAGGATCGATGTTCTGTCGCCATAAAACCTGGTAAAGTAAAATATACTTACATTATTCACAAAATAAGCCACCGCCTGGTTTTCGCGACAGTAAAAATAGGTTGCATTAATATCATCGGTAAATATTTCCCAGGTTTCCTTTTTGCCATTATCGCCTGTTACTACACAAATATAGCCTGGCTGAAAATGAAATGCATTTTTTAAATAAGGGTTAATTTCAGGTTTTTGAATGGTCTCCCCTTCTACGGGAATCTGGAAATATTTTAAAACAGAATTGCTTTCAGAAACGTAGTAAGCAAATGGATAGGCCAGGGTTTTAGAACCGATGTAAGGTGTAGCTTGTACCTGAAAGTGTAAGTGCGGTTCTGGCGAGCGACCGGAGTTGCCACAGAGGCCAATAATATCGCCCTGTTTTACTATATCGCCGGTTTTAACTTTTGTGCTGTTCTTTTTTAAGTGCGAAACTTTGGTATATAAATATTCGGTATGTTTTATAACAATGGTATTTCCCCAGTTTTGCTGCAGGTTCACCTGTCCGATCACATTATCATCAATATGGCTGATTACTTCCT
Source organism: Pedobacter sp. 22226 (assembly GCF_052045455.1). Classification (NCBI taxonomy): domain Bacteria; kingdom Pseudomonadati; phylum Bacteroidota; class Sphingobacteriia; order Sphingobacteriales; family Sphingobacteriaceae; genus Pedobacter; species Pedobacter sp. 22226. Next base: position 68,451 of record NZ_JBQEPB010000004.1, on the reverse strand, counting down.
CAACAATCCCATTACCCGCAGCGAGAACAGGTTTATTAAAGCAATAATAATCTTCAGGCTTAATACCCGGCAGTTCGTAACTTTTATCATCAATATCTTTTAACACAAAATCTAACGCATGCTGCCAATCGCCTTTATGGGTAATTTTGCCATCATACCCCTGAGAAACTGTCCACGCGCCCATAAATGGCAAACTCAGGTTAACGAATTTAAAATCTTTAAGTCTTTCTTCACCATTTAAATACTGATAAAGATTAGTTTCGGGCGAGTAATTCTGAAATGCGGTGAGCTGTAATTTTCCAGGATTTTTCCTCAGTATAAAAAAGTATAGCAAACCTATGGTTACTAAACAGAATGGCATGGAGCATACGGGGAGATTGTAAATACCCAGCACCCGCGAAAGGCCATTTAAAACCAGAAAAGTAAAAGGCACGACAACAATTGCCCATCCATAGGAACGCCAGGACGGGATAAGAAAAAAGCCCCCGATAGCACAACTGGCCATCATAAAATTTGCACCAAGATAATAATTGCTTATTCCATCGGGATAGGTTCCGGTGAAGTGGTTAACTAAACATGCGGTAATAAAACCAGCAATTAATAAGCTAAAGCCTATGCGGGAGTGTATCAAAACCCCGATGCTGATTAATATACCTGCTAACACATTATTTTGAAAAAGTACTGCACTTAGCGATCTAAAAAAAAGCAATGCATAACCAGGTATTTTCAAATGATCGAAAAAATAGCAAAGCTTTGTAAAATGAGAGGGGATACTGTTGTTTAGCTCAAACAGTAAGGAACTACTTTTCTGCACTAAACCCATGCCCGGGTAACCATTGGCAGCGATTAAAACCACCCAAAAGGTAATGATAAACGGAATGGAAAGTGGTGGCAAAGCATATTTGCCTAAAAATGATGTCAGATTAACGCTCAACATTACACAAAGCAGGCAGGCGGCAGCCAGCCAAAGCCAAAAAGTAGGGTTGAAATTGAAAAATGTACCAAAGCCAATGCCGAGTAAAAGTGAATTAAAGCTGTATAAACCTGATTTAACGTCTTCTTTATAAAAACCTAAATTATTAACTAAAATCAACGATGCAATTACAGCAATCAATCCAGAAAGGCCCGCATTAAAATTGAACATAGAAACCACAAACAATACCGCACCCAAAATTTTATTCTTCGAAAAGAATAAAATAGCATAACTGTTTAATGCCGAGCTAAGGTAATATTGCAGGTGTTTTTTCAATTTTTGTTTTTAATCTTGGTTATCAAACCTAATGTTTTCAATTAGCATTAGTTGTCAGGCTGAGCCTGTCGAAGCCTCTCAAATTGTTAAATAAAACTTTTGTCCTTCGACAAGCTCAGGATGACATACCTTATTTGTTACCCTTAAGTTAATTATGTTGACAGAAGATTAATTATCTTAAATATTCCGGTACTTCTTCCATCATTTCTAAATAGGCCAATGTTTCAGGTTTTCTGATCAGATGGCTTTTTCCCTGCATATCGATCAGTACTACAGCCGGGCGCATGTTAATAAACTGCATCCATTGCGTCATGTTATAGGCGCCAACTTTATGCACCACCACCTGGTCTCCACGTTCCAGTAGCGGAAGTGTGATGCTCTCTCGTACTACATCAATGTTCATGCAAAGCGGACCGAACAAAACTGTTTCTTCGGTATATTGACCTGCTTCTTTAGCAATACTGATTTTATGATCGTACCAATTGGAGGTGAATAAAATGTTAATTCCAAAGTCGACAATGGTTGCCCTCCTGCCATCGCTCAGGCGTTTATTGGCCAATACACTTCCGATCAAATAACCTGCATCATCAATAAGCACCCTGCCACTTTCTAAAACTAAAAGTGGAAGTTCATCTGCTGCAAAGCCGAAATTTAAAATGGTATTGGTAATGGCTTCTGCAAAATCCTCAACAGATGGAACAGTATCTATTCCCGGTAAATAAGCTCCTTTTAAGGTATTGGTTGAAGGGAAACCTCCGCCTAAATCTAAATATTGAACCGGGTTTAGAAGCTCTGCTTTACAGCGCATGGCCAAATCGCAGAGTTTGGTTGCGGCCACCGAATAAGCTGCAGCTGACAACATAAAGGTGCCGATATGGCAATGCAGGCCAATTAACTCTAAATGATCTGCCGCAACAATTTTGTTGATCGCCGCCCAGGCCTGGCCATTCTCATAATTAAAGCCAAAGCGGTCCCAAATGGGGTAAACACCAGTATCGAAATTAACCCTGATGGCCACTTTTGCGGTTTTATTGATGCGTTTACAGATCTCGATTAACAGGTATAATTCATCATAATGATCGATATGGATGAGTGAATGATTTTCTATGGCTAAGATTAAATCGGCCTCTTTTTTATCTGGTCCGTTAAAGATAATCTGGTTACCAGCCACGCCGTTTCCTAATGCCTTATGGTATTCGAAGCCTGAAACCACTTCTGCCCAGCTTCCCTCCTGATGAAAAATCTTACAAACCGCGTTCAGGTAATTGGTTTTATAGCTCCATGCAAACTGAACCTTTGGATAACGCGTTTTAAATGAACGAACTGCAGCCTGGTAATTGCGCCTGATCTGCTTCTCTGATAAAACAAAAACCGGCGAACCATAATCAGCCACCAAACTTTTAACCGGAACACCATCAATTGCTTCGACGGGATCGAAATCGGTACGTGTACCAAACTTGTTCATTAGCCCGGTATTCATTTTCTTTATGGTTGGTCGTTCGTATTTTTGTTTCATTGTTTTAGCGTTAGTTTTTGTAGTATCGAGTCATGAGGATCAAGTACCAAGATTAAATTGATGCGGGATTAATCGCCTTATACCTTACACCCTAAACCATACACCTTTCTCACAGTTCTCCAAAGGCCGATAGCTTCTGGAATTCTTCTACATCTACAATATTATCCCAGGCGTAACGAATAAACATTTTACCTGATTTATAATCTTTCATTTCCTGTACGGGATTACCTAAGGCTAAATCTACCAAAGCTTTGGGTTGATTCTGACCAGCGGCTGCTGTTAAATATACCCATGCAGGAAAGCGCGGATTTACTTCCATAATGTATAGGGTTCCGTTATCGTCCATCATAATTTCGAGTTCGAAACCGCCTCTCCATCTGGTTGCTTTTGCAAAATCTTTGGCCAGGGTGATCAATTTTTCATCTTCGATGGTAATCCCCGCCCAGGCTTTGCCTTTTTCGGTAATGTAGAGTTTGCGCATCGGGATTACGCTGATGGCATTCCCTTTTCCATCCCCTAAACCCGCAATATTAATTTCGGTTCCCTTTATAAATTTTTGCAGGATAACGGGCAAACCCCATTTGGCATGCAGTTTATGAAAGGCTTTATGTGCATCGGTAATATTCAGTGCAGTGTGTGCTTCATAAAATTTACCTTTCACCATTAACGGAAATCCGAATTTATTGGCGATGTTATCAATCTCCGAAGCTGTAAAAATCACTTCGTCAGCAGGTACATTAAACTGATTTTTCTTTCCAAACTCACCAAGGTTAACTTTTTCTCTTTGCGCCAGCTGCTGATGTGTGGGCAAAAAGGTATGGATTCCCATTTGGAGCAAATCAGGTTCTATTTTTATAAAATTATATAGTTCGGCATCAAAATTCGGGATCAATACGTCAATCTTTTCAATTTCCTGAATTTCTTTTATACGTTCTTTTAATGCACCGGTTCCGGCAGTTGGGTAAGGAATACGGTAGGTTTTATCTACCTGATTCCTTAAATAAATTGCCGGTTCCAAAGTTTCGTAAGCCAAACCTATAATCCGCAAATTTTCTCCAAAGCCAGCACGCAATGCCCGTATAACCGCCAGCCCGGGGCCGGGATTATCGTTTGCATTTAAACCTGTAACCGCTATGTTAAGGTTTTTGCCTTTATTCAGATCCTGAGAAACGTACATGATTAGCTTTTCTTTTTTGGGTTACAAATCTAACAGATTCGCTTCCTTTAACTGTAACATATAATCATCCCAATCCCTTTCGAGCTGATTCGATTCTACTTCGTATTGGTCCAGTATTTTCTTTTTGATTTCCGCCTCACTCCTGCCCGATTTCATATAACCTAAAATTTCGGCAGCAATAGCATTACTGGTAAATGAATCGCCTGTGGCAGGATTGAAAATAAACCCGTTTTCGCTGGTAGCAATATTCGCTTTTAACTTCATATTCCTTTTTGCTGATTGATGAAACCGCTATATGCATCGCCGATTGGCAATTCGGCATGGTTGAGGTGCACTTTTCTGTTGTGTATTGATTTTATTTTGCCCAGTGCCGCAATAAAGCTCCGGTGAACACGCGCAAACTGATCTTCAGGCAACTTCTCTAAAACTTTTTTCATCGTCATCAACGTTAAAACAGGTTTATCGATATTGGTGAGGTAAATTTTAAGGTAATCGCCCATACTTTCGATGTATTCGATATCTCGGAGCAAAATTTTGATCATTTTATACTCCGAATACACATAAATACTTTCATCGCTGGTATTTTCCTGGGTAGCATTTTTGTATTTATGATAATCGACAGCTTTTTCTACCGCAGCGGTAAAACGTTGAAAATCGATGGGTTTCAGCAGATAATCTATGGCCTGTAACTCATAACTTTCGAAGGCATAATTACGGTAGGCCGTGGTAAAAATAATCATCGGACTGTTTACCAGACTCCGCACCAGTTCTACACCGGTAATATCGGGCATGTTAACGTCAACAAAAAGCAGGTCGACAGGGGTTTGCTTCAGGTATTCGGCACCCGAAAGTGCATCTTCAAAAACCTGCACCAACTGGAGATCAGGGAACCGCGATACATACGTTTTGATGAGCTCTAGTGCCAGTGGCTCATCATCAATAGCTACACATTTTAAGGCCATAGTAATCTGTTAATTTAGCAATCTACACAAAGTTTAACGGTAAACATGCTGCCGGTATTTTCTATATCCAGGCGGTGCTTTTGAGGATATAGATGCGATAACCTTTGGCGGGTGTTCGCAATACCAATTCCCGAACGTTCTAAATTAGACTTGTGGTTATAAATTTTATTCTGACATGAAAAGTCAATTCTTTCGGTATCAATGCTCAAATTGATATTGATTACCGTTTTTTCTTTTTTAGTTACACCATATTTAAAAGCATTTTCGATGAAAGTCATGAAAATGAGCGGTGCAATTTTTTTCCCATCGGGTTTGCCCTGAACATTAAAATTGATCTCTGCATCAGCACCCAGCCTTAAACGTTGCAGCTCGATATAATCGCGTACACAATCGATTTCATCCTTTAGCATCACGAAATTCTGTGTTACATCATCTGTTACGTAGCGCATAATGTTAGATAACTTCATGATACTTTCTGATGTGTGTTCACTGTTAATCACCGATTGGGTATAAATATTATTGAGGGTATTAAACAGGAAGTGGGGATTGATCTGCGCCTTGAGGAAAGAGAGTTCGGCAGTAGCTTTTTCGGCCTCAGCTTTTACCACTTTCGATTCGGCCGTTTGCCAGCGCTGTACGGTACTGGTAGCAATACTCAACCCCATAATCATAAAAAAAATAAAAAGACTGATTACATCGATATTCATGGGTTGGTGCAGTTCCAGAATCCCGTCGGGCTTTTTTAAATTTGGATCCTGCATCCTTAAATCCTCATTCGGCAGTGGACCAAAAGGCATTTCTACATTAGGGCCAACATCAGGATCTTTGCCAGGCTGTAAGGATTGATTTAAACCTTTAGGCTGTTTATTGGGCGGACCATTTAATGCAGCCATTACACTTTTGTTGTGCCCGAGTAAATTATCATAGGGTTGTGCATAATACACAAAACTAAAGAGCAATAACACCACTGCAATATAAATTACATGCCGTTTTTTAAACATCAAACGTGGCACTAAAACCAATGCGTTGAAATAAAACATGAGCATGTAAGTACCACAGAAAAGCCAGTAATAAGGAGATGCAAGCAACAAAAAACTACTTTGCCCCGATTGTTCGTTATTGATGAACAACAGTGGAAAAGTGAGAAATAAAAGCCAACCTGCCACATGGATGATGAAGGTTGGGGTTTTAAATTGCTGCATGCTACAAATTAATGATATTTTTTCTGGCTATCTGATCAAAAATGAATGCTAAATTTAATTATAAACCAGACTTTCGTGCTGCTCGTAATTTACAATCAGGTTTTCTGTAACTTTAACCATCAGGGTTTCATTTTCTTTGCCCTCATAACTTAAAATCATTAAATCACCTATCATTTCGTGCAATATCAGCTTAGGACTGGTATAGGTAATGGAAACGACGTGAGCGCCCTTGTTTAAAAGATCTGAACTGCAAAGGTGTAATTCGGCCCAATCAAAAAGCATCGGACGGTCTTCAAGATCATTTAGCACCGGCATTTTATGATTTAAAGCAGCGATGCTGTTTATGATGGCGTATTGAAGCTTCTGATGTAAGGTACTGGCTTTTCCGTTGGCATGTTGCATCTGCGAAAAAGTGTGGAGGTGATGATCTAAACTATATATTTTTGATTTTTTTTGAAATTCTTTGTAGGTATCGTGGAATATCCGCCTTTCAAAATCGGTTCTGCACATGAAATTGAAATATTGTTTTACGCTGAGGTTGATGTGAGCTAAAGCCATAATATTCGGTTTTGGTTGCTGATTCAAATATGGAACAATAAAAAAATTTAATTTATAAAGTATCGGTAAACACTGATTATCAATCGGTAAATGGCGAAACTAAATCTCGATTATGAAAAACGGATGAATATTGCTTTGCGTATGAGAAAGGGACCTGAGAAGCAAAGATTTAAGGTATTTTAACAAATAGGACTGTCATTCTGAACGCTGTGAAGAGCCTCTGCACAATGAAATACAGAACCTGAACAAATTAATGCATTTGCTTCACTAGCATTGCATCCGCGGCAAAAAAATATAACGCGATGGTCTGTGGGATACAGGCCATGGATTAAGAAAGACCATTCGACTACCCTCAGGGTGACAAACGTTGAGATTTATCTGTTTCCATCTGTGGTAAAAAAAGCATGATGATTTGTGGGGACACAAACCATGGGTTTCAATTTTTTAAAAACAGTTTAATTGCCAGCAGGTTATTACTATACAAAACATTTATAACCAAAAATATTTAATAATATGGAAACGAGAAACAACCATGGCTTAATTCAGGCTTTGCTAGATTGCGCTTTAGCATGCGAACATTGTGCATCATCATGCTTGAAGGAAGAAGATATCAACATGATGATCGATTGCATTAAACTGGATCGGGATTGTGCCGATATCTGCACGCAGGCAGCAAGGTTACTACAGCGCGATTCGGTGATAGCGCATCAATATCTATTGCTCTGTGAAGAAATATGCAGACTTTGTGCAGAAGAATGCGGTAAACATGATCACGAACATTGCAGACAGTGTGCAGTAGCCTGCGAAGAATGTGCTGAAGCCTGCCACGCCAACCACGAACCAATTAATCAGGACTAAAAAAAAGCCTTCCGATTTAAAATCGGGAGGCTTCCTCAAAAATTTATTCTAATTAATTATTGAGCAGGGAAACTGTAGTTATATGAACCTTGCTCGCCAACACCAGAGATACTTACCATGTTGTTTCTGCCTAATGGCAATGCTTTTTGAACATCAGCCACAGAATTTACCGGTTGTCCGTTTACTTTGGTGATGATTAAACCTTTTTCTACACCAATGTTATCAAAAGCTTTTCCGGTGGTAACAGAAGTTACTACCACACCACTGTTAATGCCATATTTCGATTTCTGTGCCTGGCTGGCAGGAGCAAAAGTTGCACCCAATTTACCTACCTCAACACTTTTGCTTGCTGCGTTATTAGCCGTTAAACCTACGCTGGCTTCGCCTTTAAGGGTAACAGTATAATCTTTTAAAGCACCATCACGCAATACCGTTAATTTAACTTTATCGCCAGGGTTTAAACGACCCACTCTTTCCTGAAGATCAGGTGAATCATTGATTACCACACCATCAACTTTTTTGATTACGTCGCCTGATTTAATACCTGCCGCAGCAGCACCGCCACCAGCAACCACATCATTTACATATAAACCACTAATTTCGTTGGTTTTAATGCCTTCAGGTTTTTCTTCACCGCTTAATGGCACGAAGTTAACACCAATATAACCACGTTTAACTGAACCGTATTTCATAAAATCGTCAACAATTTTACGCGCAAGGTTAACTGGAATTGCAAATCCATAACCCTGGTTATAACCGCTTTGCGAAGCAATTGCAGAGTTAATACCTACCAGTTCGCCATTTGCATTTACCAAAGCACCACCGCTATTACCCGGGTTAATTGCTGCATCTGTCTGGATAAATGATTCGATACTGGTATTAGCCGGACGATCTGGTCTTTTACCCGTACGCTGATATTCGCGGTATTCTTCTTCAGTAATTTCATTGCCTTGTTGCTCGCGACCAATAATACCGATGCTACGGTTTTTAGCGCTTACAATACCAGCAGTTACGGTTGTATTTAAATCTAAAGGGAAACCAACGGCTAAAACCCACTCTCCTACCTGTACATTATCAGAGTTACCCATTTTCACCACAGGTAAACCTGTTGCATTTACTTTTATTAAAGCTAAATCTGTATTCGGATCGCGACCGATTACTTTTGCCTCTACCTTACGTCTGTCGGTTAACACAACCTCTACTTTTTCCGCATTTTCTACGACGTGGTTGTTGGTTACAATATAACCATCCTGACTGATAATTACACCAGATCCTGACGCTGCCCTGGGCTGACGCTGCATCTGGCGGCCACCGCCACCGAAGAAATCTTCCATCATGTCAAAAGGAGAAGAAGAACCCTGACCTTTTGATGCGGCGTAAGTTGTTTTAATGTGAACCACACCTGGTGCAACTGCTGCTGCTGCCTGTGTAAAATCGGTAGCACCTGCTGATGTTACTTTTAACGGATTATTGGCGAAATACAAGTTCTGTTTTTCAGTAATGGTACTGCCAGTTTGGTTACGCTCAAATAGTTTGTAACCTCCAATTGCTGCTGCCCCACCTATAAAAGCAGCTAACACGGTAATTCCTAATATTTTTTTCATGTGTTTGTATATATTTTTTTTTAAAGCCATGAAATTATAAGCCAGTTTGCTAGCTAATTGTTTAGCTTATAATGTTCATTTGTTAAATGTTATTGTTTGCAGGAGCGTTTTCACTTTGATTTAAGCAGGATGCTCCGGCAGTTTTTATCTGCTCAAATTTTCTTTAGTAAGTTTATTCAAATTTAATACCATATAAACGATATTTGTATCCTCAAAGCACTTAGTTTTGTGTTAAAAAATGTTAAATTAAAAAACACAATCCGCTTATTACCTTTTGCAACTCAAATATTGCATTAAAAAATGAAGCTTTCATGAAAATTAATTTTTATAAATACCAGGGCGCAGGCAACGATTTTATTTTAATAGACCACACCGCAAGTCCGTTAAAAAATATTGACACTCAATTAGTTGAACAATTATGCCATAGAAGATTTGGCATTGGTGCCGATGGATTAATGTTCATTACAAAGCATGAGGATTATGATTTTGAGATGCATTATTTTAATGCTGACGGCAAATTGGGCAGCATGTGCGGAAACGGCGGAAGATGCATTGTGGCCTTTGCCAAACAACTCGGTATTATTGATCGCGAAACCAACTTTTTGGCAGTAGACGGGCCTCATTATGCCAGAATTTCAGAAAATGGCGAATGGGTTGATTTGCAAATGATTGATGTAGATAACATTACCAGAGATGGCGAAGCTTATATACTCAATACAGGCTCGCCACATTATGTTGCTTTACACAGTGATTTAAAAGACCTTGATGTTTTTCATGAAGGGAAAAGTATCCGTTATAATGCAACTTATGCAGAAAAAGGGATAAATGTAAATTTTGTAGAAGATAAAGGCGATCATCTGTTTGTGCGCACTTACGAGCGTGGCGTTGAAGATGAAACTTATGCCTGTGGCACAGGCGTAACAGCAGTTGCCATGGCTATTGCAAAACATAAAAACCAGACCGGCCACATTAAAACCGACATTAAAGTTTTGGGTGGCGATATTAAAATAGAATTCGATTACGACGGCCAAGCATTTACCAATGTATTTTTATGCGGACCAGCAAAACTGGTTTTTGAAGGAGAAGTAGAATAATCTTTTTATAAGCCTCGTGGGTTTTTGCAACCCGCCGGGGTTGGTTATGACCTCTCGTGTAAAATATACACCATCCACGCCTTTTGTTTGCTAAAATAAACAGGATTAATCGTTTAAAAAATGGTTCATAACAACCAGTTTTAACACCATTTAACATCTGTCGCAAGATATTTACACATTCATTTCGGGCGAGAAATACAACGTAAAAAACTAAAAAACAGCATTTTAAAGCAAAAAGATCATGTTTTGAAGCATAAAATAAATCAATCGATTGATTAAATGACAGAATTTGGACAGATTTATTTTTTTTTAGGCTCTATTTTTGGGCAATTATCAGCGGAAATCGAAGTCCCTAAATTTTGACTACGCTCTTAATTCCGGAAATTTAAATTTATACACACACAGAAATAGTCCATGAGAAAAGTAACAACTCTCTTTTTTAGCATGAGCATGGGTATGCTCTTAGCATCCTGCGGAAACAACGATGCTGCTAAAAAAGCCGCAGCTGCAGCAGCAGCTGGTCCACAAGCTTACCCGGTTTTTACCGTAAATACACAAAACACCACTTTAGATTCTGATTATCCGGCAACGATTGAAGGTATCCAAAATATCGACATCCGTCCGAAAGTAGATGGCTTTATTGAAAAGATTTTTGTAGATGAGGGTGCGGTAGTTAAAAAAGGCCAGTTACTTTTCACCATTAATGCACCTCAGTACGAGCAGCAGGTACGTACAGCAAGAGCGGCTATCAGCAGTGCAGAAGCTGATGTAAATGCAGCTCAGTTAACGGTAAACAAAACCAGGCCGTTGGTAGAAAAAGACATCATCAGCAAATACGATCTTGATGCTGCCCAGTTAACATTGCAAAGCAGGAAAGCAGCTTTGGCACAGGCAAAAGCCGAATTGGTAAATGCACAGGTTAATTTAGGTTATACCTCTGTTAAAAGCCCGGTTGATGGCGTAGTGGGCAGTATTCCTTTCAGAAACGGAAGTTTGGTAAGCAGTACCAGCACACAACCATTAACAACAGTTTCTAATACTTCAAAGGTTTATGCTTACTTCTCTTTAAATGAGAAACAACTTTTAGATTTTTCTAAAACCTATAAAGGAAATACATTGGCCGAGCAGATGAAAAACATCCCTGCAGTAAGCCTGGTACTTGCCGATGGAACAATTTATGCGCAAAATGGTAAAATCGAATCCATCAACGGACAGATTAACACCAGCACAGGTTCTGCAAGTTTAAGGGCAACTTTCCCCAACCCTACTTCTTTACTAAAAAATGGTGCAAGTGCTTCGGTAAGGATTCCACAACACATCGATAATGCAATTTTAGTCCCTCAAAAATCAACAATCGATTTACAGGGAAAGAAATTCGTTTATGTTTTGGGCGATTCTGCTAAAACCATCAACACTGAAATTCAGGTAATGGATTTGGCCAAAGGCAAATTCTATGTAGTAACTAAAGGATTAAAAGCTGGTGATAAAGTTGTTCTTGAAGGTTTCCAATCGTTAAAAGACGGAACGAAAATCAAGCCTGAAGAAAAAAGTGCCGATTCAGTTTATGCTGACATCAAGAAATAACAATATAATCTTGCCAATCACACTCTATTGTAGTGTAATCAATATTAATTATGTTTAAGAAATTTATAGAAAGACCGGTTTTATCAACGGTTATATCCATCATCATCGTAATACTCGGTGTTTTAGGTTTAGCTACGTTGCCGGTTTCACAATATCCTGAAATTGCGCCACCAACGGTGCAGGTTTCTACTTCATACCAGGGGGCCAATGCCGATGTGGTAATGAACAGCGTTGTTGTTCCGCTGGAAGAGCAGATAAATGGTGTGGAAGACATGACCTACATGACTTCTACCGCAAGTAACGATGGTACCGCAACCATTACGGTAAACTTTAAACTGGGTACCAACCCCGATTTAGCAGCGGTAAACGTACAGAACAGGGTTGCCCGTGCTACCAGTTTATTACCTGCAGAGGTAACCAAATCGGGGGTAATTACGGCTAAAAGACAGGCGAGTAATGTACTGATTTTTGGTTTGTATAGCGATGATCCTTCTTACGACCAGAAATTTTTGCAGAACTACGCAAACATTAACATCATTCCACAGATTAAACGTATTAATGGTGTAGGTGATGCAAGTGCATTCGGAACGTTAGATTATACCATGCGTATCTGGTTAAAGCCTGATGTGATGGCAACTTACGGTTTGGTGCCGAATGACATTAACGTAGCGCTTGCTGATCAGAACGTGGAGGCTGCTCCGGGTCAGTTTGGAGAGCTTGGCGATCAGGCATTTCAATACACCTTAAAATATACGGGCAGGTTAAAAGATGAGGCTCAATTTGGCAACATCATTATCCGCACTACTGATAACGGCCAGATTTTGCGTTTAAAAGATATTGCAAGGATCGAATTAGGTGCGCAGAGTTATGCCAGTTCGGTTAAATTTAACGGAAAACAGGCCTTGGGTATCGCGATTAACCAAACAGCAGGTTCGAATGCAAAAGAAGTAATCGAAAACTCGATCAAAACACTTGATGAAGCTCAAAAATCTTTCCCAAAAGGCGTTCACTACTCAACTTTGGTTAACGTAAATGACTTTTTGGATGCATCAATTGAAAAAGTGCTTCACACCTTAATTGAAGCATTTATTTTGGTGTTCTTAGTGGTATTTATCTTCTTACAGGATTTCCGTTCAACCCTGATCCCGGCAATCAGCGTGCCGGTGGCCATTATAGGAACGTTCTTCTTCCTGAGTTTATTTGGATTTACCATCAACTTACTAACCTTATTTGCCCTCGTACTGGCCATTGGTATTGTGGTGGATGATGCGATTGTGGTAGTTGAGGCCGTGCACGCCAAGCTGGATGAAGGTTATACCGACGCCAGAAAAGCAACTATTGATGCGATGGACGATATTAGCGGAGCGATTATTTCGATCACTTTGGTAATGGCTGCGGTATTTATTCCCGTGAGTTTTATCTCCGGATCATCAGGTGTATTTTATAAGCAATTCGGTTTAACACTGGCTATTTCCATCATCTTATCAGCCATTAACGCCTTAACTTTAAGTCCGGCACTATGTGCTTTATTCTTAAAACCTCACAAAGAAGAACACGAAAAATCTAAAAACTTTTTAAACCGTTTTTACGATGCTTTCAATACTTCATTTGATGCGGTAACCGGAAAATACAAAAAATCGGTAGGCTTCCTGTCCCGTAAAAAATGGATTGTTGGTTTGGCCATTGCCTTCTTTGCTGTTGTGTTGGTTTGGACGATGAATACCACACCAAAAGGTTTCGTACCGAATGAGGATTTGGGAACGATCATGAGTGATATCTCATTACCAGCAGGAACCTCGCAAGAGGAAACCAGTATTGTAATTGCAAAAATCGACAGTATCGCACACAAAATACCTGAAATCAAAAATACTTTGAGGGTTGTGGGCCGTAGTATGATTAGTGGTTCGGGTAGTTCGTACGGGATGGTAATTTCGCGTTTAACCCCTTGGGATGAACGTAAAGGCCGTGATGTAAAAACAATTATCGGCGAACTATTTGCCAAAACAGCAGGCATTAAAGGCGCTAAAATTATTTTCTTTGCGCCGCCAACCATTCAGGGTTTTGGTACCAGCGGTGGTTTTGAGTTTCAGTTGCAGGATAAAACCGGTGGCGATATTAAAAAATTCAACGAAATTGGAAACGGATTTTTAGCGGCATTGAGTAAACGTCCGGAGATTCAATATGCTTCTACCTCTTTTAACCCGAATTTTCCGCAATATCAGATTGATGTTAATGTGGCAAAGGTTAAACAGGCCGGCTTAACGGTTAGTGATGTTTTAGGCGTAATGCAGGGCTACTATGGTGGTGTTTATGCATCAAACTTTAATAAATTCGGTAAACAATTCAGGGTAATGTTCCAGGCAGATGCCCAGTACCGTGCAAATGAACAAACCTTAACGCGTATTTTTGTCAGGAATTCGTCGGGCGGTATGGCTCCGGTTTCAGAGTTTATTACTTTAACCAAAGTGTACGGACCACAGGCTATTTCGCGTTTCAACTTGTTTACTTCAATTTCGGTAACAGGTAACCCTAATCCGGGTTATAGCTCTGGTGATGCCCTGAAAGCTGTTCAGGAGGAAGCGGCTAAAAACCTTCCGGCAGGATATGGATATGAATTTTCAGGTTTATCACGTGAAGAGATGGCCGGCGGAAGTCAAACCGTTTTCATCTTTTTACTGTGCGTAATCTTTGTTTATTTCTTACTTGCTGCACAGTATGAGAGTTATATTTTACCATTAGCCGTTTTATTCTCGCTACCGGTTGGTTTGGCAGGTGTATTCGTTTTCGATAAGATTTTCGGGGTGGATAACAACATTTATACGCAGATTACCCTGATCATGCTTGTGGGACTACTCGCCAAGAACGCCATTTTGATTGTAGAATATGCGGTGGATAGAAGAAGAAAAGGCATGAGTATTGCCAATGCGGCAATTGATGGTGCAACCGCACGTTTACGTCCGATTTTGATGACTTCTTTTGCTTTTATCTTGGGATTATTGCCATTGATGTTATCTTCAGGTGTTGGTGCCGCAGGTAATACCTCAATTGGTACAGGTGCAGTTGGCGGTATGTTAATTGGTACAATATTCGGGGTTTTCGTAATCCCTGCCCTCTTTATCATATTCCAATCCTTACAGGAGCGCATCAGTAATAAATCACCTTTTAACGAAGGCATCGATCATGAACAAACGCCGGAGGAATATGAATTGGCTACTGCGAACAGCAAACATTAATATTAAGAAAATGAAATTTAGATATAAGCACCCCGTTTTAATCGGTTTAGCCATCGTTACCCTGAGTGCCTGCGTAACTAAAAAATACGAACGCCCCCAGGTAACAAGCGAAGGTTTATACCGCGATAATAATACAACGGATACCAATACGATAGCAAATGTACAATGGAAAACCTTGTTTTCTGATACCACTTTGCAATCGTTGATCCAGCAAGGGATAAATGAAAATTTAGACCTGAAACAGGCAATTGAGCGGATTAAAATTGCAGAAGCTACTTTAATACAGAGCCGTGGTGCGTTGTTACCCAGCTTACAGGCCGATGTTAACGTAACCGATAATAAGGCATCTGCTGCTGCACAGAATTTTCCGGCAGGGATTAACATTAATTTAGAAACCCAAACCTATAAAGCACAGCTGAGCACCAGCTGGGAAGCTGATATCTGGGGAAAATTAACCAGCGCAAAACGCAGCGCCTATGCTACTTTATTGCAAAGTGATGCTGCAAAAAGAGCTGTACAAACCCAACTGATTGCCACCATTGCCAATAATTATTATACTTTACTGGCACTTGATAAACAACTGGCCATTACCGAGGAAACCATTAAGGTGCGTACAAAGGATGTGGAAACCATGCGTGAGTTAAAACAGGGAGCGGTAGTAAATGGAGCAGCAGTTGTACAAAGTGAAGCCAATTTATACGCAGCACAAGTAACCTTACCTGATTTAAAAAGAAGCATTAAAGAAGCCGAAAATGCATTAAGCGTATTGGTTGCAAAAGCACCGAATGCGATTAACCGCACCACGCTGGATCAGCAAACACCATATGCTAATTTACAAACCGGGGTTTCTGCACAATTGTTGCAAAACCGTCCGGATGTTATAGCTGCAGAATTTGGTTTCAGGGCTGCTTTCGAAAACACCAATGTAGCCAAAGCTTATTTTTACCCGGCTTTAACCATTACCGCAGCAGGTGGTTTATCGAGTTTGCAATTAAGCGATTTCTTCAGCAAATCGATCTTCTATAATTTAGTAGGCGGTTTAACCCAGCCTATTTTTGCAAAAGGTGCCAATAAAGCACGTTTAAAAACAGCAGAAGCCAATCAGCAGATTGCTTTTTATAATTTCCAGCAAACACTTTTAACCGGTGGACAGGAAGTATCAAATGCTTTATATGCTTATCAAACGGCTGCAGAAAAGGAAGAAACAAGAACAAAACAAATTGCCTCGTTAACCAAAGCAGTTGATTTTACGAAAGAATTATTACGTTACAGCTCTGCAACAAACTATACTGATGTGTTAACTTCAGAGCAAAGTTTGCTAAGCGCGCAATTAAGCGGGATTAACGATAGATTACAGAAACTGCAATCGGTAGTGAACCTGTACCGTGCATTAGGCGGCGGCTGGAAATAAACAATAATTAACAAGCACATTTAAAGGCATCCTGATTTTTCAGGATGCCTTTTTTGGTAGGGATCTAAAATGAGAATGATCACCATTTGGGTGTAATTATTTTTTGCCACGGAAACATAGATTAACACAGAGATTTTTTTGTCATCCTGAGCGCAGCGAAGGATCTTTAAAACGAGATTTATCACCCTGAGGAGTAATTTATTGTATAAAATCAGAATAAATGACAGATGTATAAGAAGCTAAATCCCTTCAAAGTATCGTCATTTCGACTGAAGCTCACCGATTTTTCATCGGTAGCGCAATGGAGAAATCTTTAACTTTAATAACTTGATGAACAGATCTCTCTCCGCCTATTCAGAGGACATTCGTTATTTTTGGCCACGGAAACACAGATGAACACGGAGATTTTTTTGTCATCCTGAGCATAGCGAAGAATCTTTAAAACGAGATTTATCATCCTGAGGGGTAATTTATTGTATAAAATCAGAATAAATGACAGATGTATAAGAAGCTAAATCTCTTGAAAGTATCGTCATTTCGACTGAAGCTCACCGATTTTTTATCGGTAGCGCAATGGAGAAATCTTTAAATTAACTTCAATAACTTGATGAACAGATCTCTCCCCGCCTATTCAGAGGACATTCGTTATTTTTGGCCACGGAAACACAGATGAACACTGAGAACATTTTTTTGTCATCCTGAGCGCAGCGAAGGATCTTTAAAACAAGATTTATCATCCTGAGGGGTAATCTATTATATAAAATCAGAATAAATGACAGATGTATAAGAAGCTAAATCCCTTCAAAGTATCGTCATTTCGACTGAAGCACACCGATTTTTCATCGGTAGCGCAATGGAGAAATCTTTAACTTTAATAACTTGATGAACAGATCTCCCCCCGCCTATTCAGTGGAGATTCGTTATTTTTGGCCACGGAAACACAGATAAACACGGAGAACATTTTTTTGTCATCCTGAGCGCAGCGAAGGATCTTTAAAATGCGAAAATCTCTCTATTTAACGTATCCATTCAAAAGTTTCAATGAAACCTTCCTGCCATGCGCAGCACCAAATCATTGTGACAATGAAACCTTCCCGCAATGCGCAGCACCAAATCATTGGAAATAGCAGTAATCATGTAATTTCACCTGTAATATGAAGCAGAAAGGCAGATTCAATAAATAGCTGATGTTATAAATTTACAACAACCCAAAACCTTATTTATCAGCGGTTATCATTTTAAATCTGCAGGTAAACTTTAATTTACATTTCCAGCAATGAATAAAAAAAGATTTTAACTAAAACCCTAGCCACTAAACTTTTATTTGTATTTTGGCTGCACCAAACAATTTTATGCGTCTCTCAAAACTTTTAGCCCTGTTTGCGGGCTTATTTTTCTTTAATAATATCTACGCTCAAACTTATGTGGTTACCAGCAATGCCGATAGTGGCCCTGGAACATTGAGAGAAGGTTTAACACAGGCAGCTGCCGTAAATAGAACGACTACTTTTACCATCAATTTTAATTTACCCGGCAGCCCCGGCGATAATGCCAACCGCACCATCAGGCTACGTTCTGCTTTACCTGTAGTATCATCTAATGTAATTATCGATGGCACCTCACAAGCCGCCTGGCCTGCACTCGGCGTTTCGGGAGCGAAAGTTATCCTGGAGCCAGAATATACCAACACAACCTTTTCGGGCCTGGTTATCGGCCAGTATGCCACAACACTGGTCCAAACAACTGGTGTAGAAATTTATGGTCTGTACATCCGTAATTTCGCAACCATTACCAACCTTCAAAACGTAAATATGGGGCAGGGATCGGGTATTGTGCTAGATTACCGTGCAAATAATATCACCATCGGGGCACCCGGAAAAGGAAACGTAATCGGCGGCAATATCAATGGTATTGTTGTTCAGAACAGTTCTTTTTTCAGTACGGCGGTAAATACCAAAATAAAGATCCAATCCAATTTAATCGGGGTAATTTATGATGGTATTACACCTAACACCAACGTAACGGGTATTTCGGCCAGTCTTTACGATTGCGGACTGGATGTTGGTGGCGACAATGCCGGCGAAGGAAACGTAATTGCTGCTAACCGCATTAACGTTGATATTACCCGTTCCTCTTACTCCACCACTGCAAGATTCGATATTAATGTAATCAATAACAAAATCGGTGTAGATTATACCGGCAAAAAGGATTTCCACGAATTACCAATCTTCCTTTCTTCATCCTCTTTAGAAATTGCAGGTTTAAAGGTTAACGCGGTAAATACTGCACTTTACGTGCGCAATAACATTATCGGCGGGAACAGGACAACTGGCGTCTCAATCACCAATTCTGATTTCATTTTAACGGGTAACGCAATTGGTACCGATGCTGCCGGAGCTGTGGTAATGGGTAATGGGATAGGCATAAAAATAGAATCAGGCGCAGGCGGCACCATCGGAGGAGCAACTCCAGCCGAAGCCAATTTAATTGCCAACAATAATTTCGGGGTTGAAACGGTGTCGTCAAGGCCGGTAAAAATTACCAGGAACAGTTTCTTTTGCAACAGAACATTTGGGATCGGAAAAACCTTAACCATTCTTCAACCGTATATTCAGGTCCTTAAAAAAAGAAGTGATTATGTTTCGGGGCGGGCCACACCAAACTCCGAAGTCGAATTATTTTATACCGTAAACTGTCAGGGTATTTGCGAAGGCAAAACCTATATTGCCACCGTGCAGGCAGGTAGCGATGGCAGATGGGAATATAACGGCAGCCTTTCCGGAATGGTAACTGCAACCGCCAGTTTATTAAATGCAACTACCTCCCCTTTTTCTACCGCAGAGTTATTGCCAAACGAAGCCATTATAGAACCCGTAACCTGTAGCGCCAACGGATCAATCACCATCCCTGAGCCCCGTGAAGGTTTTACCTTTAGCTGGGTAAAAATAGAAACTGATGGTAGCCGTGTACCTAAAGGGAATACGCAAAGCATTACCAATTTAGAAGTTGGTACTTACGAAGTAACTGTTGATGATGGATGTAAAGCTTTTCCAACGGTATTTATCATCAAGGATCAAAAGTTAACCAAACCAACTATCCTGCCTGTTAATCCTGTTTGCGGACAACTTTCTTTTACCTATACCGCAGAGGTTTTAAGAGGTAAGGGGGTATTGAAATACAAGTGGACCAATACCGCAACGAATACCGTAGTGAGTAATGCCAACCCTGCCAATTTACCAGAGGGCACTTATTTTGTAACCGTATCGGATGAAGCAAACTGTTCGCTTGATTCTGATCCGATTACAATTAAAAGGAAACCACAGATCATTATTACCAGTACAATTTCCCCCAAACATGCCACTTGCGGGAGCCAGAATGGTGCAATTACCGGCTTAAAAATTACTGATTTTACTGGCAAGGTAACCTATAAATGGTATGCTGGAATAGATCAGACCAAATTCACCCCAGATAATGTCATTTCTTCTGATCTTGACTTAATAAATGTAGAAGGCGGAGCTTACACCCTTGTTGCTTCCGATGAAGGACAATGCGGGGCCAGATCAGCTAATTTCTTTATCCCTACCGACAATACCATCCAGATCAGCGATGCCTCAATCAGAAAAAACGAAACCTGTAATAACAGCAATGGAGCTATTGGAGGGATTACCCTTACTGATGCAGATGGTTATGAGTGGATCGGGCCAGATGGAATTACCATTAAAAAAGGCACTTACTCTGCCGGCACATCCTTATTAATTGAAAACCTGAAAGCCGGTTCTTACAGGCTTTGGGCCAGCAACAGTAAATCTACCTGTCCACGGGTTCCAAGAGATTTCGTAATCACTGCAACACCGCTTCCGGTTTATAACTTTTCACACCGCGAATCGCCAACAACCTGTGGGCTGATTAATGGAACCATCGACCTGGATTTTAGTTCTGCACTTCCATCCAGATACGAATGGAAAGATCAGGCAGGCAACATCGTTTTAAGTACCAGAACAACTACTTCTATTTCACTTAAAAATTTACCCGGGGGCGTTTACACCATGTATGCCTACGATGTTAATGGCTGCCCGCCCATTATTATAGGCCCTTATACCATAGAGGTTACACCACTCCTTACCATCGTACCAAAAACCGGAACACCTGTTAAAGATGGTTGTACCCTGCAGAGAGGTTCGGTTACCGGAGTTGAAGTAATTGGCGGTGTACCGGGTTATACTTTTAAATGGATAAACGAGGCTGGCAAAGCCGTTCAGTTTACACAGGATTTAACCAAAGTTGGCGCAGGAACCTATCGTTTAGAAGTGAAAGACAAAACGGCCTGCGGTTACGCCATCAGCGAGCCATTTACCATTGTTGATGAGCCCTTTAAAATATTAACTCCGGTTATTAACGATCTCCGCGTTTGTTATGTTTCAGATATTGTATTACCTGTAATCGCTCCTGAAGAAGGAACTTATCAGTTATTCGAAAAAACAGACGATACCAAACCTTTTTTAGAAAGTACAGCAGGCATCTTTAAATTTAAAGTAGCCAAAACAGCCGATTATTTTGTGCGCAGAAAACTAGGTTCCTGTACCAGCGAATTTGCAAAAGTACATGTAGAAGTAACGCACGATAACTTAGAAATCACCAACACCATGACGCCGAACGGCGATGGCATGAACGATGTATGGCAGGTGCGCGGATTGCCCGATTTTAAAGGAACCAACATTAAAGTTTATACCCGGGGTGGTCAGCTGGTGTACGAATCTATCGGCAATTACAACAAACCGTTTGATGGCCGTTTCAGGGATAAGGAATTACCTGCAGGCGTATATTATTATGTAATCGATTTGCGGGCCGAATGTAAACCATTAGGCGGAAGCATTACGCTTTTACGTTAAAACTGCCGGCTTGGGCAGGCTACCTGATAACGGTTGTTTAATAAAATACCCAGTACAATTTCGTGCGTGCCATTATTTACCGAGCGTAAACCTGAAGTATTTACATCATAAGAATAACTCAGGTTTACCAGCGAGGCCACATTAAAGCCTGCCAAAAGCGAAAAAGAATCATTGTTTCGGAAACTGCTGCCTACCCAGAATTTATCTTTATAGGCGAATTTCAGGTTGGCATCAAATGCGGCAGGGGCGTTGGCCCAATAGGTAATCAATGCCGATGGAATCATTGCAATATCCTCATCCAGGAATATTTTGTAACCGGCAGTACCATAAAAAGTAGCGGCCTGGTAAGCATCAATTTTGATTTTATTGCCTACAACACTGCTTTTATTGCCAATAAGCTGTTTAGCCGAAATACCTGCAAAAAACCTCGGACTGTACAACCAAACACCAGCGCCAACATCAGGCCTGATTTTATTGTTATAATCAGCAGAGAACAAGGGATCGCCGGATTCATCAGCAACAATGCCACGCACATCAACATTGATCGATTTAAACCCTCCGGATAAACCTAACGATAAATTAATTTCGTTGGTAAGGCCAAGGTGATAAGCATAAGTTACGCTCACGTTGGTTTGTCTGATCAAGCCTGCTTTATCTGTCATCGCTACCAAACCAATGCCATGGTGCGGCTCAGCAGCTGTGTAGTTATTTACATAACTCCTGCTCATGGGGTTTTCTCCGTTACCCGCAAAAGAATTTACATTGCTGCGCACAAAGTCTTCACCTATGGCGGTGCTTAAAGACAGGTATTGTGTACTTGGCGAACCCTCTAAACCGGTCCATTGCTTGCGCAAACCAATTTTTAAATCAGTATAGTTATCAATACCCGATAAAGCCGGGTTTAATAGAATGTTATTGAAAATATATTGGGTGCTTCTCGGAATTTCCTGCCCGTAGCCAGAAAAA
Source organism: Pedobacter sp. 22226 (assembly GCF_052045455.1). Lineage (NCBI taxonomy): Bacteria > Pseudomonadati > Bacteroidota > Sphingobacteriia > Sphingobacteriales > Sphingobacteriaceae > Pedobacter > Pedobacter sp. 22226. The sequence goes on along the minus strand of NZ_JBQEPB010000004.1, from coordinate 46,148 downwards.
AACAAACAAGTGAACACAGAGAGCGTGTAAAAAAATTTCATTTTAAGCGATGGTGATGCGTTAATTAACTGATAATAAAAGCTTATCAATCCTGCTGCTAAGATAATAAGTTGTTATCAATTATAAAGTATTAATATTTGCATCCCGGGCGGGGCATTTTACCCTCCTGATTAACAGCTGCCGGTTAAACTATTGCCTTTCAGCTTTATTTTTATTACGCATAAAATTTCTCTATATTTTTTCTCCCAAAAACGGCCAGTTCTTTTGATGTAATCCCAAAATATTGTAAGTTTAAAGTTTTTTAAGCGCTTAGCTTACAAAAATTTTAAATCCATCAATGTTACGTGTCGATAGTTCTAAAGCCTGTAAAGTGGTGTACTCTTTGTGCAAACATGAGTACCTTGGCTATTTAATTGAACCTCACGTTGTTCAGCTAAATCCTCAGGGCGATTTTTCTTTTACCTACCAGCGGATTTTTACCCATACCGCAGAAGAATTTAATGCCTGCCTGAGTGAAATCGATTATAAGCTGATCAAGATTTTAGACGACATTGAGCAGGACTCGCTGATTAAAAAGTATTATAAAAAATTAATCAGGCCAACCGAGTTTTTCACCAAGGTTTTCGACGATAAGTTTTACGAAAACGTGCGCCCGAAAATTGAAAAGAAACTCGCCGAAGCCTTAGAAATTTTAAAGGTTAAAAACGAGCTCTATGTAATGGATAAAGATGGCTGGCCTGTAGAGCGTAAAATCGAACTTGCAGATGAACCTGCCTCTATCCTCTTCCATTTCAGGAGGAATGAAACCGAAACCCGTTATTTCCCGACCATTAAATACCAGAACCTGCGCATTGAGTTTATGTTTAAAGAAGCGCAGATTATCAGTAACAAACCTGCCTGGTTATTACTGAACGATGTATTGTACTTTTTTGATCAGGATATTGAGGGCAAAAAACTCCAGCCTTTTCTAAACAAACGTTTTATTGCCATCCCCAAAACTACCGAAGCCACTTATTTCGAAAAATTTGTTGCGCCACTGATCGAAAAACACCATGTGTATGCAGAGGGTTTCGAAATCAGAACCGAACAGTTTGAGGCAACACCGGTAATTAAGGTTTTATATGTAGATGGCGGTTTATCGCAGATCCAGTTATATTTTAAGTATGGCGAATATACTTTTCCGGTCGAAAATGCGCATAAAGTAACCGTACGTTTAGAAAAAACGGCCGATAATTATATTTTCCACCGGATAAAACGTTCGGCCGAATGGGAGAAAAAGCAGTTTAACCTGTTGCTTTCATTAGGACTTAAAAAAACAAGTTCTTTGTTCAGCAACCTCGAAGTAGGTGCTGCAGATGAAAACCCAAGTTATGCTGCCATTAACTGGGTAAATGAGCATATTGAGCTATTAGAGGCAGCAGGTTTTGAAATTGAACAGGCCACCGGACAGAAAAAATTTGTGTTAGGTGCCAGTAAAATCGATCTTGAAGTTAAAGAAGGAAACGATTGGTTCGATATTCATGCTGTAGTATGGTTTGGCAAATACCAGATTCCATTTCTGTCCTTAAAACAGCATATTTTACATAAAAAGCGTGAGTTTTTATTGCCAGATGGCGAAGTGGCCATTATCCCCGATAAATGGTTTACCCAATATGGCAGTCTTTTCAGTTTGGCAGAAGCCGGGCAAACGCTTAAATTAAAGAAACACCACATCGGTTTAATTAACGATCTGGCCGAAGATAGTTTGGCAAATGTTACGCTAGAACGTAAGCTTCAGCGCTTATCAGATTTTGAAGACATTGCCGATACGCAGATGCCCGTGCATTTTAAAGGCAGTTTACGCGATTATCAAAAAGCGGGCTATAATTGGTTTAGCTTTTTACGCGAATATAATTTTGGTGGTTGTTTAGCCGATGATATGGGGTTGGGTAAAACCATCCAGACTTTGGCCATGCTGCAAAAAGTGAAGGAAGATGATCAATTGTTGGGCACACAAACCACATCGCTGATCATCATGCCTACCTCGTTAATATATAACTGGTTAACAGAAGCGAAAAAGTTTACACCAAAGCTTAAAATTTTGGCGCACACTGGTACTAACCGGAATAAGGATGTGGCCAATTTTGTCAATTACGACATCATTATTACCACTTATGGCGTAACCAGGGTAGATGTAGACGAACTGAAAAATTTCTATTTCAACTATATCATTCTCGACGAAAGTCAGAACATTAAAAACCCGGCATCTAAATCTTTTAAAGCCGTTAGAAGCTTAAAATCGAAACACAAACTGATTCTGAGCGGTACACCGGTAGAAAATTCAGTGAGCGATTTATGGTCGCAGTTAACTTTCTTAAACCCGGGTTTATTGGGTACGCAGGCATTTTTCTACGAAGAATATGTGCAGGCAATCGAAAAGAAAAAGGACGAAGAAAAAGCGCGAAAACTGCAATCGATTATCAAACCATTTGTACTTCGCAGAACGAAAGAGCAGGTGGCCGCAGAGTTACCACCCAAAACGGAGCAGGTAATTTATTGCGACATGAGTGAAGACCAGGCCGCTTATTACGAAAAGACAAAATCTGCCTACCGTAACGACCTGCTGCAGAGCATGGATGATGGCACTTTTGCGCAAAAACAGGTTCAGCTTTTACAGGGATTAACCGCTTTGCGCCAGCTGGCTAATCATCCCGTAATGATCGATGGCGAATATATTTCTGATTCCGGCAAATTTGAAAACGTAATCCATACCCTGGATAACGTGCTTAAAGGCGGACATAAGGTTCTGGTATTTTCTCAGTTTGTAAAACACCTCGATATCTTTAAAAAACATTTTGAAGCCGAAAATATTCCTTTCGCTTATTTAGACGGTGCCACCCGCAACCGTGGCGAAATTGTTTCCGAATTTCAGCAGAATACCGATTTAAAGGTTTTCCTGATCTCCATAAAAGCCGGTGGTGTGGGCTTAAACTTAACACAGGCCGATTATGTTTTTATCCTCGACCCCTGGTGGAACCCGGCTGTAGAGCAGCAAGCCATCGACAGGACACACCGTATTGGCCAGGATAAAAAAGTTTTCATCTATAAATTCATTGCAAAGGACACCGTTGAAGAGAAAATCCTTGCATTGCAGAATCGTAAAAAATCACTCGCTAACTCATTGATCACCACAGAAGAAAGCTTCTTTAAATCGTTGAGTAAAGAGGATATCAGGGATATATTGAATTAGGTACTAAAATTTAGACACAGATCTTTCTGTTTATCTCTTTTGCACTAAAATCACAAATTCTTTTAATGCCTAAAAGCCAATTTTATTATTTTTTGCCACGGAGGCACTGAAAACACGGAGTAGGTTTCGCGGCTTCATGCTATTTTGCTATATTAGTGTATAACATCCCAAGTTAATTGAATTAAAATTATGTTAAATACTTGGTATGGACATTCTACAATCAGACTTTCCTCTAAAAAACGAAACAAATCTCATTATTAATGCAGCCATTGAAATTCATAATCATTTAGGCTGTGGTTTTTTAGAAATTGTATATAAAGATGCATTTTGCATTGAATTAGAAAGCAGGGGGTATTTTTATGAAAGAGAAAAACTATATCAACTTTATTATAAGGATATTTTGTTGCCACACAGTTTTTATGCCGATTTTATTATTTTCGATTCGGTTATATTAGAAATTAAAGCCAAAAGCGCAATTTCAAGTGCAGACATCGCACAAACACTAAACTACCTCCGATGTTCTGGTTGCAAAGTCGGTCTTATTTTAAATTTTGGAAAGCAAAGCCTTGAAATTAAACGTGTGGTTTTATAAATAGCTCAATCTCCGTGTAAATCCGTGAATCCGTGGCCAAAAACAAAAATGAATCTGTGTTTTCGCGATAAACTCTATTTTAATTTTCTTTTCAAAACTCATTCCCTCCTAACTTGTTATACAATAGAACATAAATTCTACCATCATGACAAATCAAGATTTTAATACCGCAGTAAATAACGTAAAAGAAGCCTGGAAGTACCCTGAATTATTCGAAAATGTTTCAAAATCCGAGCGTTGGTTATCAGGAGCGGCAGGTACCTATTTATTATTTAAAGGCATTACCAGTATATTTTCACACCCGGTAATCGGTTTAACCGGTGCAGCTATAGGTGCAGGTTTATTATACCGCGGCATTACAGGTTACTGCCCGTTGCGCGATTTAGCCGAGCAACGCAAAGAAGATATTGCCCCTGATGAAGTGATTATAAGTGAAACCTACGTTGTTGACGATTTGGGGTAAAATTTTAAATACTAAATTTCCATTTCTTAATAAACTGGTTAACTTTAAAAAGTTAAACCACAATTATGAACAAGTACACACTATTATTTATTCCTGTTTTATTTGCAGGGCAAGCTATGGCACAAGATAAAAAACCAGATCCTGCCAAAGACCCCAAAACAACCGAGGTTTGGTCGCCTGTACCTAAAATTGTTACCCCTGGCAAACTGCCTCAGGATGCACCTTCTGATGCAATTGTCCTTTTTAACGGCCGCAATTTAGATGCCTGGCACTCTGTTAAAGATCCGTCTAAGCCAGCTGCCTGGACAATAGACGATGGATTTTTCACCGTAAAAAAAGGCACTGGAAATATCGAAACCAATAAAAAATTTACCGATTACCAATTGCATATGGAATGGAAAATTCCTGAAAATATTTCTGGCGAAGGTCAGGCACGAGGTAACAGTGGCGTATTTTTAGCTTCAACCGGCGGTGGTGATGATGGTTACGAAATCCAGATTATGGATGCTTATAACAACAAAACCTATGTTAACGGACAAACCGGAAGTGTTTACAAACAAGCCATTCCATTAGCCAATGCCAACAAAAAACCAGGCGAATGGCAGTATTACGATATCATCTGGAATGCGCCACGCTTTAACGAAGATGGAACAGTACAAAAACCGGCAAGCGTTACCTTGTTTCTAAATGGAGTGCTTTTACAAAATGGTTATGTTTTAAAAGGCGAAACCCGTTATATTGGTGCCCCTGAATACAAAAAGCATGGTCCGGCTTCAATTAAATTACAAGATCACGGCGACCCAAGTCCGGCCATTAGCTTTAGAAATATCTGGGTAAGAGAATTATAATTTCAACAAAACAACAATAAGGAACCTGCAGGCCAAAAGCTTGCAGGTTTTGTTTTATAACATAATTTGACTGATAATTGTAAACAGATTATTTAAGGTCGGATTTTTTATGAACAAAGGCAGGTTAGAAGCATTTAGCGATGGTGTTATTGCAATCATCATTACCATTATGGTTTTAGAGATTAAAGTTCCCGAACATGGCGAAACTTTGGCAACCTTAAAACCACTGATCCCTAAATTTATTAGCTATATCCTCAGTTTCATTTATGTAGGCATCTACTGGAACAATCATCATCATTTATTGCACGCAGTGAAAAAGGTAAACGGATCGATGCTTTGGGCCAACCTAAATTTTCTGTTCTGGCTTTCTTTATTTCCGGTTGCTGCCGGGTGGATGGGCGAGCATCATTTTGCTTTATGGCCGGTTATTATTTACGGCGCGGTACTCCTTCTTGCGGCAATTTCTTATACTTTACTCGTTATCGTAATTAAAAGAACCGAAGGGCAGCATTCGTTAGTGGTACATGCAATCGGTAACGATGCCAAAGGAAAATTCTCACTACTCTTCTATATTGCTGGCATCGGCTTAAGTTTTATCAATCCATGGATCGGTGTTGCACTTTATTTCCTGGTGGCCTGCATCTGGTTTATTCCTGACAGAAGAATAGAAAACGCTATGCGCGAGCAAGGTTTAATTGATGATAGTAAGTGAGAAATAATTCTTTGCGTTTTATTTGAAAATAAACATGCAGTAATACTTCTGAGAACCATCCAAAATTAATTTCTTATGGCGTTAGCCGAAAATAGCAATTCAAGCCTGGCCCCTTAGCCCCGATTGAAGTGAACATCCCGATTTTTCTTCGGGATAAAACGGAAAGTGGGAAGAAACCTAAATAGTAGCAGCAAGCGGCGCTTCAAATAAATTGACAAACTAAGCGGATTTCGGCATTAACCTGCCTGTAATATCTCCATATACAATTCACGATCAATCATTTCTGCACCTAAACTCATTAAATGATCATTCGGTAACTGACAGTCAATTAAATCGATATTCATTTTACTTAAAAAGATGAGTGCAGCTTTTGAGGCGTTACTTACATGACTAAACATGCTTTCGCCGCAAAAAACACGGTTAACCTTTAGCCCGTACAAACCACCAACTAACCGGTTTTCCAGCCAAACTTCTACACTATGCGCATAACCCTGCTGATGCAGATTGATGTAAGCCTGCTGCATTTCATTGGTAATCCACGTTCCGTCCTGCCCTTTTCTTTCCGTTGTGGCACAATTCCGGATCACTTCTGCAAAAGCCTGGTTAAAAGTAATTTTAAAAACCTCGTCCTTTAAAATTTTCTTCATGCTTTTGCTGACCTTGATTTTAGCTGGATAAATAACACAGCGTTCATGTGGCGAGTACCATAAAATAGGTTCGCCCTCACTAAACCATGGAAATATACCGTTTGAATAGGCAATTAACAGCCTTTCCATACTCAAATCGCCGCCAATGGCCAATAAACCATCCTCTTCTGCCAAAGCTGGATCAGGGAAACCGGGGTGATCATCAGAGAGTTGAAAAAACATAGGCGAAAATAAGAAAGAAAACAAAGATTAAACCCTTGCGTTTTAAATAAGTCATACTGTTAAATTGTCCATTATGAACGCAAAAGATAATTTCTTAAAAGTAAAACATCTTTACAACCGGGCGGGCTTCGGAATTTCTTATACCGATTTACAGAAATTAAGCAAAAAAAACCTCGATAAAGTGGTTGATAACCTGCTTAAAGATTCGCAAAAAGACGATCCGATCAAATTAGTGAATGATTTTGAATCAAGACGGCAACTTTTGGTACAGGCGGGTTTATACGCTAAGAAAGACCTGACTGATGATGAAAAGAAAATGCGCCAGCAGATTGTGCGCGAGCAGAACGAAGTAAGCCGCGACCTCAACATTGCGTTCATCAACCAGATGATTAATACTGATGCACCCTTAAGGGAGAAAATGACGCTCTTTTGGCATGGGCATTTTGCCTGCCGCAGTAACAATCCTTTTTTTGCACAACAGCTAAACAACATTCAACGCAAAAACGCATTGGGCAGTTTTAAAACCCTGCTGGTTGAAGTTTCTAAGTCGCCGGCCATGTTGCAATACCTCAATAACCAGCAGAACAAGAAAGGCAAGCCAAATGAGAATTTCGCCCGCGAACTCATGGAACTTTTCACCCTGGGTAGAGGTAATTATGCGGAACAGGATATTAAAGAATCTGCCCGTTCTTTTACCGGCTGGATGTACGATAAAGATGGTTCATTTATTTTCAGACAGAACCTTCACGATACCGGTACCAAAACTTTTTTCGGTAAAACCGGAAATTTTGAAGGCGAAAACATCATCGATATTATTTTAGAAAAACCCGAAACTTCACAATTTATCGCCAGGAAAGTGTATAAATTCTTTGTAAATGATAATCCCAACGAGGATCATGTTAAAGAACTGGCTGCACATTTCTACAATTCGAAATACGATATTGCTTCGATGATGAAAAAAATGTTTACCTCCGATTGGTTTTACAGTCCGGAAAATGTAGGTACAAAAATTAAATCACCAGCTGAGTTTCTGGTAGGTTTAAGTCGCGAGTTTTATGTCACTTACAATAAACCACAGGTTTTAATCCAGTTACAGAGCAGTTTAGGTCAGTATTTATTTAATCCCCCAAACGTTGCGGGCTGGCCTGGCGGACAAAGCTGGATCGACAGCTCCTCGCTTATGTTAAGGATGCGCATTCCTTCGCTGGTTTTAAATGACGGGGAAATCGATTTCAGTGGTAAGGCCGATCCGGAAGATGAAGCCGTAATTGCTTTGAGCAGGGTGGCAACCACTAATGCCAATGCTAACAGCAAACCAAAATCATACGTTAATGCAAATGCCGACTGGTCTAAATTTTTAAGCACTTTACCAAAGGGATTAACGCCATTAGAACTTACCCGGTTTTTACTACAGCCAAAATTAAACGATAAAATTACCACTATGGTTAGCGATAATAAAGGGTTGCGGAGTACAGCGGTAGAGATTACGAGTATGCCGGAGTATCAGCTTTGCTAGCATGGATAAACTAATCGAATATTAAATTTGAATAATTGTTAATGGTTTGATAGCTTATGGTTGATAGCTGATTCGGTAAACCCAAAACAATAAGTCAAAGAACCATGAATTATTACCCTTAAATATCGTGGCCATGAACCATCAACCAAAATACCATGAACCAATAACCAAGTCAACCACCAAACCAAAACATTAGCAAAATGAACAGAAGAAACTTTTTAAGAAATACAGGATTTATGGCAGCAGGTTCGCTATTTGTTCCGGCTTTTATGAAACCGCTCGAGGCCATGGCGCTTGATGAATTGAGTTTATACAAGAATCTGGTTGTGGTGCAACTCTCTGGCGGAAACGATGGCTTGAATACGGTTATTCCTTTCGGAAATGACATTTACTACCAAAAAAGGAAAAGCATTGCCATTAAACCTGAGGAAGTAATTAAACTGAATGATATGCAGGGCTTAAACCCGAACATGGCCGCACTGCAGGAAATACATGATCAGGGCTGGATGACCATTATTAACGATGTGGGTTACCCTAATCCTGATCGTTCACATTTCCGTTCGATGGATATCTGGCAAACTGGTAGCGACAGCAATCAATTCCTTTCTACGGGATGGATTGGCCGTTATTTAGATAGCAACTGCCAAACCTGCAAATTTCCATATACGGCAATTGAAGTAGATGATTCGCTTTCTCTGGCCATGAAAGGACAAACTAAAAAAGGCATTGCCCTTAAAGACCCCGCAGCATTGTTCCGCAATACCAACGATCCGTTTTTTAAAGCCATGTTGCAGAATGATAAAGAACATCTGGACGAAGATAATCTCGGTTATTTATATAAAACGATGATCGAAACTTCTTCGTCAGCCAATTATATTCAGAATACCTCAAAAATTTATCAGTCCAAATCAACCTATCCTAATTCGGGTTTTGCCAACCAGTTGAAAACGGTTTCAAAATTTATTTCGTCGGGATTAAAAACAAGGGTTTATTATGTTTCGCTAAGCGGTTTCGATACCCATGTAAACCAGATCGGTCAGCAGGGGAATTTGCTTAAACAATATAGCGAAGGCATGGCCGCTTTCCTGAAAGACTTGAAAACCAATAATAAATTAGACGATACCCTGGTAATTACCTTCTCCGAATTTGGCCGCAGGGTAGAACAAAATGCCAGTAACGGCACCGACCACGGAACGGCAAATAACATGTTTGTTTTCGGCGGAAAGTTAAAGAAACAAGGCATTTTCAATGCCGCACCAAACTTAAGTGATCTGGATACCGGCGATTTAAAATACCAGCTGGATTTCAGGCAGGTTTATGGCACCATTCTCGATAAATGGCTGGATGTGAATAATGCTGATATCCTGAATAAGAAATTTAATACACTCGATTTTATATAGAAAGGTCCGTCATCCCGAATGAAACGTAGTGAAATGCCCGCCTGCATCGGGCAGGGAGAGATCTGCCTCGATAGATCTCTCGACTTCGTTACTCTCCGCTCGAGATGACGGTGATTTCAAAGAAGTTGTACCTTACTTCCTCTTCAGCACATAAACGGGGCGGTTAGAATCCGTACCAGTTTGCTCGGTGTAAACACTCAACAGCTCGTAGCCATAGCCTTTTAACTTATTCAAACAATCTAATGCTGAATTAAATTCGAGTTTTTTATCATTATCGTCCCTGATGTACGTTTCGCTATAATCACCCACTTTCTGTCCATATTCAAAGGCAATCCATTGTTTATCGGCTAAAAAACTTTTTACTGCCCGTACCTGGATGTAATCTACATGGATATCAGTCAATTTTACTCCGTTAACGTTTTGAGCTTTGGCATCAGATAGCCCAAAGCAGGCGGCAAGTACCGCTGCAAGAATTAATTTTTTCATGTTGTGTTTCTTTTGTGTGTAATTCTAAATTACAGAGAATCTATTAAGAATGCACATGTTATCTGTAACAAAAAGCAGATTCCTAAATCTTAACCTAAACAAACACAATGAACTTTTTAGGCAATATCATCTGGATTATTTTTGGCGGCATCTTCATTTTTTTCGAATACATTATCGGAGGTTTAATCCTTTGCCTTACCATTGTTGGTATTCCTTTTGGTATCCAATGTTTTAAATTCGCCATTGTGGGCCTTGCGCCTTTTGGGGTTAAAATAACCGATACTTCATCAAATACGGGCTGCCTTTCTACCGTTATGAACCTGATCTGGATTTTTTGTTGTGGTTTTTGGATCGCCTTAACGCATTTGTTTTTTGGCATCCTGCTTTGCATTACCATCGTAGGCATTCCGTTCGGCCGCCAGCATTTTAAGCTGATGAACCTGGCCTTTACGCCTTTCGGGAAATCGATTTCTTAATTAATAGTTCCTTCATTTCGATTCCGAACATTCGGAAAGAAATCTTTAAACATTTTTTTTTTGGAAAGCAGGGTCCTGTGTTTGTCGGATCTGGAAGTCCTGCCATCCGCTTTACCTCTCTGCGTTCGGTGCCCGCTCCTGTCAGGTTTAGAAAACAATGTACTGTGCAAGAACCCGTTTGAACTTATATTCACTTACATGTCTTAAATGGTTTAAAAATTAAAAATTAAAAATCTTTATACTAGATTTCTCGACTGCGCTGTACTTCGCTCGAAATAGAAATTGGTTCCTGCTGTATCGCTTAACTAAAAAACTCTTCACAACGTTTGGAGGATAATCAATTGTCGACTCAAGACTCAACACCGAGATCCTTCGACTACGCTCAGGATGACAAAACGAGTGTAAATGACTCTGGATTACAGGCCTGGACTACAGACTTTGGACTCCGGACTTCGATTTCACCCTCGCATATTTCCTCACCATATCATCAATAATCTGCGCGGTTTCATCCGGGAAATCAAATTCGTGTTTTTGAGGATTTTCCACCCAGTTTTTAACAATCGGCAACCAGTTACGCGTACTTCCCCAAATTACAGGTAAGCCAAATTGTTTTAAAGCATAGGCATTACATTGCTGCTCAAACTGGAAACGCATAGGCGCAACCAGCAGTTTTTTCTTTAAATAAAGTGCTTCGGCTGGTCCTTCGAAGCCGCCACCGGTAAACAAGCCTTCGCAGGTGGCCAGACTTTTATTAAACTTTTCGTTATTAACAGGTTCTACAAAAACATTCCCTTGCTGATAAGCAACTTTGCTGTGTTTAGAGAAAACCTGCCAGGTAATATTCGGTATCTGGGTAAAAAGCTTTACCAAACGCTTATCATCAATGGCTGGCAGATATACCGTATAATGTCCTAAATTTTCACTTTTCAGGTTTCTGATCTCTGCCCTGATTACTGGCGTATGGATAAAAGTATCGTAACGATCAAAATGGAACCCAATGTGGTATTTGGTGGGTGCATAACGGCTCAAAATAAGCTTTCCCCAATCTAAAGTCCTCGGACGGGGTACTTTTTTTGATTTAAATGCAGCCTGATGACTTAATGAAACACATTCGATGCCCTGCAGTTTGCAGGCCCAGGCGCTTACCGGTTCAAAATCGTTAACAATTAAATCGTATTCTTTAAGTGGCAACTGTTTCATATCTTTCCTAAAACGGAAAAGATTCATGTTCAGCCAGGTTTTATAATGATCTACACCACCTTTTTTCCCGAAAATGAAACTGAAACCATGCAACTGGTATTTAACGGGCTGGCTTAATTTTACATCGGCCTGTGTGCCGCTAACCAAAATATCCAGTTCGCCATATTTTTGAAGGAGAGGAATAATTTCCCTCGCCCTGCTGATATGACCGTTACCTGTTCCCTGTATTGCGTAAAGTATCTTCATTTATGCCCGAATATCTAAAATTATTGGGCAATTTCATACTTTATATTCTGTAAAAGAATATTTATGTCCAGTTTACTTTTTAAATCTTCTGCATCCGAAAGCAGTCCTTCGTCCAGTTCATCTTTGGTAAAGTGCTGGTGCTCATATTTAAATACCGTCCAGTTTTGATCCTGATATTCCAGAGCAGTCAAATTTTCAACCCAATCGCCACTGTTCAGATAAGTTACTTTTCCATCTTCGGTTGCAATTTCACGTTGCTCCGCCTGGTGAATGTGACCGCAAACCACATAGTGATATCCTTTTTCTATCGCAAGCTCGGCTGCCGTTTGTTCAAAACTGTTGATAAACTTAACAGCATCTTTAAACTTAGCCTTAATTTTTTTAGAAAAGCTCATCTTTTCCCTTCCAAACGCCGTAAGCACCCAGTTTACAAAACTATTAATCAGGATAAGCGTATCATAACCCACCGCACCTAGTTTGGCCAGCCATTTGGAATGCTGCATGGTTACATCGAAAACATCGCCATGAAAAAACCATGCTTTTTTGCCATCAAGCTCTAAAATCAGTTTATTTTGAAGGTGAAAAGTCCCCATTTCCATACCGTCGAATTTACGGAGCATTTCATCGTGGTTCCCGGTAAGGTAATGTACCTGCACACCCTCTGAAACGAATTTCATCAGTTTACGGATCACTTTCATGTGCGATTCGGGCCAGTAACTTTTACTAAACTGCCAGATATCGATGATATCGCCGTTCAGGATCAGTGTTTTGGGTTTAATGCTTTTAAGATACTTTAAAAGTTCTTTTGCATGGCAGCCATAAGTACCTAAATGTACATCGGAGATTACGACTACATCGACATTTCTTTTATCCATAAAAGGGAAATTTTAGGGGGAAGGGTATGGTTACCGCCCGTTTTGAGCAGTTTAGAGACAAATTAAATGGGTTACCACTCTTCTTCCTCATCGAGTTTTACCTCAAAAGGGCTAAAGAAATAAAGTACAACAATTAATAAGCATACGGCAAAGAATGACTCTAACATATCACCTGATTTTTCAATACAAAGATAAGACGCTGTATATCAAACAAATGTTACGACATTGTTAAATTTTAGTTTGGCGGTTAATTGGTTCATTTGCCATTGGTTTATTGGTTAACCGGTTAACCGTATAAATTGGTTAACTGAACCGGAAACGTAGATAGAGAAGATCCTACGAAAGTTCCGTCATCTCGACCGGAGCATCGCGGAGTGGAGAGATCTATCTCGAGGTAGATCTCTCGGCTACATTGCACTACGCTCAGGATGACTAATCGCGAGGAAAAGTATAGTAAAAGGATGTCATCCCGACCGGAGCGTCCCGAATATTCGGAAGAGAGATCTAGCGCGTGGGATTGAGTTTGGGTTAATAACTTCCGACCTCGGTCACCGGAACCCCGACTAAAAAATAAAACCCCGCAAGAATTAAATCCTACGGGGTGTAAATATAATTTAAAGGAATAATTAAGCTTTAACCGCTTTCTTTTTCTTTTTTTCTTCTGAGTAAAAACCGAAACCTAAACCAGCCAATAACAAGATTGATCCTGCTAAAGAGATTTTCTCACCAGTGTAATACGAAGTTGGGTGGAAAATAAATTCAAGTTTATGGTTACCGGCTTCCAGCTGTGCTGCACGTAAAACATAATCGGCCCTGAAATATGGCTTTTCTACACCATCAATGTACATTTTCCAACCTTTGTTATAATAGATCTCTGAGAATACTGCAATGGCATCTTTAGCCGTAGAATATTCGTAGGTTAAATGGTCAGGATTATAACTGGTTAATTTAATAAAGCCTTCCTGCCCGGTGCCTAAACGTTTGGTATCGATTACATTCTTAAAGCTTTCATCAACAATAGCTTCTTTTTTCGCATCAAAACTGCTGATGGCTTTCATTTCTTCATCGGCATTTCTGGCAAACTGCACGCTTTGTACAAACCATGCATTACCCGCTGCTGTTGGGTTACGCTGCATTTTGTACGAGCCGTTTTGAGGATCCTGCGTAATGATGTATTTGGTGTTTAACATGTCCAATACATCCTGGTTGATGCTTTTGGTAAACTGATGTTGAATTAACTCATCATAACGTTTCAGCTTAGCAGCATGATAACCTCCAATTGTTTTATGAAAATTAGATGTACTGGCATCATTAAAAGTATTTATTGAAGCGTCATATACCCTATAATTAGGATCTTTATCAGCCATTATGAAATTATCAACATCTCTTGGTTTAAAGAAGTCCGATGCTGTTTTTTTGTATTCGAAGTTTTGGTTATTCAAATACCTACGGTCTACCTGCCACATATCCACCAAAATGGCAAGCCCTAATAAACCTAAAGCAAGTTGAACATTTAACTTTTTCATAATAAATGCCCAAACAATCGCAAAACCAACAACTACAAAGAAAAATGAACGTAAAGCATCTGCACGGCCTATTGCAATTCTATCTTCTACCAATCCATTCGCGATTTTTTGTGCAATTGAAGCATTATTTTGTAGTGTTTGGGTTAAAGCCTGTACAATCTGAGTATGATTTGAAGCTTTAAAGCTAAAAAACAGTGTAGGTACAATTGCTACAATCAATGCAAATCCACCGGTAATAGCTGCAGACCAGGTTAGTTTTTTAACTAATACTTTTTGATCGATATTTCCATCTTGGATTTCTTTTATTGCTAAAACAGCTAATATTGGTACCATTAATCCGACTACTGCCAAAATTGATTCCACTGCCCTGAATTTATTATAAAGCGGGAAGTAATCGAAAAACAAATTACTTACTAAAGGGAAATGACGGCCAAAAGAAAGTAGAATAAACAAAATTGTTGTTGCCAGTATCCACCATTTTAATTGATTACGGACAATAAATAATCCAAAAACAAATAGGAAACAGATTATTGCACCAAAATAATAACCACCTTGTGTAAATGGTTTCTCTCCCCAATACTGCTGCATATTCAATTGCCCCCCCAATTGCTGAATAGCCTGTGTTGTTTGGGTTGGATCACCCCCAGTAATTTCAGAAACAGCTTTATACATATTTCCTTCAGGCTTTACTAATGCTTCTACTCCAGATGCACCTCCGTATAAATCCGGGATTAGGAAGGTAAAACTTTCACCAACGCCCTGGCTCCATTGATAAGCATATTCTTTTGACATACCAGAATCTTTTTCTGTTGATGCCGATTCGGTAGCTGTTAAATTAGATTTACCACGGTTTGTTTCTTTTGCATACTCTGCTGTAGACCATAATAAACTTGCATTGATCATTATCGCAATGCCAATAGAAAAAGCTAGAAAAGCCAAAGACTTTACCAAATTTGAAACAGTTTTGTCTTTAACAGCTTTATAAAACTCTACAATAACAAAAATTAAAATTGCCAACATCAAATAATAGGTCATTTGAACGTGATTTGTTCTAATTTCGAGAGCCAGGAATAGCGCAGTTAAGCTAGCACCATACCAGTATTTACCTCTTAGAGTTAATAATATACTGGCTATAATTGGTGCAAAAAAACCAATCGCAAGTGCCTTGCTACTATGTCCACTAGCAATTAAAACAAAGTTGTACATTGTAAAAGTAAAAGCAATTGCACCAGCCGCAGCTAGCCAGGGATTGACCTTTAATACGATAAATAAGAAATAAGCTCCTAAAAGTAACAAAAGAACTGTACCAGTTGGATTTGGTAAAGCTTTAGTAATCAAGGCAATTCCATAAGTAGCACCATTATACGCATACGGCACCCAAATTTGATATGCTGGCATACCGCCAAACATCTGGTTGGTCCAAAGTGGAGCTTTACCATCTTTTTCTTTAAAGTCCATAATTTCCTTTTGCATAGCTTGTGATTGAATCACATCGCTTTGCGCAGGGGCTTTACCAACTAAAACAGGACTGAAGTAGGCAAAAGTAATGACTACAAAAAATGCAATAATGGCCAGGTGTACGCCATTTTTATTAAACCAGTTATTCATTAAGGTTTGTTTAAGTTTAAACGAACGTCAAAAATAAAAATTTGGGCGGTATAAAAAAGGAATAAATTAAATGCGTGCTGAATAAAAAATTAGATTTGTAGCAGAGTATAAAAATTCAACCCATTTATTATGAGAAAGTTTGTTGTTACAATCGCGCTCGCATCCCTATCTTTTGCATCTTTCGGGCAGATTGTAAGTTTAACCTCCGCTGAAACTGCAAAGCTGAAAAGCGCAATCAAAAATGATGAAGAAACCAAGAAACTCTATCTGGGCTTCGAAAAATCGACTTTAAAATACCTGAGCGAACAGCCCAACCCGATCGATACCATCAGAACGGAAGGTTTACTGAAAGGAAATCCAAAGAAAGTGAAAACCCAGCAGGCCCTTGCCGATATGAGCAAAATATTTGCACTGGCTTTAGAATACCGGATTACCAGTGATCAGAAATATTTAAACAAATGTGTAGAATTTCTTTCTGCTTGGGCAAAAAACAATAAACCCAATGGCGATCCTATTGACGATACCAATCTCGATCCGGCAGTTGAAGCTTACGACCTGATCAAAACCGACATCCCAGCCGCAGCTAAAAAAGAGATCGAAAAATGGCTGAGTGAAACGGCATGGGCAGAAATTAACAGCAAAAGGATGAAAGCAGGCAGGGGCACGGCGATTAATAACTGGAATGCACACCGTTTAAAAGTAGTGGGCGAAATTGGCTATACACTCAACAACCAGGAATTAACCAACTGGACAATCGACAACCTGAAAAGCCACATCAACATTAATTTGTATGCAGATGGTACCAGTTTAGACTTTAAAGAACGCGATGCCATGCATTACCACATTTACGACCTGGAGCCCATGTTGAAACTGGCCATCATAATCGACCGGGCAAAGGGAGAAAACTTTTATGCCTACGAATCGCCAAAAGGATCATCGATCAAAAAATCGGTAGAATGGTTGATCCCGTATATCAAAGGCGAAAAACAGCATGAGGAATATGTAAATACCACGGTTAAATTCGATCGCGACCGGGCAAAGAACAACGAACCGGGCTTTGCACCAGGAAGCATGTTTAAACCAGGCCTGGCTTTGCCGGTATTAAGATTCTCAGTTTATTTTGATCCTGCACAAAGCGATCTGTTAAAACAGGTAAGCGGCAACCCAAGCACCTGGCAAAAAGTATTAGATGAACTAAAGCATAAATAACACCTTTCAAATTAAATAAAGTTTCAATAATTTTTGAAAGTTTAAAAATAAGATTATATTTGTGTATGGAATTAGCAGCAGCAAAATTAAAATTTATAGAAGCCTGGGGCAAATTAGGCTCAGAATGGGGAATTAACCGCACCATGGCTCAGGTACATGCGCTGTTGTTAATTTCACCGGAAGCATTAACCACCGAAGAAATTATGGAGCAGCTCAGTATTTCGAGAGGCAATGCAAACATGACCCTCCGCGACCTGATTGGCTGGGGATTAATTGAAAAGCAACATAAAGCCGGTGAGCGGAAAGAATACTTTTTTGCAGATAAAGATGTTTGGAATATTGCCCGTCAGGTAGCTAAAGAACGCAAAAAAAGAGAACTGGACCCCGTTTTAAAGATTTTGAACGAACTCTCTACCGTAAATGGCGATGAAAAAGACCCGGAGTTTATTACTTTCAAAAAATCTATCAAAGACATTAACAAATTAGCCGGAAACGTAGATAAAACTTTAGAAACGATGCTAAAAGCGGAAGAAAGCTGGTTCTGGAGTTCGGTGTTGAAGGTGTTTAAATAGAGATGTGAGACACGAGATTTGAGATGTGAGACTGGTTAAGTTAGATTGGAGTAGCAAGTAGCAAGATTGGAGTATTAGGTATCAAGATTATAGTATTAAGACAGCGTTAACTTAAACCTTATAAACCATACACCCTTAAACCTTACATCTTAAAAAAGCCTTACTTATAGTCCGGCTTAATTTTTTAAATCTATGTTTCATAATTTACTGAAAGTATTAAAATTTAAATAAAATGAGAACGCTAAAGAACCATGTGATTTTATTTGACAATGAGTGCCCCATGTGTTATGCCTATACCAAGGTTTTTGTTAAAACTGGTATGTTGGCAAAAGATGGCAGAGAAGCTTATCAGGAAATGCCGCAGGATATTTGTCCGTTGGTAGACAGGCAGCGGGCAGCAAATGAAATTGCGCTGATAAATACAGAAACGGGCGAAGTTACCTATGGCATCCAGAGTTTATTCAAGATCATTGCACATGCCATCCCCTTCTTTAAACCATTATTTTTATTTGGGCCGTTTATTTACTTAATGCGTAAATTTTATGCTTTTATTTCTTACAACCGCAAAGTGATTATTCCCGCAGCAGTTAAAGAAAACACCATACAGCCTGCTTTTAAACTCCATTACCGCATTGCTTATCTCCTTTCTACCTGGCTGATTACTGCTTACGTATTAACGGCTTATGCACATTTGCTTACCGATTTTGTCCCTTTGGGTAATTCTTACCGGGAATATTTAATTTGTGGCGGGCAGCTATTTTTTCAGGGAGCTATTATTCTTTTTTACCGAAAAGAAAAACTGTGGGATTACCTGGGCAATATGATGACCATTTCTTTCGCCGGTTCATTGTTGCTTCTGCCTGTTTTGACATTGGTTAAATATCTTGAAATCCAACCTGTATTTTTTGTTCTGTACTTTTTAATGGTTGCCGGTTTGATGTTTTTGGAACACATCCGCAGGAGCAAATTGTTAAAGCTGGGTTGGTTAATGAGTGTGAGCTGGGCGCTTTACCGCTTAATTGTTTTAGGTTTAATATTTAGTTTTTAAGATCATGAAATACGGAAAAATTGTACTGGCCGGAGGAAATGGCTATTTGGGCGGTGTATTGGCCACACATTTTAGCAACCTGGCTGATGAAGTGATCATCCTTGCCAGAAAACCTCAGGCCGAAACCGAAAATATTAAAACGCTATTATGGGATGGTAAAACCATGGGCGGGTGGGCAAATAGTTTAAATGGCGCAGACCTGCTGGTTAACCTTTGCGGCAAAAATGTAAACTGCAGGTACACCGAAAAAAACAAGAAAGAAATTTTCGATTCTAGACTGATTCCCACCCGTTTACTGGGCGAAGCGATCAATGATATGGGAAACCCGCCTAGGCTTTGGATCAATATTACTTCTGCTACCATTTACCGCCATGCGGAAGACCGGCCTCAGGATGAATTCACCGGCGAAATCGGTACAGGTTTCTCAATTGAAGTCTGTAAAGCCTGGGAAAAGAGTTTTTTCGGAACTGAAACACCTCAAACAAGAAAAATAGCCCTTAGGATGGGCATTGTGTTAGGTTTAAAAGATGGTGCTTTTCCACGTTTACTCAACCTGGTGAAACTGGGCATGGGTGGTAAACAAGGTAATGGCGAACAATACATGAGCTGGATCCACGAAGAGGATGCTGCCCGGAGTATTGAATGGTTGCTTAATCACCCAGAAATTGAAGGTATTGTAAACTGCGCGGCACCAAATGCAGTTAAAAATAATCTTTTTATGCGCAGCATCAGAAAAGCTTTTGGTCGCAGCTTTGGTTTACCTACACCTGCCTGGTTACTGGCCATTGGCGCAAAAATTATCGGAACAGAAACAGAACTGATCTTAAAAAGCAGATGGGTTAAACCAGCTGTGTTGGTGAATAGTGGTTTTGAGTTTAAGTATGGGGAAGTGAAGGAGGCGGTGGAAGCGCTGAGCGCTGAGCGGAAAGCGTTTGGCGCTGGGCGATAAGGAGAAAAGGTTAGCGTCCGTAGTAAATTTACATTGAGTTTAAAGTGGGTTAACTGATTTTTAGTTTGAGGCTTTAGAAGATTTTGCCCCTTGCTCGGTCTTGCCTCGGCTCGCCGCCGCCGAAAGGGGCTCTTTCTTTATCCTTGATGATAAAGAAACAAACAATCAACGCTTGGAACTGATGTCGGATAGCAGGGAACATAATGCTTGGCGATGATGGCCTGTAAGAGTAAACTAGAAATATGTCAACCATCATTTAAAAACATTAATCAACGCACCAATTGAGCGTTGCTTTGATCATTTTACAACTATTAATGAAATTCTATCGCCATAATGTTAACTGTATGCTAATAAACCGTTAATCATTGCATAAATACGCTCAATCTTTTTACATTTGCATTCCTAATTTACAGGTTTTTATGAGTGAAGAGAAGTCATTGAACTTTATTGAAGAAATTGTTGAGAACGACTTAAATAGTGGTAAGTATGAAACTTTGGTTACGCGTTTCCCGCCGGAGCCTAATGGTTATCTGCACATCGGCCACGCGAAAGCAATATGCTTAAATTTCGGACTAACACAAAAATACGGCGGTTATACCAACCTGCGTTTTGATGATACCAATCCGGTAACGGAGAAAACAGAATACGTTAACAGCCAGCAGGAAGATATCAGGTGGCTGGGTTTTAACTGGAAAAATGAATTGTATGCATCAGATTATTTTGATGAACTTTATGGTTTTGCCGTTAAGCTGATCGAAAAAGGATTGGCTTATGTGGATGAAAGTTCGGCAGATGAAATTGCAGCTTTAAAAGGTACACCAACAGAACCTGGTCAGGACAGTCCACACCGTAACCGTACCATTGAAGATAACCTCGATATTTTTACCAAAATGAAAAATGGTGAATTTGCCGATGGTGCTTATATTTTGCGGGCTAAAATCGACATGGCAAGTCCGAATATGTTGATGCGCGATCCGATTATTTACCGCATTAAACATGCAGAGCATCACCGTACAGGCAACAAATGGTGCATTTACCCGATGTATGATTTTGCCCACGGACAAAGTGATAGCATTGAAAATATCACACACTCGATTTGTACTTTAGAATATGTTTCGCACCGCGAACTGTACGATTGGTTTATCGAAAAGTTAGAGATTTTCCCTTCTAAACAATATGAATTTGCCCGTTTAAATCTTACCAGTACGGTAATGAGCAAACGTAAGCTTTTGCAATTGGTTAACGAGAAGCTGGTAAGCGGTTGGGACGACCCACGGATGCCTACAATTTCAGGTCTGCGCAGAAGAGGATTCACACCCAAAAGTATCCGCGAATTTTGTGAGCGTATTGGTATTGCCAAACGCGAGAATTTAATTGAGCTGAGTTTGTTGGAATTCTGTAT
The DNA here is from genome assembly GCF_052045455.1 of Pedobacter sp. 22226. Classification (NCBI taxonomy): domain Bacteria; kingdom Pseudomonadati; phylum Bacteroidota; class Sphingobacteriia; order Sphingobacteriales; family Sphingobacteriaceae; genus Pedobacter; species Pedobacter sp. 22226. The sequence continues at coordinate 24,922 of NZ_JBQEPB010000004.1, read as the reverse complement.
CCGCGAGGATCTGAACAAAACAGCTAACCGTGTAATGGCGGTTTTAGATCCGATTAAACTGGTAATTACCAATTACGAAAAAGGAACGGAAGATTTAATCGGCGAGAACAATCCAGAGGCTGAAGATGGAGGAGGTACCCGCGTAATTCCTTTTAGCAGCCAGCTTTGGATTGAGCGTGAAGATTTTATGGAAGTACCGGCTAAAAAATGGTTCCGTTTGGCACCGGGTGCAATGGTTCGTTTAAAATTTGCCTACATTGTGAAGTGCGAAGATTTTGTGAAAGATGAAAACGGAAACGTTACCGAAATCCGTTGTACTTACATTCCTGAATCGAAAAGCGGAAGCGATACCAGCGGTATCAACGTTAAAGGTACCATCCATTGGGTGAGTGCGCCACATGCTAAAACTGCTGAAATCCGCTTATACGACCGTTTATTCACATCAGAAACACCAGATGCTGAGGAAGGCGACTTTAAAGATTATTTAAACCCTGAAAGTTTAACGGTTTTACCTAACGCTTACATCGAACCTGCCCTGGCAGACGCCGATTTAGATGGCCGTTACCAGTTTATCCGTAAAGGTTATTTCTGTTTAGATAAAGATTCTACTGCCGAAAAACTGGTTTTCAATAGAACGGTAACACTAAAAGATACATTTAAGAAGCCGAATTAATTTTTTCTTTTTTGACCGCAGATAGGCACAGATGAACACAGATTAATGTGGTTTATCTGTGCTTTTTTGTTAGCTCGTTGGTTTATTCGTCATTGGTCATTAGTCATTGGTGGGTTTTGGCGCCAAATCATTCCATCATCCATTTTACATCTTCCATCATAACCGCAAAAAATGATTAGGTTGATTGGTCATTAGCCATTGGTTGGTTATGGCGCCAGATCATTCCATTATCCATTTTACATCTTCCATTACTAAATGCGAAGCTCGCAAAGTAGCGACGCGAAGTACGCTGAGAAGAGTATTTTGCACCTAAACTTCAGACATCAGTCCTCCGACTTTTCGGACTCATTTGCGTTAACCGCCGAACGCCACCCGCCTAGTACTTCGCATACACATTATAAAGCACCAAAATATCAACCGGTGTTAAAATCGGTGTAATATCACTCTGTATAAAATGGATTTTAAAAGCTGTAATTGCTGCCGGCAGGTTGCTGGTATCGTAACCGATATATTTTAAAGCCATTTCGGTGTTAAAATCAGCAGGTGGGTTTTTTAGTACATCATCATACCAATAACCGAAGCCTTTATCAGCGAGTTTTTTCCAGGGGAAATTTTTCGGATCGTTTTTACGTTTTGGCGCAATATCGGAATGGCCAATAAAATTTGCGGCTGGAATGTTATAGGTTTTCTTCAATGTAGCCAATAACTTCAGCAAACTATTAATCTGTGCATCCGGCCATGGGTCTGTTAATCCATTATTATCCAGTTCGATACCTATCGATGAAGAATTAAGGTCGGTATCTTTGCCCCATTTGCTTATTCCGGCGTGGTTGGCGCGGAGGTAATCGTTAACCATGTGTACTACCTTACCATCTCTGCTGATTACATAATGTGCACTGGTACCTGCTTTGGTAGAGAAAAATGTTTTAATCGTTTGTGCCAGACTATCTTGCGCCGTATGGTGGATCACCACAAAATTTGGTTTACGTATCCCAAAATTTACAGAACCAACCCACTCCTGATTTGTTGCTTCTAACGAATCATAAAGCTGACCAACCGGAGGAGTAGTGCCGATTATTTTCGAAAAATCTTTTGCCTTATCTTTATATATTTTTTCTGTTGCAGCGTATTTATTGGTGCTACAGGCCGATAAAATGAGTACGAGAGAAAAAGATAAAATAGATGTTGACTTTGATAATCTGGAAAATAACATGGGCATGAATTGTTAATGGGATGAAGTTACAAAGTTATAGGAAACTTAAGTCAATACATCAAACTTTATACAAAGCTTTCAAAATTTACTAATTTAGCAGCGATATACTTTAATATGAAGAATTTATACAAATCAACCCTGATTTTATCTGCAATTGCTATTTCGGCCGGGTCAATAACATCTTGTACAGGCGATAATAAACCTGCAGATGGAAAAGCCACTGTAACAATACAAAAAGATAGCCTGACAAATTATGTTGCTCAGCGTCTGGCCATTTACGAAAAAGTTAAGCTCACTACCAATATCAACCAATTAAGTGTTAACGATCGTAAAATTTTGCCTTTGCTGATCCAGGCGGCAGAAATTATGGACGAGCTGTATTGGAAACAGGCCTATCCGCAAAGGGATAGCTTGCTGGCAACCATTAAAGATGAAAAAACACGTGATTTCTTAAATATCAATTATGGTCCCTGGGATAGGTTAAATAACGACAAACCTTTTGTTGAAGGCGTGGGTGCTAAACCAGAAGGGGCCTCTTTTTATCCTTATGGAATTACAAAGGACGCGATAGAAAAATCTGACCTGGCTGATAAATTTGGTGCATATTCTGTGGTTCAGAAAGATAGTACGGGGAAATTATCTACTGTTCCTTACCACGTTTTGTATGCTTCAGAATTGCAGCGCGTAAGTTCTCTCCTTAAACAGGCTGCTTTAATTGCGGAAGATGCAGGTTTGAAAAAGTATTTAAACTTAAGGGCTGATGCCCTGGTTACAGATAATTTTACGGCGAGTGATTATGCCTGGCTGGATATGAAAACCAATGGGTTGGACATTATTATCGGTCCGATTGAAAACTATGAAGATAAACTCTTTAATGCCCGTACCAGTTACGAAGCTTATGTTTTAATTAAAGATAAAGAGTGGAGCAAACGTTTAGCAAAATATGTTAAAATGTTGCCTGAGTTGCAGAAAAACCTGCCTGTTGCAGCTAAATATAAAGCTGAAACCCCGGGTACAGATTCTGAACTTAATGCATACGATGTGGTTTATTATGCCGGTGACTGTAACGCGGGATCGAAAACCATTGCCGTTAACCTTCCGAACGATGAAAAAATACAACAGGAAAAAGGTACCCGCCGTTCGCAGTTAAAAAATGCGATGCAGGCTAAATTTGATAAGATTCTGGTGCCGATTTCTAAAGAACTGATTGATGCCGATCAGCAACAATACATTAAATTCGACGCTTTTTTTGCTAACGTCATGTTTCATGAAGTGGCACACGGGTTGGGTATTAAAAAAACCATTACCGGAAAAGGATTTGTACGTGCAGCACTAAAAGAACAATATAGCTGGTTAGAAGAAGGTAAGGCCGATATTTTAGGCTTGTACATGGTAACCGGTCTGCTTAAAAAAGGCGAATTAAAAGGTGATATTAAAGATTACTACACCACATTTATGGCTGGTATTTTACGCTCGGTGCGCTTTGGGGTATCAGAAGCGCATGGAAAAGCCAACATGCAGTGTTTTAATTATTTCCAGGAAAAAGGAGCTTTCGAACGTACTGCCAAAGGTACGTACAAGGTTAATTTTGAGAAATCTGCAACTGCCATGAACGATTTAAGTGCATTTATTATCACCCTTCAGGGCAATGGCGATAAAGTTGCGGTAGAAAAAGCGCAAAAAGAAAAAGCAATTATCCATCCGGAACTTCAAACCGATCTTGACCGCTTAACCAAAAAGAATATTCCGGTTGATGTTGTTTTCGAACAAGGAGTTGATGTATTGGGTGTAAAATAATATTTTCTCATTTAAGGGATCTAAAGGCCATAAATTAGCAGATTTAAACTTGTTGATTTGTGGCTTTTTTATTGGTTCATTTGCCATTGGCCATTAGTTTATTGGTAATCGCAATTGATTATTGGCCATTTTTTATTTGGGTAATTGTTTCCTTCGGCAACGCTCAGGGGGGTTAATTGGCATGATCTGGATTTGAGTACTGCCAATTGCCAGCTGAAAACTTCCTGGTGTCTTCGTGCCTTTTTTAAAAAGATTGTTCATTAGTTACTGCGAAGTTATAGCGCTAAACTTCCGTCATCGGACGTCCGACTCAGGACTTGGGACTTCGGACTAAAGACTTTTTCAAAATCATTGTAACCTTTTCAAAAAACGGTCGTCTTATTTATAACTAAACAATGGGGAACCTTTCGTTCCGAGCTAAACTTTAAATAAGCAAGCACAAAGTAAAAAGCGCATGTAAAAGCGTTGTGGAATCTTTTTGCCCATTTTTTTAAGATAATAAAAACCTGAAAATGAAAATATTTTACACCATATCGTTAACATTAACACTGTTTTTAACTGCCACAGTAGGTTTTGCACAAACAAATCCCAAAGCCAACATCAGCGGGATAATTTTGGATGAGAATAAAAAACCTGCCGATTATGTTACAGTTGTACTCTTTAAAGCGGCTGATTCGAGCATTGTTAAAACAGCTTTTACTGATCCGAACGGAACCTTTGGCTTTAATGTGGCCTCCAAGGGAAGCTACTTTTATAAAGCCAGCAATATGGGTTATAAAACGCTGAAAAGTAAAATCATTGTTTTAACAGAAGATAACCAGAAAGTGGATTTTGGAACGGCACAGCTTGTTGCAACAGCCCAGAACCTAAAAGAAGTGAGTGTAGCGGTAACCAAACCGTTAATCGAAAGAAAAATGGATAAGATCGTAATGAACGTTTCTAACAGTGCAATCATGACCGGTTCTACTGCGCTGGAAGTTTTGCAAAAAGCGCCAGGTGTAACGGTAGATCAGAACGATAAAATTTCGATGATGGGTAAACAGGGTGTACTGATTCAGCTGGATGGAAAACAGACTTACATGAGCAGCGCCGATGTGGCCAATTTACTCCGTAATATGCAAAGTTCAGAAATCGAAAGTATTGAGCTGATCACCAATCCTTCTTCAAAATACGATGCTTCGGGTAATTCGGGAATCATCAACATTAAAACCAAGAAAAATAAAAACGGTGGTACAAACGGCAGTTTAACCGGAACAGCCGGATATGGAAAAAACTTTAGGGGCAATGCGGGTTTAAACCTTAATCATAGAACACAAAAACTGAATCTTTTTGGCAATTATAATTATGGCAGGAACGAGCGCGAAAACCGCATTGACATCGACCGGATTTCAAACGGAACACCGGACACCTATTTTATGCAGGTTGGCAGCAGTTTAAGAAAGCAACAGAACAATAACTTTAAAGCAGGTTTAGATTATTTTATCGATAAGAAAAATACCATTGGTGTATTGGTAAACGGTTACTTTAACCACGGTACAGAGGCCTCGGTAAATAATACGTTAATTGGTCCTTCTTTTCAGAAAACAGATTCCATACTGATTTCGAATACTTTGCAAACCAATAAATACAATAATCTTTCTTACAATTTAAACTATAAGTCGGTTTTAGATACCGCTGGATCGGAAATTTCTGCTGATGTAGATTATTCAAGGTACAACGGAAATGATGGGTCGAAGTATGATAACGATTACCTGTTTGCTAATGGCGACAGGATGCGACCTATTATGTACACCAGAAATAACACGCCATCTATTATAGATATTAAAGCATTTAAAGTTGATTACAATGTTTCGTTAACTAAAACCATTAAACTAGAGGCGGGGGTAAAAAGCAGCTGGGTTAAAACCAATAACGACCTTCAGGCCGAAGAATTTGTAAACAATAACTGGCAGAACGATGTACGCCGCAGCAACCAGTTTATTTATGATGAAAACGTAAATGCAGCTTATACCAATTTAAACAAACAGTTTAAAAATACGAGTGTACAGATTGGTTTAAGGATGGAACAAACCAACTCGAAAGGGAATTTGATCACCACCAATACCGTTGTGGAGCGGAGTTACTGGGATTTCTTTCCAACATTGTTTGTTCAGCAAACGCTTTCCAAAAACAACCAGTTGGGCTTTTCTTACAGCAGGAGGATCGATCGCCCGAGTTACGATGCCTTAAATCCTTTTGTGTATTACCTTGATCAATACACCTATAACAAAGGGAATCCTTTTCTGAACCCGCAATACACCAATAATTTCGAACTGAGTTACACTTTATTGCAAAAATATATGTTATCAGTTGGATACAGCAGGGTTAACGACGTTATTATGGAAGTGCTTTTGCCAGATACTGCTCAAAAAGCCCTGTACCAAACCAATGCAAACCTTGCTAAAAACATCAGCTATAACGCCAATTTGAATATCCCTGTTCAGGTGACTAAATGGTGGCAGATGAATAATAATTTAAATGTTTTTTACCTGAGTTTCCAGGCGCCGGATTTGTCGGGGAAAGAATTAAAAACAGGAAAAACATCTTTTCAGTTTAAAACGCAGCAAACCTTTATTATTATGAGCGGTTTCACGGCAGAACTGAATGGCAGTTATGAATCGCCGCTTGATTATGGCACTTTTGCGATCAGACCCCGCTACTCGATCGATGCTGGTTTAAGTAAAACGTTATTTAATAAAAAAGCAAGTTTAAAACTGGCTTTATCGGATGTGTTTAATACCTATAAAACCAATTTATCGAGTATATATTCTGGTTTAACCTACGAAGTGCGTCAGAAAAATGAAAGTCAGGTGGGCCGGATCAGTTTTACTTACCGCTTTGGCAAGAATGAGATTAAACCGGCTCGCCGAAGATCAACCGGAACTGAATCGGAACAGGGAAGGATGAAGAATTAGGAATAAAAAAGCCTCAGAATTGTTAAGATTTTGAGGCTTTTCGTTAAAAAAAAAGTCGTTATCTCGACTGAAACGCAGTGGAGCGCCCGCCTGCTACGGTCAGGGAGAGATCTATCCCAAGATAGATTTAGCTTCGCTGAGTACTTACGTGGTTCCCGACTTTGTTGCACTCCGCTTGAAATGACGGGAATTTAAGAGGTGTTAAAACCTGTACTCCATTACATAATCATCCATAAAGAAACCTCCGCCGATATCGATTTTCACCGATTCTTTAACGGTAAAACCTCCTTTTAGGTAGAAATCTTTGGCTTTATTATGTTTGTTTACATTTAATTGTAAAGCACTTCCACCGGCATCTTTTACCTGATTAAATACTTCATTAATTAAAATTTTACCCACGCCTTTACCGTGTGCTGATGGCAATACATAAAGTTTGTGCAGCTTGTAAATCCGCTCTTCATGCCCGGTGATGGAGTAACCTGCAAAGCCAAATTGATTTTCGCCTTCTTCGGCGATCAGGAAAATATGCCCTTCCATTAACTGCTTTAGCAGTTCGCCTCTGTTGTACATTTTATCCAGCATGTAATCAATCTGCGCCTGTCCGATAATATCTAAATAAGTTGAAGGCCAGGTAGCCGCTGCAATATCCCTGATGATTTCTAAATCTTCTTCTTTTGCTTTTCTAAGGGTAATCATATCGGTTCACTAATAAAAATAGGTTGTCCCGAAAAGGTGAATTCTACAAAACCATCGTTAACCACTTTAAAAATTTCGTCTTCATCCTGCATGAGGTTGGTTACCTCAAGGTATCGGTTGCCGTGGATCAAAAACTCGCTTCCTGCAGGTTTCCAAACCGAAAATCCCGATTTAATCGGATAATGTTTAGCCCTTTCGGTAAAAACAACCAGGTTGATTTTATCTTCAAAGCCTGCATATTTTTCTAAATCGAATTTGCGCGTAATCACATTTACTGCAGGATATTTTTCTTCGTACAGGTAATTAATGGCCACCATTAAAGCATCAACAGGCCCCTGAATTATTTTAGTGTCTTCCTGTACTTCCTGTCCGTTGCCATTTACTAAAACATCTACTTTTAAACCGAGAGAAAATATTTTATCATAATTTTCGCCATTAACCAATAAGGTTGGGCTCCATTCTAACAGCTGACCTAAAAGTTCTTCGTTAAAATTTCCAAGCTCTTCTATAAATAAAGCCGGCTCCTGTTTTTCTTTTACAATGTGATGTGAAGACATACTGCGAATATAGAAATTTCACATTAAGAAGCATACACGAAGAATCAGCTCCGGGTAAAATGATTAGCGGTTGTAAGGATATTCATTTACCCAATGAAAACCCCTGTTGATGAGCCTGAAATCTTTCAGGTCTTTCTTTTTAAAACTCACCGAAACAGAATCTTTATTTCTCAAGCCCGAAATAACAAGTTGATCTTTCCCGATAAGATTGTAGTTTAGCACATATTTCAGTGAATCTTTAGCGGTGGATTTTAATACCAGTTCTTTCTTTTTCTGGTTAAAAACCGTGGTGAAATTGACGATACTATCATTCATTTTTTTAACCTTAGCATAACCCTCATAGCTAATAATCATCTGTTTCCATCGGGTACTGTCGGTAGTTAATGGCGGTAACACTGCGCCTTTAAGTTTCATGTTTTCTACATTGTAAATACCGTACAAAAATGGTTTTGGAGCGGCGCTGCCATAAGTTTTTCTTTGCTGAAGTAATGAATATAGGAGTAAAATAACCGAAGCCGTAATGTACAGGTATTTTAAGCTATAAGCCGAAATATAAAGCCATCGTTTTTTAAAGGTTGGCCGGTACATTTGATCGAGCTGTTGACTTTCGTATTTAATAAAGAAACGGTATAATTTTAAAAAGTGGGGAGCTAAAATAAAAAGGCTCATTACTACAAGTGCTGTAGAGAGTAGTTTTACAGGAACATCGAAAAAATAATTCATCGACATTACATGAGCGGTTGCTGCGAGTGACAGGAATGCACCCACAATTACCGTTCTGCGGAATAATAGTAAAACCGCAGAAACTTCTACAATGCCCATAAAAAGATTATATCCTTTTGAAAAACCGAGGAAGGTCCAGGCCAGGCCCATTGGAGAGGCATCACCAAATGGCTGAAGCAACCTGTTTAGCGAAGGATCAGGAAACTGGAGCTTAATTACTTTTACCGCTCCATATAGTAATAAGGTTAAAGCCAGGTAAAACCTAACCAGCACCACCAGCCAATAATATGCAGCATTATAACTCTTGCGTTTGCGATCTAAAACCGACCAAATAATACAACCTATAACCGAAACAAAAAACATAACCAGCAACAATACCCAGTCATATGAGGTATCGCCACTTCCGTTGGTATGGATGCTAAAATCGTAAGTGTAGTGGATGATATGTTTGGAGAACCAGGGAATAAAATCGTGTAGAAGTAAGCCAGGCAACTGCAATACACCCGACAGCACCATGAAAGCGCCGTTATTGTTCAGGATAATAAAAAGTGATAACAGCAGAAAAAAGAACCTAAAGGATACTTTTTTATAAATATTCCATGGGAGGCTGGTTTGAAGCGCGTTTTCAGACATATTGGTTTGGGTTTATCCCAAAACTAAAAATTATCCAACGGTCATCAAACTATAAAATGTTAATTAACAGCACTTTCTTTAACTAAACTGTAAAAATCCTGATAAGCTTCTATAAAATCATCAGCAAAATTAACCGCTCCGGAAACGGCTATTCCGTAAACGCCGGTTTGCATTAGAGCTTCTACATTATAAATTTTAACGCCCCCTACCGCCAATACCGGAAGATCGATTCCTTTTTCTTTTAATTCCCTTATGACTTGCTGATAACCTTCGAGATCCAAAAGCGGGTAATCGTTAGGCTTGGTTTCAGTCACTGCATATGGACCAAACCCTGCATAATCTGCACCTTCGCTAGCCAGTCTGATTAAATTCTCAAGTGTATTTGCCGAACCGCCTAATGTAATATCATTGCCTACCAATTTACGCAAAACTGTAAAATCAGCATTCATATCTTCAATATGGAAACCCTGGATATCGGCCTTTCCATTTAAATGAACATGATTGGTAACGATTAATGTGGTACCCCAATCATCACAGATTTCTGCAATAGCATTAATATCCTGCAAAAGTTCTTCATCTGTTTTACTCAGGCAACGGTACTGGATCCATTTTGCTCCTGCCTCGCAGGCTAACTGTACCTGTTCAATATGGCTTAAGTGTGGAATATCGTGTGTGATGTACTGAAATTTTTCGATATACTTCATTGGATCAGGATTTTTAAGATTAAAAAAGATTTTTAAGATCAGGAGGGCAATATAACTAAAATCGCCATTGAGAGTTGATCTTCAAATGGCGATTTTTAGCTTTAGTTTTTATTTAGGCTTTAGTCTCTCAGCTTCGGCCTTTCTTAAAACTTAACGTTCAAACTCAGTAAAAAGTTGGTTCCGGCTTGCGGGTAGAAAAAGTTTTCGGTTATTCTGCTACCGCCCGATTGGTAACCATAAGTATAGCCGTTGCTTTCGTATTTTTTATCTAAAAGGTTATTCACCAATAAACCAAGGTTAATATTTTTAACGCCGGCAAATTTAAAATCGTAACCTAAACGTGCGTTATTTACCCAGTAACCATTAATGGTTCTGTCGTTGTTCTGCGTATTGTCTAAATATTGTTTGCTAACATATTTGCTTTGTAATGCGATAGCAAAACCACTGACAGGTTTATAAACCAGTTCGCCAAATAGCACCGTGTTTGGAGAAAATGAAATATCGGTAAGGTTGTAGTTGTTTACTACCTGTCCGCCGTTATCGTAATCATCATAATATTCGGTAAAGTTTTTGATTTTGTTGCGGCTAAATGCGGCGTTGGCGTTTACAATAAACTGTTTGCTAATGATATAAGAACCGTCTAATTCAATACCCATACGATAACTTTTATCTACATTCTGGCGGAAGTTACCACCCACATCATTTATTTTTCCGGTTACCACCAACTGGTTTTTATAGAACATGCCATAAGCATTAGCGCCAATATTAAACTGATCATTTTTAAAACGGTAACCCAATTCCACATCGTTCAGGTGCTCCGGTTTAGGAGTAACGCCTACCGTTGCATCGGTATAATCATCGCGGTTAGGCTCTTTATTGGCCACACTAAACGAAGCGTAAACATTGCTTTGCTGATTGATAAAATAAGCAGCGCCAAATTTAGGATTAAAGAAATTTAGGGTTTGGTTAATCGCCAGGGTATTCAATTTGTTTTCTGTTCCGGCAATATCATAATAAACACGGCGGTACTGTAAATCGGCAAATAAACTCAAAGCTTCAACCAGACTGTAGTTTACCTTACCATAAACGTTAAAATCGGTCTTGAAACCATCGTTATCGTAATAATGCCTGTCTATGTTTCCGTTTGATGCATATTGCGCCCAGATTACCTGGCCAAAATGTGCTCCCTTATATTCGTTGTAAGCACCACCCAAAGTAAAGTTTAAACTCTTTTCCGGCACATAGTTGAAAGCATAGGTAACCCCATAAAAATCGTTATCCAGCCAGCGGCGACGGATTAAATCGGTATTGGTAACCGGAGTTCCTCCTGGAATAACAACAGAGTTTAGACCGTAGTTTTTCAGTTCATCCTGCACCCGGTATTCTTCGTAATACCCTTGTCCCTGAGTATAATGTAATGCCCCGTTAAAAGAAAACTGATCAGAAAACTGTCTGGCATAAATTAACTGATAATGGTTTTGAGTATAATTATCCGTCTGGTTATTATAAAGGAAACTGTTGTATCTTCTGCCCGAGTTTAAAAGGTTTGCAGCATCTTCGGCACTTAATCCGTTTCTGTCGATATAGGCATTCATTCCGGCTACATCATTTTCTAAACGTGATTGCGGGATGCCGTTCCACGATTGGTAGGTTTTCTCATTGCCCGAAAAAACATTTACACGCAACAAATCTTTATTTCCATGGTAGGCACCAGATAAGAAGTACGATTTTAGCAACGATGATCCACGGTCAACATAACCATCAGAACTGATCCTCGATAAACGGCCATCAAAGCTAAAGCGGTTGTTAATCAAACCTGTTCCTACCTTTACTGTATTTTTCCAGGTATTAAAACTACCATAAGTGCTGTTTACCTCCGCATAAGGTTCCGTTTCGCTGGCGGTGGTTTGGATGTTTAAACTCGCGCCAAAGGCACCTGCACCATTGGTTGAGGTACCTACCCCGCGCTGGATCTGTACATTATCAACCGAAGAAGCAAAATCGGGCATATTTACATAAAATGTTCCCTGGCTTTCGCTATCGTTAATCGGAATACCGTTCACCGTTACATTGATCCTGCTGTTATCGCTCCCGCGGATCCGGATCCCCGTATAACCCACACCGGCACCGGCGTCAGAGTTAACCACTACGCCAGGGGTATTCTGCAGGATAAAAGGCAAATCCTGCCCGAAGTTATTCTGCTGGATTTCTTCCTTGCTGATATTCTTATAAGTAGTTGCCGATTTATCTGTAGCACGGGTTGCGCGAACAATTACCTCCTCAGTAAGGAAATTTTGTGGCGCGAGGCTAAAATCCAGGGTAGTGTTCTGCGTAAGTTCTACCGTTTTTTCTGTTGATTTATAACCTACATAACTTACTATTAGGGTATATTTTCCGTTAGAAAGGTTGGTGATGGAATAATTTCCGCCGGCATCGCTCATTACAGCTGTTTTCTGATTCCTCAATTTAACCGTGGCACCCGGAAGGGCTTGCTGATTATGATCGGTTATTTTGCCCGTAACCGAAAACTGTGCCGATGCAAAGAACGGTAGCATTGCAATAAGCGCTGCAAAAAGTAAATTTTTCAATGTTTTTGTTTTTAGTTAAACCCATCGGAAAAGGGGCTTCCCCGATTTCAGTTAAACTTCCATAACTCCAATCCCTACGCCGGCATTACCCGGATCAGGTGCATTCGAGGCTGATGGATGGAGGGTTTCAAGGCTGATGGTTTTACCCTCTACCTTTTTACCTTCTACCTTTTACCTCAAAATGGGTATGATCTCAGCCTGTTTTTGTGTTTATTTAAACAAGGCACCCCTAATGATGAGGCAAATGTAGAAAATATTTGGCAATTCAGATGGTTTTTAATGCGTTATAGGTTAACCGGGCAAAAATTGACAGTATTATTTAAAAAAGAGCGTTTTTTTATGTTTAGAAAATGATCGGTTCTGTGTACATGGCATTTTTAGTCCTGCTTTACGTTTCAAGTCCTCTCCCGATGAAAAATCGGGATCCGGGCTTTCCACTTCAATCAGGTTTAGGTGGCAGGGCCGGTAAAACCATTAACAGATGATCACCAGATGTTCACATCGAGCAATTTCATTTTTAGCCATAGATGCACACGGATAAACATGGATTTTTATATCTGTGTGCATCCTTTTTATCTGTGGTTAAATTATTTTACCTATGGTGCCCCATCAGTAAGGTTCGTGTTTCAGCACCATGGTAACAAACCGCTGTTAAATAAACCCGATAGCAGCGAACACGAATCCCGGTTCTTACCGATGAATCGGCACTAAATTAGCATCGGGATGAGTAAAGCGGATGGCGGGACTGCCGGCCGCCAAAAACTACTGACAATCGTTTCCAAAAATTAAAAAAACCTAATTGATTTTATTATCTCCCCAAAAACTCATCAATAGCCTTAATCGCATTCGTTACCCTTTCATCATCCAATCCGCCAATAACTTTGTAATTGGCATTAAGCACCTGCAGTTCTTTATGCCAAACCTGCATAAAATATTCACGTTTATCTGGGAAATCTCGTAGCGGATCATCCTGCCAGGGTAAATCGATGTCCATTAACAGGTATAAATCGTAAGGCCTTTTGGGCAAAGCATCCAGTACTATGTTTGGTGTTTCGCCCAGCACTTCATCACTCCATATTTTTACGGTAACAAAAGTGGTATCGCAGATGATAAAATCGCTTTCGGTAACGGCTAAAATGGCATCTTCGAGGGCTACTTGTCCGTAATACATGTTTTCTTCATCTTGCAGGGTATAATCCGTAACCAGGTTTTCGCAGTAATAACGGGCATATTCCGGCACCCACGAAACTTTGTAGCGTTTTGCCAGCCATTGAGATAGGGTAGATTTTCCCGTACTTTCCGGGCCAACAACAGCGATTTTTTTGATATTTTTATTCACGATAAAATTTTCTGAATACATCCAAATGTAAAGGAAAAAGCCTTAAAAGAAAAAATCCGGTTGAGGAGGGCTCCTCTAACCGGATAATAAACCAAACAAACTATTTATGAAGAAATCCTCATTGCGGGTAACTAATCCGCGGAGGAAGCTTTAGATCATTGTCTAAAGTATATACAAAACGCATATATGTTCTGCTTATTACAACATTATTGCCAATAATGGGATCTTCACAACTTCGTGACTTAATTCTGACGCGTGAAGCTGTTTTTTCGAAATTCTTTTAACACTAATTAACATTTGCGGTAATATTGTACATTTTGATTTTACAGTCGTGTATAATTTATAGTACAATATGCATTTGGGGTGTTCATTATTTAAAACTATTTGTACAAAATGGTGTTATTTATTTCGGACATCACACTAAAACGATATACCATGAAAAAATTATGTGTTGTATTATCATTGATTATTGTATTTGCCCTGGGTGCAATTGCATTTACCAATATTAAACAGGGCGGAATAATCGGAAAAATTAGCCCGGTTGATGCTGCATCATCTGTTACGCTTGTAGCTGCCACAGACACGCTTAGAGCCGAAGTAAATCAGGGAGTTTTTACTTTCACCAACCTTAAACAAGGTGTTTATAACGTGGTGATAAAAGCCAATGCACCATATAAAGATGCTGTGATAGAAAAGGTTGCCGTAAAAGATAGCGCCACTACAGATTTAGGCGAAATTAAATTGCAACAGTAGCGAATTTTACGAAAGAAAAATCTAAAAAGAGGGTTCAGTAAACCCTCTTTTTTATTTTAAAAAAATCAGCATAAAATCCCTCTAAAGGTGTATCTTTGCATCCCGACAGAACAGTTGGGATTTTTCTTCTTACAAGCACAAAATCTCGTTGCTTCCTGGGTTTAAAACACCCTGATACTTTAGAATTTTAATTATTGTTTAAGCTTTATCATGCCTAAAGACACTTCCATCCGCTCAGTACTGATTATAGGATCTGGACCAATTATCATTGGCCAAGCCTGTGAATTTGATTACTCGGGTTCGCAAGCGGCCCTTTCTTTAAAAGAAGAAGGGATTACCGTTTCCATTATCAACTCCAATCCGGCTACTATTATGACGGATAAGGTTATCGGTGACCATGTTTACCTGCGCCCGTTAACTGTTGATTCAATAGAGGTTATTTTACAAGAGCATATCGACTCTGCAGATTTACCTAGAATTGATGCGGTACTTCCTACAATGGGAGGTCAAACAGCCTTAAATCTTTGTAAAGAAGCTGAAGAACGTGGTGTTTGGGAAAAATACGGTGTTAAAGTAGTTGGTGTAGATGTTGCTGCAATCGAAAAAACAGAAAACCGTGAAGCTTTCCGCCAGTTAATGGTTGATATCGGTGTAGGTGTTGCTGAATCGAAAATTGCCAATTCATTTTTGGAAGGTAAAGAAGCCGCACAGGAAATCGGTTATCCATTGGTAATCCGCCCTTCGTACACTTTAGGTGGTTCTGGTGGTGGTTTCGTACATAAGAAAGAAGAATTTGATGCCGCTTTAAAACGTGGTTTAGAAGCTTCTCCAACACACGAAGTACTGGTAGAGAAAGCGGTTTTAGGCTGGAAAGAATATGAGCTGGAGTTATTAAGGGATAGTAATGATAACGTAATCATTATCTGTTCGATCGAAAATTTCGACCCGATGGGTATCCACACAGGAGATTCGATCACTGTTGCGCCTGCAATGACCTTATCAGATCGTTGTTACCAGGAAATGCGTAACCAGGCTATTAAAATGATGCGTGCAATCGGCAACTTTGCCGGTGGCTGTAACGTTCAGTTTTCGGTTAACCCGGTAAATGACGAAATTATCGCCATCGAAATTAACCCACGTGTATCGCGCTCATCAGCCTTGGCAAGTAAGGCAACCGGTTATCCGATTGCAAAAATCGCTGCAAAACTGGCTATCGGTTATAACCTGGATGAAATTGAAAACCAGATTACCAAAACCACTTCTGCCTATTTTGAGCCTACTTTAGATTATGTAATCGTAAAAGTACCTCGCTGGAACTTCGATAAATTTAAAGGCGCAAACAAAGAGCTTGGCTTGCAGATGAAATCTGTGGGTGAGGTAATGGCTATCGGCCGTACCTTTATCGAAGCGTTGCAAAAAGCTTGTCAGAGTTTAGAAATTAATCGCGCAGGTTTAGGTGCAGATGGCAGACAGGTGCGCAATATTGAAGAAATTATGGACGGTTTGGAGCATGCTTCATGGAACCGTTTGTTCTTAATAAAAGATGCCATGGTAATGGGCGTGCCTTTAGAGTCGATCCGTAAGGTTACCAAAATCGATAAATGGTTCTTAAACCAGATTCAGGAGCTTGTATTGCTTGAAACTGAATTAAAAAGATACTCTTTAAATAATATCCCTCAGGATTTCTTTGTAACGCTTAAACAAAAAGGTTTCTCTGATATTCAGATTGCCTGGTTGTTAGGAAACGTTACCGAAGATGAAGTGTACGATCGCCGTAAGGCTTTAGGCATCAACAGGGTATATAAAATGGTTGATACCTGTGCAGCAGAGTTCCCGGCTAAAACACCATACTACTACTCTACTTTTGAGGAGGAGAACGAATCTAAACCGTCCGACAGGAAGAAAGTAATTGTATTGGGTTCTGGTCCTAACCGTATTGGTCAGGGTATTGAGTTCGATTATTCTTGTGTACATGGTTTACTGGCTGCAAAAGAATCAGGTTTCGAAGCAATCATGATCAATTGTAACCCTGAAACGGTTTCTACAGATTTTAACATGGCCGATAAATTATACTTCGAGCCGGTTTTCTGGGAACATGTACGCGAAATTATTGAACTGGAGAAACCAGAAGGTGTAATTGTTCAGTTGGGTGGACAAACAGCCTTAAAAATGGCAGAGAAATTAACCGAAAAAGGAATCAAAATTATCGGTACCTCTTTCGAAAATATGGATATCGCGGAAGACCGTGGCCGTTTCTCTGACCTGTTAAAAGATCTTAATATTCCTTATCCAAAATATGGTGTTGCAGAAAATGCTGAAGAAGCAATTGTTGTAGCAAACGAGGTTGGTTATCCGGTGTTGGTTCGTCCGAGTTACGTATTGGGTGGACAAGGAATGAGTATCGTTATCAACGATGAAGACCTTGAAAAAGCAGTAGTAAAATTATTGGGCGATTTACCGGGCAACCGCGTACTGATTGACCACTTTTTAGATAGAGCAGAAGAAGCAGAGTCAGATTCGATTTCTGATGGTGATGATGTTCACATTGTAGGTATGATGGAGCACATTGAGCCTGCAGGTATCCACTCCGGAGATTCGTTCGCAGTATTACCAACCTTTAGCTTATCAGAAACGGTAACTAAAGCGATGGAAGAATACTCGATCAAAATTGCAAAGGCTTTAAATGTACGTGGATTATTGAACATCCAGTTTGCCATTAAAGATGAAAAGGTATATGTAATTGAAGCCAACCCAAGGGCATCGCGTACGGTTCCGTTCATTGCAAAAGCATACGATGTACCATATATTAATATCGCGGCTAAAATTATGCTGGGCGCAGCAAAACTGAAAGATTTCACAATTGTGCGCAAGCTTAAAGGTTATGCGATTAAAGAACCGGTTTTCTCTTACGAGAAATTCCCTGAAGTAGCGAAAGAATTAGGTCCTGAAATGAAATCAACAGGTGAAGCGATCCGTTTCATCAAAGATTTGGAAGATCCTTACTTCCGCAAGCTTTACAAAGATAAATCGATGTATTTGAGTAAGTAATCTGCTTACGAAGGTTTATAAATAGCAATGGCCAGTGATTTTTCACTGGCCATTTTTTGTTCGTTATCTCGACTGAAGCGCAGCGAAATGGGGAGATCTTTTAAACTGGCGGAAAAGATTTCTCCACTTCGGTTGAAATGACGATCGCGCTTAAACCTATCAGATTTTTAAAACCTGATAGGTTTACAATTTATTATTTCTTCAGCTTCGGTATTCTGGTTGGTGTATCCGTTCCGTTTACAATGGTTACAGCGCTTTTAGCAATGGCTTTTATCGTAGAAAGGATATTCTCTACATCTAAAGAGCTATACTCATCTTTCACGCTGTGGTATAATTTATCGATATCAATTTTATCGGTACTGATGGTGTGCGCCGGAACACCTAAAGCGGCTAAAGTAGCATTATCACTTCTGTAAAATAAGTTCTGATCCGGGTAAGGGTCTGGGTGGAAAGTAAATTCCGTTCCAGCTAAGTTTTTCTGTAAAATCTTGCCAAAATCCGATCTTTCATAGCCGGTAATAAATGCGGTGTTTTTTCCAAATTTCGAATCTTTACCAATCATTTCGATATTGAACATGGCTACAACATCATCAGGATTTAGTTTTTCTGAGAAATACCTTGCACCAAAACCACCAATTTCTTCTGCTGTAAAAGCAACAAAGATTAAAGTACGTTCGTTATTTTTTTGTGCTTTGTAATATTTTGCCAGGGCAATCATTGCGGTTGTGCCCGATGCATCATCATCGGCCCCGTTAGCAATACTATCGCCATCTACTGGTTTTAAAAAACCTAAATGATCGTAGTGACCAGAGAAAACTACGATTTCTTTTGCTTTAGATTTACCCGGTATAACGCCCGCAACATTGAATAAAGGCATTTTGGTAATCTTGTTTTTAAAAGTGGCTGAAAAATCTGTTGCAGCATCCTTACCTAAAACAAAAACCTGTACAGCACTGGTTGTTTTTTTAATATCTTCTTCATCAACAGTTGCCGGTTTGCTGAAATGATCCCTGTAACGGTTAAAGAGATCTGCAAATTTACTGTCGACCAAAACAATCTGACTCTTTTCTGCATTGAGCATAGCCCTGAACTGAGCTACAAAAGGCTTTTCGGGGTCTAACTTAACTACTGTGGCATTCGATTTATCAAGTGTAATATTTTCGGTGGTAGTGCCCGTAACCATTAAATTTTCCGGTGCAATTTCCTGTCCATCTATTTTAACAATGGTACTTTGGTTGGCTACCTGGTATTTGTTAAAAGTCTGGCGGAATGTTTTTTCTCCCGTTAGAGGCTGTAAACCGATTTTTTTAAATTCTGACTCAATAAATGTAGCTGCTTTATCAATGCCCGGGGTAAATGTCGCACGCCCCTGCATATCATCTGCACTTAAAGTTTTAATCAGGTGATCGGTGTACTCACGCGTGATGATTTTATCAATATTTTGCGCCCTAAGCTGCAAACTTGCCATTCCGACAAGGGTAAAGAGGAATATTTTCTTCATATAATAAGTATAGAGGTGTGAATTTAGGGAAAATTAAGGTTTTTGACTGATAGTTGTGTGATTTTTTAGTTGATGGCCTGATAGTTCGTAGCCTTATTGGTTTATAGTTGATGGTTTTTTTGTTCATAGTTCTATTTTACTTTGCAACCTTGAAACCTTTCAACATTACAATTTACCCTTATCTATTAAACCATTCGCCCCCTCATCCCTCTCACATTATCCATCTTCCATCTACTCCCCATCCCAATCGTATTTCTCCAGGTCGCGGTAGGCTTTTCCTTTAATAATTTCTTTCTTTTTGGTTGATTCGGAATCTACCCTGGTTTCATGGATATTATCGGCTACTTCGAAATGGAAATCCTTATCCTTTTTAGAATGATAAATCGCTACCTCATCACCATCTGATATGGCATAATCATAAGGTCCGCGGGCGCTCATGAGTTTTACAAAAACCGGCAAACATTCGAAGAAAATAAACAGCAGTCCGATAAAAGTAACTGCAATGGCCGTATTGTTATCGCTGGTGCCATCTACATTAAATTTAAGCTGACCTAAAGCCCAGTTGCGGTCGGCAAAACCTGCAATATCCGATAAACTGTCTAATTGCTTTTTGGTGTACAATTTCTCGGTAAACAAACCATCAAATGCTTTGCGTTTATCTACAAAACTTTCTGATTTACTGATGGCAGCTTTTAACGAATCGAGCTCTGTGGTTCGCTGTGCAATTTCTGCTTCCTTACGTTTGGCATAAGGACCATAGCCCATCACCCCCGATGTTTCAGTGGTTTTATTCCCGAAAATCTCGAAATTAAGCTTTTGTCTGTCCGCTTTGATGCCTTTTTCAAGTGAATCCCTGGTGGCTTTCTGCTGATTTAACCTGCCAAATTCTACCTGGTATTTTTTCTCGAATGCTTTGTTCAAAGTATCAATTTTGGCCCGCTGACCATTAAGGTAACTTACTTTTAAGCGTTCTTTAATCTCTTTATCAAAAATTTTAAGCTCAATTGGGCGCGATATCACCATACCGATCATAATGGCCAGCAAAATACGAGGCGTAGCCTGGAGCAGTTGTTTGTTGGTACTTGCACTTTTATTGATGCTCGATACAATGTAACGGTCCATGTTAAAAATGGCCGCTCCCCACAAAAAGCCAAAAATAATGGCGAAAATTACGGCCAGATCGGTGCCCTTAAATACAAAATACATGGCATACCCGCCAGATAGTGCTGCAAACAAGCCCGTAAAAAAGATGGTGGCACCAATGCCGGTATATTTATTTTGTTCCGAAGGGTATTTCTCGAGCGTTGGGATGTGGGCGCCAGAGCAAAACCAGAAGAAACGGTTCAGTTTGTCCATTTATAACTATTTATATTTAAACGCCTAAGGGTTTCAGTTGTTACAGTTTTAAGCAAAATTTTATGGCATTTTTTTGATGGGGAGTGTAAAGCTGATTTTCCTATATTTGCATAAATACATTTAATAAAATGAAAGAAATATCGGTACAAGAACTAAAAGAGAAAATCGATAACAAAGAAGATTTTCAACTAATTGATGTTCGTGAAACATTCGAATATGAGGTTTCCAATCTTGATGGTGAGAATATCCCTTTGGGCGGAATTTTAATTGAAGCGGATAAGGTTGCTAAAGATAAACCGGTAATTATTCAGTGCCGTAGCGGAAAAAGAAGTGCAGCAGCAGTAATGCAGTTAGAGCAACAGTATGGGTACGACAATCTTTATAACCTAAAAGGTGGTATTTTAGCCTGGCAAGAAGCTTTTGACCCGAATATGCAAGTATATTAAAATAATTATTGAATTTTGAATGATAGAATGAAGGAATGATAGGTTGAGTGAATGTTTAATCAGTCTATCATTCCAAATTTAGCATTCACTCGTTCAATTCCTCTCGCATTCAATCATTCTGTCATTCAATCCTTCTATTGTGGGTAAAAAATTTGCTTTAAATATCTTTTATAACCTCGCCATTATCCTTTCCATTTTTGGATTGGTTTGGTGTTATAATAACCATAAATACCTGCCTGCAGCGTTTTTGGTTGGTGTGGTTTGCTGCTTGTTTTATTTCAAGTATCAGTTAACAAAAGAGATCCGTAAGTCTTTTAAAGAAAAAGATCCGAAGTAGTACCTTCCAGTCCTAAACCGGGTAAATTTTTCAAAATATATTTTCCGTTTTCAAAAGCGGGATCGGTAAATGGGTTGTTTTTGGTGAGCCATGGTCCGTCTAAATCGGCCCAGTTGCATAATGGTGCTAAAGCGGCTGCGGCTAAAGTGGCACAACTGGTTTCGCTCATGCAACCTATCAGCACTTTCATACCGAAAGACCGGGCTTTTAAAATCATTTGGTGACCTTCGTACATGCCACAGCTTTTCATTAGTTTTACGTTAATGCCATGATAAGCCCCTTTCAGTTTATCCATATCGGCTAAACGCTGCACCGCTTCATCAGCCAATAATGGAATCGGGCTACGTTCGGTTAACCAGGCATTTCCATCGAGGTTATTTTTATCCATCGGTTGTTCAATTAACACCACACCCTGATTATGGAGCCAATAAATTAAGTCGATTGCTTTTATTTTATCTGCCCAACCCTGGTTTGCATCTACATAAAGCGGTACGCTGGTCATGCTGCGTATGGTTTCGATAATTTCCTGGTCATTATCCCTGCCCAGCTTTACTTTGATCACTTTAAATGCTTCGGCATCTTTCAGTTTTTCGCGGATTACTTCTGGTGTATCAATCCCGATGGTGTAAGAAGTTACGGGCATTTTTGCCGGGTCGGCCCCATAAATTTCGTAACAGGGCTTGTTTAATAGTTTACCCTGAATATCATTAAGCGCAATATCGATAGCCGCTTTTATTGCAGGTTGGCCAGGCGCAAGGCTATCTAAATAAGCAATAATTTCTTCAAAATTGAACGGATATTGAATTTTATCCCAATCTACCAGTTTAAGAAAATTACCTGCACTTTCGTAGCTTTCGCCCATATATGGCACCATAGAGGCCTCGCCATACCCCACAACGCCTTCGTGTTCGATCTTTAATAACATTAAAGGGGTACTGGTACGGGTAAATTTCGAAATCGAAAAAGGATGTTTTAACTCTAACTCAAATTGCTTGCAACTAATTTTCATTATCAATCGTCTTCTAAATAAATGAGGTAATTGTCGTCTTACAAATTATCTTTGTTTATTAACGCAAATATTCCTGCCATGAAAAACATTTCAAGATTACGGTATTTTATTTATTTATCCTTAATAATTATTGGAGGATGTACCACAGGGAAAAAAGCCTTGCAAAAAGGTGATTATGATGCTTCGGTTGAAAAATCGGTAAGCAGGTTGCAAAACTCGCCAAAAAACAGTGAAGCAATGGAAGTGCTGAAAACGGCCTACGGATTGGCTTTGCAGGATCATTTGCGGAAAATTGACGAAGCCAAAATGTCGAACGATTTGTTCAGGTGGGAATCGGTGATGTACGATTATCAAAAAATAAATCAGCTGGCCGATGATATCAATAGCTGCCCTGCCTGTTTGGCCATTGTTCCAAATCCTTCAAAGTACATTACCGAACTGGCTGATAGTAAATATAATGCTGCCGGTGCGAGGTATGGTTCGGGTTTGGGCTATTTAAGGGAAAATAACCGTCAGGCCGCAAAAAAAGCGTATTACGAGTTTGAGAAAACAATAAACCTTCAGCCCGATTATAAAGATGCCAAAGCAAAAATGGAAGATGCTTACTGGGCCGCAGTAACCAGGGTTGTAGTGCAGCCGATTATAGTAAACAGCAGCATGTACAAGTTAAGTGCTGATTATTTTCAGCAGCAGATTGATCAGTATATTGCAAAATACTCGAAGAATAAGTTTGTGATTTTTTACGGGGAAGAACAGGCTACCAATCAAAAAATTGTTCCCGATCAGGTATTGAGTTTAAATTTTGATGATTTTGTAGTGGGCCAGACTTATGTAAAAGAAAGGGTTGAAAAACTAAAACGCGATAGTGTGGTGATTGGCGAAACCCGCGATAAAAAACCGGTTTACGGAACGGTAAAAGCCACTTTAAGCATTTTTGAAAAGAACATTTCCTCTTCAGGTTTATTGGATATGAGCATTACTGACTGGAAAACAAGAAAACTGGTGCACCAGCAGAAATTTCCTGGCACTTATGTTTGGAGAGATAGCTGGGCCAGTTATAAAGGCGATGACAGGGCTTTAAGCAACCAGCAATTAGCCATCACCAGAAGGAAAGAACAATTGCCGCCGCCACCAAGTGCGCTGTTTTTAGAGTTTACCAAGCCTATTTATAACCAGTTGGTAGAGGATATAGGATATTATTATAATAATTACTAGACTTCACCCACCTCACCCTGTTAAAGGAAGGGGTTTCACTTACTGCAGTAACCTCCCTCTCCTGCAGGAGAGGGAAACGGTGGACACTGCTATACTACTGCCACTCACAGGGTGAGGTTGTAATCCCTGCGTTAAAATAAAACATCGTTGCTTAGCCCTTAAAATATAATGGCTAATATTGCAGTGATGAATACCGGCTTATACAATCCTTTCCAGAATTTCGATTTTTTATATAAAACCTGCTTTTTAAGTGGTAAAACTTTCAATTCTCCTGTTATTCAGGTGCCTTTGCTACCAAAATGGCTGTTGAAACAGGCAGGCTTAACCGGCGAAGAGCAGATCCAGTTTTTGGATGAAAGCATCCGTTCGTACAACACCCTGGTGATTCCGGTAAACAGTGAGGTAAATGAGCAGTTTTTAAATCCGCTGGAAGCTAAGATCGAAGCGGCTTTTGCAAAAGGTTACGATGCGGTTGCTGCGTTGCCGGAGCTGGATCTTTTTAACTGGATTGGCAAGTTTTTATATGGTTTTGTGTACATCGAAATGCATTCGGCTTTGCGCAAAGAAATGACCGCTGATGGTTTGAATATGTCGCAATCGCTGATGATGAAATTTGCCAACCTGAATTTCATGATGCAAAACCTTTACACAAGCCTGGAGTTTGAGGATTTTTCGCCATGGTCTATCACCGTTGTAAAATTAGAGAATGAGGAAACGCCATTCAGCTTCCGCGATGAAATTAATACGCTCACTTTCTCTTTAAAAATGAAAGATTTTGGCATTATTGCCTGCCTGCAGGATAACGGCACCAATAAACGCTATCATCAGGACATTATTAACGAAGTAAAAGGTAAAGCTTTAACGGCTGAACAATTTGAAGAACTGAGTGCCCGTTTTTATTATTCTGCCTATCTTTTTAACCGCCTGCCCGAATATACTTTTATGCCTGTTGAAGGCACTACTTATATTGAAGCGATGCCTTTACGCGGCAACATGACCAAACCGCTTTTTGATGTCTGGCAAAATAAAATATATGCACAGGTACTGGAAAATTTCTGGAAACCATGGGGCTATGTGGTATTCGAGATTATTAAAAACCCTGAGGAGCCGATGAGTTTCTTTGAGAAACCTTATTTGCCAACTGCAGGTTAGGTTTTATCTAGGCGCGATCGTCATTTCGAGCGGAGTGCAACGCAGCCGAGAAATCTGTGTTGATAGATCTCTCCCTGCCCGTAGCAGGCGGGCATTTCGCTATGCTTCAGTCGTATTCTAGGTTTACCACAATTGCAAATTTATTTTAAGAAAAACTCCAAATAAAGAGTTTTTCTTATCTTTTATGACGCTCTCCTATAATTCTCGACATACATTTCTCCTCTTTTG